>NZ_JAUXVZ010000029.1 GCF_030680185.1 Phenylobacterium sp.
GTGCGCGGTGTTGATCGTGATCCCGCGGGCCTTCTCTTCCGGCGCCGCATCGATCTCGTCGTACTTCTTCGCCGTCGCACCGCCAGACTTCGCCAGCGTCATCGTGATCGCCGCCGTCAACGTCGTCTTGCCATGGTCAACATGACCAATCGTGCCGATGTTGCAATGCGGCTTATTGCGTTCAAACTTCTCTTTGGCCATCAGGGTCCTGCCGGCGATGCGCGCGAGGCGCTCTGTAAAAGGTGTCGGTTATTGGAGCGGGTAGCGGGAATCGAACCCGCATCCTCAGCTTGGAAGGCTGCTGCACTACCATTGTGCTATACCCGCGCCGAAGGATGCGGGGGCGCCGCAATACTCCTTTTTAAACCGAGGCGTGGTGGGGGAAGTAGGACTCGAACCTACGAAGGCTAACGCCAGCGGATTTACAGTCCGCCCCCTTTGCCACTCGGGACATTCCCCCGCGCGCTCGGAACCGTCCTGAGCCCTGAACAAATTCCTTCCGCTCGGGGTTGCGGCCTCTGCTAGAAGCATCGCCAACACCCCCGGAACGGGCGGAGACCTGTCCCGGCCTCAAAATGGAGCGCGTCTTATAGTGTCGTCGATCCGGGAACGCAACGCGCCCCGAAACAAGCGTCGAAATGGGCGTGAAACCCCTTCCCCCACAAGGGCCGAAGCCCCCTCAGCCGCCTGGATCTGGGGCTGGCACGCCATGCTGGCGGCCCTCGAAAATCCGCTCAGAGCCCCTCCGGAGCGAATCCTCGCCACCGCCGAGCGGGCCGCCGATCTGGCCAAGCGCTTTCCGGATTTCGCCATCGAGGTGGCGGACGCCCAGCGCCTGAGCAATCTGCTGCCCGGCGCCGTTCACCAGGGGGTGGCCCTGCGCCCGGGCGAACTGCCCGACGTAGATCTGGAGTCCTTCGAGGCCAGGCCCGGCGCGGTGCTGTTGATGCTGGATCAGGTGACCGATCCGCAGAATGTGGGCGCCATCCTGCGTTCGGCCGCCGCCTTCGGCTGCGTCGGGGTCATCCTGCAGGATCGCAACGCACCGCAGCTGACAGGCGCTCTGGCCAAGGCCGCCGTGGGGGCGGTGGACAAGATCCCCGTGGCTCGGGTGGTGAACCTTTCCCGCGCCCTGGACGCCCTGGCCGATATGGGCTGGCGCGCCGTGGGGCTGGATGGCGAGGCCAAGGTCAATCTCGACCAGGCCATGGACGGCGCCCCCAGCGTGCTGGTGATGGGTTCGGAGGGCGCAGGTCTCCGGCGTCTGGTGGCCGAGCATTGCGATGTGCTGGCCAAGATCCCCATGCCTGGCGGATTCGAGAGCCTGAACGTCTCGGCCGCCGCCGCCATCGCCCTCTATGAGGCCGCCCGGCCTCGCCCCTAAGGCGAAGCTTGTTCCCTTAAGCCGATCCCGGCTTTGATTTCACTGTTATGTCGTGGTTTGGTTGTTAACCATAGATGCGACACTCGAAGTCGGGCACGGGTACGGGGGACGTCCCATGGCGATCAGGATCTTCAGGCGGACGCTTGGCGAGCAAGGCCTCGGACTCCTAGCGACCGCGGGCCTGCTCGCCGTCGCTGGCTGCAGCGCCCCCTCGGGTCCCTCGGCCCAGAACAGCGACTATTACGCTGAAGCCCCGCCGCCCCCGCCGCCGCTGATGGGCGGGGCGCCGGGCGCGGCCGACGACGGAACCGGCCTGATGGGCGGCCCGCCGCCCGCGCCGGGCGAGGTGTCCCAGTCGCCCCTCGAGTCGGCCCAGGCTCGCAACGAAGCCGTGGTCAGATTCCGCAGCGCCGACGGCATGCTCGTCACCACCATGCGGCCGGTGGCCAATCCCGAAGACATGGATGCCGCCGAGCGCCAGCGCGTCTATGGCGCAGCCAGCGCCGCCCGGGCCCCAGCCCCGACGGAGACGCGCGCCCGGGCCTACAGCGCCGACGCCCGCGTCGCGCCCGCCCCTCGCCCGGCCCCAACGCCCACCGTCACGCCGGCTGCGCCCCAGGTCGCCCAAAGCGTGACGCCAGCGCCCGCCCCCGCCGCGCCTGGCCCCCTCGCCAAGGCGCCCCAGCCCAAGCTCGCGCCAACGCCGGCCCCGGCTGCGCCCCCGACCACCGCCCAGGCGCCCAGCGCCGCGGTCGACGCCGAGGCCGAGGCGAAGACCGGTGAGCCGAAGACCGGCGGCCTCTTCAGCTTCCTGGAGCGGTTCAAGTTCTGGGATCGCGAGGTCACCCCGCCCGACGCCGGCGAGGCCGCCGAGCAGGCGGGCCAGGCCGCGCAACAGGCGGGCCAAATGGCTAACCAGGCGGTCGAGGCCGCCCGCACGGCGGCCGGTGACGCCACCGCCGATCAGGATGGGTTCTCCACCCGGAACATTCTGCTGGCCCTGGCCGTCCTGGCGGGCGTCCTGATCCTGGCCGCCATCTCGCGCAACGCCACGTCGCGAAAACAGGCCCAGCGTCGCCGCCGGTTCCAGACCTATGGCTATGGCGCCGGCGAATCCAATTTCGACCGTGACGATGACCGTGGACCGGGCCTGGCCGCGCCCCTCGCCGCCGCCGCGGCGGGCGCCGTGGCCGCCACCGCCTACGCCCATCATCGGGAGAAGGCGGAGAACGAGGCCGAGGCTGGCGCCGAGACAGAGGCGCCTGCCCGAGAGCCTGAGCCCGCCTAGAACATGAGCGCCTCTCACGCGGTAAAACGGGATTTCAGCCATATGGAACGCGCTCTGCCGCGCCCCATAAAGATTCTATAGTCGACCTTAAGAATAGGCGTTGCGGCGGCCCTGAGCCTGTCGCATTGAGGCGGCCATGTTTGAGTCATTGCTCGCCGAATACGGCCCCGCCCTAACCGCCCTCTTCCAGGTCCTTTTGATCGACCTCGTCCTGGCCGGCGACAACGCCGTCGCCGTGGGCCTGGCCGCCGGCGCCCTGCCGGCCGACCAGCGCAAGAAGGCCATCCTCTACGGCCTGATCGCCGCCGTGATCATGCGGATCGGCTTTGCGCTGATCACCACACAGCTTCTCGGCATCATCGGCCTGTTGTTCGCCGGCGGCCTCCTGCTGCTGTGGGTCTGCTGGAAGATGTGGAAGGAGCTGCGCGAGCAGGCCGTCCACGACGAGGCCGACGCCGAGGCCGTGCTCGATGGCGACCCCACCACCGAGCCCACCGCCCGGCCGGTCAAGAGCTTCCGCGCCGCCTTCATCCAGATCCTGATCGCCGACCTGTCCATGTCGCTGGACAATGTGCTGGCCGTGGCCGGCGCGGCCCGCGAGCATCCCGGCATCCTGGTCTTCGGCCTGATCCTCTCCATCGCCCTGATGGGCGTGGCCGCCACCTACATCGCCAGCCTGCTGCACAAGTATCGGTGGATTGGCTATATTGGTCTGGCCGTCGTGCTCTACGTCGCCCTGTCCATGGTCTGGGAAGGCCATCGCAACGCCATCGTGAAGCTCGACAATGTGGACTCCTACAACGCCGTGATGCCGGGCTTCCTGGACATCTCGCCTGAAGAGGCGGCAGAACACCGCCTCCACTAGTCGGAGGGCCCGGGCGATATCGCCCGGGCCCTCCCCTTTGGCCGGAGCGCAGTATGGCGGGCTACAAGGCGCGGCTGAGCGGGGATCTCGATCGCTGGATCGACCAGGGTCTGGTCGCGCCTGAATCCCGCCAACCCATTCTCGCCAGCGTGGCCGAGGCCCGCCGCATGGACGCCGGGGTCGCCCTGGCCGTCATGGGGGCGATCCTGGCCGGTCTCGCCGCCATCGCCTTCGTCGCCGCCAACTGGGACGTCATTCCCCGCCTGGCGCGTTTCGCCCTGATCCTCAGCGTCTTCGCGGCCACCTGTGCGGGCGCCGCCTGGGCCGCCTGGCGCGGCCGGCCCCTGGTCCGCGACGTGCTGCTGGGGGTGGCGGCGCTGATCTATGCCGGGGCCATCGGCCTGACCGGGCAGATTTTCGACCTGGCGGGCGATCCGCAGGCCGCCCTGCGGGGAGCGGGCCTGGCGGCGGCCCTGCTGGCCCTGGCCGGCCGCGCCAATGCTGCGGCCATCGCCTCGGTGGCCCTGATCGCGCTGGGCGACTTCGCAGGGCCTGAGGGCCTGTTCGGCCTCCAGCTGCGCTGGCTCGCCATCGCCGCGCCAGCCGGGGTGCTGCTGGCGCTCGCCTGGCGCAGCCGCAGCCTGGCCCATCTGGCCGGTCCGGCCATGGTCGTCGGCTGGCTGTTCGCCGCGCCGGACATCAAGCCCGAAGCCTATCTCGCCCTGGCGGCGGCCTTCGCCATCGCCGCGGGCGCCAGTCGCTGGGCCAGCGAGCGCGAGCTGCGGGCGGGCGGCGTTATCTATGCCTGGATGGCTGCCGGCGCCCTGCTCGCCTTCGCCGTAGCCGGCTTCGCCGACGAGTCCCTGGGCCTGATCCACCGCCTGGCCTGGCTGATCCTGTCGGGCGCCGTCATCGCGCTTGGCCTCCACGACCGGGCCGGCGCCGTCACCGCCGCAGGCGTGCTGGCCGCCATCGGCGCCGTCAGCACCATCCTGATGGATCTGGGCGTCAGCCTGATGACCGCCGCAGGCGTCTTCGCCGGCTGCGCCGTGCTGGCGCTGGCGGCCGGCGGCCTGCTACGCCGCAGGAGGGCCAAGGCATGAACCGGTTTTCGAGCCCCCGGGCCCTGGTCCTGCGCATCGGCCTCGTCGCAGCCCTGCTGATCCTGGCCCTGATCGGCCTGCTGGTGCGCGAGGATCGCGCCCGGGCCGGCGGTCAGGAGGTCCGGCTGACCATGGAGGCGGTCGATCCCCGCAGCCTGCTCAGCGGCCACTATGCGGCCCTCCAACTGGTCGAGACCCTGCCCCAGGGCCAGGACTGCCCGCCGGACCTGGAAGCCCACTATGGCGGCGACGAGAGCTGGGTGGCCCTGTCGCCAACCGCGGACGGTCATCACCGCGTCACGGGCGCCGGCGCGAGCCGCGAAGCCGCTCTGCGTCACGGCCCCCTGGCGGTGCGCGGCAGCGCCAGCTGCCGCCAAGCATTCGCAACCCCGCCGCGGGACCCCGCCAGCGGCGAACCTCCCGAAGACGATCGCCCCCGCGAGACCGCGGTCACCCTGGATGTCGGCGTCGACCGATTCTATGCCGACCAGGAGAAGGCTGTGGCGCTGGAAGAGGCCCTGCGGGAGGCTGGCCAGCCCGGCGGCCCGGCCGCCTTCGCCATCGTCTCCATTGGCCAGGACGGCCGCGCCCGGCTCAAGGGCGTCGAGGTCGATGGGACCCGCGCAGACCTGAACTGGTTCTAGATATGAATGCGCCCAAGCGCGACGTCGCCGTCATCGGCGGCGGGCCGGCCGGTCTCATGGCCGCCGAGACCCTGGCGGGCCAGGGCCGGTCGGTGGATGTCTATGAGCGCATGCCCAGCCTCGGCCGGCGCTTTCTCATGGCCGGGCGGGGCGGGCTGAACCTGACCCATTCCGAACCCCTGGACGACCTCATCGCCCGCTATGGCGAGGCTGCCGCGCACCTGCGCGCTTCGGTGGAGGCGTTTGACGCCCAAGCCCTCCGCGCCTGGGCCGAGGATCTGGGCCAGGAGACCTTTGTCGGCTCCAGCGGCCGGGTCTTTCCCCGCGCCCTGAAGGCCTCGCCCCTGCTGCGGGCTTGGCTCGGACGGCTGGACGCCGCCGGGGTTCGCTTTCATCTGCGCCACGACTGGACCGGCTGGAGCGCCGACGGGGCCCTGAGGTTCGCCACGCCCGCGGGCGAGGTCGAGGCCCGCCCCGCCGCCACGGTGCTGGCGCTCGGCGGCGCGAGCTGGCCAAGGCTCGGCGCCAATGGGGCCTGGGCAGGCCCCCTGGCCGAGGCCGGCGCGCCCCTTGCCCCGTTCGCCCCGGCCAATATGGGCGTGCTGACCGGCTGGAGCCCGGGCTTCGCCGCGCGCTTCGCCGGCGCGCCGCTCAAGGCGGTGGCGCTGACCTTCGGCGACCACACCGTCCGGGGTGAGGCCCTGGTGGCCGCCTATGGCCTGGAAGGCGGCGGAGTCTACGCCCTGTCCGGCGACATCCGCCGCGCCCTGGCTAAAGGTGGCGAGGCGCAGCTCCTCATCGATTTGCGGCCGGAGATGCGCCGGGGCGACCTGGCCTCTCGCCTCATCGGCGGCCGGGCCGGCGACAGTCTGTCCAACCGCCTGCGCAAGATGCTGAAGCTCTCGCCCGTGGAGATCGGCCTGCTGCGCGAAGCCTTCGGCGCAGACCTGGCCCGCAGCCCCGTCGGCCTGGCGCAGGCGATCAAGGCCGTTCCTGTCACCCTGACCGGGACCGCCGGCATGGACCGCGCCATCTCCAGCGCCGGGGGGCTGAAGTTCGAGGGCCTGGACGCGCGCCTGATGGTCAAGGCGCGCCCGGGCGTCTTCGCCGCCGGCGAGATGCTGGACTGGGAGGCGCCGACCGGCGGCTATCTGCTGCAGGCCAGCTTCGCCACCGGCCGCGCTGCGGCGCTGGGCCTCAAAGCCTGGTTGGCTGAGCAAACCTAGGCCGGCTCGACCTCGGCCCCGAACCGCTCGCGCCACTCCGCCACCTGGACGTCCTCGATCTTCCGGAACAGGACGTCAGGGGCCGCGACCTTCGTGCCTGGCTGCACCGCATTCAGCAGGGCTGCGCCCTCCCCTTGCGGCCAGCGTCCGGGGAAGGCCTCGCCCACCCCGCCGGCGATCTTCTCGGCGGCGAACGGGATGAAGGGCTCGGACACCTTGGCGAACAGGGCCACCAGGTTGAGACCCGTCCGGACAGCGACGGCGGCGCGGTCCCGATCGGTCTTGATGGCGGTCCAGGGGGCGGCCTCGGTCAGGTACTGGTTGCCCAGCACCCAGAGCTGGCGCAGCGCCTGGGCCGACTTGCGCATCTCCATGGCTTCCATGAGCTCGGTCAGCTCGGCGAGCTTGGCCGATACGTCGGCGGCCAGCTTGATCTCCAGCTCGCCGGGCTCGCCGCCGTCAGGCACGACAGCCTCGAAACGGGTCTCGGTGAACTTCAGGATGCGGTTGACGAAATTGCCCAGCACATCGGCCAGGTCGGCGTTCACCTGGGTCTGGAACTGCTCCCAGGTGAAGGTGGCGTCAGACCCTTCCGGCGCATTGGCCACCACCCACCACCGCCAGTAGTCGGCGGGCAGCAGTTCGAGCGCCTGATCCATGAACACGCCGCGCTTCTGCGAGGTGGAGAACTTGCCGCCGTAATAATCGAGCCAGTTGAAGCCCTTGAGCCGGTCCACCAGCTTCCAGGGCGCATTGTTGACCGCACGCCAGGCGCCATCGGGACCGCGCTGCTCGTTGGCCCCGATCAGGGTGCAGGGGAAGCCGACGGTATGGAAGGGCACGTTGTCCTTGCCCATGAACTCCACATAGGTGACGTCGGCCGCCAGGGGCTGGCGCCACCAGCGTTCCCACTCCGCCTCATCGGCCGCGCCCCGCCCTTCGGCCGCGGCCTTGGCGTCCGCCCACTCCCAGGTGGCGCCGATATATTCGATGGGGGCGTCGAACCAGACGTAGAAGACCTTACCGGCCAAGCCTTCCACGTCGGGCGTGGCGCCGTCGGGATTGGGGCCCCAGTCGGCGGCGTTGACCGGCACGCCCCATTCCAGGTCGCGGGTGATGCCCCGGTCCTGCAGGCCTTCATCCAACCATTTCAGGGCGATGGAGGTGACCAGCAGCGGCCAGTCGCCCTTCTTGCCGTCGATCCAGGTCCGCAGCTTGTCTGAGAACAGGCTCTGGCGAAGGAAGAGGTGCTTGGAGGGGCGAATCTCGATGTCGTCCGAGCCCGAGACCGCCGAACGCGGCGAGATCAGGTCGGCGGGATCGAGCACCCGGGTGCAGTTCTCGCACTGGTCCCCGCGGGCGGCCGGATAGGCGCAGTGCGGACAGGTGCCGATGACGTAGCGGTCGGGCAGGAAGCGCTTGTCGGCGTTGGAATAGACCTGCTGGGTGACCTTCTCCTCGATGAAGCCGGCCTCCCACAGGGTCTGGGCGAAGCGCTGGGTGAGCTTGTGATTCTGCGGCGAGGATGAACGGCCGAAATGATCCCAGGACAGGCCGAACTTGGCGCCGAGCTCGGCCTGAACCTCATGCTGGCGGGCGCAGAAGGTCGCCGGGTCGATGCCGGCCTCAGCCGCCGCCAGCTCGGTGGGCGTGCCGTGTTCGTCGGTGGCGCAGATATAGAGGGTCTCGCGGTCCCGGGACCGCTGGAACCGCGCATAGACGTCGGCCGGCAACATGGAGCCCGCGAGCGTCCCCAGGTGCTTGATCCCGTTGATGTAGGGCAAGGCCGAGGTGATGAGGATGCGGGACATGGGGCTGCCGGTCGTGTGTGAGGGGTCGTGAGGGCGGGCTTATATGGCGCCGCGTCCGGCTTGCCAAAAGCCGTGACCAGGGCGGCGCATCTCAGACCCGGATCGGCCCCTTGAAGATGAACAGGGCGCCAGCCGCGATCAGGCCAAAGCCGATGGCGTGGTTCCAGGTGAATCGCTCCCCCAGATAGGTCACCGAGAAGACGGCGAAGACGGCGAGCGTGATCACCTCCTGCATCGTCTTCAGTTCGGCCGGGGAATAGACGGCCCGGCCCATGCGGTTGGCGGGCACGGCCAGGCAGTACTCGAAGAAGGCGATCCCCCAGCTGACCAGGATGATGATCCACAGCGGCCGGTGCTCCACCTTCAGGTGGCCGTACCAGGCGAACGTCATGAATATGTTGGAAAACACCAGCAGAACGACAGGCGCGGCGAACGCCATCAGGGGCGTCAGCCCAGTCGCCAGGGTCGGGGGCATGGCAAGGCTCCATAACGATCGGCGCCGATTGGGCTCTTAACCCCCGCGCCATCGGCCTTATAAGCTGAGGTTGGGCTGATCAGGGAGATCGAGATGCGGGCTTGGGGTGTGAAGACGGGGCTGGCTGTCGCCAGCGTGGCGGCCTTGCTGGGCCTTGGCGCCTGCGGCCAGGGCGAGAGCGCCAACGAGACGGTGCGGATTTACAACTGGTCGGACTATATCGACCCCCAGTTGCTGGAGGCTTTCACCAGCGATACGGGCCTTGAGGTCGTCTACGACACCTTCGATTCCAACGAGGTGCTGGAGACCAAGATGCTCCAGGGCGGCACCGGCTATGACGTGGTCACGCCGTCCAACCACAACATCCCGCGCTATATCGAGGCCGGCGCCCTCGCCGAGCTCGACAAGGCCAAGCTGACCAATATCGGCAATCTCTCGCCGCGCATCATGGCCTATATGGAGCCCTTCGATCCGGGCGGTCGCTACACCGTGCCCTACATGTGGGGCACCATCGGCATCGGCTTCAATCCGCAGAAGGTGGCCGAGCGCCTGCCGGGCGTGACCATCGATTCCTGGGACGTGCTGTTCAAGCCGGAGAACATGGCCAAGCTGGCCGACTGCGGCGTCCACTTCCTGGACGCCTCAGAAGACATGTACGCCGTGGCCCTGAACTATCTGGGGAAGGATCCCAACTCGACCACCGTGGCCGACTATGAGGCCGCCACAGAGATGCTGATGGCCGTGCGCCCGCATGTGCGCAAGTTCCACTCCTCGGAGTACGTCAACGGCCTGGCCAATGGGGATATCTGCGTGGCCATCGGCTATTCGGGCGACATCTTCCAGGCCGCCGACCGGGCCGAGGAGGCCGGCGCCGGCGTCGAGGTGGACTATGTGATCCCCACCGAAGGCAGTCAGGTCTGGTTCGACGTCTTCGCCATCCCCGTGGACGCGCCCAATCCAGACGCGGCCTACGCCTTCCTGGACTTCATGCTGCGGCCCGACGTGATCGCCACGGCGTCCAACTACACCGCCTACGCCAACGCCAATGAACCGGCGACGGCCCTCGTAGACGCCGAGGTGCGTGACGATCCGCGCATCTATCCCAGCGAAGAGGTGATGAGCCGCCTGTTCGTCACCACGTCCAAGGGTCAGGACCTGGTTCGCGAGGTGAACCGGCTCTGGACCCGGGTCCAGACGGGCCAGTGACCCGCCGCGCCGCATCCCCGGAGCTCGACCTTTCGTGAACGCCAAGCCGCGTTTGAACATCGGCGCGGTGCGCTCGAGCTTCGCCCCCTGGGCCGACGCCTCGGCCAAGCCGCTGGTGCGGTTCGAGGCCGTGACCAAGCGGTTCGGGGGCGAGACCGCCGTCGATGCGGTGTCGCTGGACATCTATGAGGGCGAGTTCTTCGCCCTGCTGGGTCCCTCCGGCTGCGGCAAGACCACCCTGATGCGGATGCTGGCCGGCTTCGAGACCCCGGACGCAGGGCGCATCACCCTGGCCGGGCAGGACCTGGCGGGCCAGCCGCCGCATCTGCGGCCGGTGAACATGATGTTCCAGTCCTACGCGCTCTTCCCTCACCTGAGCGTCGCCCAGAACATCGCCTTTGGCCTGCGCCAGCAGAAGAAGCCCAAGGACGAGGTCGCCGCCCGGGTGGATGAGATGCTGGCCCTGGTGCGCCTGGAGGGCCTGGCCCACCGGAAGCCCCACCAGCTCTCCGGCGGTCAGAGGCAGCGGGTGGCGCTGGCCCGCGCCATCGCGCCCAAGCCCAAGATGCTGCTGCTGGACGAGCCCCTGGGCGCCCTGGACCGCAAGCTGCGCGAAGAGACTCAGTTCGAACTCATGGCCCTGCAGCAGCGGCTGGGCATGACCTTCCTGATCGTCACCCACGACCAGGAGGAGGCGATGATCACCGCCGACCGGATCGCCGTGATGCGGGCCGGCCAGTTGGCGCAGATCGGTCGTCCGGCCGAGGTCTATGAGGCGCCCAATTCCCGCTATGTCGCCGACTTCATCGGCGACGTGAACCTGTTCGAAGCCCGGGTGACGGAGGACGGCGGCGACATTATCCGCCTGATGAGCCCCGAAGCGCCGGACGGCCTGGAAGCCATCGAGGACGACGAGGTCCCGGTGGGCTCCACCGCCTGGCTGGCGGTGCGGCCGGAGAAGATGCGGGTGCATCTCGATCCGCCCCCGCCCGGCCCCAACCGGCTGGAAGGCCAGGTGGCCGACATCGGCTATCTGGGGGACTGGACCACCTATCTGGTGGAGCTGCCCGGCGGACGCACCATCCGGGCGGCGCGCGCCAACGCCAGCCGCGTGGTCGAGCGCCCCGTGGACTGGGATGACAAGGTCTGGCTGACCTTTGCGCCGGATTCCGCCGTGGTCCTGACCCGATGAGCGTGACGGGCGCCCCGCGCCCACGTCGTCCCTGGAAACGGCTGGGGCGCCCTCGGCTAAGCCCGAGCTGGGAAGCCCGGGCGGCCTTCCTCCCCTATCTATGGCTGGGGCTGTTCTTCCTCGCGCCCTTCCTGCTGGTGGCGAAGCTGTCCCTGTCGGACGTGGTCCTGGCCATTCCGCCCTACGCCCCCAAGCTGGACTGGAGCGCCGGATTGGGCGGCGTCGTGGCCTTCGTCCGCGCCCTGGACTTCGAAGCCTATGCCCGCATGGGCCAGGACGGGCTCTATCTGGCGGCCTATCTCTCCAGCCTGAAGTTCGCCGCGGTGGCGACTCTGATCCTGCTGCTGACCGGCTACCCGCTCGCCTATGGCATGGCCCGGTGCCGGCCCAGCGTGCGCCAGGCCCTGCTGATGGCGGTGATCCTGCCCTTCTGGACCAGCTTCCTGATCCGAGTCTATGCCTGGATCGCCATCCTCAAGCCCGCCGGCCTGCTGAACATGGCGCTGGCCCAGGTCGGCCTGCCGGCGGTGGACATCCTCAACACCGACACGGCGGTCTATATCGGCCTGGTCTACGCCTACCTGCCTTTCATGGTCCTGCCGCTCTATGCGGTGCTGGAGCGGCAGGATGACAGCCTGCTGGAGGCCTCAGCCGACCTGGGCTGCACGCCCTTCCAGACCTTCTGGCGGGTGACCTTCCCCCTGTCCCTGCCCGGCGTCGCGGCCGGCGCCCTGCTCTGCTTCATCCCCATGGTCGGCGAGTTCGTGATCCCCGACCTGCTGGGCGGCTCGGGCACCCTGATGCTGGGCAAGACCATCTGGACGGAGTTCTTCTCCAACCGCGACTGGCCGGCCGCCAGCGCCGTGGCCATCGTGCTGCTGGCCACCCTGGTGATCCCGATCGTGCTGTTCCAGCGCCAGCAGACCAAGATGATGGAGCAGCGCTGATGCGGCGGGGACCCAGCGCCTTCAACATCGCCGCCATCACGCTCGGCATGGGATTCCTCTACCTGCCCATCCTCCTGCTGGTGATCTATTCGTTCAACGCCAGCCGGCTGGTGACCGTCTGGGGCGGCTTCTCCACCCGCTGGTACGCCAGCCTCTTCCAGAACGAGCAGCTCCTGGCGGCGGCCTGGGTCACCCTGCGGGTGGCCTTCGTCTCGGCCACCCTGGCGACCGTCCTTGGCGCGCTGGCCGCCCTCGGCCTGGTGCGGGCCGGCCGGTTCCGGGGCCGCACCCTGTTCTCCAGCATGACCTATGCGCCCCTGGTCATGCCCGAGGTGATCCTGGGCCTGTCGCTGCTGCTGCTGTTCGTCTCGGTCGGCCTGCCGCGGGGCTTCTGGACGGTGACCATCGCCCACACCACGCTGACCCTCTGCTACGCCACCGTGGTGGTGCAGGCGCGCCTGGTCTCTTTCGACGAGGCCCTGGAAGAGGCCGCGCGGGACCTGGGCGCCCCGCCGTGGAAGGCCTTCGTCCTGGTGACCCTGCCCAATATCGCGCCAGCCGTGGCGGCGGCCTGGATGCTGGCCTTCACCCTGTCCCTGGACGACCTGGTCATCGCCAGCTTCACCTCAGGACCCGGCGCCACCACCCTGCCGATCCGCATCTACAGCGCCGTGCGCCTGGGCGTCAGTCCGGAGATCAACGCCATCTCGACCCTGCTGATCGGCCTGGTGGCCACCGGCGTCATCGCCGTCTATCTGCTGAACATGCGCAGGCGGACGCCCGGGGCCTGATGTGTCATAGGTGGGGTGGCCCTGGAATCGGGGGGCCTTCACGCCGCGATGACCCCATGAAGCCGCCGCCCAAACGACTGTCCGATCTGAAGCCGGCGGCCCCGCCCATGGAGGTCTATGCGCCGCCCAAACCACGGGTGTCGCGCCAGAAGCCCGGCAAGGTGCTCAGCGCCGCCGAGCGGGCCGCCTTCCTGGCCGCCCGTCCAGACCTCGACGCCGGATCCAAGACATGAACGACACGCCTGCAGACGATGGTCCCCCAGAAGGCGGTCCCGAGGACGAGACCCCAATTCAGCGGGCCCTGCGCCTGAAGAAGGCCGCCCTCGATGCCAAGCCCAAGCCGCCCCGCGGCGGGCGGTTCCAGCGCGAGCAGGCGGCCGCCCACCAGTCCTCGTCCAAGTCCAAGCCCTGGATGGGCCGTTAGGTCACGTACAGGGTCACGGCCGCGCCTGCCGCGGCGCCGAGCAGCGCCTCAGGGGGCCGCCGTCCGCCAGGTGGGCAAGCGGCGCACCCTGCGGCCCGCAGCCTCTGTATCCCTCATAGCGGCGCCACCCGGTCGAACCAGGGCCTGGCCTGCTCCAACTGGCCGGCCAGTCGGAAGAGCCGCGCCTCCTCCCCCATGGGCGCGACGAACTGCAGGCCGATGGGCAGGCCCTCGTCGCTCCAGGCCAACGGCACGCTCATGGCCGGCTGGCCGGTATTGTTGAAGGCCTGGGTGTTGCTCATGAACGAGAAGAGCCGCCGGGCGTACTGGCTGAGGTCCTCGGTCAGCCAGCTCACGGGCGGCGGGGGCCGACCGGTGGTGGACAAGAGCAGGATGTCGTAGTCGGCGAACAACCCGGCCACGGCCCGGCCGAAGGCATGCACCGCGGCCACAGCCTGGACGTATTGCGGCGCAGACAGCTCGCGCCCACGGCGGTAGCTCATCCAGGTGGTGAACTCGACCTCGTCCTCGCCGATGGGCCGGCCGCGCCGCTCGGCCTCGGCGTCCAGGGTCGCCGCGACGCTGGCGGCGATGATCACGCCCGCGGCCTGCGAGAGGGCGGCCAGATCGCCCGGCAGGCTCGCCTCTTCCACCCGATGCCCCAGGCTCTCGCAGAGGCGGGCGGCGTCGCGCACGGCCTCGGCGCACTCAGGATCGAGCTCGGGGCTGGCGAGGGACGCCGTGGTGAAGGCGATGCGCAGCTTGCCGGGGTCGCGGCCGACCTCCTGGGCGAAGGGCCGCCCCGGCGGAGCCAGGAAATAGGGATCGCCCGCCTGCGGCTGGCAGACCACATCCAGCAGGGCGGCGCTGTCGCGAACCGAGCGGGTGAGCGCATGCTGCATGGAGGCCCCCGCCCACCCCTCTCCGGCCGGCGCGAAGGAGACGCGGCCCCGCGACGGCTTCAGGCCGAACAGGCCGCAGGACGCCGCCGGCACGCGGATGGAGCCGCCGCCGTCGCTGGCGTGGGCGCCGGGCGTGATCCCGGCCGCCACCGCCGCCGAGGCTCCGCCAGAGGAACCGCCCGGCGTGTGGTCCAGATTCCAGGGATTGCGGCTGGGACCAAAGAGCGCGGGCTCCGTCACCGGCGCCAGGCCGAATTCCGGCGTGTTGGTCTTGCCGAAGATCACCAGGCCCGCCTGGCGGTAGGCCGCGACGATGGCGCTGTCGGCCTCGGCGCGGACATCCTTGAAGGCGCGCGAGCCACTGGTGGTGACGGTTCCGGCCAGCTGAGCGCCCAGGTCCTTCAGCAGAAAGGGCACGCCCGCGAAAGGGCCCTGGGGCTCCCGAGCTATCTCGGCGCGGGCGAAGTCGGCCAGGTCCTGGGTGATGGCGTTGATCTGCGGATTGACCGCGTCCGCCCGGGCCAGGGCCGTCTCCAGCAGCTCGCCCGCCGACACGTCCCGGCGGGCCACAAGCTCGGCCAGGGCGGTCATGTCGTGGCGGCGATAGTCCTCGAACTTCATGGCGCGTCTCCCAAGCGCTTTTCCCTGTTTTGACCAGGGGAGCCGATCCCGCGCGGGAAAGCCAGGGCGGTTGTCGAGGCTTTCACGCCGCGCCCTTTGCGAAAGCGCCGCATCGGCCGACTATCGCTGGGCAGACAAGACCAGGGACGACGACCCATGCGCCAGGACATCAGCATTCCGACCAAGGACGGCGCCATGCGCGCCTTCGCCTTTATGCCCGACGCCGGCGAAGGCCCCTGGCCCGGCGTGATCTTCTACATGGACGCGCCCGCCATCCGCCCGGCCCTGTTCGACATGGGCGAGCGACTGGCCGGCCACGGCTATGTGGTGGTGATGCCCGACCTCTACTGGCGCGCTGGCGCCTACGAGCCCATCGACATGGCCACGATCCGCAACGACGAGGCGCGGCGCGAGGCCTTTGGCCGTCTGCGCGCCTCCACCAACCCCCAGGCCCAGATGGTCGACACCGAGGGCGCCCTGGCCTGGCTCGACCAGGAGCCGCGGGCCAAGGCCGACAAGGTGGGGCTGACCGGCTACTGCATGGGCGGCGGGATCGCCCTGCGGGCCGCGGCGCACTTCCCCGACCGTATTGCGGCGGCCGCCAGCTTCCACGGGGGCAATCTGGCCACCGAGGAGCCCGACAGCCCGCACAGGCTGGCCGACCAGATCAAGGCTCGCGTCCTGGTGGCCGGCGCCGACGAGGACCGCAGCTTCCCGCCCGAGCAGAAGGCCCGGCTGGAGGCGGCGCTGCAGGCGGCCGGCGTCGAGGCCGAGGTGGTCATCTATCCCGGCGCGCGCCACGGCTATGCGCCCACCGACATGGCCGCCTATGACCGCGAGGCCTCCGAGCGGCACTGGCGCGAGATGTTCGAACTGTTTGACGCCACCCTGAAGGGCTGAGGCCGATCAGCGGCTGCGGCCCCGCGCGCTGACGGGCCAGATGTCGGCCAGGGTGTCGCCGGCGACCACGTGATAGCTGTCATAGAGGTTCACGGTCGGGTCGCAGTGGGGCACGGCCAGGGTGACCAGGGCGGCGATCTGCAGGGCTTCGCCGATGTCCTTGGCGATCACCGCCCCGTGCTCGTCCCCCATGAAGGCGAACCGCGCGCCCTCAGGCGCGCCGGCCAGGACCTGGGGCGGGGCGGCGTCGGTGGAGAAGGCCTTGAAGCCTGCATCCACCGTCACCAGCATCGGGCTGTTGGCGCTGACCACCCGGGCGTCCACGAACAGGCTGCGCTCATAGGGCGACGGCCCCTCGGCCGTCAGCGCGCAGGCGGCGTACTGATCGTCCATGAAGACATAGGAGCCCACCTGCCACTCGGTGAAGACGCCGAGCTCCAGGTCGATCCGGTGGGTTCCGGTGCCCCCGCCCGTCACAACCGGGGGCGCAAGGCCCGCAGCCGCCAGCGCCGCGATGGTGGCCCGCAGCGCCTCGGTCTCGGCGACGATGGCGGTGCGGCGCTCGTCATAGGCCTCGATATGCTGCTCGCGGCCGCAGTACTTTTGCACGCCCTCATAGGTCAGGCCCGGCGCCTGCGCGATCTGGCGCGCCAGGGCGACAGCAGCCTCGTCGGAGGCCACGCCCGTGCGGCGGAGGCCCGGATCGATGTCGACGAACACGCCGAGCGGGCGGTCGACCGAGGCGGCGGCGGCCAGGGCGGCGACATTGGCCGGATGGTCAGCCACTACCGACAGGCGCTCGGTCCGGGCGTTGAGCGCCATCAGGCGGGCGATGGCCGGCGCGGAGACCACCGGCGAGGTGATGTGCAGGCCCTCGATCCCGCCCTCGGCCAGAACCTCCGCCTCGCCGAGCTTGGCGCAGCAAAGGCCGACGGCGCCGGCGGCCACCTGCCGCCGGGCGATATCAACGCTCTTGTGGGTCTTGGCGTGAGGCCGCAGGCGCACCCCGGCCTGGGCCGCCAGGTCGGCCATGGCGGCGATGTTGCGGTCCAGGGCTTCGACATCCAGCACCAGCACCGGGGTGTTGAGCGCCCGGCGGGAGCCCTGCTGGCCGATCAGGTGGCCGTGCAGGCGGCGGTCGTCGGAAAGAGCGGTCATGAAAGCTCCGGCTTGGCTGAAGCGGTCAGCCCGTGGGGTGAGCGGCGGCTTGCCAGGACGCCGACGCCCCTTCCCCATTTCCCTGCAGGTGATCAAAGACCAAGGGCGCTGGCAATGGGCGGCCAGGGGGCGCCGGGCTCAATTGGCCGCAGGGTTTGGGCCGGCCGATCAGGTATTCGGCCTTGGCGCCGGTGCGACGACGTGGCATCCGTCGCCACAACAAACGTCTTGCGGCTACGTCCAGTGTCCCATGCGTGCTCCCCAAGGGAGCGGAACAGGATGAGGCTGCACGATGATCTCTTTGATATTCCAAGGTTCGCCGGTTTAGCTCAGCTGGTAGAGCAGCGGTTTTGTAAACCGAAGGTCGCGGGTTCGAGTCCTGCAACCGGCACCACCTTCTCAGGCGATATCAGATCAAAAGGCGCGCGCCGACCGGCGTGAGCCGCCACCGGAAAGAGGATTCCGATGTCATTTCCCGCCACGCATCCGGCGCTCGGCCGGGCGCTCGAGGCGCAAGGCTATGCGACCCCCACCCCCGTCCAGGCCGCCGTGCTGGAGGCGCCGGAGGGCCGCGACCTGCTGGTGTCGGCCCAGACCGGGTCTGGCAAGACCGTCGCCTTTGGCCTCGCCGCCGCCGCCACCCTGCTGGGTGAAGCCGAGACCTTCGACCAGGCCGGCGCGCCGCTGGCCCTGGTGATCGCGCCCACCCGCGAACTGGCCCTGCAGGTCAGCCGCGAACTTGAATGGCTCTACGCCCAGGCTAAGGCCCGCGTGGTCACCTGCGTCGGCGGCATGGATGCGCGGCGCGAGCAGCGCGCCCTGGGCGCCGGCTGCCACATCGTGGTCGGCACCCCCGGCCGCCTGCGCGACCACCTCGAACGGGGCAATCTGGACCTGTCGGCTCTGAAGGTCGCGGTGCTGGACGAGGCCGACGAGATGCTCGACCTGGGCTTCCGCGAGGACCTGGAAGAGATCCTGGATTCCACGCCGATCACCCGCCAGACCCTGCTGTTCTCGGCCACCCTGGCCAAGGACATCGTCGCCCTGGCCCGTCGCTATCAGCGCGACGCCACCCGCATCGACACCACCCGCCGCGACGAGGCCCACGGGGATATCGCCTATCGCGCCGTCCGCGTGGCGCCCAACGAGGTCGAGAAGGCCGTCGTCAACCTGCTGCGCTATTACGAGTCGCCCGGCGCCCTGATCTTCTGCGCCACCCGCGAGGCGGTGCGTCACCTGTATGGCGCCCTGCGCGAGCGCGGCTTCTCGGCCGTGCAGCTGTCGGGCGAACTGAGCCAGAAGGAGCGCGCCGACGCCCTGCAGGCCCTGCGCGATGGCCATGCCCGCGCCTGCGTGGCCACAGACGTCGCCGCCCGTGGCCTCGACCTGCCCGATCTGGGTCTCGTCATCCACGCCGAGCTGCCGGTCAACAAGGCCGGCCTGCTCCACCGCAGCGGCCGCACCGGCCGGGCCGGGCGCAAGGGCGTCTCGGTTCTGGTCGTGCCCTATACCCGCCGCCGCAAGGCCGAGCAGCTGATCGCCTCGGCCGGCGTCGAAGCCGAGTGGGCTGGGCCGCCTTCGGGCGAAGAAATCCGCATCCGCGACCAGGAACGCCTGCTGGCCGACCCGATGCTCAATGAGCCCCTGACCGGCGAAGACCTGACGCTTGCGCAAAAGCTGCTGGCCGACCGCGGGCCTGAGGCCGTGGCCGCGGCTCTGGTGCGTCTGCACCGCTCGCGGATGCCGGCCCCGGAAGAGCTGTTCGACGATGTGCGCGACCGCTCGCCGTCCGAGCCGCGCCCGGCGCGGCCCGAGCGCGGCCCCCGCCCTGACGCCATCTCCGACGGCGTCTGGTTCCGCATGCCCGTCGGCCGCAGCAAGAACGCCGATCCCAAGTGGATCCTGCCGATGATCTGCCGCCTGGGTCACGTGACCAAGAAGGACATCGGCCAGATCCGCATCTTCGACCGCGAGACCAAGTTCGAGATTTCCAAGGCCGCCGAAGAGCGCTTCCGCGAGGCGATCAAGGCCGCAGGCTCCACCGCCGAAATCCCCGTCGAGGCCAGCGAGCCCCCCGGCGCCGCGCCGCCGCGCCGCGCCGGTCCGCCGCGCAATCGCGAGGATGGCGACATGTCCCGTCCGGCCCGGCGCGACTTCGGCCCCCGCCCTGACTCCCGTCCTGACACCCGGGGCGACGCCCGTCCCGACCGCGGCCCGCCCCGCGACCGTCCCCGCGGCGATGGCCCGCCGCCCCGCGGACCGCGCTCGGGACCGCCGGGCGCCGGCTTCGCCGGTCCCAAGGGTCCGAAGAAGCCCTGGGACCCCACTGCGCCCAAGGGCCCCAAGGGTCCCGGCAAGCCGCGGAAACCCCGGGACTAGGGCTTAAGAGCCTGCGCTCACGCGGTGAGCGCAGGGCCCTTGTAGCTGCCGCGCAGGTCCTTCTTGAGGACCTTGCCGATGTGGCTGCGGGGCAGATTGTCGATCAGCACCACGTCGGCCAGGCGCTGGGTCTTGCCGACCCGGGCGTTCAGCCAGGTCTTGATGTCGTCCGGCGTCGCGGTCTTGCCCGGGCGCAGGGTGACATAGGCCACCGGCGTCTCGCCCCAGCGGTCGGACGGCACGCCGACCACGGCCGACTCCAGCACGTCCTCGTGCTTGGCCAGTTCCAGCTCCATGTCGCTGGGATAGATGTTGAAGCCGCCTGAGATGATCATGTCCTTCTTGCGGTCCATGAGCGTCAGGAAGCCGTCCTCGTCGAAGCGGCCTACATCCCCGGTACGGATGAAGCGCAGCCCGTCTGGGCTGTACCACTCGGCGTCGCGGGTCTTGCCGGGCTGATTGTGGTAGCCGACCATCATCGCGCCCGAACGGCCGACCACCTCGCCCACATGGCCCTGGGGAACCTCCTTGCCGTCCTCGTCGATCAGCCGGATGTCGTGACCGTTCATCGGCTGGCCGACCGTGTGCAGCTTGTCGGGATGCTCGTGGGCCACCAGCATGCAGGAGCCGCCCCCCTCGGTCATGCCGTAGAACTCGATCAGGCCGCCGGGCCAGCGCTTCAGCACGTCGGCCTTCACCTCCGGTGAGAAGGGCGCGGAGGTGGAGAACTTCAGCTTGAAGCTGGAGAGGTCATAGGTGTCGAAATCCGGCCGCTCCATGATCCGGCGGTACTGGACCGGCACCAGCATGGCATGGGTGGCCTTGTGCCGCGCCGCCATCTCCAGGAACTTCTGGGCGTCGAACTTGGGCATCAACACCGCGGCGCCGCCATTGCCCAGCGTCGGCAGGAAGCTGACCAGGGTTGTGTTCGAATAGAGCGGCGTGGAGACCATGGTCACCGCATCGGTGGAATAGATCCCCCGCCGCACCTGGCCCCAGCGCATGGCGTGCGGCTGGACGATGCCCTTGGGCGTGCCCGTGGTGCCCGAGGAATAGATGATGTTGAACGGGTCATTCGGCCCAACCGTGACGGCCTGCGGCTTGGCGTCCTCAGGCGCCAGCCAGTCCTGGAAGGCCACGCCGGCCGAGGATCCGTCGAGGGCCACGCGCTTGGCGGTGATCTGATCAGCCACAGGCTCGAGCAGGGCCGCGACGCCTTCGTCCAGGAAGAAGACCTTGGCGCCGCAATCGTTGAGCATCATCACCAGGCTGTCGGCCGTGGATGACGGGGCCAGGGGCGCGGCGGCCGAACCGGCGCGCAGGGCGCCCATGAAGACCGCGGCATATTCCAGCGAGGTCGTGGCGCAGATGGCGGCGGCCTCATGCGGGCCGACGCCGTCGCGCTGAAGCGCCGCAGCGATACGGTCCATCAGCAGGGTCAGGCCCGCATAGTCGAGGGTGCGCTCGCCATCGACCAGGGCTATGTGGTCCCCCCGCTCGCGGGCCTGCGAGGCGATCAGTTCCGCCAGGGTCCCGAAGTCCTGGCCCATCAGTTCCTCGGTGGTCATGGCGGCGTCCCTTCCTGTGCGAAATTCAGGGGTCGGAAGTAGCGCGGAAACCCGAGGCGCAGCAACTGCGGCGAGCCTGGATCGCGCTCTGAGGCGGCTGCGCCGTGCGGCTGTCGGCGAATGGACGCAGAAGCCTCGTCGCCCATTGCATGCCCAGCCGGCTTCGCTAGCTTGCGCGCAGATTTCCAGGGGTCAGCCGACATGCGCACAGTATCGAATTGGGTCGCCGGGGCGATCGTCGCCACAAGCCTGGCCAGCTGCGGTCAGGGCGACAACACGGCGGCTTCGGGCGCTCAGCCCACGCCGGCGCCGACCGCAGCCGAGCAGCAGGCCCTGCTGGCCGCCCTGCCCGCCCCCTACAACACCGCCGACCTGGAGAACGGTCGTCGGCAGTTCGGCCTCTGCCGATCCTGCCACACGGTGGTGGAGGGCGGTCCGAACATGACCGGCCCCAATCTGCACGGCGTTTTCGGCCGTCCGGCGGCCTCGGTCGAGGGCTATCGCTATTCCGAGGCGCTGCAGAAGGCCGGCTTCGTCTGGGACGCCGAGCGTCTCGACGCCTGGCTGGCCAACCCGCGCACCTATCTGCCCGGCAATCGCATGACCTTTGTCGGCCTCGACGATCCCAAGAAGCGCATCGACCTGATCGCCTATCTGAAGGTGGAGTCGGGTTTCGCCCCCGGCGAGGCCCCGGCGCCTGATCCGGAGGCTGTGGCGCCCGCCGGTTCGTAAAACACGAATGACGTGCGATTTCGAGCGCCCACAACCTTGACGATTTGTGTGGCCGACCCCACCTTGATGAGGTCACGGTCACGTTGCATCTGTCGATCGCGGCAATCGCCCCGAAGCCACACAAGGTTTCGGGGCGCCCCCCAATCCTGACGACTGGGCCTTCCCCTGCCCCCCGGGGGAAGGCCTCTTTCGTTTGAGGGCGCCGCCCAGCAGTCCGCGAGACTATTCCGCAGCGTTGGCGACGCGGGCCTGCTCGGCCTCTTCGAAGGCTTCGATGCGCCGGGCCATGTGCTCGGGCGACTTCGTGAACCGGGCCAGCAGGTTGTAGAACACCGGCACGATGAACAGGGTCAGCATCGTGGCGAAGATGGCCCCGAAGAAGATGACCACCCCGATGGACCGGCGGGACTCGCCGCCTGCCCCGCCCCAGACGATCAGCGGGATGGCGCCGGCCGCCGCCGAGATCGAGGTCATGATGATCGGACGCAGACGCAGGGTCGACGCCTCGATCACGGCCTCGCGGATCGACAGGCCCTCGTCGCGCAGCTGGTTGGAGAATTCGACGATCAGGATGCCGTTCTTGGCCGCGATGCCGACCATGATGATCAGGCCGATCTGACTGTAGGTGTTGATGGTCGAGCCTGCGACCAGCAGGCCAAACAGCCCGCCCAGGGCGGCCACCGGCACGGTCAACATGATCACCGCCGGATGGATCCAGCTTTCAAACTGGGCGGCCAGCACCAGGAAGACCAGCAGCAGAGCAAGCCCAAAGGCCAGGCCAACGGCGCCGCCGGCCTCCAGATAGTCTCGAGCGCCGCCGCCCCACAGGACGCCCACCCCGCCAGGCTGCTTCTCCACCTCGGCCTCGAAGAAGGCGATAGCGTCGCCCATCGTATAGCCCGGGTTGAGCTGAGCGCTGAGGTTGATGGACCTGGACCGATCCGTCCGTTCGCGGTCTGGCGTGTCACCGCGCACCTCTGAGGTGACGACAGAGGCCAGCGGGATGGTCGCCCCCGACTCCGATCGCACATAGAGGTTGTTGAGGTCCTCCTGCGTCATCCGCTGGTCGCGGCCCGTCTGAAGGATGACGTCATACTCGCGGCCCTCGCGAATATAGGTGGTGACCCGTCGCGAGCCGAACATGGTCTCCAGCGCGCGACCGACCGCCTGGGTCGAGACGCCAAGAGCGGCCGCCTTTTCCCGGTCGATAGTGACCAGCAGGCGCGGCGACGTCGGCTCATAGTTGAGCCGCACCCGGGCAAGCCCTGGATTCTGCTCGGCGGCGGCCTGAAGCGGCCGGAGCCACGCGGCGATCTGCTCATACTCTGTGCCGACCGCGATCAGATCGACGCTGTTGCCTTCGCTGCCGCGCAAGGCCGGACGGACAAAGGCGATCGCTCGGACCCCGGTGACCTGTTCCAGCTCCTTGTTCAGCTGGGCCGCGAGTTCGTTGGAGTCGACGCCGCCTTCGGGGACGGTCACATTGCCGTTGCCGGTGTTGTACTGCGTGCCGCCGAACCGGGGCATGGAGATGAGGTAGCGAGACACCTCGCCGGCCTCATACATCTCCATCAGACGCGCCTCGATCTGCTTCACAGCATCGTAGGTGTAGTCGAAGCCCGCGCCCTCCGGACCATTGATGCTGATGTCCACGCGGCCGCGATCTTCCTCGGGCACAAGCTCGCTGGGCAGATATCGGAAGACGCCAAACGCCGCGACCGCCAGGACGAGGACCACAAGCCCGGTCGCCCAGGTGGCCGCCCGCTTGCCCAGGAGAAAATCCAGGGACGCGTGATAAGACGCGCGAAGCTTGTCCATAGACCCATCGACCGTGCGGGCGATGATCCCCTGCCCCTTGGCCGGGCGCAGAAGCTTGGAGGCCAGCATGGGCGACAGGCTGAGCGCCAGCACGGAGGAGAAGGCCACGGCCGCAGCGACGGCGACGGCCAGTTCGACGAACAGCCGGCCAATATAGCCCGGCAGGAACATGAGCGGCGCAAAGACCGCCATCAGCACAATGGTGGTCGCCATGACGGCGAAGAACACCTGCCGGGCGCCCCGCTGGGCGGCCACGGGGGCCGGCTCGCCCTCGTCCACCCGTCGCTGGATGTTCTCGACCACGACGATGGCGTCATCCACCACGAGGCCGATCGCGAGCACCAAGGCCAGCAAGGTCAGCAGATTCAGGGAGAAACCAAGCGGGGCCAGGACAATGAAGGTCGAAAGAATGCAGATGGGCGCGACCACGGTCGGAATGATCGCCGCCCGCCAGGTGCCCAAAAAGATGAAGTTCACCAGCCCGACGATCGCCAGGCAGATGCCCATCGTGATCCAGACCTCTTCCAGGGCGTGCCGGGTGAAGACGGTGAAATCGACCGCAACCTCCAGCTGGGTGCCCTCGGGAAGGCCGCGGTTCAGTTCCGGCAGCAGGGCGCGGATGCCGTCGGAGATTTCCAGGTCATTGGCCTGGGACTGACGGGTAACGGGAATGCCGACCTGGTCCCGTCCGTTGGACCGGAACATGCGGCGACGCTCATCGGCCTCTTCGGACACGCGCGCGATATCGCCCAGACGGGTCACATAGCCGCCGGGGCCCGACGTGGTGACCGGCAGGTTCGAAAATTCTTCGGGCGTCGTGTAACCGCGGGCGACCCGGATGGTGAAGTCCTTGGCCTCGGCCTCCAGCGAACCGGCCGGCAGCTCGAGGTTCTGGCTGTTCAGCGCGTTCTCGACATCGGCGACCGTGACGTTGCGAGCCGCCATCGCCTGGGGATCGAGCCAGATCCGCATGGCGTAGTTCTGAGCGCCGCCCACTCCGACCTGGGCGACCCCTGGCACTGTCGAGATGCGCTCCACAAGATAGCGGTTGGCGTAGTCCGTCAGCTGCAGGCGGTTGAGCGTCGTCGACGACAGGGCCAGGAAGATGATCGGCTGGGCGTCGGCGTCGGCCTTACGGATCTGCGGCGGGTCGGCCTGCAGCGGCAGGTTGGCCGAAACGCGAGACACCGCATCGCGCACGTCATTGGCCGCGGCGTCGAGGTCGCGGCTGAGCTTGAACTGGATGTTGATCCGCGACGAGCCGTCCCGTGACCCCGAGGTCATCCGGTCGACGCCTTCGATGCCGGCGACCTGGCGCTCGATCACCTCGGTGATCCGCTCCTCGATCACCTCGGAAGATGCGCCGCGGTAGTCGGTGCTGATCGAAATCACCGGGGGATCGACGGCCGGCAACTCCCGCACCGTCATCTGGGTGAAGGAGGCGAGCCCGACCACACACAGGATGATCGCCGCAACCGCAGCAAATACCGGACGACGGACGGAGAGGTCCGAGAGGGTCATGCGCCTGGCCGTTCCGATGCGGGCTCGACGCCGGCGACGTCAGAGGGCGATTGGGTCTCGGCGACGCGGACCGGCTGTCCGCCGGTGACCTTGTTCACGCCGTTGGCGACGATGCGATCACCAGCCTCCAGGCCACTACGGATCTCGACGAAGCCATTCTGGCGCATGCCGGCCTCCACTGGGCGCTGCTCGGCCCGCGTGCCGTTCTCGCCATCGGCGATCAGGAACACGAAGGAGGACGAGCCCTGCACCGAGACCGACGCCTCAGGCACCGCCAGGCTTTCGCGTTGGCCGCGGGAAAGGGCCACCCGCATCATCATGCCAGGCCTCAGCAGCCGGTCAGGATTGGGGAAGATGGCGCGGGCGGTGATCGCCCGTGTGGACTCATCGACGCGGGTGTCCAGGGTTTCGATCGTTCCGCGGATCTGGGTGTCCGGATAGACGTCGCTGGTGGCGACGATGGTCTGGCCCGTCCGCAACCCGGCCAGGTAACGCTCCGGCACCTGGAAATCGACGCGAACCGAGGACAGGTCGTCCAGGGTCACGATGGTCGTGCCCGGATTGACCAGGGCGCCTGGGGTGATGTCCGTCAGGCCGACCACCCCGGCGAAGGGCGCGCGGATCAGGCGATCGCCGCGACGGGCCTCGGCGGCGGCTAGGTCGGCCTGGGCCGTCAGATAGGCCGCCTGGTGTTCGTCCACTGCGGCCTTCGAAGCGAAGCCCTGCTCGGCCAGCGTTTTCCAGCGCTCCAAGGTGCGCTCGGCCTGCAGGGCGCGAGCCCGGGCCTGCTCGACCCCGGCATTCTGTTCGGCGTCCTTGAGTTCAACGAGAACATCGCCCCGCGACACGAACTGGCCGTCGGTGAACCTCACCCGCTCGACGAGCTGGGTGGCCGCCGCCGTCAGCGTCACCGACTGACGCCCCTTGGCCACGCCGAGGAGTTCGACCGTATCGTTGAAGTTCCGGGTGCTCACCGCCGTGGCCGCCACCGGCACGCCGCCGCCGGGGCCGCCCGGCCCCCCGGGGCCCCGAGCCTGGACCTGCTCGCCGCCCATGACCATGCGCAGGCCGCCCACAATGACCATGATCAAGACGATGACGAGGGCGCCGGCGAGGAAGAAATGGCGTCTTACCAATGCAGGCTCCATCGCTCCGGCGGGGGGAGCGTGCGAATGACGTGACACGGACAAAAGGACTCAGCGGAAAGGCTTACGCCGCGTCCAGTAACAGAACGATGGCCGTACGTGTCGGCTTTGAAACACGAGACCTCTCGCTGAATATTCGAGCCGTCCTAACAAAAAGATGCGCTCATCCGCCTATGAAAATGTCGCCACGTGCTCAAAACGCAGGCTGGCCTTAGCCCGCCCACACCGCACCGGACGATCAGGCGTCGTAGCCCGGCGATTCGCGGTCGAGGCGGCGCAGACAGCCGGGCCAGGCGAGCTTGCCGCCAATGCCGCGGGCGACCTGCGAGCGCACCTCGGCCTGTGAGGTCTCAGGAGCGAAGAGCACGTTCTCCCGACCGGCCGACAGGGCCATGACCTGCTGCTTGCAGGCCCGCTCCAGATAGAACATGCCGATCCAGCAGTCGGCGGCGCTTGAGCCCACGGACAGGGTGCCGTGATTGCGCAGCAGCATCAGCGTCTTGTCGCCGATGTCGGCCACCAGGCGCTCGCGCTCGTCCAGGTTCAGGGCGATGCCTTCATAGTCATGATAGGCGAGCCTCGGCAGCACAATCAGGGCATGCTGCGACAGGGGCAGCAGGCCTTCCTTCTGGGCGGCGACGGCGACCCCCTGGTCGGAATGCAGGTGCATGACGAACTTGGCGTCTTCCCGGGCCTCATGAATGGCAGAGTGGATCGTGAAACCCGCCGGATTGATGAAGTAGGGCGTGTCCTGGAGGATGTTTCCCTGCAGATCGATCTTCACCAGCGACGAGGCGGTGATCTCCTCGAACAGCATCCCATAGGGGTTGATCAGGAAGTGGTGCTCAGGCCCCGGAATGCGCGCCGAGATGTGGGTGTAGATCAGGTCGTCCCAGCCGTGCAGGGCCACCAGCCGATAGAGCGCGGCCAACTCGACCCGAGCCTGCCACTCCTCGGTGCTCACCTTGCCCTGCAGGGACATCACGACGCCGGCGGATCCATCGGCCATGACGGCCTCCCTTGGTTCTTATTCTGTCCCTTCAGAGTCCATCTCCAGCCGGCGATCGTCAAGGGCTGGACGCTCAACCATGGCTGAGCACGCGGCGCACGGCGTCACGCCAGCGGGCCTGGCCAATCTGGCGCAAGGCGGGATCGAGGGCTGGCGCGGAGGGCTCAGTCGTCGGACGCGCTGCGGCGGCGGCTTCGACATCGGGATAGAGGCCGGCCCCAAGGCCGGCGAACAGGGCGGCGCCCAGGGCCGTCGTCTCCTCATAGCTGGCCCGGGCGACACGCTGGCCGGTGAGGTCGGCCAGGCGCTGGGCGAACCAGGGGCTGCGCGACATGCCGCCATCGATCCGCAGTTCCGAGCCCTCGCCGAAGGCGTCGGGGGCGTCTGACGCCATGGCCTCGATCAGATCGGCGGTCTGATAGGCGCTGGCCTCATAGGCGGCCGCAGCGATCTCGGGCAGGCCGGCGTCCCGGGTCAGACCGCTCAAGGAGCCCCGGGCCTCGGCGTCCCACCAGGGCGCCCCCAGGCCCGTAAAGGCCGGCACCAGCACCACGCCATGATCTGGCCGCGCCCGGCGGGCCAGGCCCTCGGCCGCAGCCGGCGACTCGACCCCCAGCCCCTCCACCAGCCACTGGATGGCGGCGCCGGCGATGAAGATGGCGCCTTCCAGGGCATAGGTGGTTCGCCCATCGATCCGCGCGGCGACCGTGGTCAGCAGGCGGGCCTGGGAGACCGGCGCGGTCTCGCCGGTGTTCACCAGCAGGAAGCAGCCGGTGCCATAGGTGGCCTTCATCTGGCCTGGCGCCACGCATCCCTGCCCCATCAGCGCGGCCTGTTGGTCGCCGGCCACGCCGCAGATCGGGATGGCGCGGCCGAGCAACCCAGGCTCGGTCTCGCCGAACAGACCCGCGCAATCACGCACGTGCGGCAGGATGGCCCGGGGCACCCTGAACAGCTCAAGCATGGCCTCCGACCAGGCCTGCGCCCGGATGTCGAACAGCAGGGTGCGCGAGGCATTGGTGGCGTCGGTGACATGGGCCTTGCCGCCGGTCAGTTTCCAGATCAGCCAGGAATCGATCGTTCCGGCCAGCAGCTCCCCAGCCTCGGCGCGGGCCCTGGCGCCTGGAACATTGTCCAGCATCCAGGCGAGCTTGGTCCCGGTGAAATAGGGATCGATCAACAGGCCGGTGACCTCTGTCACATGCGCCTCGGCCCCCTGTCGGCGCAGGCTTTCGCAGAGCGCGGCGGTGCGACGATCCTGCCAGACGATGGCCCGGTGCACCGGAACCCCCGTTTCCCGGTCCCAAAGCACCACGGTTTCCCGCTGATTGGTGATGCCGATCGCGGCGATCTGGCCCATATCGGCCCGGGCGTTGGCCACGGCCTCGACCATCACCTGGGCTGCGGCCTCATAGATGTCCTGGGCGTCGTGCTCCACCCAGCCATCGGCCGGGTAGTGTTGGGCCAGGGGACGGGACGCCTCTCCAAGAGCCTGCCCCGCCAGATCGAAGACAATAGCCCGCGTGCTGGTGGTGCCCTGGTCCAGGGCCAGGATCAGGGGTTGGGCCATGTCGATCTGCTCCTCACGTCACTGTCTTCAGAAACTGCGGCGATTTGGTTGGCGCCGGTTTAAGCATGTTTTCATTTGCAGCCATCAGATTCGCCCGAACGAACGACTCGTAGCCGGAGGTCGCCTTGAGCGCGCTCGCTAGGACCGAAGAGATCCTGAGTCTGGCCAAGAGCCGAACGCCTGGGGATCGCGAACGGCTGCTTCTGGCCGTGGTGGACCTGTGCGACGTCGCCGACAGCGGTCAGATCATGTCGGCGCCGGCCGTCCAGGACCTGCTGAACTCCATTTTCATGAGCCTGGTGGTCGAGGCCGAACGGGACATTCGCAAACGCCTCGCCGAAAAGCTGGCCGGCGTCGACTGGGCTCCGATCGCCCTGATCAACGTCCTGGCCCTGGACGACATCGAGATCGCCAGACCCATCATCGCGGCCAGTCCGATCCTCAAGGACCACGACCTGGTCCGCCTGCTCGTCGAAGCCACCGTCGAGCATCAGATCGAAGTCGCTCGGCGCCCCAGCCTCGGCGCGCCTGTGGTCGCGGCCATCCTGCAGCAGGCCGAACCTGCCGTGCTCACCGCCCTGGTGGGCAACACCCAGACCGCCCTGGCGCCCGACGACATGACGATGCTGGTCAAGGCGTCGCGACGCGTGGCGGCCCTGCGCTCGCCCCTCACCCGACGCGCCGAACTCACAGAAGCCCTGGCCCGCGAGCTCTATGCCTGGGTCGGTCAGGCCCTGCGTCAGGCGCTCGGCCTCCGCTTCCGCCTCGACACCACCGCCCTCGACGCCGCTCTGGGGCAGGCGGTGGGCGAAGCCCACGCCGGGGCCAGCGCCGAGAGCGGCGACGCCATCGTCTGGCAGAAGGATGATGAGCGCGAGGAGATGGAGAAGCGCCTGATCAGCAAGCTGGTGGCCGCCGGCCAACTTCGCCCGGGCTACCTTTTGCGCGCCCTGCGGGAGGGCAAGCTCTCCCTGTTCGTGGGCGTGCTGTCGACCTTGGGCGACTTCCCCGCGGACATGGTGCGCAGGGCCATGGATGGTGATCAGCCCGAGCATCTGGCCCTGGCCTGTGCGGCGGTGAGCATCGACCGAAGCGCTTTCCCGACGATCCTGGAGCTGGTCCGCAGCCTGAACGACAACCGGCCCGGCGGCGGGGCTGAGGGCGCCCGGCGCGCCCTGGCCGCCTTCGGGCCCTTCGCCCCCGACCTGGCCGCCGCCGCCTTCCGTCAGACGATGAGTTCCCGCCAGGGTTAAACCGCCGGCGCGATCGGCGTTTGACAAGGCGCTCGCCCTACCGGCTTTTGCACGCCCATGTTCAAAGCCGAACCCTTCGTGACCCGGCTGGCCTTCGCCGCCAGCGACCGGCCCGAAGCGCAGGATGCGCTGAAGGACCTGACCGCCCGCTATGGCCAGGTTCCTCAGGACCAGGCTCAGGTGATCGTCGCCCTGGGCGGCGACGGCTTCATGCTCGAAACCCTGCACGGCAATATGGGCGCGCCCAAGCCGATCTACGGCATGAACCGCGGTTCGGTCGGCTTCCTGATGAACGAATACAGCCCCGACGACCTGCTCGACCGGATCAACGCAGCAGAGCGGGCGCTGATACACCCCTTGAGCATGGTGGCGGTGGACGCCCGGCGTCGCCAGCACCGGGCCCTGGCGATCAACGAGGTCTCCCTGCTGCGCCAGACCCGGCAGACCGCCAAGCTGCGCATCTCGGTGGATGGTAAGGTGCGGCTGAACGAGCTGTCCTGCGACGGCGCCCTGGTGGCGACGCCGGCCGGTTCGACCGCCTACAACCTCTCGGCCCACGGCCCGATCATCCCCCTGGACGCCAAGGTCATGGCGCTGACGCCGATCAGCGCCTTCCGCCCCCGGCGCTGGCGCGGCGCCCTGCTGTCGCACGCGGCCCGCGTCACCTTCGAGATCCTCGAGGCCGACAAGCGCCCGGTGAGCGCCGTGGCCGACAACTTCGAGGTGCGCGATGTGGCCGAGGTGCATGTGGCCGAGAACCGCGACATCAGCCTGACCATGCTATTCGACGCCGGCCGCAGCCTCGAGGAACGGGTTCTGGCCGAGCAGTTTTCCGCCTGACCCGCCGTCTCATTCGTTGTTAAGGTTCGCTCGCTACGATTGCGTCGTGCGTCCCCGAGGAGATGGCCGTGAGTCAGCAGAATACGGGTCAGGTGATCCAGGTCCCCAACACGCTCCGCCTCAAGGTCGGGGGCCGGTTCGGCGCGGTCGACGCCAGCGCGATCGCCAAGGCCGAAGCGGCGCTGAAAAGCCTGTCGGGAAATTTCGGCGCCTGGCTGCAGGACGAAGTCACCAAGCTCGAAGCCGCCCGCCAGCAGGTCAGGACCGAAGGCGCCACGGCCGAGACGCTTGAAGCGCTTTATCTGCGCGCCCACGACCTGAAGGGTCTGGGGACCACCTACGAATTCCCGCTGATCACCCGCATGGCCGCCTCGCTCTGCAAGCTGATCGACGACAAGGACAAGCGCATGCAGGCGCCGATGGTCCTGATCGACGCCCATATCGACGGGGTCAAGGCCGCCGTTCGCGACAGCATCAAGACCGACGACCACCCGGTCGGCAAGATCCTGGTGGAAGAGCTCGAGCGTCGGGTCGCCGCCTCGGGCCTCGTCTGAATTTCTACATTCCCGGGACGAAAGGCTCGCTGACGGCACCGTAGCCGGCGCTTTCCGGCAGCACCAGCCGCGCGCCATCTGGGCCTGCGCGAACCTCCGGCTGCACCGCTACGAGCGGGCGCGCCCGGGCCGCTGAAATAGCGCCGGCCGCATCGGTCGAACGGGCCAGGCGGCCGAGATTCATCCGGGTCGGAAAGACCAGCTTTCGCTCGCCCCGCACGCCCGCCTCCAGGGCCGCCTGGGGTGAGAGCCAGCAGGCGTCCACGGTCTCCCTTCCATCGCACACCGCCAGCTGCCCGGCCGGGGCGTGCGCGACGTAGAACCAGGTGTCGAACCGCTTGGGCGTCACCGGCGGCGTGATCCAGCGGGCGAAGACGGTCAGGGCCGACAGGTCGAGGCGTGCGCCTGCCGCCCGGACCACATCCAGAAACGGCGTCTCGCCGCGATCCACAGACTGGCGCAGTTCCAGGGAGGCGGGCTCGATGTCGAGCTGGCCGCCATCGCGCCGGGTGGCGAGCAACAGGCCGGCCTCTTCGAACACCTCCCGTATGGCGGCGATCCGCAGACCACGCTGCTCGCCGTCGTGGGCCGACCAGCCCGAGACGTGGTCGCCCCAGGCTTCGTCATGATCGCCGGGATGGGATTTCCCGCCCGGAAACACCAGGGCCCCGGAGGCGAAGTCGATCTGGTGATGGCGCTCGACCATCAGCACCTCGAAGGCCGGGTCATCGCGCAGCAGCAGCAGGGTGGAGGCCGGGCGAATCTCGCCGCTGTCGGTGGGGAGGCTCATCGGCGAAATCTGGGCGCCGCGGCGCCGATCGCCAAGCAAAAGTTCTGGAGGTTACGCCTCAGGCGGTCTGCATGGCGGGCGTGGCGCGGTCGGCCAGCCGGTCCATGCGATCGAGCAGATAGTCGGCGTCGTCCCGGGCGCCCACATGGGGCTGGGTCAGGAAGCGTTCGAGCATCTTCTTCTGGAAGCGGTCGCGATCGCGGGCGCCGCCCTCGAACTCCATGGCGTGGAAGGTGTCCACGCCGGCGCGGAAGGCCGGCAGCAGGCGCGCCGGCAGACCAGCCCGCTCATAGATGGCCTTGAGGCCCAGCGGCCCGGCGTCATGGATCATCAGCCAGGTGCGGTGGTGGGGCACGCCGGCAAGTTCGGCCAGCCCCCACTCGAAGAAGGCCATGTGCCCATGGGCCAGGCCTCGCAGAAGCAGGGAGGCGGTAAGGCGCTCGTTGCGGTTCAGGTGGGCGACGAAGGCCTTGAGGTCGGCGGCGCGTCCAGCCTGGTCCACCAGATCGAGGGTCGCCCGCTCCTTGGCGCCGGTGGCGATCTGCAGGGCCAGTTCCGGCGACACCGGGTGATGGGTCAGCAGATGGTCGCGGACCTGGTCGCTGACCATGTCGATCAGCTTCTCGGTCACCGACAGAGGCAGGGTCTGACGGTAGGCTACGGCGGCCAGCACGCGCTCGGACCGCTCGAACCGCGCCAGGACATTCATCAGCGTGGCGTCGGCGAAATCGGCGTTATCGTTAGCGCAGGCCACTTCGACGGCCCGTTCGGCGCCGGTTTCCACCAGGACATCGGTGACCCGGCGCGAAAGACGCGGCCGTTTGGCGATGGCCACCTGGCGCACAGGACCGCCCAGCCGGACGATCTCGGCCAGTTCTTCATCGGTAAACACCGGCGAGAAGCTGAGGATCGGCTGGCAGACGCTTTCCACATCCCGGGCCAGAGTAAGCGCCACATCGTGGGGCAGAAGCGGCGAACTCCTGAGCGTGACGGCCAGGGCGCGACGCACCAGTTCGGCGGCGTCGGCGGCCATGACCCGCAGAATGTCCTGCGCCAGGGCCTGTTCGTCGGGAGTGAGCGGCAGGGTGTCGATCCGGCGGCAGAGCTTGTGGGCGACCAGGGCGCGCTCGTCCGGGGTCGCGCCCTTCACCAGGGTGCGGATGTCATCCTCGGTCAGCGCCGCCCGCGTGGTCGTCATAGGACCCGTCCCCCTCCGTCGAGACTTCCATCCCGTGCGCCGACAATGATTGGTTAGGCTTAACGGACAGTTTCGCGCGCGCCTGTGGATTAACGCTATCGCGTAACGTCCCGCCAACCCTGAGCCACTACCTTCGCGGGCGTCGCCGCAAAGGATATGCCTGTGTCATCCAAAGCCGATTCTGTGCGGTTTGCCCCCCGTGGCGCAACGTCGCTGACGCTTCAGGCCCTGGAGGCCCAGACGGCGCTCCTGCCCTACGCCCTGGTGGCCTTTCTGGTCAGCCTGCCGATCTTCGTCTGGGCCGGCTCCTTCGCGCCGAATGCGGCGTGGATGACGGCCAGCTTCGCCCTGTTCGCCATCGCCTGCGCCGCCACCTACGCCGCCGTCGGCTGGCTGCGGACCCCGTCGGCTCAGGATCTCGTCAAGCGCGGCCGGGTTCATGTGGCCACGGGTCTGGTCTGGGCCGCCTGCGTGGCCCAGATCGCCGTCTTCGCCGACAACGCCGGACCGATGCGCGAGGCCCTGCTGCTGATGGCCACGGCCGCCTCCGTGGTCTGCATCTTCTTCACCGCTCCCTGGCTGCCCAGCCTGCTGATCGTCGGCTCCGCGGCGGCGGCCGGCCCGCTGATCGCGCTCTTCGCCACGCCTCACAGCCAGAGCGCTGCGAACCTGGCCTGGGGCGGGGTGGCCTTGGCCTTCGCCCTGGCCCTGATCCTCAACCGCATCCTCCGCCGCCAGTTCGCCCTGGCCACCGAGCGCGAGGAGCTGATCGCCGATCGGGCCGGCAAGGTCGAAGAGGCCGGCCGCCTGGCCCGTTCCAAGTCCGACCTGGTGGCGACGCTGAGCCACGAGATCCGCAACGGCCTGACGGGGGTCGCCCATGTGCTGGCCGCCGCCGCCGGGCGCAACGGCCGCGCCGCGCCCTCGCGGGACCAGCTGTCGGCAGCCCTCGACGCGGTCAGCGACCTGATCGCCGTGCTCAACACCACCCTGGATTCCGAGACCGCGGAGGCGGGTCGGCTGGCCATCGACATCCGGCCGATCGACGCCGCCGGCCTGGTGCGGGACCTGATCCTGCTCAATCGCCCGCATGCGGCGACCAAGGGGCTCGAGCTGGACGTGTTCGTCGCTCCCGAGTTGAACGGTCGGGTCGGCGCGGTCATGGCCGACCCCACCCGCCTGCGTCAGATCCTGGCCAACCTGCTGGGCAACGCCATCAAGTTCACCGTCCGCGGCCGGGTCGAGGCGCGGCTGGAACTGACCGAGTCCGGTCGCCTGGCGATCGAGATCGCCGACACCGGACCAGGCCTGTCGCCCAAGGAACTGGAGCGGGCCTTCGAGGCCTTCCATCGGGTGGAGCGCACCAGCGCCGGCGTGCCGGGCGCCGGTCTTGGCCTCTCCCTCTCACGGCAGCTCGCGCGTCTCATGCAGGGGGAGCTGCAAGCCAGCAGCGCGCCGGGCGTAGGCAGCTGCTTCCGCCTGGAGCTGCCCTTCGATGTCGAGGCCGCGCCGCAGATCGATCTGGTGGTCCACGATGCCGACGAGGACCCGACCGAGGGTCGCAAGCTGCGCATCCTGATGGCCGAGGACGACAGCCTGAACGCGGCCATGATGCGCGCCGTGCTGGAACAGCTGGGCCACCAGGTGGTGCACGCCCAGGACGGCCGCCGGGCCGTGGACCTGGCCAACGTCTGCGACTTCGATCTGGCGCTCATCGATGGCCGCATGCCCGGCCTCGACGGGCCGGAAGCCACCGCCGCCATCCGCGCCCTGGAGGGCCCGGCCGGCCACCTGCCAATCATCGCCGTGATCGGCGGCGACGCCGACGAGGCCCAGGCCTGCACTGAGGCCGGCGCCGACGCGGTTCTGCGCAAGCCGGTCAGCGTCACCGCCGTCGCCCGGGCCGTGGCCGACGCCACCGCCGCCCCGCGCCGCCGGGTGGCCGGACGCCGGGTCGCCTGAGCCCCGGACATCTGACCCTACGGCAAGGCCAAGTCCGCCTTTCCCCCCTCGCCCGCCCCGGTCACTATGGCGCCAAGCGGACCGGCGCCGACCAAGGCGCGGCCAGGGCGGAGGACGAAGTTCAGTGATACTCAAGGGTCTGAAGGTGGTGGAGTTCGCCACCTATATCGCCGCGCCCGGCGCGGCCGGCGTGCTGGGCGACTGGGGCGCCGAGGTGATCAAGATCGAGCGGCCGGGCGGCGACGACATGCGCCACGTCTTCGCCGACGCCAAGAGCGACCTGGGCGCCAATCCGACCTTCGAGATGGACAATCGCGGCAAGCGCTCGGTGGTGCTCGACATCTCCAAGCCCGAGGGACGCGACGCCGTGGCCAGACTGGCGGCCAGCGCAGACGTCTTCCTGACCAATGTGCGGCCCGCCTCCCTCAAGCGCGCCGGCCTGGACGAGGCCAGCCTGAGGGGCGCCAATCCGCGACTGATCTACGCCCTGGTCACCGGCTATGGGATGGAGGGGCCCGACGCCCACAAGCCGGGCTTCGACGTCACCGCCTTCTGGTCCCGGGCAGGCGTGGCGCGGATGACCACGCCCAAGGGGGAAGATCCTTTCCTGCTGCGCACGGGCTTTGGCGACCACATCACCTCGCTGGCCACCACCTCAGCCATCCTGGCGGCGCTTTATGAGCGCGAACAGACCGGCGTCGGGCGGATGGTGCAGACCTCTCTGCTGGCCACGGGCGTCTACACCGTCGGCTCAGACCTGGCGGTGCAACTCCGCTTTGGCCGGCTGTCGTCGAACCGGTCCCGGCGTGAGCCGCTGAACCCGCTGGCCAACTTCTTCCAGAGCCGTGAGGGCCGCTGGTTCGTCACCAATCCCCGGGGCGGGTCGGTGGACTGGGCGGCGATGACCAAGGCCGCAGGCCGGCCGGAGCTGCAGGAGGATCCGCGGTTCACGAGCGGACGCCTGCGCAAGGAAAACACCGCAGCCCTGACGGCCGAGTTCGACAGGGCCTTCGGCGCCCTGGACTGGGATGAGATCACCGCCCGCCTGGATTCGGCCGATCTGGTCTGGGCTCCGGTCCAGACCCCGGCCGAGGTGGCGACCGATCCGCAGGTGCGCGCCGCCGGCGCCCTGGTCGAGGTGGAGGACGGTCGCGGCGGGTTTGGCGATTCGCCGGCCGCGCCGGCCCAGTTTCCAGGTGTCGAGACGACGCGCCGGCCGCCGCCGCCGGGTCTTGGCCAGCACACGGCCGAAGTGCTTTCGGAGATCGGCTACAGCGCCGAAGAGATCGAGGCGATGCGGGCGAGCGGCGCGGCGGTCTAGGTGCCGTCGCGGGCCTCAGACAGCATCCGCAGCATTTCGCTCGAGAAGAGCGAGCCGCCCAGGCGCTGGCCCGCCCCGGCCCCCTCGGCGGGCTGAGAGCCGCGAAGGATGAAGTCTACTAGGACCTCCTGCTCGCGCATGGCTTCGGCGCGGCGGGCCGAGGCGTACTGGATGAAGCCGCCATCGGGAACCACGGGCGAGGTCTCCCGCGGACGTACGGCGTCCCCGCCCCCGCCGGTGCGGGTCAGATTGGCGTAGACCTCGGCGACGGTGGCCGGACGCCCGTCCCTGTAGAAGATCGAGCGGTTGGCCCGGGCGGCCTCGGGAAACAGGCTGGCTGCGCTGGCGCCCGGCTGGGAACGCGTCGCCTCGATCAGCCGCGCCGAGCCTTGGGGCCCCAGGAAGTGGGCGGCGTAGAGCTCGCCGGCCGTGGGCGCGCGGCCGACGCGGCCCTTCAGATAGGCGGCATGATCCGTGGCCAATTCGCCAGCCATCAGAGAGGCGGCCTGGGGGTCGAACCGCAGATCCATCACCGTCTTGCGGGCCTCGGCGCCCGACACCCGGTAGCGGCCGTCGGAGCCCTTCTGGATCAGGTCGGCATAGCGGGCATAGCCGTATTTGGAGCCATGCTGCTTCAGCGTGGCGAGCCAGGTCTGCTCGACGAACTGGAAGAGGCCGGCGGCCGACGAGGTCTTGGCCTTGGCGGTGGGATTGTAGCCGCTCTCCCGATGCGCCGTGCCCATCAGGAAGGTGAAATCGACCCCCGTCGCGCTGGACGCGCGCTGGATGGCGGTTTCGACCACACCTCTGAGACCCTGGACGGACATGGCCCCTGAATGCGTCCGGCATGGTTAACGGCCCGCTAACCACGTTTTGCGAGTCCTCAGCCCGAGAAGCGGTCGGCGGCCAGTCTGCCCGCCCAGACACCAGGGTCTTCCCCCCGCGCATAGGCGCAGACCAGGGCGCCCACCAGGGGGGCCAGCAGCCAGCCATTGCGCCGCGCCCCGGCCGCAAGAATGACGCCCGGCGTACGACTTGGCCCCACCAGGGGCAGGCCATCCGGGGTGGCGGCCCGCACGCCCGCGTGCGCCGTCCAGGGGCGCTGGGTCAGGCCAGGGAAGACCGCGCCCGCCGCCTGGGCCAGGTTTCCGGCGACCGCGGCGTCGACCGTGGGGTCTGACACGCCCGTCTCCATGGTCGCCCCCACCCGCAGACCACCAGCGCCCGGAGCCGCATAGGCCCCCGGCCCCCGCAGGACGGGTCCGTCATAGGCAAGGTCGTCGAAGCGCAGGATGTGGCCCTTGATCGGCGACAGGGTCGAGAGCTCGGGCGCCCGGTCGATCAAGTCCTGCGAGGGGCCCGTTGCGACAACCAGCCAGTCCACAGGGTCGGCCGGCGGCTGTGGGCTGAGGCGGACGCCCAGGCCCTGAGCGGCCTCCGTCAAGGCGCCGAGACTGGCCGCATCGATCCGCCAGTCCCCTGCGACCTGAAGACCGCCTTCGATGACCGCGCCATAGCCCCCGGGAAAGGCGGGCAATCGGTCCGTCGGCATGGGCGGCAGGTCGAGCCCCAGAGCTTTGGCCGTCTGCGAGAGCCCCGCCAGGCGCGTGTGGTCGCCCAGCAGGATCGCGCCACGGCGGTCCAGGTCCAGCCCCCAGCGCTCTGCGAAGCGCGGCCAGAGATCGCGGGCGACCATCATGAGATCGAGGTGCGGTCGGGCGACCGGGTCCGTCAGGGCCTCGCTCACCGGCGCCAGCATGCCCGCGGCGACGCCCGAGGCGTTGACGCCGACCGCGGCCGGATCATGCAGGCTGACCTGCGCCCCGGCCCTCGCCAGGGCCAGCGCACTGGCCAGGCCAAACACCCCGGCCCCGGCCACGGCGACTCTCAGTCCCTTCGTCATGGGGCTAACGAGGGGCGCCGGCTGCGGAAATCAAGGGGAACCGACGTCAGCGCCCCCGTGTTGAAGGCCCACCTTCAAGACGGAGCGTCGTGCGATGGCTGAAGCCCTGGACCTTGCCGTTCCCCCCGCGCTGGACGATCTGGTGCGGGACGTTCTGACCCTGGCCTGCGATCGGGATCTGAAACTGGCCACGGCTGAGAGCTGTACGGGCGGCCTGCTGGCCTCGCTGCTGACCGACATCCCCGGCTGCAGCCATGCCTTCGAGCGGGGGTTCGTGGTCTATACCGAGGCGGCCAAGCACGAGATGTTGCAGACGCCGCTGGACATGCTGAAAGCCCATGGGCCGGTGTCCGAACCTGTCGCCCTGGCCCTGGCGGAGGGTGCGATCGCCAACTCCCAGGCCGACATCGTCGTCGCCATCACCGGCTTCACCGAGGCGGGTCCAAATCCCGGCGAGGAGGCAGGCCTGGTGCACTTCGCCAGCGCGCGGCGCGGCAGGGCGGCGCAGCACAGGCTGGTTCACTTCGGCGACATCGGCCGCGGTCATGTGCGCCAGGGGGCGCTGGAGACCGCGCTTTCCATGATGCGCGAGGAAATCCTGCGATAACGCCGCAGGGTTAGCGGCGTCATCGCAGGCGTCATTTCCTATTCGGCGGCGATGGTCACCGGCGCCGTGTGGCGATCCCTGAAGTTGATCTCCTGGAGGTACTTGATGCCCTCCTCGGCGATCTCGTCGCCGACCATCTTCTCGCCCTCGGCCTTCAGCTCGTCCATGTCGACATAGGTCGCATAGAAGGCCCGGGTGCGCTCGGTGATCAGGCCCGCGTTGAACAGGGTCTTGATGAGCACGCGGAAGATGTTGGTCTGGCTTTTCAGGCGCTCGCGCCGGCTTTCGTCGTTCTGGTAGGTGGCGCGCATCTCGGTCATCACCCGCTCCGGGTCCAGACCGAACTGGGTGTAGATCGCCGCCTGCTGGACCGGCGAACCCATGTTGAACAGCAGGGACTGGAAGCAGTGGGCGGCCCAGTCCTCGACGATGTCGCGCTCTTCCTGCGTCATTTTCGGGATGGTGCGGTCGGCCCAGATCTTCCCGAACTTGTGGTGGAAGGCCTCGTCGGTCATCACCAGCTGGAACAGCTTCCTGGCCAGCGGGTCGCGGTTGTACTGGAACCCGGCGGCGAAGGCGCCCATGGCCAGGCCCTCCACCAGCATCTGCATGCCGATGATCTTCTTGTAGACCTCCGGCGCGCCGATGATGTCCACCAGCAGCTGTTGCAGCGTCGCGCCGCAGGGCCGCGGCCGGCCCCAGCGGGCCTTCACGTACTTGGCGAAGGCGGTGACGTGACGGGCCTCTTCGCGGGTCTGGTTGGCGGCGTATTCCTGGGCGCCCTGGTCCTTCAGCACATGGCACAGGCTGGCCGACAGGTTCAGCGCCCCCTGCTCGCCATGCAGGATGGACGAGAAGTTCCACAGCACCATCTCGTTGATGAACTTGACCTTCTGGCCGGTCTTTTCGAGGTGGTCGAGGACGTAGGGCACGCCGAGCGCCATGACCTGATCGTCCGGCAGCAGAGCCTGCGTCTCCATGTCCCAGGGCTCGGAGAAGTCGATGTACTTGGGATCGAGCGGATCCCAGAAGTGGTCGTGGGTCGCGGAGATGATCTTGTCGAAGGCGGTGGAGCGGGCGTTGTAGCGATCCAGCTCCAGCATGGATTCGAAGTCGTCAGGGGCCACCGCGTCATACATGACGTCTTTGGTGATATTGCCGTCGGCCATTGTTTCCTCCCGGTACAGCAGGACGCAAGGAGACGACGTGGAACACCGTTTGGATAGGCCTTGCTGATCGGCGATCACTGAAGCCCGTTCAGCGGCGGCCGAACATCAGCTCCAGCCCCTGGATCACGTCCTCCATCAGCTCGTCCTGGCGATGGGGGTCGGCGGTCCGCAGGGAGGCCGCCCCATGGCCGCAGGCCCAGACGGCGCGGGCGATCTTGTTGATCTCCACTGCGTCCTCGCGGGACGGCAGGGCGACCGCGACGGCGGCTTCCAGCACGGCGAAACAGCGGTCCCGGGCCGTCTCCACGGCGGAATAGTTGGCCACCGTGGGGTCGAACATCAGGCCGAACAGGGCGGCCTCGGCCTTGGAGAAGGCGAAATAGGTCCGCGCCAGGGTGCGGATACGCCCGCCATGGGGGGCGGTGGCCATGGCGTCGCTGAGTTGGAGCTCGAGTTGCTGGAAGCCGAGGGCCGCCAGCTCGGCCAGCAGTTCGGCCTTGCCCGCATAGTGGTGATAGACCGAACCGGGCGCGATCCCCGTCCGCGCCGCAAGGGTGCGCAGGTTCAGTTGCGCCAGCCCGCCCTGATCCAGGATGGCTCGGGCCTCCTCCAGAAGCTGCGCTCGGAGATTGCCCACGTGATAGCGCCGGCGGGCGGCGGCGTCGGACCAGGCCATGGGAGCGAAATTGACCTTTCGGATAAAACTGCGCCGCCGATTGGGCCGCAGCGGCGACGGGAAGTCCAGAGGCGCCGCGCATCACCCATTCCGAGCGTCGCGCTGCAGCCTCGCATGGAACCGGCTCGCTACGGAGCCGTTCGAAAAGTCAAGGAAACACAAGGGACACCTTTGATGGCCCAGACGGCGCCCCACACCACCGCTTCCCGGACCAAGTCCGTTCAAGACAATCATTGGACGGCGCTTGAGACTCTCGCCTTCACCGCCGCCGCCTCAGGCCTGCTGTGGCTGGCGATCATCGGCATCCTCGCCTGAGGCCTGTCCCCGCCCATTCTTGCACCTGCGCCGAAATTCCCCGGGGCTTGGCTGCGGTCGCGCCCCAGCTGATACGGCCTTGCGCCTACGACCGCCCGGCGCCCCTGGCGGCGAAGTGATGCAGCACCACGCCGCTGGTGGTGGCGACGTTCAGGGAATCGAACCCTTCGGCCATCGGGATGCGAACCGTCCGCGCCTCTGAGAGCAGATCAGCCGGCAGGCCCGGCCCCTCGGCGCCAAAAATGACCGCGCTTCGGGCGCCGGGTTGAAAGTGGGCCAGCACATGCTGGCCGGACGGCGTCAGGGCGACGGGGTCGAGCCTGGCAGCCCGCAACGCCTCCAGCAGATCCTCCCCAGCTTCCAGTCGCGTAAACGGCATGATGAGCGCCGCGCCCACAGAGACCCGTATGGCCTTGCGATAGAGCGGATCGCAGCAGGTCGCATCGATCAGCACCGCATCGGCGCCAAAGGCCGCAGCGTTGCGGAACAGCCCGCCCATATTGTCGTGATTGCCCACCCCGTGGACCACGACCACCAGCGCCTGATCCCCCAGCCCCGCCAGGAGTTGGGCCGCGCTCGGACGGGCACGCAGGCGGCCCAGCCCCAGCAGGCCGCGGTGGATCGGAAAGCCGACGATGGAGTCCATCACCGCTTGAGACGCCACATAGATCGGCGCGGCGACCTCGCGATCCCCGATCAGGCTCTTCAGACGCCCCAGACGATCCTCCGCCGCCAGCAGGGCCAGGGGCTCGCAGCGGGATGAGGCCAGCAGGTGGCGCAGCACCACCTCGCCTTCGGCGATGAACTTCCCTTCGCGCCCGATCAGGTCGCGCTCGCGCACCTGGGTGAAGCCCTCGATCCGGGGATCGAGGGGGTCGTCGATCCGCACGACCCCGGCCGTCAAAACCCCGCCCTCTTACCCCAGGTAAAATCGCGCCCTGAGCGAACGCTAAAAGTTGACGCAGGCGTCATCTTTAGACTAGTCTGGTCGAAAATCTGGAGGACTCCCATGGCTGACGGTTCGGTGGACATCTTGAAGGACGCGCGGGCCAAGGCCTACGCCACGGCCCTGGCCGACCTCAACCCGGCGCAGCCGGCCCTCTTCCAGTCCAACACCATGTGGCCGATCTTCGAGCGGCTGCGGAAGGAAGACCCGGTCCACTTCACCGCGGAGAGTGAATACGGCCCCTATTGGTCTATCACCAAGTACAACGACATCATGGCGGTGGACACCAACCACCAGGTCTTCTCCTCCGAGGGCGGCATCACCATCGCGACGCAGGACGGCGATGAAGGCCCCCTGCCCATGTTCATCGCCATGGACCCGCCCAAGCACGACGTGCAGCGCAAGACCGTCAGCCCGGCCGTCTCGCCGATGAACCTGGCGATCCTGGAGCCGCTGATCCGCGAGCGCGCCGCCAAGATCCTCGACAGCCTGCCCATCGGCGAGGAGTTCGACTGGGTCGACAAGGTGTCGATGGAACTGACGGCCATGACCCTGGCCACCCTGTTCGACATGCCGCAGGAAGACCGCCGCAAGCTGACCTACTGGTCCGACGTGGTCACCGCGGTGCCGGGCCACGGCCTGATCGACACCCTCGAACAGAAGATGCAGATCTTCATCGAGTACCACGCCTACTTCACCGAGCTGTGGAACCAGCGGGTGAACGCCGAGCCGGGCGGCGACCTGATCTCCATGCTGGCCCATGGTCCGGAAACCCGGGACATGTCGCCCCGGGAGTATTTCGGCAACATCGTGCTGCTCACCGTCGGCGGCAACGACACCACCCGCAACACCATCACCGGCTCCGTCCTGGCGCTGAACCAGAACCCCGACCAGTACAAGAAGCTGCGCGAGAACCCCGACCTCATCCCCTCGATGGTGTCGGAGACCATCCGCTGGCAGACCCCGCTGGCCCACATGCGCCGGATCGCCACCCAGGACCATGAGATCGGCGGCAAGACCATCAAGAAGGGCGACAAGGTCGTCATGTGGTACGTCTCGGGCAACCGCGACGACGAGGTCATCCACGACCCCGACAGCTACATCATCGACCGCGAGCGCCCGCGCCAGCACATCTCCTTCGGCTTCGGCATCCACCGTTGCGTGGGCAACCGCCTGGCCGAGCTGCAGCTCAAGATCATCTGGGAAGAGATCCTGAAGCGCTTCCCCGACATCCAGGTGGTGGAAGAACCCAAGCGGGTCTTCTCGACCTTCGTGAAGGGCTATGAGTCCATGAAGGTGATCATCCCCACCCGGCTCTGATCTCCCCCGTCGTTTCTAGCGGGCGTCGCAAGGCCCCGTCGTCCCAGCCGGACGGCGGGGCTTTTGCTTTGGCGCCGCGCGAACCGGCGGCTATGCGAGAGCCATGAAGCCCTGGATCCATCTCGACACCGCCGACATGCCCGATGGCGGCGGCGAGCTGCGCCTGATGCGGCGCGACACCGAATTCTCAATTATGGCCGGGCCGATCGAGCTGATGAACAGCCGGCTCAGCGGCTCGGAAGAGGCCCTGGCGACGCTGGCCTGGGAGCGTCTGGCCGGCCGCCCGGCGCCGCGCATCCTGATCGGCGGGCTGGGCATGGGCTTCACCCTGCGCGCGGCCCTGGCCGTCCTGCCGGCCGACGCCAAGGTTACGGTGGCCGAGCTAGTGCCGGCCGTCATCGCCTGGGCCCGCGGGCCCCTGGCCGAGGTCTTCAAGGGCTGCCTGGACGATCCTCGCGTCACCATCCACGAGGGCGATGTCGGCCCCCTGATCGCCGCAGCGCCCACCGCCTGGGACGCTATCCTGCTGGACGTGGACAATGGCCCCGAAGGCCTGACCCGCAAGGCCAATGACAGCCTCTACGACCTGCCCGGCCTCGCCCGCGCCCAGACCGCCCTGCGCCCCGGCGGCGTCCTATCCGTCTGGTCCTCAGCCCCGGACGAGGGGTTTACGAGGCGCATGCGCCGCAGCGGGCTGAAGACGGAGGTCGTGCGCGTCCCAGCCCGCAAGGGCGGCCGCGGCGCCCGGCACGTGATCTGGCTGGGGATGCGGGGTTAGGGGGCGCGAGCGTCCAGCGCGGGCTCTGTTCACCTACAGCTGGGCCTCAGCGGAGCCAGTTCTCGACCTGGAGGTCAGCGACCCTTTCGAACCCCCGCTGGTTGTCCGTCACTATGACGCTTCCCGTCGATAGCGCGTGCGCTGCGATCAGCATGTCGTTGCCGCCAATGGGAAGGCCTGCGGCTTCCAGCTGAGCACGCAGCCGGCCGTAGGCGATATCGGCCGGCGCATCGAACGCCTGGACGTCGAGCGCGCCCAAAATCTTTTCCAGCTGCGCCGTCAGCCGCTCTGAACCACGCTTGGCCGCACCGAACCTGAGTTCGGCCGCGACGATGATGCTGGTGCAGACCGCGCCTTCTCCGACGCGGGCGATCTGCTGCGCGATCTGTCCCTGAGGATGGCGCACCAGATCCGACAGGATGTTGGTGTCGAGCAGGTAGCGCGTCAAAGGGCCACCGGCGCGGGCGGGGGGTCGTCGATATCGGGGAAGGTGTCCTCAACGGGCGCGAGCTCCGAAAGTAGCGCCAGCAGAGACCTGGGCGGCGCCGCCTCAATGATCAGCTTGTCGCCGTCTCGCCATATAATGGCGTCCTCTCCCGGCAGCTCGAACTCACGTGGAATTCTGACGGCCTGGTTGCGTCCGTTCTTGAACAGCTTGATGTGGCGGAACGCGTTCATTGCGGGATGATGGCATAGGTCGGTGGCATATGCCAATCGTGCGGCCCTTAGGAGCGGCACTGCTCTGCCGTCTCACTCAAACCGCCGGCGGCCTTGATCGCGCAAGCTGATAGAAGGGGAGGATCAAGGCTCGTAGGGTGGGGACTATGATTAAGCTTCGCTTCCTCGGCTTGGCGGCCGTCGCAGTTGCGGCGGTGGGCGTTGGCGGCACAGCCCGCACTGGCAAGATCGCGTGCTTCGACGCCGAGGTCACCGCCACCATTGTGCGGCAGACGCCCACGGTTGGGGGACTGTGTGGGGACGGCTGCATCGTCGTGAGTTGGCCGTGGGTGGTCGAGTTGCGTGTTCGTCGTGTCCACAGCGGCCGTCTGGACCCTGGACCTCTCACGGTTTTGAACTTGCAACACGCCGCCTATCGCCGTGACATCGGCGCGCGTCGCTGGTGGCTGAGGGAGAACGCCCTCGGAGGATTCAACGTCCTTCAGATTGACGGGCCTCCCCTTCCGCAATGCCCGCGTGGCGAGACGCCCGAAGCGCCCTTTGTCGTGCCTGCAGAAGGGCAAACGCTGGAAGACCTGCGACGTGAAGGGGAAGCGTACTATGGGCGTGGCGACCACTAGGGCCAGCTTAGCCAGCGCCTAGCTGCGTGACGCGGATACTCGGGTCCAACGGGATATGCGGCCGCAGCACGCCCCTCGGCCTTTACTCGATCACCACCGCACCGGTCGTCTGTCCCCTACCCCGCCGCGCCCAACACCTTCGCCAGGAACTCCCCGCCCAGCCTAAGCCCAGCCTCGTCGATGCTGTGGCCGAGGCCAGGCGAGGTGTGGGTGGTGATGGGGAAGTTCAGGCGGGTGAAGTCGGCCTGCGCCTGGCCAAGCGCTGAGAAGGGCACCATGGGGTCGGCGTCACCGTGGATCAGCAGCAGGGGCGGCCGGGTCTGGACCTCGGTCTCCAGGGCTTCGGGGTCGGCCAGCATGCCGGAATAGCCGACGACGCCGGCCAGGGGTTCGGGCCGGCGGGGCGCCACGTGCAGGGCCATCATGGTCCCCTGGCTGAAGCCGACCAGGGCCACCTTGCGGTTGGGCAGGTCGTAGGCGGCGCGATGCATGTCGATGAAGGCGTTTACCAGGGGCGCGGCCTGGCGGACGCCGGCGGCGCGGCTTTCCCGGCCCAGATCGGTCAGGGACCACCACTGATAACCGCCGGGCGCGCCGGGGCAGGCCTCAGGCGCGTTGGGCGACAGGAAGACCGTGTCGGGCAGGCTCGCGCGCCAATAGGGCACGAGCCCCATCAGGTCGTCGCCGTTGGAGCCATAGCCATGCAGCAGGATCACCATCGACTGAGGATCGCGGCCGCTGGCCGGGGCGGCCATGGGGCCTGTGAGACGGGTCAGGCTGGTCATGGCGGGTCAGGTCTCGGCGGTGGCGGTGGCCCGGCTAGGGGTCTGGGCGTGGGCCGCGGCGCTCGACGTCTTGGTCGGCTGACGGCGGGCCAGGTGGCTGAAGGCCACCAGTCGGCCATTGGCCTCGTCCCACAGGGACAGGCGCGCATAGCCGAAGCTTTCCAGCAGGCCGATCCGACTCATGGCGCGCAGCTCGGGATGGTCGCGCATCACCTGGCCCAGGCGGTAATAGGGGATGCGGCTGGACAGGTGGTGCACGTGGTGGACGCCGATATTGGCCGTGAACCAGTGGAGCACAGGCGGCAGGTCGTATTGCGAACTACCCAGGAGCGCGAAGTCGTGGCGGTTCCACTCGCCGTTCCGCGCCCAGGCGACGCCCTCGTACTGGTGCTGCACGAAGAACAGCCAGACCCCGGTGGTGGCGGCGACCAGCACGGTGGTCAGATAGATCAGCAGCACCGGCCCGAGGCCGAAGATCGCCGCGGCGCCGGCGATCAGCACCATGGCCACGGCGGTGGTGCCGAGCGTGCTGACCCAGGGCCGCCAGCCCAGATGCATCAGGCCCACAGGAATCCGGTTCTGAAGGAAAAAGGTGAAGGCCGGGCCGAGGCCAAACAGCACCAGCGGGTGGCGATACAGGCGATAGCCGAGCCGTCGGAGCCGCGGCAGGGCCAGATATTCGTCCACGGTGAGCAGGTCGATCCCGCCCAGGCCCCGCCGGTCGAGATTGCCGGAGGTGGCGTGGTGCATGTTGTGGGTGCGACGCCAGTAGTCGTAGGGCGTCAGGGTGACGACCCCGATGATCCGGCCCGCCCAGTTGTTGAGCCGCGCGCCCCGGAAGAAGGCGCCGTGGCCGCAGTCGTGCTGGATCAGAAAGAGCCGGACCAGGAACAGACCCGCCGGCAGGGTGAGCAGCAGGGCCGCCCACCACAGGCCGTTCTGCCAGGCGAGACCGGCCAGGGCCCATAGAATCAGCAGGGGTCCGGCCGTGACCGCAATCTCGGCGGCGCTGCGGCCGTGGCCAGGCTCATGATAGCTGGCGAGCTGGCGCGCCCAATTCGATCCGCCCGGCGTCTGTTCAGTCAATGTCGCATTTCCAGATGTGTCGGTCCGATGTCTCGGAAGGCTGATGAGCCAGCCCGGGCTTCGCTGATTGGGGCTCGCCACCGCAGATGAGCTTTTTCGGGAGTCTTCCGAATTTATCAACCGCGATCCGATGAATTCTGCGGCTCCTCGTGTCGCGCCTCGACCTCTCAGAAGCATGGGTCCGCGGCGGAACCAAGGCCTGCCTCTATCGAGGACCGATATCCAGACCGTCTGGTCCCTTTTCGACGTCGTTCCCCAGGGGATCGCCGTGATCGGGCAGTTCAGGGATGTCCTGGCCAAGCCGACCGTCGCTCGGCAGTTCGGCAGGTTGGTCCGGGCGATCGCCGTCGGGGTCGGGGAGGATTTCAGGGTCGGGCATCGGGGCTCCTTGCGGGTTCATGCCCTCAACGCCGGCGCGCAAGCTCTTGATCCTCCGCCCTAGCTTAGATTGCGGCCGAAGAGAGTGATCAGGCGCTCCCAGTGGCGTTCGGCGGCGGCCTTGTCGTAGGCGCCCCGCTGGGGGAAGGCGAAGCCGTGGGAGACGCCGGGATAGAGCTCGAGCTCGGTCGGCGCCTCGCGGCTCTCCAGAGACGCCGCCAGGTCGCGGACCATCTCCAGCGGCGCCCAGCGGTCGGTTTCGGCGCAGGCGAAATAGAGCTCGGCCTCTGTCTTGTGGGCCACCAGGTGCGGGCTGTCGGCCTTGTCGGTGACCAGATAGGTCCCGTAGATCGAGGCCGCCGCGGCGATCAGCTCAGGATGGCGGGCCGCGGCGTTGATCGAGAACTGGCCGCTCATGCAATAGCCCAGGCAACCGGCTGGCCCCTTGGCGGCGGCGGGGTCCTTGTCGGCGAAGGCCAGCAGGGCGTCGGCGTCGCTCATGACCATGGGGATGGTCAGGCCATACATCAGCTCGCCCATCCTGGTGCGCACCGCCTCGTCGGCCATGTCGCCGATCTCCATCACCCCGGCCCGATGATAGAGGTTGGGCAGCATGACGTAGTAGCCGCTGGTGGCCAGGCGCCGAGCCATGTCGCGCAGTTCCTCGCGAATGGCCGGCGCGTCCATGAAGAACAGGATCAGCGGATGCGGCCCGTTCCGCTCGGGATGAACCACGAAGGTGGTCATCGCCCCGTCGGCGGTCGGGACCTCGTGGGTCTGCTCGATCAAGGCTTGGCCTCCGGCGGCGGCACGAGCAGGCAGGCGCGCGCCAAGGACACCCGGGTCAGCTCGCGGCGACGCAGGAAGATCTGCATGGCCTCGGTGGTCGGATCGCGAGAGGTCTGCCATTCGCCCAGGTCGCGATAGCGGGTCATGAGCAGCAGGCGGCGCGCGCCCTGCGCCCGATCGGTGGCGCTTTCGGCCGCCAGGAACAGACCAAAGATGGTGGTCTCGAAGCGGGCCTCGAAGTCGGGCCAGGCCTGGCCCGACAGGTCGACGAACTCATCGACCGCTTCGCCATCGATCGTGAACCAGTTGTGGACATAGACGCCGCCCGCCTGGGGGCGTGCGCCTGTGGCCGGCCGCAGGGTCGGTGACAGGTCGTGAACCTCGGCGCCCTCCAGGGATGGCAGGGCGAACCCCGCCTCCCCCAGCACCAGGGCCTGGTTGGAGGCGAAACCCAGCAGGGGCGCGAAGACGGCGACGCAACCGGCCTCGCCGTAGGCGACCCTGGCCAGGTCGCGCACGGCGGTGCGCTCGCGACCGAGTTCAGCCTGAACGTAGCGATATTCCATGGGCTTGCCCCTAGAAGTTCACGCGGCTGGAGATGGCGCCGTCCACCAGCATGTTGATCCCCGTGGTGAAGGCCGAGCGCGGGCTGGCCAGGAAGACGGTGGCCGCGGCGATCTCTTCGGGCGTCGCCATGCGGCCGGTGGGGTTGCGCTTGATCATGGTGTCGAAGAAGCCCGGCGCATTGGCCTTCACATTGCCCCAGACGCCGCCCTCGAAGAAAACCGTGCCCGGCGAGACGACATTGCAGCGCACGCCTTTGGGCGCGCCTTCCTTGGCCACGCCCTTGGCGTAGTGGATCAGGGCCGCCTTCATCGCGCCATAGGCCGAAGGCCCGCTGGCTTCGGCCGCCGAGACCGACGAGGTGATGATGAAAGCCGCGTCGCCGCCGGCGCCGGCGGCCTTTTCGAGATGGGGCTTGGCCGCCTGATAGGTGCGCACGGCGCCCAGCATGTCGATCTCGAACATGGACCGCCAGTCGTCCTCCGAGCCGCCATTGACCAGGGCGCTCGCGTTGGAGACCAGGATGTCGAGCCCGCCCAGTTCCTTGGCCGCATCCTCGACGAAGGCCTTGATCGCAGGCCCGTCCGCAATGTCCACCGCCCGGCCCCAGGCCTTGACGCCCTTGGCCGCCAGGGCCTGGACCGTCGCATCCACGCCGTCCTGCCCGCGGGCGCAGACCGCCACGTCGCAGCCCTCCTCGGCCAGCAGCTCTGCGATCGCCAGGCCTATGCCCCGCGAGCCGCCGGTGACCACCGCCCTCTTGCCCTTCAGTTGCAGATCCATGGGTGTCTCCTTCGGCCTAATGTTTTGCGTGTTGGGCGACAGTAACGACGCGCCTTGGGCGGCGGATCAAGACCGGGCCCTGAGATTCCTGATCATTGTTCTCTTTGCCGTTGCGCCCCTGCCCGCGCGCCGCCAAGCTGGCGGCAAGGCCCGCCGCCAAGAGCTGGGCTGCTTTGGGAGGATGACCATGCGAAGCCTCGCGCTCGCCCTTTGCGCCTTTGCGCTTGCTGCGCCGGCCTATGCCAAGACCATCGCCGTAGCCCCGGGCTCCCACGCTCAGGAGGCGCTGCAGCTCGCCCTGCTCGACGCCAAGCCCGGGGACGTGGTCGAACTGGCCGCCGGCCGTTTCGAGCTGACCGACGGCCTGTCGCTGGACATCGACGAGGTGACCATCAAGGGCGCGGGGCCGGACGCCACCATCCTGTCCTTCGACGGCCAGCAGGGCGGCGCCGAGGGGCTCCTGATCACCTCCGACAAGGTGACGGTGCGCGACCTGGCGGTGGAGAATTCCAAGGGCGACGGGGTCAAGTCCAAGGACGCCGACCAGATCAGCATGATCAATCTGCGGGTCGAATGGACCGGCGGGCCCAAGGCGACCAATGGCGCCTATGGGGTCTATCCGGTGGGCTCATCCAACGTGCTGATCGATGGCGTCACCGTGCGCGGCGCCTCGGACGCCGGCATCTATGTGGGCCAGTCCAACAACATCATCGTCCGCAACAGCGTGGCCGAGTTCAACGTCGCCGGCATCGAGATCGAGAATTCCAGCTCGGCCGACGTCCATGGCAACACGGTCACCCACAACACCGGCGGCATCCTGGTGTTCGACCTGCCCAACCTGCCGGTGATGGGCGGTCACTCGACCCGGGTGTTCGACAACAGGATCGTCAACAACGACACGCCCAACTTCGCCCCGGAGGGCAACATCGTCGCCAGCGTGCCGGTGGGCGCCGGCGTGATGATCATGGCCAACCGCAACGTCCACATCTTCGACAACGAGATCGACGGCAACCAGACCGCGGCCATCATGCTGGTGGGCTATACCCGCGACTTCGACGACGAGAGCTACAACCCCATCCCCCGCGAGGTGGTGGTGCGCGACAACAGGATCGGCCGCAACGGCTGGGCGCCGGCATTTCCGGGCGGTGAGCAACTGGCCGCGGCCGTCGGCGGGACCCTGCCGCCGGTGATGTGGGATGGTGTGGCGCCTGAGAGCGGACCCCAGGCCATGCGCGTCACCGATGGTCCGGTCCTCAACCTGAACCTGCCCAAGGCCGGGGCCATGGACCAGGCCAATCCCGCGGTCACCCCGACCCTGGAGCGGGGCGAGATCACCGAGCCACCCGCCGTGGTCCTGCCGGAGGCCCAGGCCACCCTGGCCCCATGAGGCGCAAGCTCGCCGTCCTGCTCGGCCTTGCAGCCCTGGCCCTGAGCGGGGCGCAGCAGGCGCCGTCGCCGGTGCGGCTGGACGTTGTGCTGGCGGAGGCGCCTGCGCCTTTGCTCTCGGACTACGGGCTTTTCCAGGATGCGGGCGCCCGCACGCCCAGCCCGCGGGTGACGCCCTATGAGCTGACCACGCCGCTGTTCAGCGACTATGCGGCCAAGCATCGCTATGTCTTCACGCCAGACGGCAGGAGCGCGGCCTATTCGTATGAGGGGCCTCTGGATTTTCCCGTCGGTTCGGTGCTGGTGAAGACCTTCGCCTTCGCACGGGACATGCGCCAGCCCGCCGTCGATGAGCGGTATGTCGAGACCCGGTTGCTGATCCGCAAGGCCGACGGCTGGACGGCGCTCGCCTATGTCTGGAACGCCGCGCAGACCGAGGCCGTCCTGAAGCGCACCGGAGCCCGGCTGGATATCGCCTTCATCGACCCTTCGGGCGAAGATCAAGCGATCAGCTACCTCGTGCCCAACCAGAACCAGTGCAAGACCTGCCATTCGGCCGATGGCGAGCTGGTCCCCATCGGCCCCAAGGCGCGCAACCTCAATCGCGATCTCGACTATGGCGACCGCACGCAGAACCAACTGGCCGCCTGGCGCCGGCTGGGTCATCTCACCGGCGGGCCCGACCCTGCGGAGGCGCCACGGACGGCCGCCTGGGATGATCGCTCAGAGCCCCTGGAGGCGCGTGCGCGGGCCTATCTCGACGCCAACTGCGCCCATTGCCACAATCCAGCCGGCATGGCGTCCACCAGCGGCCTGTTCCTGGGCCTGGAGGAGACGCGGCCGGCCCATCTGGGGATCAACAAGAGCCCGGTGGCCGCTGGCCGCGGGTCGGGCGGGCTGCAGGTGTCCATCGATCCCGGCCATCCCGAGCGCTCGATCATGGTCTATCGGATGGCGTCCACCGATCCCGGCGTCATGATGCCGGAACTTGGCCGCGCCCTGCCGCACCAGGAAGGCCTCGCCCTGGTCGCCGACTACATCGCGAGGCTGGCGCCCTAGGCGTCCGGCCTCCCCTCATCCCTGGATGATCAGGGCGCCTCGACCGGAAGGCGCAGGGCGTGACGCATCACCTGGAACAGATAGGGTTGATCCATGGAGCCGGTCACCAGATAGGCGCCCGGGCCATCGGCATAGGCCGGCACGTCCTCGCCGGTGTGGGCCGCGCTGCCGAGGCGCGCGCCGGCCTGACGGATATGATCGATCGCCGTCACATCGACACCCTCCAAGGTCGGACGTCCCTCGTCGGCCTTGGGGCCGCCCGGGCCGGTGGCGTAGGTGAGGATCGGCAGGGGCTTGCCGTCCTCGGCCAGACGCGGCGCGCCTGTCGGCCCTTTGATCAGGCCCAGGACATCGTCGCCGCGCCCCCCGCCGTTCAGCACCAGGCCATGACTGTGGTCGGCGGTAACGATGATCAGGGTGTCAGCCGGGTCGGTGAGATCCTGCGCGACGGCCACAGCCTTCGACAGCTCGACGCCCTCGGTGAGCGACGCATTCAGCAGGCCCGCGTGGTGCGCCTTGTCGATATGGGCGGCCTCGATCAGCAGCACATAGCCCTGGGGCTCTGACGCCAGGCGGGTGATGGCGGCCCGCGTCATCTCTTCCAGGGTGGGCGTCTGCGGCGCCACGGTGGGGCGGTTCACCTCGTGAGGGATATGCATCTCGGCGAACAGGCCCAGCACATCGCGACCGGCGGCGACCGCGGCGTTCAGGCTGTCGCGATCGGTGACGAAGGCGCTGTCGGGCCGGGCCGACCAGAGAGCGGGCAGATCCTGGCCGTCCTTGCGCCGCCCGCCTTCGGCTTCGGTGCGGAAGAAGGTCAGGCCGCCGCCAAGGGCGATGTCGGGGCGCAGGTCATCCTCCGCCATCACCAGCTGGGCGGCGATATCGACGCAGCCAGCCTCTCGCGCGGCCGCCGGCATGTCGGCGTCGCTCTGCCAGTTGCGGTCGGGCGCATGGGCGTAGAAGGCCGCCGGCGTGGCGTCGGTGATGGCGGCGGTGGAAACCACGCCCACCGCCTTGCCCAGTTCGCGTTTGGCGCGCTGCGCCAGGGTCGGCACGTTGAGCGCCGTGTCGCATACGCCGCGGCGCGCGCGGCCATCGACGCCGATGCCGCCGTTGATCGTGCGATGGCCCGTGGTGATGGCCGAGGCGCCATTGGCCGAGTCGGTCACCAGCCCATCCACCGAATAGGTCCGCACCAGGCCGCCATAGGGCATGGTGTCGAAGGCCAGGTCGTAGGAGGCGCCGTCAACGCCCGCCCGCTGACCCGCCAGGATCCGCATGGCCGTGACCGTGGACACCCCCATGCCGTCGCCGATGAACAGGATGATGTTCTTCGCCGGTTCCGTGTCGGGGGCGCGGGCCAGCGCCGCCTCGAGGGCCGCCTGGGGTTCCCTGGCCTGGGCGGCGGCGGCCGTCATCGTCAGGGAAAGGGTGGCCATGCCGGCCGCCACGAGGGCGCGGGGAAGGTTGGGAAGGATCATGAACGCCTCTGCCTCGGCCCGCTCAACGCCGGCCAGCTAAGGCGCCCGCTTATGCCCAGACTTCATGACGTCCTTGCGAAGGTCATGGCGCAAACTCCAAATCCGCCGCACCGGGCGCCAGGACGGCCAGGCGCGATAGCCCGGGACGATCTGGGTCCCCGCCGATGTGTTCGGCTGGCCCAGCGACTTGGATCTGATCTGGAAAACGGCTGTCGAAGCCGACGTGGCGGAGGCGGCTCACCCGCCGCCCGAACGCAAAAAAGGCCTGATCGCTCAGGCCTTTGCGCGATGGTACCACCTCTCGGGTTCGAACCGAGGACCTCCAGAGCCACAATCTGGCGCTCTAACCAACTGAGCTAAGGCGGCGCATCGCGAGGGATAGGGTTCTAGTGGCGCCGGCCAACCGGATCAAGAGCCATCGGCGTCAGTGCACAGCGCAAAGAAAAGGCCCCGGCGACCTAGGTCTCCGGGGCCAAATTCCTCGGTCCTGACGTCGTCCCTTAGCGGGGAAGACGGAAGGAGATCGGGATCCGAACGGTGCCACCTTCAACAGGGGCGCCGTCGGCGGTGCGCGGACGCATCCGGAACAGTCGGGTCATCCGCATGGCGGCGCTGCCGAAGTCCTGATCCGCGGGGCTTTCTTCCACCACAGAGCAGTTTTGCAGCGTGCCGGTCGCGGTGACCGAGCAGCTCAGCACCACCCGGCCCTCTGCCCCCATCCGCTGAGCGCGGTCGGGATAGTAGCGGGCCACATCCTCCCCACTGGGCAAACGGGCCCAATCGGGATTGGTGATGACCGACGGACGCGGCGGCTCAGGCGGCGGCGGAGCCGGCGGCTTCGGCGTCTCGATCCGCTTCTCGACCGGCGGAACCGGCAGAGGGGGGATCGACGGCGCGTTGATCGGCGGCGCGACCGGCGGACGCGGTTGCAGCTTCGGCGGCGGCGGCGGCGGCGTGTTCGTCGGCGGCGGCGGGGGCGGCGGAGGCGGCGGCGGCGGGGCGGGCTTGATGATCGCCACGTCCGTCACATCCTCTGAGTACTCCCGGTACTCCGGTTCGAACTTGGTCTTGTAGAGATAAAGACCCAAGGCCACGTGCACTACGATCGAAACGATGACCGCAATGATGATGCCCTTGTTCCGCTTAGGCGCCGGAGCGTCGAAGGGACTGTGATGAATGTGAGTCGTGTCACTGGTGTCAGACATGCCTCACCTCCCTCAATTGTCTTCTTCGCCGATGAGCGCCACGCTGTAGAACCCATTGTCCTGCAGCATGTTCATCACACCCATGAAGTCACCGTACATGGTGTCCCTATCGGCGCGGATGAAGATGCGCTCTCGTTCCGGGTTCCGCTGCCCAATGTTCGACCGAAGATCGTCGCCCAGGGCAGCCAGATCGGTGGCGAAGTCACCGATATAGATGGACCCGTTTGACTGGATCGAAATGTAGACCGGTTTGGGCGGGTTCGCGGATGGCTCGGCGACGGCTGGCGGAAGAGCGACCTGGACCGTCACACTGGCCAGCGGCGCCGCCACCATGAAGATGATCAGGAGAACCAGCATGACGTCCACAAAGGGCGTCACATTGATTTCGCTGTTCTGCTCCGTTTCGTACCTGCCACCCCCAGACCCTGAGAGTTTAGCGGCCATTGGGATTAGGCCCCCTTGTCGAGCTGCCGGGAAATCGCGTTCAGAAGTTCAGCGACATACCCTTCCGAACGGGCGCCGTAAGCGGAGATGCGCGTCTGGAAGTAGTTGTAGAAGATAACCGACGGGATAGCGGCGAAGAGGCCCATGCCGGTAGCGAGCAGGGCTTCGGCGATACCGGGCGCAACGACGGCCAGGTTGGTCGTGTTGGTGTTCGCGATACCGATGAACGAGTACATGATCCCGTAGACGGTGCCGAACAGACCGATGAACGGACCGTTGGAGCCGACCGAGGCCAGGAACTGCATGCCGCCCGAGAGGCGCTTGGCCAGAGAGGCTTGCACGCCGCTCACCGCGGCGATCGCGCGGCCGATGGTGGTTTCGCGGTGTTCGCCGGTGATGTTCAGGCCCGCTTGACGCGAAACCTCAACTTCTTGAACGGCGGCCGCAGCCATGTCGGCCAGCGGATTGCCTTCGAACTCGTCGGACATGGCGACGCGGCCGATGTCGTTGATGTTCTTGGCGCCCCGGAAGGCTTCCAGGAAGCGGTTGGATTGACGCTCCAGGCCGGCAAACTCGAAGAGCTTGGTGAGCAGCAGGGTCCAGGAGAAGATCGAAGCCAGGGCCAGGCCGATCAGAACGGCCTTACCGACCGGCTGAGCGTCCAGGAACATGGTCATGATGGTCAGTTCGCCGTGACCACCAACATCAGTCGAGACTTCTTCCGCCGGCGCTTCGGCTGCCGGAGCAGCATCGGCGGGAGCGGTTTCGGCGGCCGGATCGGCAGGAGCCTCGGCGGCGGCCGGATCTGCGGGAGCGGCGTCCTGAGCGAACGCCGGCGCACCCATCACCAGCGCAGCGGCGCCAATGAGAGCGATGAAGGGGATCTTCCGTTTATTATCGAGCATCTGTCGCCAGTTCCTAATGGTCTAGCACGTTTGGACCGAGGGTCGTCACGCGAGAGCGTCTCCACCCTAGTTGAATAAGCCTGGCCCCGAGACGACTTTCGCCGCACCGGAACCGAAACCGCTATCGCTGCACCCGACCCGTAGCGCCACTCTTCCACATTCGTGTGAAGACCGGCGCCGCGATTGGGCGAGGCGAGACCGCTAGACCTTTCGGACAGCGGACCCTCACCGCAAAGTTAGACGTGCGGCGAGGCTCCTTTGGCAACCCCCAAACGGAGCGTCAAGTGCGAGAGGCGTCAGCTAACCGTCGATAATCTAATCAGAAATTTGGGTATTGCTGCGACGCACAATATGAATTGACTGCAATAATTGGCTAATCTCCCCCGAACCGGGAAAGATATTGCTGCGTCGCAACAGACTGCAACGAACGCCGGTTGGTCAATATGGGTAAATTCTGGCGGGAATCGTCCCGCCGGCGCTTAGCAATTGCGCACCCTGGCGTTGCTGAAGCGGCAAATGAGCGCGGCGCCCCTTCAAGTCAAGGCGGTGGCCGGTTCTGCGTCGCAATGAAGACGCCTGCTGTCACCGGAATGCCGCACCCAGAGCCCCGACCCAGGGTCCTGGAACCGGCTGCGCTTAGCCGCAGGGTATGGACGGCCCAAGGAATAGTGGTCTGGCGCGGCGGCGCGGGCGCTCGAACCGCTTCGTCAGCGCGCATGCGAGCATCTGCGGCTGCGGCTGCGGCTGCGGGGGAATCCCAAGCCATGACGGCCAAAGTGCGATGTACGCGAAAATGGGGAAGTGGTGCCTGGGGGCGGATTCGAACCACCGACACGCGGATTTTCAATCCGCTGCTCTACCAACTGAGCTACCCAGGCCTAGGCCCGCCGCGCGGGAGCCGCGTCTATAAAAGAGCCGCTGACCGAAGTCCAGCGCCGCGGAGCGCGATCTTCACAGACCTAGTCCTCGTCCTCGGAAACCTCTTCCTGCTCAACGGCGGGCACCGCATAGGCGCCGCTGAACCAGCGCTGCAGATCCACATCGGCGCAACGTTTGGAGCAGAAGGGGCGAAACTCCGGCACAGCGGGCCGGCGGCAGATGGCGCACTTGGGGGCGGCGTTGGCCGCAGGACGGCTCATCGGGCGTGAACCTCGATCCGATCCCAGGGCAAGGTCGGATCGCCGCTGACCTCGAGTCGCGCGCCGATGCGGGCGGCGAGCAGGGCCAGGACCGGCTTGGCCGCCTCGGCCACCGCAGGGGCGCAGCGGCCGCTCAGTCGCCCGCCAGGCGCAGCCCGGCCCTCGGCCTCCAGCCGCCGGACGAGGCGCTGAGCCAGGGTGCGGGCCGAGACGCGGCCCGAGGCGTCGGTGAGGATTTCCGTCACCGGCCGGGTGCGCCGGGGCACGGTCAGCTCAATCGTGCCGAACCGGCTGATCGGCCCGATGGAGACGCCGGGATTGTCCGGGTTGAAGGCGGCGCGGGCAGCGGCCATCAGGGCGGCGCCGTCATGGCCACGCCCCGCCATGTCGAACACCACCAGCCCGCCCAGCCCCTTGAGGCGGAGAACCCGAGCCGCCACGCCCAGGGCCGCCATATTGGCCTGGCGCGTCACCCGTTTGGCCTCCGAGCCCTTACGCTCGCCCACATCCACATCGATGGCGGTCAGCGCCCGGGTCGGCTCAATGGCGATGCTTCCGCCGCCCGGGAGGGGATGGAGAATGTCGAGGGCCTCAGCCTCGGCCTCGTCGGCGATCTGGCGGGCGGCCCGGCCGGTGATCAACTCGCCGTCTCCGGCCATCTCGCGCAGCTGGTCGAGAAGGCTCGGGGCCGGCGACAGGAGGGTGGGATCGCCCTGGGCCGGCCCGATGAATCGCGCTGTCGCCAGCTTGCCTGTCCGCGCCTCGGTGCGAATCTCGATCTCGAGGGCTTCGCCCTGGCGCGGGCGGGAATCGGGCTTGAAGGAGAGGCTGGCCTCAGCCCCCTCCCCCAGGTCGAGGAAGGCCATGGAGAGCGCTGGCTCCACATGCCGCACCCGGGCGCGCAGCCGCGCGCCTAAGGCCAGACGCTGGGAATCGTCGTCCCGCTGGATCAGCAGCCGCTCGGGCCGATCGTCCAGAAGCACGCCGCCCCGGGTCTCCCCAAGGCCCTCATCGATAAAGTAGGTCCGTCGGCTCATGCCGCGGGATAGCCCAGACCCTGCAGCAGACAAAGGGTTTCATAGAGCGGCAGACCGACCACGGCGGGATAGGAGCCCTGCAGCCGCAGGAAAAATCCCCCGGCTCGCCCCTGGATTCCATAGCCTCCGGCCTTGCCGACGCCTTCCTGGCTCTGGAGATAAGCTGAGATCTCGGTCGGGCTCAGACGCTTGAAGGTCACCCGCGTCTCCACCAGCCGCTCGGCGCGCCGGCCATCGGGACCATGGACGGCCACGGCCGTATAGACCCGGTGGGTGCGACCCGAGAGCAGGTCCAGACAGGCGGCGACCTCGGCGTCATTCTGCGCCTTGGGCAGGACGCGGCGCCCGACGGCCACCACCGTGTCGGCCGCCATCACATAGGCCTCGGGATGGAAGGCCGCGACCGCCGCGGCCTTGGCGCCGGCCAGCCGCAAGGCCAGCAGCCGAGGGGTCTCACCGCGACGCGGCGTCTCGTCGATGTCTGAGGCGGCCACATGGTCCGGCGTCACGCCGATCTGGGCCAGCAGGTCCAGGCGACGGGGGCTGGCCGAAGCCAGGACGAGGCGAGGCGTAGGGGCGCCGGATGCGGCGGAGGGCGTCGTCAGGACGGTCACGCCTAGCGGACGCGGAAGGTGATGCGGCCCTTGGTCAGGTCGTAGGGAGTCATTTCCACCAGCACCTTGTCGCCAACGGCCACCCGGATGCGATTCTTGCGCATCTTTCCGGCGGTGTGGGCGACGATCTCATGCTCATTTTCGAGCCTTACGCGAAACATGGCGTTGGGCAGCACTTCGCTGACCACGCCGGGAAACTCCAACAACTCTTCCTTGGCCATGCCGGCTCCATGGGCGCTCACCTAAGCGAACGGTACGCGCCTGGAATCGGGCCGCGAGCCGTCAACGCGCCGAATATAACCCAGGTTGTGGACGCCCTGGTAGAGCCCGGCGCTTCACGCGCCGCCGCCGAATCGATCCCGAATCCGCTGGGCCAGGGCGTCGCGGACTTCACGATAGGCGGCCAGGCGATTCTCCCGTGAGCCATCGGCCAGGGTCGGGTCGTGAGTCGGCCAGTATTCGATCTCCGCCGCCCGATGCCGGGTGAGTTCGACGGCCCTGTGCTGCGCCTCCGGCGTCAGAGAAATCACCAGATCGAAGGAGTCGTCGGTCAGCTCGTCGAAGGTCTTCGGCCGGTGCCCCTCCAGGTCGAAGCCCTGCTCGGCCATCACCGCCTGGACAAAGGGATCGGCGCCCTCGGCCCCGACCTCGGGCTTCAGGCCGCAGGAATCCACATAAACCCTGTCGCCGAGTAGCTGCTTGGCGACCGCCTCGGCCATGGGCGAGCGGACGCGATTGAAGTTGCAGGCGAACAGAACGGCGCCGGGCAGCGGCGGACCAGACCCCGAACCCATGGCCCCCTCAGTTCCGGTGATGCAGGGCGCAGATCAGGGTGAACAGCCGCCGGGCGGTGTCGAGATCGGTCTCGATCTTGCCCGCCAGCCGCGTCCGCAGAAGCTCAGAGGCCTCGTTGTGCAGCCCGCGGCGCCCCATGTCCAAGGCCTCGATCTGGGCTGGCGTGGCGTTGCGGATGGCCTGGTAATAGCTCTCGCAGATCATGAAATAGTCTTTGATCAGCATCCGGAACGGCGACAGCGACAGGATGTGGCGCTTCTCATAGGCCGGGCCGCGCACGTCGAGGACGAGGCGGTTCTCCATCAGCCCCATGTGCAGGTCGTAAGGCCCCGCCTCCGCGCCGTCCGGGACGAAGCGGTTGGACTCCAGCAGGTCGAAGATGGCGATCTGCCGCTCCTGCTCCTGATCACGCGAAATCGCGCCCAGGGAATCCTGGTCGATCTCGACGCTCTGCAGGCGATGGTTCTTCTGGTCGTCGTCAGCCATGACGCTCTGGCGAAGCGCTGAAGCGCATTCCGGAAAGGGCGGAACCCGGTCTTACGGTCGAAACGCGCTCAAACTCTAGAATCTAGAGCCTGATTCAACGATCGGACGGTCCGTCTGATCGCATCAGGCCCTAAGCGCCAGCTTTAGTGCAATCCGCCCCCCAACGTCATCCCGCCATGCAGACGCAGAGCGCTTCCAGACAAGAAAAATCCCCCGTCGCCGGGGCGACGGGGGATTTGAGTGGCCGTGCGGCGCGCCTAGTAGCGATAGCTGGCCTGGCGATAGCCTTCGGGCTGGACATAGGCGCCGTGGACATAGCCGACGCCGACGCCGTTCTGCCCCACCAGCACCCAGTCGCTGCCCCGCACCTGCGCCAGGGCCTCGAAGCGCTGGCCGGCATGGAGCTGACCGACCCGGGCGCTGTTGGTGGTCGGTGCGGCCCGCAGGTTCACGGTCGAGCGTGCGACCATCGCGCCGCCGCCGCGGTTGAAGCTGGCCGGCGCCAGGTTCCGGTCGAGGCGGTAGCCGCCATGGGTATAAGTGGCGGGCTGGTTATAGGCGTAGCCCTGCCCCTGAGCGTACCTGCGGTCCTGGTCGTCGTGCTGCAGCTTGCAGCCGATCGCCGAACCGGCCGCAGCCCCGACGACGGCGCCGAGCGCCGTACCCGTACCTCGGTCGTTCTTGGCCAGATTGGAGCCGGCCGCGGCCCCCAGCAGGGCGCCGATCAGGGCGCCGCCCTCCTGCTTGCCGCCGCTGGCGTTGCAGCCCAGCACGCCTCCGAAGTTCTGGGCTTGGGCGGCAGGCGCCGCAGCGGCCAGGAAGAGGGCGCTCATCATGGCGGTGGCCGCAGCGCCCGAGGCCAGTTTGGAAACACTCTTGTTCGGCATGACTTGCCTCCATCAGATCGAGTTCGCCGGGCCGCGAATGGCCCTACGAGACTGACCCTAGAAGGCCCCGGCTGAACGCCTGCCCGACGTCGATTGACAGGTTTCGTTCAGCCTTTCGGCGCCCCGCCCTGCCCCAGGCGCAAGGCCGCCGAACGAGCATGGGCCGGCAGGCCCTCGGCCTCGGCCAGGGCGACGGTGGCCGGCCCCAGAGCCTGGAAGGCGACCTCATCGCACTTCACGAAGGAGGTGCGCTTGATGAAGTCGTAGATCGACAGCCCCGACGAGAACCGCGCCGCCCGGCTGGTGGGCAAAACGTGGTTGGAGCCGGCCACATAGTCGCCGATGGCTTCGGGCGCATGCCGGCCGAGGAACATGGCCCCGGCATGACGAACCTGGCTGGCCAGGGCGTCAGGATCGGCCACGGCGAACTCCACGTGCTCAGGCGCCAGGCGGTCCACCAGAGCCGGGGTCTGGTCCAGGGGCGCGATGATCACCGCCCCATGGTCGCGCCAGGACGCCTCGGCCACCGCGCCGGTGCTCAAGGTGGCGATCTGGGCCTCGACCTGGGCCTCGACCTGGGCGGCGAAAGCGGTGTCGTCGGTGATCAGGATCGATTGGGCGGCCGGATCATGCTCGGCCTGGGATAACAGATCGGCGGCGATCCAGTCGGGGCGGTTCTGAGCATCAGCGACCACCACGATCTCCGATGGACCAGCCAGGGCGTCGATGCCCACCACGCCATAGACCCGGCGTTTGGCCGCCGTGACGAAGGCGTTGCCGGGTCCGACGATCTTGTCCACCGGCGCGATGGGACCGGCGCCATAGGCCAATGCCGCCACCGCCTGGGCGCCGCCAACCCGCCAGATCTCCGTGACCCCCGCCGCCTTGGCCGCCGCCAGCACCGCCGGCTGCAGGCGCCCGGGCGGGGTGACCATGGCGATCCGCGACACGCCGGCCACCGCCGCCGGCACCGCGTTCATCAGAACGGTGGAGGGATAGGCCGCTCGCCCGCCGGGCACATAGATCCCGACGGCCTCAATGGGGGTCCAACGCCAGCCCATCTCGACGCCGGCCTCGTCGGTGAAACGGGCGTCGGCCGGACGTTGACGCTCATGATAGCTGCGGATGCGGGCGGCGGCGAAGTCGATCGCCTCCCGGACCTCCCGCGGGCAGGCCGCAGCCCCAGCCTCGATCTCGTCGGCCGTGACCCGCAGGTCGGGCTCGGTGATCTCCACCCCGTCGAACTGCGCCCCATAGCGCAACACCGCGGCCAGACCCTCGCTTCGCACCGCCGCCAGGACGTCGCGCACGATGGCCTCGACATCCTCGGGCGTATCGCGGCGCTCGTTCACCAGGGCGGCGAAGCGGGGTTCGAAATCAGGATCGGAGAAAAGAAAACGGCGCATGGCGTGGCTATGTAGCGATCCCTGCGGGGCAGCGCCATGGCGCCTGGGTCACACAGGCGGGCGCGAACGGCCTTAGGCCTCGTGTCGCGGCGTCCGCGGCGTCGGCCAGGGCTCGGAAACGTCGGCCAGGATCGCGTCAATGCACTCCACGCGCACCTTGAGGTCGCCACCACCCGCGAAGTTCAGGACCACGGCCCCTCCGGGGGGCTCGGCGTCCGGCTCAAAGGTGATCGCCAGAAGCTCGACCACAGCATCGGGCGCGTCCCGCCGCAACCGCCGCGCCTCGACCTGCTCCACCGAGCTCAGTTGCAGGGCGCTACGCACCCGCGAACGCCCGCCCGCCTCCCAGCGATAACGGTTGAACGCGATGGTCAGCAATCGGGTCTGCGCCTCGAAACGGATGTCGCCGATCTTGGCGACGGCGTCCTGCAGCGCCGCAGAGATCACCGCAAGGTCGTCGGCGTCCTCGGCCCGCAGCTTCAAGCGCCCTCGGGAAACCTCAGGCATCGGCGGTCATGTCCTCGATCATCTCCGCGCCCTTCAGACGCCGGATCTTGGCCCCGCAGGCGCCGAGCTTGGCCTCAAGGCGCTCAAAGCCGCGGTCGAGGTGATAGACACGACCGACCTCGGTTTCGCCCTTGGCCGCCAGACCCGCGATCACCAGACTGACCGAAGCCCGCAGATCGGTGGCCATCACCTGGGCGCCGTTCAGGCTCGACACGCCGCGCACCCGCGCCTCGCCGCCCTGGATCGCGATGTCGGCGCCCAGCCGCGCCAGCTCGGGCGCGTGCATGAAGCGGTTCTCGAAGATGGTTTCCCGGATCACCGATTCGCCGTCGGCCAGGGTCATCAGGGCCATGAACTGGGCCTGCAGGTCCGTGGCGAAGCCAGGATAGGGATCGGTCTCGACCGTGACGGCCGCCAGCCGCCGGCCGTTGCGCTTGATGGTGACGCCGTCATTGTGATGCGTCACATCGACCCCGGCCTCCTCCATCTTGTCCAACAGGTTGGCGATGAAGTCGCTGCGGGTCCGCGTCAGCCGCACCTCTCCGCCGGCCATGGCCGCGGCCAGGGCGAAGGTGCCGGTCTCGATCCGGTCGGGAATGACCGAGTGCGTGGCGCCGCCCAGCCGGCTGACGCCCTGGATGCGGATCAGGTCCATCCCGGCGCCGGTGATCCGCGCGCCCATCTTGTTCAGGCAATCGGCCAGATCGACGATCTCTGGCTCACAGGCGGCGTTACGCAGCACGGTCTCGCCCTCGGCCAGCACCGCCGCCAGCATGGCGTGCTCGGTGGCGCCGACCGACACGAACGGGAAGACGATCTCCGCCCCGATCAGACCGCGCGGCGCCTGGGCGTAGACATAGCCCTCATGCAGGTCGATGTGCGCGCCTAGCGCTCTCAGGGCCGACAGGTGGAGGTCGACGGGCCGCGCGCCGATGGTGCAGCCGCCCGGAAGCGAGACCTTGGCCTGGCCCGAGCGGGCCAGCAGCGGCCCCAACACGTTGAACGAGGCCCGCATCTGGCGGACCAGGTCATAGGGCGCGATGGCGCTGACGATTTCGGACGTCTGGAGAATGGTTTCGGCGCCGTCCGGCCCGTCCCGCTCCTCGACGTCTGCGCCCAGGCGCGTGAGCAGCTTGCCCAGAAAACGGGTGTCGGCCAGACGCGGCATATTGGTCAGCCGCAGGGGTTCGTTCGTCAGAAGACTGGCGGCCATCAGCTTGATGGCGGAGTTCTTGGCGCCGCTGATGGCGATCTCGCCCTCCAGACGCGCGCCGCCTTCGATGACGATTCGGTCCAAGCCCAGCCCCTTCAAGCGCCGCAGCCCGCGGCGTGAACAATCCAAGTCGCGCTTCTAGCCTGCGGCCACCGTGGCGCAAAGCCGCACGACTCTCACGAACGCTTGTCATCCTTGGGGACCGGAGCGTCGGAGGCCTTCGACGGGGCCTTGCGGCGCCGCAGATTGGCGCGAAGGGCCTGGGCGAGCTTGGCCTCCCGATCATGGGGAGGTGAAGATCTGGGCTTTTCGGGCGAGCTCATGACGATGGCTTGCGGCCGGGGTCTTTCAAGGTCAAGTCCGAGAAATCCGGATTTGGGGGCTTCACGCGGGGCGTCGGGTTGGCTATAGCCCCCGCCTCGCCTTTCGCCGCCGTAGCTCAGTGGTAGAGCGCATCCTTGGTAAGGCTGAGGTCGGCAGTTCAATCCTGCCCGGCGGCACCATTATCCGGAGGCTGGTCATTCAGCCTCAAGGCGTCTCCGGAGCGGCCTCGCGCCGCTCCGGAGCTCCCTCCAAGCCTCACGAGCCTTCCCCGCTTCAGGCGGCCGTCTGGCTCTTCTTGGCTGGCGCCTCTTCGAGTCCTTCGAAAAAGTATTCCACGCCGACCTTCAGCACGCAGGCGATCTCATAGAGTCGCGAGGCGCTGAGCCGGTTCATGCCGCGCTCGTACTTCTGAACCTGTTGAAAGCTGATCCCGAGGCGCCCGGCGAGATCGCCCTGGGTGACCTTCAGTTCGCGTCGTCTGAGGCGCAGGCGCTGGCCCACATGGAGATCGACCGGGTGAATGCTGAGGCTGGCGACCATGGCTCAGGACCCGAACTGCATGATCGGCGAGGACTCGAGGCTGAGCCTCACCCACACTGGACCAGCGGCCGAGAGCGGCACGGCCATATGTAGCCGCCTGTGCTGGGAGGCTGCGTCGAGGACGATGGCTTCATACTGTCGGGGATTGCGCCACTGGGCGTTCAGGGGCAGCCAGAGACGGCGGATATGGATCGGCCGGACCCGATGGCGCGCCGCCACCTCGGCGAGAAGCGCATAGTCGCTGGCGCGGGACCCAAGCAGCTTCCACGCCAGACTGGCCGCGATCGCCAGGATCGCCGCGCCGGCGCCTAGCGCCAGCGGCGAGGGTCGGGTCGCAGCCAGGCCGACAAAGCCCAGAACCGCCGGCGCGCACCAGCCCAGGCCCATGAGCGCTGTAGAGGGCGGTTCAAGTCGGCTGGGCTCGCACCCATCCAGGCCTGATGAAAATGTTGTCGGCCGGCAATCCATGCTTCGGTCCCCCCCACGCACGCCCATCAATGGGCGTGATGAAGGCCCCCAAAACAAGGTTTCGGCCTTTGAATTTACAACTGTTTACATAGTTAAGCTTGGATGCGCCCGGCTTCGGGGCTCAGGAGCGCGTCCGGGCCTCAGTGGATCACGCCCAGGGACTGGCGGCTCGGAACCGCGAGGGCCCCGCAATAGCGCTCGATCACCTCGAACAGTGTCTTGGCCGCAAAGGGCTTGCTGACGACCGCGTCCATCCCCGCCGCCAGGCAGGCCTCCTGATCAGCCTTTGCGGCCCCCGCCGTGATCGCCACGATCGGCACGCGGTCCAGCCCCTCGCTCACCTCGGTGCGCCGGATGATTCCGGTCAGGGCGCAACCGTCGATCAGCGGCATTCTCACATCCATCAGGATGAGATCCCACCTCGCGCTACGCCAGGCCTCCAGGGCTTCTGAACCATCCCGGGCGATAACCGCGGTCAGGCCGACGAAATCCAGCAGAGCCACGAGCAGACGCTGGGTTCGCGGATCGTCTTCAGCCACCAGGATCTGGAGTTGGCCGGGCGGCCCTTGCAGTCGTCCTTCCCGGGTCAATTCAGATGACATCACGCGCGGCGCTCCTAGATTGAGGCCGGCCTCGACTCGTTCTGACCTGACCTCATTCACGCCTAGTAACGTCAACTGCAACGGCTGCATGGGTTCGGGCTCAAGTTTTACAACTTCTTACAATCTGTTCTCCCGCCATTGCCCAAAATGGGCCGACTTCACATTATAGGCCAAGCCGCCGTGCGGGTACGGAGGCGAGCCGTACAACTGCCTCACGCATGGCCTTGTGCACACCGAGCGCGTCTTCGGGGGAAGGACCAGTCTCATGAGGGTGGCGATACTGGAGGATGATCCCGCCCACGGGGATCTGGTGGAAGCCGCCCTCCGCTCTGAAAACCATACCTGCCTGCGCTTCACCTCCGGCGCCCCCCTGCTGGTGCGCCTACGTCAGGAGACCTTCGATCTCCTGGTGCTCGACTGGAATGTGCCGGGTCCGTCCGGCCTGGACGTGCTGGCCTGGGCAAGGGCCAATCTGCAGGCGCCGCCGCCCGTCCTGATGATCACGGCCCGGGCCTCGGCCGAGGATATCGTCACCGCCCTCGACGCCGGCGCCGACGACTTCATCGTCAAGCCCATCGAACGGTCGATCCTGCTGGCGCGTGTGAACGCTGTCCTCCGGCGGGCCTATCCCAGCGGCGCAGCCTTGCGCCAGGAGACCTTCGGCGAACACCAGTTCGACCCGATGACCGAGACCGTGTCGTGCGCCGGCGAGCCCAAGAAGCTGACGACCAAGGAATTCGCCCTGGCGCTGGCCTTCTTCCGCAATCTGAATCGCCCGCTGGGCCGCGCCTATCTTCTGGAAACCGTGTGGGGCCGGAACCCTGATCTTCCGACCCGGACCCTTGATGCGCACGTGTCGCGCATTCGCGCCAAACTCAACCTCCGCCCAGCGCTTGGCTACCGGCTGGCGCCTGTCTACAGCTACGGCTACCGCCTTGAGGCGATCTCAAAGGCCGTCGAGGAGTCTTCCCCGCCATGAAGGCCGCCCATCTCGCCGCCATCATCGCCTGCGCCATCGGCATCACCCTCGCCGCCCCCGCCGCCAGGGCCCAGACAAGCCAGGCCCCGGCGGATATCGCCACCTATGTGGTCCGGCCCGGCGACACACTTTATGACCTCGCGACGCGCTACATGATCCGGCCGGGCGACGCGCTGCAGGTGGCCCGCCTCAACCGTATCGCCGAGCCGCGTCGCCTGCGCCCGGGGACGACTCTGCGGATTCCCATGCGCCTCCTGCGCACCGAGCCCGTCGTCGCGCGTCTCGCCGCCTTCCGGGGGAACGTGACGATCGCCGGTCCCGCGGGGCCCCTGGCGCCAACGATCGGGCTGATCGTCCCGGAGGGCTCGCGCCTCGCCACCGCGGCCGGCGCCTTCCTGACCCTGGAAATGCCCGACGGCTCGCGCATCACCCTGCCCTCCCAGAGCCAGGTCGTGCTGAACCGCGCGCGCCGGGTCCTGCTCACCGGCGACATTCAGCGTCACCTGACGCTGGAGGCCGGCCGCAGCTCCTCGGTCGTCAATCCGGCGCCCACGCCCGGCAGCAGCTTCATCATCACCACCCCTCTGACCGTCTCGGCTGTCCGCGGCACGGAGTTCCGGGTCGGCCACGACCCTGAGGCCAACCACTCGACCCTTGAGGTGGTCGAAGGTTCGGTCGGCGCTCAGGCTAGCTATGAGCCGGGCGAAATCCTCGTAACCCAGGCGTTCGGCCGTCGGGCCGACGCCACCCGCGCGACCGCCCCCCAGCCCCTTCTGCCGGGCCCCAAACTCCGCAATCCTGGCGCGCGGCAGGACGAGCCCGAGCTCCGGTTCGACGTCGTCCCCGCCGAGGGCGCGCAAAGCTATCGGGGCCAACTGGCGACCGACGCCGGCTTCGTCGACATCCTGGCCGAAACCGAGAGCGAAACTCCGACTCTGACCTTCGCCTCGGTCCCCAACGCCGTCTATTTCCTGCGCCTGACCGCAATTGACTCCGCCGGCCTCGAAGGCTTGCCCGAGGTCTACGCGATCGAGCGGCGGCTGAACGCCATTGACCTTGCGCCGCCAGCCGGCCTGGAAGGGGTGGATCGCAGCTTCCTGTTCCGCTGGAGCGACTCCGGAGAAGGAGTCGCCAGCTTCCGCTTCCAGCTTGCGGCCAACGCCGAGATGGATAGCCCGATCATTGATGAGCCGGGCCTGACCGAGCGCCAGATCTCGGTCGCCGAACTCCCCGATGGCGTCTACTTCTGGCGGGTGCTGGTCACGCGCTTCGAGGACGGCGAGGCCATTGAAAAATGGGCGCCGGTCCAGCGCTTCCAGCTCGGCGGGTGACCCTGTCCGCGTCGGCTCGACCTCGTCAGGACAAGATCCAGCGGTCGTGGCTGATGGGCGAATGGCTGCTGACCGCAGCCCTGGCCCTGGCCCTGACCGGACTGTTGGCCTGGAGCGGCGGCGCTAGCCGGCTCGACAACCTGCTCTACGACGCCCTGCTGCGCCAGGCGCCACAGCCGATCAGCGACGAGATCATCATGGTGGTCATCGATGATCGAAGCCTGCAGGAGATCGGAGTGTGGCCCTGGTCCCGGCAGACCCATGCCGCCCTCGTCGAGCGCATCGCCGCCGCCGGCCCCAAGGCTTTGGCCTACGACGTCCTCTTCCTTGAGACAGGCTCCGATCCGGCGGCCGACAGCGCCCTGGGAGATGCCTTCGCCGCCACCGGCGTCGCGGCGCTCCCCCTGCTCGTCGAATCCCCAGGACCGAACGGCGCCGCCTACGCCCTGCGCCCGCCCGTCCGCGAGATCGCCCGAGGCGCCAGGGGTCTGGGACAGGTGAACCTCCAGTTCGACCGCGATGGAGTCGTCCGGCGCGCCGCGCTTCTCGAAAGCATCGGCAACCAGGACCTGCCACACCTCATGGAAGTCACGCGCCGTATCGGCCAGGGCCTTGCGCCGCCAGACCGTCCAGGCCCGACCGACGGCGGCCCCCTCGTCCGGAACGCGCCAGCCCTCATTCCCTACGCCGGACCGCCGGGTCACTACCCCGCCATTTCCGCCAGCAGCATCCTGGCTGGCGAAACGCCGCCGGAGTTCCTGCGCCACCGCTATATCCTCGTCGGCGCCACGGCGGCCGGCCTGCACGACAGCTATGCGACGCCCACCAGCACCGCGGCGCAGTTGATGCCCGGGGTCGAGATCCAGGCCAATCTCCTGGCCGCCCTGCTTGATGACCGTACGATTCACCCCCTGAACCGTGGGGTCCACACGGGCCTTTCCATAGGTCTCGTTCTCGCCCTGCTGCTGGGACTGCTGAAGCTTGGGCCGCGAGAAAACCTTCTCCTGGGGGCTGCCCTGATCCTCCTTGCCCCTGCCGGCAGCGCGGTGGCCCTGCTGACCCTCGGCCTCTGGGCGCCGCCTGCGGCCGCCCTGATCGGAATACTGCTCGTCCTGCCCCTATGGGCCTGGCGTCGGCTCGAAGCCTCCAGCCGTTACATGGTGCAGGAGTTGGCGCGGTTTTCCGCTGAGCCAGACTTGCTTAGCCGTCCCTCCAAACCGGCCAGAGGACAGGACACGGTCGCCCGACAGATCGCCCTGATGGAAGACACCATCGCCCGGGCGCGAGACGCTCGCGGCTTTGCGCTCGACACGCTCCAAGGCCTGCCCGATCCCACACTGGTCCTCTCGTCCGGCGGCGAAGTCAGCTTCGCCAACGCCACGGCGCGCCAACTCTTTCCTCAGGTTCAGGCCTTGACGGCTCAGGCCCTGCTTGAGGGCTGGTCGGCGGATGGCGCACGTCTCGACGACCTCCTGCTGAGTGAAACGGAGATCGCCACCGAGATCGTCAGCCCGACCGGCGCCGTCTTTCACGTCACCCGCGTGCGCCATCAGCCCCATTCGGAAGGGGCCGATGCCTGGATTCTACGACTGACCGACATCACGCCCATCCGAACCGCCGCCGCCCAGCGCGAACGCCTGCTCCAGTTGCTCACTCACGATATGCGCTCGCCGCAGGCCTCGATCCTGGCGGTTCTGGATTCGCCCGCCGAAGAAAAGCCGCCGCCCGCCATCGCCGAGCGGATCGCCGGCTACGCCCGTCGCACCCTCGCCCTGGCGGACAACTTCATCCATCTCGCCCGCGCCGAATCTGGCGCCTTGGCGCCGGAGATCCTGAACCTTTCAGATCTGGCCACTGAGGTCGTCGATGACCTCTGGCCCCGGGCGCAGCAGGCCGGTGTGGTCATCAGCCTCAAGACGCCGCCCGAGGACCTGCTGGTCCACGGCGACCGGGCGCTGCTATCGCGCGCCCTCGCAAACCTGCTGGACAACGCCTTGAAGTATGGAAGCCAGCCCGGCGAGATCAGCTGCGTCCTGTGGGCCGACGCCGATATGGCTGTCTGCGAGATCGCCGATCAGGGCCCTGGCATCGACGCCGACGCTCTGCCGCGCCTGCTTCAGCCCTTTCAGCGCCTCAACCGACCCGAAGCGGCGCGCCTTGATGGCGTTGGTCTGGGTCTCAGCCTCGTGAGTGAAGTCGCCCAGCGCCACGGCGGGGAAATCGGCTGTCGCAATGCAGGTCCCGCCGGCGGGGCGATCTTCACCCTGCGCCTGCCGCGGGTCACTGAGGCCTGAGGCGCGCCGCAAGGGCGGCGGTCAGGACCGGCGCCATGGCCTCGACCTCGCCGGCCGGCCCCTGTTGATGCGCGCTCGCCCGGAACGCCGGCGTCCCGGTCTGGGTGTCCAGCAGCACGACAGTCAGGCTGTAGTCGCTCCGCCGCAGCTGCCAGAACCGCGCCTTGCGGCTTTCCGCCAGCCACTGCGCCGCCGCGCCTTCCGCCCCAGGCACAAAGGCCCCGACCCCGGCCGGACGTTCGGCCAGACTGGCCTGAACCAGGTAGTCCGCCTTTGCCCCCGCCCCGTTCACCGTGCGGAAACCCGCGGCGCCAAGCGCCTCTTCGAGGCCCCCCGTCCAGGTCAACGCCTCGGTCCCCAGGCGCACCGTCGCGCCAGAGGCTGGCGGCGTCTCCGGTCGCAGGGTCAGGTCGACCGGCGGCGTGGCGCAACCCGCCAGCCCCGTGCATATCAAGCCTGCAAGAACCGTCCCGCGCCGCATGTCGCCCTCGTCCGCCATAGGCCTACGATTAAACACCCGGAATCACCCAGGGTCCAAACCCTGAGCCGCACTTATACCCGGGCAATATTGACGAGAGCCCCGCCTTGCCCCAGGAATGGGGGATGCTTCCGACTCTGACCGCCTTTGTCGACGGCGTCCGTATCGCCAGCGGCGACGCCGTTCAGATCGCCGCCGCCCTGCGCGACCGCCTCAGTACGCCCGAGGCGCCGCCCATCCTGCTGTCCGACGCCGATGGCCGCCCGGTGGACATCGATCTGCGCGCGCCGGGAGAAGCCCCGACTGCAGCGCCAGCGCCGCCGGCCCGACCCACGCGTGGCCGACCGCGGCTCGGCGTCGTCCCGCGGGAGGTCACCCTGCTGCCCCGCCACTGGGACTGGCTCGCCGCCCAGCCCGGCGGCGCGTCGGCCGCCCTTCGCCGACTGGTGGACGACGCACGCAAGACCAACGGGGACGCCGATCGCCTTCGCGCCCAGCGGGAGACCGCCTACCGCGCGATGTCCGCTCTGGCCGGCGACGCCGTCGGCTTCGAGGCCGCCGCCCGCGCCCTGTTCGCCGGCGACCGGGATGGGCTCGACGCCATTCTGGCCACCTGGCCTCCGGACGTCGCGGCCTATATCCGGGCCCGCCTGGACGCCTAGCGAGCCTTCCCCGCGCCCAGCGCCGCCTGCGCCTGGTGTGTCTCGATAGCCAGCCGTCTGGCCGCGTCGCAGGCCACCAGCTGGGCGCCCCGCGTCACATAGCCGATCTCCAGATCCGCCAAGGTCGGCGCCGGCGGCAGGACATGCAGCGCGCAAGGCCGCAGCGTCTCAGCCGCCAGGCTCAATCTCGGGGCAACCGGCAAGTTCGGGGGCGGCTTGGCACAGCTGGCGATCAGCATCGTGCAGACGAGCGGCCCGAGCCGCATCAAGAGGCGCATGGCCATCCTCCGTATTGAGAGCCTGGGGAATGAAGGCGGCGGTCACCTGCTCGGCGCGGCCGCTCCGGGCCAGGGCCGCGCTCAGGCGCGTCTGCGCCGCCCGCTCCCCCTCGGCCTCCAGCCGAGCCGCGTCCCGCGCCTGGGTCAGGGCGGCCACGGCGTCCCGATGAAGCTCGGCCCCATCCCGGCGTCCGGCCACATAGAGCGACAGGGCCGAGGCGGCCAGACCGCCGGCGGCGACGGCGACGATGATCAGACGCAGGTTCATGCCGAGAGCCCCCGCACATAGCCGCCGCCGGGCCGCCAGGTCAGCACCTCGCGCCGCCAGCGGCCGCCGAGACCCAGGTGAACCCAGGCGCCGGCTTCTTCGATCAACTGGTCGAAGGCGAGGTCTGAGTCCGCGATCGCCCGGCACACCGCCAGCGGCGAGCCGAACCGGGGGCAGATGAAGTCCGCCGCCTCGCCGCGCATGTGGGCGCTGGTGGCCGAGCCCCCCACCGCCCGGTTCACCGCCGGCGAGCGATAGCCGCTGGTGATCAGGATCGGCGAGCCCCCGAGCAGGACTCGAACTGTCTCCAGCACCCGCGCCGTGGCCTTGAGTTGCTTGAGCACAGCCGGCGGGGGCCGATTGTCCAGCCCCCGCTGCTGGGTGGCGGTCATCTCCTCCAGGGAGAAGTGCGCCGAGAGCCATGTCCTCATGGCCGGCCTCCAGGTTTTCAGACTGATGGAAGGACGTCAGGTCCGGTCGCGACGGCCGGCGGCCACGAGCTTGGCCCAGTCGGTCACCGTGGCTCCGGCTAGATAGAGGGTGCCCAGCACCACATTGGCCCCGATCAGGGCCAGCCCCAGCCACTTCAGCGCGACCGGATCGTCCAGGCGCAGGATGATGGCCGAAAGCCCGACGAAATTGGCTCCGCAGGCGCCATAGGTGAAGATCCGCCGATAGAGCCACCGCACCTCAATGGGCGGTCGCGGCTCGCTCATGGGCTGCTCGCCGGCTTCAGCCCCAGCCCGGCCAGGAAGGCGATCAGCCCGGTCGCCAGCCACGGCATGCTGCGGGCCAACCAGGTCCAGAAGTCGGCGGCGCCCGCCACCCGGTCGCGCTGGCTCTCCAGCTGGTCGATACGGCCCAGCGCGCCCTTCAGCTCACCGCGCAGGCCTTCCACCAGCTTGCCAGCCTCCTGCGCTTCCAGCCGCGCCAGCCGCTCACGCACATCATCCATCTTCGCCGCCAGGCCTTCCAGCCGCGCCGTCTGGGCCGCTACGTTCTCGCCGATTTGGCGCAGGGCGACGATCTGGGCATTCGCAATTTCTATAGACCCGGTCATCAGGTCACCCCCTTTGGGGGAAACATCGCAGTTCCCAGGCTAAAGATGTCGCCCGCGATCTTGGTGGCTTGACCCAGGTTATCGAGGAAGCTCGGCGTGTCTGTCCGAGTTCCCGTCGTGTTGGACGTCCCCTCGGTCGTCGAGCCGCGGAACAACTCCAGGGGCAGCTTGGCCATGATGTCGGCCTGGCTGTTCAGCGCCGTATAGGGCGCCAGCCGATAGGCTTGATCGACCCCACGCGCCTGGGCGCCGAGCGCGGCCTGTGTCGCCAGGTCCTCGCGATCGCTGGCCGCCCGGCTTCCGGCGAATCCGGCCAGGCTGTTGGCCGCCTGCAAACGCAGAGCCGCGGTCTGGGCCGCCAGCTGCGCATTCTGGATCGAGGCCTGCTGCCGGCGCTCGGCGTCCTGGCTGGCCAGATCGGCGCTGGTGCTGAACATGCCCGCCAACAGGTTCGACACCTGGGTATTGCGCGCCCGCGCCAGCTCGCCCTCCGTGAGCGAGCGGGTCAGCGCCGCGCCGGACCCCCCGAAGGCGCCTTGCCCGGCCAGACTGAGGGTCTGGCTCGCCCGAGTCCGTCCAGCGTCGGCGTCAAAGTCGGCGGTGGCCGCGTCCACAACCTGGCTCCGATAGGGATTGTAATAGGCCTCGATCCCATCCAGCAGGCTGGCCGACTGGACGCTCGGCGCCTCCTGCGCCATCAGCCCCCGCGTCCAGTCGGCGGCCTCGTCATAGGCTGAGCCATATCCGTCCAGGTTCGCCGCCCCGCGCATCGCCTGCTGTTCAAGCCCATGCAGCGGCGCGACCAGACTATAGGGATCGACCTGGCCAAGCTGGCCGACCCGCGCGCTCAGGCCCTGGACGCTGTCGGTCACCCATTGCGGATTGGTCGGCGTCACGGTCGCCCGCTCGGTCGAGCTCGAGGTGGTTTTCGTCTTCTTCTTGCCCATCACAGGCTCCTTCGCAAAATCTCGCCATGCCGTCGGTAGCCATGGGCGCCGAGCACCCGCGCCCACCCGTTACGGCCCTCGATGGTGACCTCCGCGCAGCCCAGGCCCCTCGCCCAGGCCTCGACGCCCGGCCGCAGGGCCAGGATGGTGTCCAGCCGCCCCCCGGCCAGCCAGACATGCAGGCTGCGCCCCTCGGCGCTCTCCACGCATTGGGTGACCAGCGCGCCGGCTTCCCCGGCCCAGAGCTGCGCCCGCCCGGACAGAATCTCGGCCCGCAGGCTCGCCTCGTCGCCATCCTCCGGCCGCAGGGCCGACGACAGCCAAGCTCGGCAAGCCGCCCAGGTTTCGGGGGTCATCGCATCCCGGCGGGCACGACATCGAACACCGGCCGGCCAATCCTGCCCCCTGTCGGCGCCCCCTGCCCGCTCAGCCGGACGCGAAACAGCCGGCCGCTCGCCCGCACATCGACCCGCCCGGCGCCAGGCGCCACAGGATAGGGACCATAGGTCCGGCTCTCGCCCTGCGGCTTCAGCCGGGTGCTCAGTCGCAGGGCCGCCGCGCCGGCCTGCCCGGCCATGTCCGGCCAAAGCCCGCGCACCATCAGGGTCTGGTCCTCGTTGAGCAGCTGGTCGGCGCTCTCGATGAACCAGCCAAACGCCGCCCCATCGGCTGAGCGCCCCCGTTCGTGCCAGAACACCCGCCCCTCTGGCGTCACCCCGATGGGATCCTGCTGCGGCCCGGCGTCGACGAAGGCCGACCGGGCCATGATCCCCTTGGACCACGACCCATCCCCCAGGCAGACGGCCAGATATCGGCTGTTCTCATTGCCATCCCGGGCGTCGGGATAGTCGAAGCGGATCTCGTCAAAGATGCTGACGGTGGACGCCGTGACCTTGTCGGCCTGGGCGCTGGCGAGATTGCGGGCCATCTCGTCACGGATGGGGCAGGCGATGATCTGCACCGCCCCGCCCAGGCTGTAGCTGCGAAACTGCAGGTCCGGCGCCAGCCAGACCGCCTGAGACCCGGCTACGGCGAAGGCGTTCGGGCCGACCAGGCCGCAATGCTCGCCCACCGGATCAAACCGCCAGGGTTGGCTCAGGGCCCCGACAAAGGTCCCCACGAACAGCCTGTCGGACGTCCAGACCAGGATGAACTGCCCCGCCACGCAGCCCCCGACAATGCGCCCTCCGCCAGCCAGCACATATTCCCGCGCCGTGGTGTCGGGCGCCGTCGTCCATTCGTCTGGCGCTCGAACGCCGCTGTGGCGGATGCAAAGGGGGTTGAAGACCCCCGAAACCTCCTCGTTGCAGCCCAGGGCGAAGATCTGGTCGGTGTGCGAGACCAGCGAAACCGTGACCTGGGCCGGCCCGCCCCTCAACGGCTCGGCCGCAACCTCCGTGTCGTTGGCCCAGGCATAGAGGGTTCCGCCCCGAGGACTGGCGACCAGACGCTCCCCGAACGCCGAAAGGCTCCAGGTCCTGGGAAAGAACTCCGCCGTCGAAGGCGAGGAAAAGGCGCCGGTGGAAAAGGCGCCGGTGCCATATCCCTGGCCCCCCGTGCCATCGATCGCGCCGGCGGCGAAGGCCGCCTGGGGCGCCACGACCACCGCCGAGCCGCCGCCGGTGGCGCTTGAGGCCGCGGGCGCCATGAACTCATAGGTGAAGTGGTCGGCGTCGATGACCGCAACCGGTGCGCCCTCGATGTTTGGCGTAATCCCGCCCAGCGCCACAGCGCCGGAGACGTCGACCAAGTCACCCCCGGCCAGGCCATGCCCCACCATGGCCACGCTCACCGTGGCGTCGCCCGCCGTAACCGACAGTGGATCGGCGCCCAGGCGGCGCGCGGGCCGCGCCAGCGTCGGCGTGATGTCGTAGAGGCCGCCGCCGATCCACACCTGCAGGGCGTTGTGCGAACCGAAGGCCACGTTCAGCACCGCAGCATTGTCGGTCCAGGCGAAGACCTGACGGCAGACCCCCGCAAGCCCGTCGGTGGTCAGGCTCTCCCAACCCCCGATCACCTGCGGCCGCCCGCGCCAGAAGCGGACATTGGACCCATCGGCCCAACGCCCCGCCGCCGCAAAACTCGTATCGTCCCCCACCAGACCCGGCGGAATATCGAGAGGTATTCTCATCACATTTTCCCCTGGCTAGAATTGAGCCATGGAAGCCAAGCGCTATCTCATCCCGACACCCCACGGCGAGGTGTCGCTGGTCTTCGCGAACAAGCCGCGAGATGAGGTGGTCGTGATTATTCACGGCGCTGGCCGTCGCGCGTTCCAGTTAAGATCGTGGCTTGCCCACGATGTGGTTCTGGCCGAGTTGCCCGGCCACGATGTCGCACCGATGATTGAGGGCGATCTGGCGACCTACGCTGCAGCCTACGAAGCGGCTCTCGCCCATGTCTGGCCCGGCCTTCCCGTGACTGTTGTCGGCGAAAGCCTTGGTGGGCTCGTTGCTCTTCAGATGTCGGGACGGGTTATAGCGGTAGATCCTCCACTTGAGCCAACACCCGAAGTTGAGCACGAGCTCCGAGTAGGTTTTGTCGCGACATGGCTAAAGCCAATTCTTCGAACCGAACATTGGCATTTACTTGATAATCTAGGTCAGGACGTAGAAATTATTTGTCCGACCAGATCTATTTTGCCCGAGAAATCTATAGATAGAATTCAAGGATATCCAAGGGTTCATCTCTCTCGGGCGGAAGGAGGTCATGTGCTCTTGGACGAAAATCCAGATGCAGTGCTGAATGTATTGAGAAAGGAGAAGCTCACCCTCTCGAAAGCAAGATAACGATCAGGCGCCCAGCGCCTCCAGGGCCGCTCATGCCCGTACCAGTTCCTCCTGATCCCCCGCCTGGCGCGTAGCCGCCTAGCGAGTTGGTGAAAACAGCGGCGGCCGAACCGGCCCCTCCAGCAAGTGCTGTGCCGAGATCCGCCAGGCCAGCAGAACCGCCGCCACCTCCACGCCCCTGGTCACTGCTTCCGCCAATTCCGCCATACTCCCCAACATCGCCCGAAGCGTTCGTACCACCTCGCCCGCCCTTGCGATTGATCTCGCCGCCCGTCGCTTCACCTCCATTCCCCCCATGAGTATCCATGGCACCGCCAGCGCCCCCGCCAGCGGTTACGGAATGGCCACGGAAAACAACGGACGTGGTGCCGCCTGCATTCCCATTGGTTGCAGCCGCAGGGCCCCCAGCACCGACCGAGTAAGCCAACAAATCACCTCGATTCATCGAAAATCGCCGGTAGGCAGCGCCTCCGCCTCCTCCGCCGCCTGCGGTGTACCCGCCCGAGCCGCCACCCCCTCCAGAGCCGCCGCCGCCGATCGCGTAAATCAGCGCGTCGCAGTTGGAAGGCGCCGCGATCGTGCCGGAGCCGGAGTCGAACTGATACAGACCCACAATGCTGGAGCGGGTCTTTCGCCGCTGGGGCCTGTCGCCCCTTGGTCCATAGGCCGCCATTACGGCAACGGCGAGTAGGAGCCGCCCGAGGCGCGGCAGACAATGCCATCGGCGACGGCGACGCCGATGGCGAATGACAGCCCCTCCCCCGGATGCAGGAACAGCGGGTCGTCCTCGGTGGGATTGAACGGGACCCTGGCGTTCGCCACGGTTCCGCTCGCCGCCAGGTCCGGCAGCAGCGCGCTGTCGATCAGCACGTGAACCGCGCCGATGGTCCGATAGAGCTGGCAGTTCACCGCCGAGGGCGGATCGGTCCGGGCGATGGCATAGGCCTTGGTCAGCCGCATCCCCTGCGTGTTGTCGCCGGGCGGGATCAGTTCGACCACGTGCGTGGGCGTGTCGAAGTCCGTATTGGCCGCCGTGGCGACCGCCGTGTAGGCCACAGGACTCTGGACGGCGATATAGGCGTTGGTGGCGATGGCGCTCATGGCTTCTCCTCAGCCGAAATAGGCCAGGCCGGCCGCGCGCCAGTCGGCGGCGGCGGCGCTTTGGGCCTGATGGTGGATGTAGTCAGGAAGGCTGGTGACAAGGCGCCATCCGGCGGCCTCACCGTCGGTGAAGACCACCTTGCCGGCATTGCCAGCCTGGCCCGGCAGAGCGCCGGCGTTGTAACTCCAGGCCACGGCCTCGACATAGGCCTTCAGGGTCAGCCCGCCGACGCCCAGCGGAAAGACATTGGCGCCGTCGCAGGCCACCAGCGTCACATCCTGGCTGTCGATCGTCGCGACGGCCCCGGCCCCGGTGGTCAGGGTTACAGGTCCGCTGGCGGCGTTGCGCACCAGATAGATCTTGCTGGTCGCCGGCAGGGTCACCACGGCGGGGCCCGTGCCGGAAAAGTCCAGCATGGCCCGCCGCGCCTCGTCGTCGCCGGCATTGGCGCTGGTCAACACATGGTCGCCATTCAGCGCGATGGCGCTGCGCCCGGCGACCGCCTGGTCCAGCCGGTCAATGACCGCGTTCAGTCGCGGCGCGCCCCAGGTGTTCAGATTTTCGCCGGCCGCCTGCATCTCCAGGCGCAGGGAGGGGGTGTAGGTCGAAGGCATCAGATGACAGCTCCCGTATCTTGCCGCACCCAGGCGCTCCCGTCCGAGACCGCCAGGGTCGAAAGGTCAGCCACCAGGACCAGGGTCTGCGGCCAGGCCGCCGCCGGCGGCAGGTCCGCGGCGGCGCAGGCGAAGACCGGCGTCGGCGCCCCGGGCGTCTGCAGCGCGCGCACCGCTTCCACCAGCGCGCCCAGCAGGGGGCGCAAGGCCGGAGGCGCGTCCGGACCCACGCTCAGCATGAGACGGCCTCCCGACGCGGCAGGTCGGTGACCAGGCTGGCCATCCCGTGTCGCCGGGCGTCGGCGGCGCGCGCCTGGGCCAGCGCCATCTCGAACCGGGCGTTGAAATGCCCGGCCATTTCGCCATCCCTCAGATAGGGGCAGGCCTCGGCCAGGGTGGCGAACAGATAGAGGTCGGGGTGCTCGGCCAGCACCGCATTGGTCGGCGCCTCGGCGCTCAGGGCCAGACGCCCCACCTGCCGCAGGACGAAGCTGGTCTCCCCATCACAGGGGCGCTCCAGCAGAATCTTTCCGCCCTCCAGGCTCCAATAGTCCGGCCGCCCGCCCTGGTCGCTGCGTGGCATCAGGCCCGCAGGCCGGTAGCGCATCGGCGTGCGCGCCGGACCGTCGGCCCGCCAGAGTCCGAGCGCCTCGCGGCAGTCGGCCGGCAGGTCCAGGGTCCGCGCCCCGGGCGGCGCCGCCAGATCGACTTCGGACTCCATCACCGCCAACCGCAGCTCGCGGTTCAACCGCGCCTCGGCCAGGGTGATGAAATCCGACGCCCGCCCAGCCAGATCGCTCCGCTCCAGCCAGTCGGCCGTCGCGGCCTTCAGGTCGTCATAGGTCGTGAGCGCCATGCGCCCTCCTCCCCTCGGCAGGGGGCGGCGACGGGGCGAGCCCGCGCCGCCCCGATTGTCGTGTGAGCCGCGCCCCAGGGCGCGTTGCGCGCGCCTAGTTGTTGGCCAGTCGACAGGCCAGTTGCGGGCGCAGGGTCTGGTAGCCGTAGAGGACGTCCAGGCGGCAGGGGAACTTGTCGTTGTTGATGTCGTACTGGCGCACGATCCGCATGGAGACCCCGTCGAAGACCTCGCGCGCGGCGAAGTCCACGCCCCGCGGCATCACCATGTCGGCCGTGGCGAAGGCGAAGGCGCCCTTGTGATAGGCCATCGAAATCCCGTGGGCCGCCCCGCCCGTCCCGGCCACCTGGATCTGCGCATTATCGGCCGGCGCGTTCGATACGTTCTGCGCGGCGCCCGTGGTGACGATGGCCGGCGAAATCTGCACGCTCGCCACGCCCGAGCCGTTGGAGCTGGCGTCGGCCTTCACCACGAACTGCTGCTGCACGCCCGTCGACTGCTTGGTCTCCGGATGCACCCGGAAGACGCCGGTGATGGTGAAGACATCGCCAGCCTTCAGCACCGCCGAACTGTTGGACCAGCCGTCGGTGGCCAGGGTCGCGCCGGTCTGGCCCGCCCCGTTCACCAGCGGCGAACCGGCCTTGGTCCCCACCGTGTGCGAGGGCCACAGGGTGTTCTCCATGAAGTCGAAGCCGGCGCTTCGGCCCATGAAGCCTTCGCGGTACTGCTTGGAAATGCTGGCCTTGTCGTTGAACAGGCCCTTGAGCGCATCTACCAGGTCGACATTGTCCTGGGTGTTCAGATTGCAGGTCCGCCCGGCCAGGGGCGCCAGATTGTCCACCAGGATCTTCCGGCCCTGCAAGATCTTGGCGAAGCTGGCGGCGGCCCCCTGGTTGTTCACCTGGTTATGGACGGTCTTGTACATGCCCATGGCGTCGGCCTCGATATTGGCCGCCAGCACGCTCATGGCCGGTTCGATGATCCGCTCGGAGAAGTCGTCCAGCGACAGGGTCAGGTCCACCGAGGTGAAGTTCAGGTCCACGCCCTTCTGGGTCTGGACCTTCAGCTCGACGCTGGTCTCGGTGGTGTCCTGGGCGTCCAGGGTCGCGCCGGTGCGCACCACATACTGGTTGGGCAGCCGCACCTTCAGGGTGTCGCCCACCTTGGCGCCCTGGCGCGCAAAGCTGTCGTCATACTCCCGCGTGATGGAGCCCACGAAGTTCAGCTTCTGGTGCAGCACACGCAGGGCCTCGCGGGTGACCGCGGTCGGGGAAAGCAGCGAATTGGCCATAGGCTCTCGTCTTCCTTGAGGATGGAATGTGGGTCGGCGCAGCTGCGCCGGTCGGGTGTTGGATAGGGATCAGGCGCGCTCGTGCGCCCGGAGGGTCACTCCGGCGGCTGCAGCGTCTGCGATTTCAGAATGCGGCCTGGCGCGAAGCGCCAAAGCCCTTAGTCGACGAAGGTCACGCCACGCTCCGGCGCCAGGCGAACACTGACAATGTCCTTGAGCGCCAGCTCGCCGTCGAAGTCCTGACCAGGCGCCGGGATGAACATATTGACCACATCCGGCCAGGTGCGCGGATCTATGCCCAGGGCGTCGCCCACGTAGCGCGGGCCGACCGCCACCATTTTCAGATCCTCCGGCGGCAGGCCATCATAAAGGATCGGCGGATCCATCTCCATCAGCCACCGTCCGCCCTGCAGGGGCCGCACCACCTCGCCGGGCCAGTCCTGCTCGTCGCGATTGTCCACCTCGCGCAAGGTCAGGCAGACCCGCCCCCAGACAGACATGGGGATGGGCGCGTGTGACGCTGGCTCGCTCGGCTTCGAACGCCCGAACAGGCGACGGAACAGTTCCAAACGCACCTCCTTTGGAAACGGGTGGCGAAGCTCAGCCTTGCCCTGGATAGAGACACAGCTAAACTGGAACAAATGACGAACTACGGCAAACTTTCGGTTCAAGACGAGGGCTTCGTCTTCCAGGCGCCGAAGCGAGGCTGGTTCTGGCAGAAGTCGCCACCGCCCTTCTCCGCCGCCTTCGCCGCGGTCGGAGAGATTGTCGCCCTCAAGCTCGACCTCATCACCACCGACGAGGTGGTGTTCGACATCTGGCTCGACGACGGCCGCAGCCTCCGTCTGTGGGAAAGCGTTGAAGGCTTCGTCGAGCTGGACACCGCATTCGCCAACCATCTGCCCCATTACTTTCGCGACTGGCGGGGAGTCGTGATTTTTCCGGCCTTCGAAGAAAACCGGACCGTTATCTTTCATCGGTCGCTGGAGCAGGTTTACTGACGCGCGGCGCAACGAGGTCGAAGAGCTTCGCCCGCCCAGGACGACGGGACATAGTGCTGACGCCCCGCCATCACCGCCCCGCCATGGCCTGAGCGTTCCTGCGGCGCATCCACTCGGCCGCGCCCATGTCGTCGCGCACGGCGCTGGCCGGGGCCGAGCCGCCGCCCACCTGCACGGCCGGCCGCACCTGGATTGCGGGCTGAGGCGACGACTGAAGCGAAGCCTGCGTCCCAGCCTGCGCCTTCATCGCAGCTTCCCCCTGCTGGGCCCGGTGCAGGATCATCCACAGCCGCGGATCGGCCACCTCGCGCAGCTCGTCCAGGGTGACGCCGAAGGCCTGGGCGTATTCCACCAGTTGAGCCGCCACCTCCGGCGACCAGCCCTCGATCTGGCCGGCCAGCACCCGGCCGGTCTCTTCCAGCTCGATCCGCGCCCGTTCGCCGGCCGCGGCCCGGGCCATCTCGTCCTGCTGGGCCAGGGCCTGGCCATAGGCCTCGCGGGCCTGGGCCACGTCGTTCGCCTGGGTCCAGAGCGCCTGGGCCAGCTGGGGGTCCTGCTGGCTCAGCGCCTGCCAGTCGACGCCCTCGAACTGCGCCAGTTGCTGCTCCAGCGCGATCAGCACCGCCCGGTCCTGCGCGCTGGCGCCGGCGAGTTCGGCCTCCAGCTCCATCATCTTCGCCCGCTCGGCCAGGGCCCGGCGTTCGGCCGCCACAGTCTGGGCGGCGCTTTCATGGTCGATATTGGCCATCAGCTTCGCCTTCAACGCCCGCGGCAGGCGATAGAACTGGCCGCCGTGCTCGATCTCCTCGATCGCGTCAGCCTCGGCGCCAGGGCCTGCGGCGAGCAGGCGCGGATCGGCGCCGCCCAGGATGGTCGGGTCTTGCATCATGGTCATGTCCTTGGAATTCGGGCGGCGGGGCCGCTCCGGCTCAAAGTTGAGAAGCCAAGCGCCTCAGTCGGTCTCCGGCCAGGCCTCGTCCGGTGAAAGGGTCACCCGCGGCAGGTTCGTGAGAAGGCCATGCACCGCCGCATGCCGCTCATCGGCCAGCACCGCCGGCGAGAGCGCAAAGGCCCCGGCATGCGCGCCGGCCAGGATCAGTCTCGGCTTCAACTGCGGGCCTACGATCTGCGCGGCCAGGGCCTCGTCCATCAACACCAGGCTCACGCCCATGATCCAACCTCCGCCAGGTATCGACCCAGGGCCGAATGAAGCGCCGCACCCTGCTCGGCGGTCAGGCCAGCGCCGAAGTGCGCCGCCGCCAGCCGCCAGCTGCTCAGCGAGCCCTCCGTTCCGCTCGCCGCATAGCCGTGCAGGATCAGCCGCTGCGCGGCCACCGTGGTGATCGCCTCGACGGGTTCGCTGATCACCACCCCGTCCTTGAGCACCTGGTAAACATCGGCCGCCCGCCGGCTCATCAAGGTGTGGCCAAAACCGCTGGCGATCCCCACCTGCCGGTTGGTGGTGCAGTTGGACCGGGTGGTCAGCTGGCCTGCGCTGCTGCGCAGGTGGATACGATTGCGAGAATTGCCAAAGGCGCAGCCGCTGCTATCTCCAGCCACGGCCCAGACCCCGGCGTGGTGATCGGCGGCCTGATAGAGGCCGCCCCCTTGCAGGAAACCGGTCTCCAGGAAGCTCGTCGCTCCGTCGCCCTCGTAACCGGACCAGGGGACGAAGACCGGGCTGTTGACGGGCGACAATCCGCCCACCAGGGGCTGCGCCCAGTTCACCCCGGCGGCCTGTTCATCGCCCGCCGCCATGACAAACAGGGCGTCCAGCCGCGACCAGATCTCGGCGGCCACCAGGGCCGAAATCAGCTGGTCCATGGCGCCCGCCTGGGCGTTCCCCGGGGTCTGGGCCATCTGCCCGATCACCGCGTCGGTCTGGGGCCGCAGGGCCTGGGCGCCGCGCACGGCGACGCCGCTCGCCACCCCTCGAGCCAACTTGCAGCCCCCGCTCACTGGCTCAGGCGGTAATTCACCGTCCCCGAGCTCAGCGCCGTGCAGTTCAGCCGGTAGAGCACGCCGGCCTCCGGCTCCTCCATCACCACGGAGATCGGCGCGGCATAGGCCGCCGGCGTTCCCGCCCCGTCACGGGAACATTCCAGCCAAGTCGCGCCGCTATCAAACGACCGCTCCACCCGCACGCTGCCGGAAAACACGCCCCACAGCGACAGGTTGAACCTGCGCGGCGCGCCGGGCCGGGAGTCGGGCGCAAATCGTTCGCTCGGGCCTGTCGCTGTGAACGCGCCCGTCACCTTGCCGGTGGCCATGTGCTTGATCCTTGAGGTCGAAAAAGAAAGGTCAGTCGGCGGCGCGCCCAGCGCCCATCACCTTCAGCCGCTGGGTCTCGGCTTCGAAGGCGGCGATCTCCAGCTTGCGGGTCTCCAGGGCCTGGTCCTTGGCCATCGCCTCCAGCTTCTGGTTTGCGCCAGCCAGGGCCTGGGACAGCTTTTCGATGGCGGCGCGGGCCTCGCCCAGTTCCGGCGCTTCGCCGCGCACCTGGGCCGGCAGCAGGCTGGAAAGCCGCTGGGCGATCTCGTCGGCGCCGGGCCAGTCCAGATTGCGCGCCAGCAGGTCGCCGATCACTGGGGCTGCGGCCGGATAGGCCTGGATCAGCTGGATCATCTGCGTCGCGGCCTCTTCCCGGCGGCTGGTGAAGCTCGGCCCCGCCCGCACCGTCAGGTCGTACTTGCCGACGCTCAGATCATAGATCCGCCGCACCTCGCGCACCTGACCCGTCTCATCGGTCTCGCGCACCGCCACCGGCTGGTTCACCTGCGCCAGCCTCGCCTCCCCGCTCGGCCCCAGCACCCGCACGACGCGGGGCGCGGCATAGACCTTGGGGATCAGGTCGATCAGAATCCGCCCGGCGTGCCGGATCGCCCGGCTCAGATTGTCGATATAGTGGAAGGTGGAGACGTCCCCCTCCCGCTGGCGGGCCATGATCGCCCGCCCGCTGGTCTCGTTGGACCGCGCCCCCAGGCTGGCGTCATGCAGGCCCATGATCGCCTTCATGTCGTCGCTGGCGTTCAGCGCCTCCTGCAGCGCCCCGGCCGGCACGCCCGCAAAGGGTTGCCGCATGGGCGGCTCAGGCCCGTCATATTCCAGATAGGCGTGGGTCTGAACGTTCGCGCTCGCCCACTTCTCCGCATCGGTCTCGAACGCCCCCTTGCGCCCGATGAAGGGGGCCTTGGGCGCCAGCGCCACCAGCTCGGTGGTCGTGGTCCGCCAGTAGTTGAACATCCGCTGCGGGTCCTTGGCGTCCCGCACCAGGCTACGCAGCCGCCGGCGGCCATCGATCCGCAGCTCCTCGCCAAACACCGGCACGATGGGAATGAACCGCCCGGCCCATTCGACGGTCTCCAGCACCTGCGCGCCGGTGACCACATGCTGCACCACCCGGTGGCTGGCCACCTCCCGCGGCGCGCCCTGGATGCTGACGCCCAGCGCATCGAACAGGCCCTTCTGGGCCTCATAGGCGGAAAGCTCGATCACCTGCCCGTCGCTCAAGGCGACAATCTTGCGGCGCACCGCCTCGCGCCGCCAGAACTCGGCCACGGTCACCCGCTCGCCGTCGCCCCAGGCGCCGGCCGCGCCCTCATGGCCAGACCCCGACCAGTCCACAGCATCGGCGCCCTTCCAGCGGGCCTGGAACGCCGCCCGCGGCAGGCTGTCGACCACAAAGGCCGTGTTCCAGTCCGAGGAGTCCGCGGCCGTGGAGTCCGGATCGCCATAGATGCTGAACGGATCGGCCACCCGCTCGATGACGATGTCCTGCTCGAAACTGTCATCCCGGGCATAGCGGGTGTTGATCCGGAAATAGCCGAAGCCGCAGGTCACCGCGAAATCCAGCGCCGTGTCATAGGCGACCTCGGCGTCGCTCGACTGCTCGATGTGGCGGATCAGGCCGTTGAAGATCTCCGCCGTCTGCGGATCGGCGCCGTCGTCCACCGGATGGCAGACGATGGCCGGCTTGTTCAGCCGCGCATCATTGACCACCTGGCGCACGAAGGCCGGCAGCCGGTTGATGGTCAGGCAGGGCCGCCCGTCCAGCTCCCGGTCCCGGCGCACCTTCTCCGGCCACTGCTCGCCCAGCCTGGCGAACCGAAGGTCGTCGCGCGCCTCCTCGCGGATCTCGGCCTCGTGGGCCGACGCACGCTCGAACGCCTCGCGGGCGTCGCGCAGGATGTCGTCATCAGTCATGCAAACGCCCTTTGGCGTCCCAAGTCGGGGACGCTGTGTCAGAGAAATCCGATTTTCCTTAGGTCCGGCGGGGGCTTAGTCCGCCGTCTTCACGAACGCCCCGCCATCCCAGGCGAAGGCCTCGCCCTCGCCGTCTCCAACCTTCACCACCAGGGTCGGTGGCGCGCCACCCCGGCCTTCGCGCACGGCCAAGGTGCGTTTCGGCAACGCCGTGATCGGCTGCGCCGGCGCCAGCCTGACCGGCTCGCGGCCCGCCGGGAAGACGTAGAGCGCAAACCGCTCATAGGGCTCATCCAGCAGGATCGCGGCCTGATCCTCTCGCCCGTCGCCATCGAAATCGGCCGACACCGCCAGCCGCTGATAGTGGTCGAGCGCCTTTCGCCATGTGGGGTCATCGCCATAAACGGGCATCAGGTCCGCCGTGGTCCGGAACACCCAGCCTTCCGGCGGGATCACCGTCAGGCGGGGCATGTGACAGTCCAGTCGGCTGCGAACGCCACCATGGTCGCGACAGCGCTCCCCATACTCGAAAGCGCGGCCCTTGCAGCCGACAACACAGGAGCCCATCAGCAGCATGACCATCACGACGGACACCAGCAGGCCTCTCAGCAGCCGCCAGGTGGGAAAGGGAGGTGGTTCGATCGTCATGACGCCACCTCGACCAGGCGGCCATCCGCCCACGTGTAGGTGATGTCGTTGGTCGTCCAGCCGACCCTCTGCCGCAAGGTGAAGCTCGCCGCCGCAGTGGAGGACGGCGCCGGTTTGTTAAACTCCACGGACACCGCATCCATCTCAGCGATGGGCCGCGCCTCGGTCAGCGCACGGGCCGCAGCCCCGGAGAAATGGTCCCTGGAGAAGAAGGCGAAGACGCGGAACTGGGTCAGCGTCGGGTCCACAAGGACCGCGATGGAATCGCCTTCGCCGTCGCCATCAAGGTCGGCCCCGGAAGCTGTGAGCCGCCCCCAGTCATGAGCCACGTCCTTGACCGCCGCCAATTCCGGGGCCTGCACGCTCTGCCAGCCGCGCGGCGTGCTCTGGCGAGCGCCAATGATGTAGCAGAGGCCATCGCCCCAATAGCCGCTCTGGTCACCGCAGCCGTCACCGATCCAGAAGTCACCGGTCGCGTAGCCGCAGCTGGCGGCGCTCAGCATCGCCGCCCCGGCCGCCGCCCACCGCATTTCGCGTCGCATCCAAGGCATCAGGCCTCCCACTGAAATGCCAGGCTCATTGACCGGCCCTCACAAACGCCGCGCCGTCCCAGGCGAAGGCTTCGTCCTCGCCATCCGCGGCCTTCACCACCAGCACCGGCCTTCCGCCGCGCCAGGGTTTGCGCACGGCCAGGGCGCGTCCAGGCAAGGCCGCGACCGGCAGCGGCGGCGTCAACCGCGCCGCCTCGCCGCCGCCCGGAAAGGCGAAGACCGCAAACGTCTCAAAGGTCTCGTCCAACAGGATCGCCGCCTGGTCTTCCCGCCCGTCGCCGTCGAAATCGGCCGAAACGGCAAGGCGCTGATAGTGGTCGAGCGCCTCCCGCCACGCCTGATCGCCATCGTCGCCCGGCCGCATGTCGGCCGCCGTGCGGAACACCCAACCCTCCGGCGGGGCCGCGGTCAGTCGCGGCATATGGCAGGCCATATAGCCCGGCGCCCCGCCATTATTCCGGCAGCGTTGCGGATACTCGGCCCCGCGGCCCAGGCAGCCCACCGTGCAGGAGCCCATCAGCAACAGCACCAGGACCACCGACAGCAGACCGCCTCGCACGATCCGTCCGACCGGAATAGTGGGCGGCTCGATCACGGCGCCACCTCCGCCAGGCGATCCCCGCGCCAGGCGAAGACCATGTCCCGCCTCTCGCCCTCAATCGTCCGACGCAAGGTGATCTTCGGCGCCCTGTCGGGCTCGCCAGGCGGCCCCTCCACACTGACGGAAACGCCCGCCACATCTGCGACCCTCTGGGCTTCGGTCAGCGCCACGGCCCGATCCCCGGCAAGGTCGTCCTTGCCGTAGAAGACGAACAGCCGAAACTGCGTCATCGACGGGTCAACGAGGATGCGGGCAAGATCCGGGGCTCCGTCCCCGTCGAGATCGACGGCGCCAGGTTCAAGAACACCCCAATCCTTGGCGTGGCCCGTGACCGCCGAGATTTCGTGTGGGTTTATGGCCTGCCAACCATGCGGCAGGGAAGACAGCGATCCCCCGCTGTCGTAGCAGACCCCCTTCTCCCAATGGCCGTTGTGATCGATGCAGGCGTTAATGCCGACGAAGTCGCCTACGGCATAGCCGCAGCTGGTGGCGCTCAACACCGCCACCCCGGCCGCCGCCCACCGCCATTGCCTCGACGCCATCCTGCCACTCATGAGCCACCCACAACGCGGAACATATTGCGAACTTATGGGCGTGAGTCTACCAGTAACGGCCTGAATCATAGTCGTTCACCAGCCCAGGCCTGATGGCGAAGACACTGTCGCCAAGCGGAACAAGGCGAGATGTATCCGACACCTCTTGCCTCGTCTCAGGAGTGGTGATCTCGTCGCTAGAATAGACGGCATCAGCCTGGTTGCCCGCCAGCGACGCCTTGCCGGCCGTGAGGCCAGAAGCGCGACCGGCCTCTACCTTTAGCCATGTCGGAGTGCCGTAGTAGAGCCGCTCACCCATATTGAACCGCGGCAGGCCATTTTTCAGATCTCGAAAGTGTATCCGCTTGTGTACATCGGCAGGCAGCTTGACGATGTTTATCGGGTGATTTGTAATCCAAAGCGGCGCCCCGGATGCCTGATGTATAAACCAGTGGTGCCCCTGCTCACCCTTTCCAAAATAACCCTGTTTCGCCATGCGCTTACGCGTAGCGTTCCAAGTCTGGCTGGTTCCGGCCTTCATCGCAGCGCGAATACCGGCCTTACTTAGAGCCGTCGCACCCCAGGCAAGGGGATTTAACTCACTCAACAGCATGGCGCCATTGATCGCCGCCCCTCGTCGATCGCCTTGCTTCAAGTCGGCGATCAGCCCGCGGGTGGAGCCCCAAACGGGGATCAAGCTCTCCACGAAGCCGGGGTCGCGCGACCAGAAGCCAGTCGTCTGCACCGATCCAGGTCGTCGACCTATGACCTGGATTTCACTGACAGTTGCCTCATCCACCGCCCCGCCGTTTCGTGCGGCTCCAGGCGCGCTCGCACGCCAATTCAGGTAGGGGTCGCTCATATCAAGCTGTCTCTCTGTTGTTGTCTTGCGAAGACGGGCATCACCCCATCCAGCTCCCGCTCGCCCCGCCGGCCCCACGCCGCGCCGCCCGCCGAACCGCCGCCCCGCGACGGTTCAGGGCGAACTCGCCAAAGGCGTCGGCGCCGTGGCTGGCGGCGTCGTGCAGCGGCCCGCCATAGGCTCGCGTCGCCGCATTCCAGCGCTTGCGATAGGCCCGCAGCCGGTCGAGCCCGAGCGCGCAGGCCTGGGCGTCGAACCAGGTCATGGGTATCATCAGCCGCCCGGCGTTGATCCGGTCCTCCGGGTGGGTCGCCTGCCCCACCTCGATGGGTGAGACGCCAAGCCCGCCCAGGGTCTCGAACCGCGAGCGGCCGCCCGCGCCCAGCTCGCGCACCATCACATCGTGCGGCAGGTGGTGGGTCCCATAGACGTAGGGCTTCGCCGCAATGGCCTCGCGGACGATGGCCTGCAGCCCTTCGCCGCTGGTCTCGAAATAGTCGATGGCGCGCACCTCTGGCCCCACCTGCTGGAAGAACCAGATCGCCGTATAGTCATCGATGCCCAGGTCCCAGGCCGTATGCACGGCCAGCCCCGGATCATGCGGCACATGACCCACCCGGCCCGCGCCCTGCGCGTCGCCCAACAGGCCGGCATAATAGGCGCCCGGCGCGGCCGCATCGAAGTCCACCAGGTATTCCGAGGCGAACCTGGCCTCGCCCTCCTCCTTCGACCCGGTCTCGGCCACCAGCTCGGCCCGTTCCCGGGCCAACTGGGCGGGTGTGAACACTCCGGTCTCCGTCGCCGGCGAGCGAAGGGTGAACCAGGCGCCGTCCCGCGCCCTCGCCTCAAAGGCCCGCACCGCGTGGTTGCGCCCCCGCGGCGTCCACAGAAACAGCGCCCAGCCGCCATTCTCCGCCAGGATCGGCCGGATGTAGGTCCAGGCGTCAGGCCTGGCGAGCGCCCATTCGGAGAACACCACGCCGACCGGCGGCGCCCCCACCAGGCTGTCATAATTGTCCGAGCCCAGCACCTGCCAGACCGATCCGTTGGCCAGGCGGATGCTCATGTCGCCGTCCCGCGTCGCGCTGCGGATCTGCGGCGGAAAAGCCTCGTCGATCCGCCGCAGGCCGGTATGCGGGTTCACCGCCTCCCAGACCGCCTTGCGCCCCTGCGCGCCCTCCGGCAGCAGATGCCAGTAGACGCCGGGCTTCTGCACCGCGCTCACCGCGGTCCAGTTCAGCGCCACATCATCCTTGCCCCAGCGCCGGTGGGCGGCCACGTCGGCCCGCAAGCCGCCCGCCTCCAGATAACGCCACAGGCTCGCCTGATAGTCCCGCGGGCTCCAGCCATGGGGCAGCTCGATCTCGGCTCCCTTCATTCGGCGGGGCCAGGCCCGGCCGCCTCGGGATCGGAAAACCGCCGCACCACGATGGTCAGCCCGCCCTCAGCCTCGCCGCCCTTGCCCTTGGCGTGGGCGCGATCCAGCACCTCGCGCGCCGCCGCGATCCGGGCGGTGTCGCTGCCGGCGCCGCGCATGATCTCCGCGAGCGTCTCCACCGCCAGCGGCGCCAGGGCCAGCACCGCCTCGCGCGGATCCTTCCGCCGCCGCACCGCCCGCGCCATAACGCCACCTCAACTCTGAAAGAACCATTGGGCCGTCCGCCCCGCGCCCGCTCCGCGCCCCACGAGAGGCGCGCGCTTGGCTCCTGGAGCCGGGCGCGGGGCTCCTGCCGCGCAAAGGACGCCGCCTCGCAAACGCCACCTCGAGGCGCGCCGCCGCCCCGGGGGAGGGACAGGGGGCGGGCGACCATCCAGCCTCGCGCAAAGCCGACCGCCCAACGGCCGCCCGCTCAACGCTTCGCCAGGAGAGATGTCATGCAAGTGCGGGCCTCGCCCGCCGCGGCGTCCTCGGCGCCTCAGACGCAAGAACGACCCATACACAGAACCTACCAAATTCCCGCGGGATGGCAAGAACAAAATAGGAACAACTAGGGGTTCGCCCTCAATTGGCAACCGCGGCGCCCCGCGGCACGTTCAAGCGATCCCGAAACAACCGGAGCTTCCAGATGATACTTCCCAATGGCGCCCACGTGGCCGTCGTCGATGGCGAAAAGCTGGCGCTCTTCCAGAACGCCGGCCATGCCGATATCGAGCTGAAGGCCCTGCCGACGCCCGAGATCGAGGATCGCGTCTCCGGCGCGCCGGGCCGCATATCCAGCGACGCCAATCCCGACAACGGCACCCAGGCCGAAGACGGCTTCGCCATGGGCGTCGCCGACGTCCTGAACCACATGATCCTGACCCACCGGGTCGAGAAGCTGCTGGTCATCGCCGCGCCCAAGACGCTCGGTCAGCTCCGCAAAGGCTGGCACAAGGAGACCGAGTCCCGCCTGGTCGGCGAAATCGCCAAGGACCTCACCGGCCACACCACCGACGAGATCGCCGCGGCCATTCAGAAGGCCTGAACCCATAAACGACCAGAGGCGGGGCGATCCCTCGCTCCGCCTCCTGATCCTTACGGCGACGCGGCTTCAGCCCGCCGACCGCGCCGCATAGGCGCCCATCAGCCGCCCGAAATCCGCCGGCTGCGGAAAGCCCTCGAACCCCTCCACCGCCGGCGTGCTGACCCAAGGCAGCTTCTCCGCCGTCATGGTCTCCATGAACGGCTCCAGCCCCGAGGGATCATCGAACAGGGTCGAGCGCACATTGACGAAGCCGTCGACGCCCTCCGGCCGCGTGAACATCCAGCTCATGCAGTGCGGGCAGAAGAAGTGCCGCGTCGCCCCATGCAAGCCGCCGATCACCGGCTCGCCCGCCGTCACCGCGAAGGCCTCGGCCGCAAACAGCGCGCTCAACGAGAACGCGCTCGCCGTCATCTGCTGACAACCCCAACAGTGGCACGCCATCGTCACCTTCGGCGCTTCGCTCACCCGAAACCGCACCTGGCCACACCGGCAACCGCCCTCTCTGGTCATCGCGCTCATCGCATCTTCTCTCGTTTTGGAAGCAGCCTCGGCGTCCGGCATTCGGCGCCCGAATGAGGCGACACCTTACCCCAGCCCCGCCTCGGCCCGATACCGCGCGGCCCAATCGCGGTTGGTGTCGTCCGCCATCTTCCGCAGGCTTGGCGAAGCGCGATCGGCCGCCGCCGGGTCCAGCCCCAGCGGGGTCAGGACACGCCGCAGGGCGCCCCGGGGATCGCTGGAAACCTCGTCGTACGAGAGCCGAACCGGCGTGATCGCCTCGCGCCCAAACCAGGCGTCCCAGCCCCTGTCATAGTCGACCATGGCCTCGACCCAGGCTTGAAGCGCCTGGCCGTCATATTCAGGCTCGCGCCCCGGGCCGATCCGCTCCACATCCGAGCCGTCGGGCGCCACGTGCCACAGGCCGGTCTGCTCGGCCTTCAGGCAGGACACGGCCTGCTCCACCTTGTCGGCCCGGGAGAGGTGGATGAACAGGGTGCGGCCGAAGACGCGCTCAAACCGGCCCCGGTCGGTCGTCTCATCCGGATGGAGCGACGCCAGGTGCGAAAAGAAGAAGTCGAAGCTGGGCCGCTGCAGGCGCAGGCCAAACACCCCATTGTCGCTGCGCCCTCGCGAGAGGGCCGCCTGGATACAGGCCGCGACGATCTCGCCTTCCGAGGCGTCGGTCGCCGGCTCGACCTCCAGCCGCCGCGCCCATGCGACCAGGGAAGGCTCGTGGAAATGCGAGGCGGGCCGCCCCGCCACCCCCGTCTCGGCCAGCAGTCGGCACAACAGGGTGCTCCCGCTGCGCGGCGCCGTGCAGATCATATACGAGGCGTAATCTGTCACGATCGATCTGCTAGGTGGCCGGGTACATTTCATGAACACTCTAGCGAGACAAGGCCATGGCGCACAACTGGATGATCGCTGAGCGGGAGTATCTTCGCCAGGAGTCCCGCCGCGGACGACGCCACGCCTACGAACATCTGAACCCCACGACCACGGCCCTCGTCGTCATCGACATGGTCCCATTCTTCGCCGAGGCCAATATCCACTGCCGCGACGCCATCACGCCGATCAACCGTCTGGCCGCCGCCCTGCGCGAGGGGGACGGCGTAGTCGCCTGGGTCCTGCCCGCCGATGCGGGTGCCCCCTCCCCCCACGCCATCGAATTCTATGGGGCGCAGATCGCCCAGACCTATGGCGCCTCGGGCGGCCAGGGCGCCCCGCGTGATCGCCTCTGCCCCGAGCTCGCCGTGATGGAGGGCGATGTCTTCGCCGAGAAGTCCGCCGCCAGCGCCTTCTTCCCCGGCCGTTGCGACCTGCATGACCGCCTCGCCGCCCGTGGGATCGAGACGGTGATCATCGCTGGCACGGTGACCAATGTGTGCTGCGAAAGCTCGGCCCGCGACGCCTCGACCCTGGGCTACCGGGTGATCTTCGCCGCCGACGCCACCGCCACGGTCACCGACGCCGCCCACAACGCCGCCCTCTACACCATCTACCGCTCGTTCGGCGACGTCCGGCCCACCGCAGAGATCCTCGACCTGATCGCGGGCAGCCCAGCCCGCGCGGCCCCCGCACATGGCTGACCTGCCGGGCCAACTCGCCGCCACAGCCACAAGCCTCCGCCGGTTCATGGAGCCCGTCTGGGACGACTGGCAGGCCGCCGATCCCTCGCACCGCGGCGCCACGCCGTCAGCCGGGACCTGCGGCCGCACCAGCCTGTTCGTCCGCGATGTCCTTCGCCGGCAGGGTCACGACGCCCACTGGTCGAACGGAATCCCGCGCCGCTCTGAGACCTCGCCCATCGGCGACTTCGGCTTCCTCGTCCACGGCCGCTGGGAAGCCCACGCCTGGGTCACCTGCCAAGGCTGGATCATCGACATCACCGCCGACCAGTTCGGCGCCCCGCCGGTGATCGTGGCGCGGACGACAGACCCCCGCTACGCCGCCAACGACCTCGACACCGCCGATCCAGAGTCCATCGCTCGCCGCGAAGCGACGGCGGCACGCCTGATGGCGGCCTGGCTCGACAGCTCGATGGCCCAGCAACTGTGATCGAGGGGCGCCCGCTGTGTCCTGGGCCGGGCTCGATTGCGCCTTGCGTCCTCCATCATGCCACCGTCGCGCCGCCTTGGTACTCTGAGCCTCCGCTTGGGCAGCCGGGACGCGTGATGACGATCCAACACCCCATAAGGCTGCCAACTTGCCTGACAGACGCCGTCATCCAGCTAGATCAGCATCGGCTGGCCGACGCGGCGGGCGATCTGGGCGGCGAAGACGACGAAATTCGCCGACGCTTCGACGGCGGGCGCCCTCATAGCCTTGACGAAGCTGAGGACGCCATACGCCGCTACATGCGGCGCTGGGCCGCCGGCGGACCGGAAATCACCTATGCGCTCAGGTTGCCTGATAAAACGCTCATCGGCGGCGCCGAAATCCGCCGACCAGAGCCCGCATTGGCGAATGTCGGCTATTGGGTTTTCCCCGACCACAGGAACAGGGGATATGCCAGCCGCGCCCTCATCCTTCTCTGCCAGGCAGCCCGAGACAACATTTCAGAACTCCGCCAGGTCTCTGCGCACGTGGAGGCTGACAACCTAGCCTCGTTGCGCACGGCGGAGCAGGCGGGCTTCAAACCGATCGGCAAGGTCATGGAAAACGGCGTCGAACGCTTGAGGTTGGTCCGAGACCTCTAACGGGCTCAGGCGTTCGCCAGCACATCCGGCTTGGCCGCCCCTTCTCAGCCGGACGGCCATTGCTGGGTGGCGTGAAGCACCCGCAGAATGACCACGGCGCGCTCATCTTCGGCATAGACCACGATGTAGTTTGGCCGGACGACCATTTCGCGGGTGCCGGCGACCCGCCCCGGCCGATACAGCCTCGGACGGTCGGGCAGCTTCGATACTTTGTGCTCAAGCTCGTCCTTCAACCGCTGAGCGGCGTCGGGATTGGCGTCGGATATGTAATCGACGATAGCGAGCAAGTCGGCGCGCGCCGCTTCGCGCCACTCAACCGCCCGCGCGGTCACGGCGCTTACGGTCGATCCGTGCTTGGGCTTCGTCCATAACTTCCTGGTGAGGCAGCGCAGGGCTTGGGTCAGCCAGAGCCTCCTGCACCTTGGTGCGGAACCAGGCGTCATAGACTTCGGGATCGGACGTGAGCCCGGCCGGCAATCCACCTTCCTTGGCGACGCGGGTCAGCAGGATGCGAACGGCATCGGAGACCGTGAGACCGACGCGCGCGAGCTTCTCCGACGCTTCCGCCTTGAGCTCGTCATCGACGCGCACATGGAGCATTGAGGTTCGCGCGACCATGGTTGGCCCTCCTGACTATGGCTCCATAGTTGTATCTCAATCGAGATACGGTCAAGACCGGTCGCGCCCCTCCCCCGCCAGCACGTCCAGCGCCACGCCCAGAAGCGCCTCGATCCGGCCCACCTCCCGCTCGCTAGCCACGGCCTCGCGGGGCGTCAGTTCGCGGCCGCAGACCAGGTCGCAGGCGCTCACTAGGTCGGCCTGGTCCCACAGCCTAGCCCGCATCGCCGCCAGCCGCGCCGTCGCCTGGGCCGAGCCTTCGGCGGCCATCAGCAGCACCTCTTCCCGGGCGCCCGGACCCGCCGGGCCGCCGCCGCCCGGCCGCACGTCCAGGGTCGAGCGGATCGCGCCTTCCCGTGCGGCCCGGCGATAGAGGGCGCCATAGCGCTCGCCGGCACGCTTCTGGGCGTCGGTGATCCGGCCCTTGCGCGCCAGCCAGTCGAGCCCCGCCTGCCGGCGATAGGGCCGGCCGGGCGAAGCCGGCCCCTCGAACGCCGCACCCCTTGCCCCGGCGAGGCCGACCGTCTCGGCCACCCCGACGGCCACCGCCTCGGCCTCGGCGCGGTCCTTCGCCCGGCTCTCCAGGGTCCGCAGCCGCGCCCGGGTCCGCGCCGCCGGATCGAAGATCTGCCCCCTCAAGGCCGCCCCCGCGACACCACCGCATCGGCCAGCCGGTAAACCGCCTCGCTGGCGGCCCGCTCCCCCTCCAGGATCACCAGGCCAGCCGCCGTATGGGCCAGCAGCTCCTTCAGGAACTGCGCCCGGTCGCCCGGCGTCCGATGCCCCAAGGCTTGAGCCACCAGGCTGCCGGCGTCCCCCGGCGCGCCGCTCATCGCCCCGCCTCCGGCCACACCAGCGGCAGGCCCACATGGACGCCGTTGCGCCCGATCCGCGTCTCGGTCAGGGCCGGAAAGCCCCCCTGCTCCATCACCTTGGCCACATGGCGCTCATGATGGGCGAAGCGGGGCTGGGCCTCGCCTGCCCCGCGGGCCACCTGGCCGCGGAAGGCCCGCTCCAGCCGGGCCAGTTCCCGGTCCTCCAGCCGCAGCAGCGCGCGGGCCCTGCCCGGCGATGTCCCGCCGCGGCGGAGATTGGCGTAGTCCCCCAGGCTGATGGGGCTTCGGGTCGCGGCCCGGACCGGTTCTGTCTGTTGCATGGGCAGACTGTATTTTTCATACATACAATCGGCAAGCGGAAACTGTAGGCTATGTACAGTTATCCAGAGTTGCGTTAGACCATGGCCATGAACGACCGCGCCGCCCGCCTTCGCCAGGCCCGCCTCGACGCCGGCCATGAAACCGCCGCCGCCGCAGCCGAGGCGTTCGGCTGGAACCGCAACACCTACGCCTCCAACGAGAACGGCAATGCGCCGTTTTCCTATCGCAAGGCCAAGGAGTATGCAGCCGCCTTCGGGGTCAGCGCCGAATGGCTCTATGACGCAGCCGGCCCGATCCGCGCCTCGGCGCTGGCCGGCTACGTCCCGATCCTCGGCCGGGTCGGCGCCAATCCCGACGGGGTGGTTCTGTTCGCAACCGGCCAGGATGCTGGCGATCTGGCCCCCATCCCCCCTGGCGGCACGGACAAGGCCGCGGCTCTGCGGGTGGTCGGCCATTCCATGCGCGGCCTCGCCGACGATGGCGCGCTCATCTATTTCGAGGACCAGCGCACCCCGCCGACGCCCGACATGCTGGGCCATGTGGTGGTGGTCGAGATCGACACCGATGAGGTGCTGGTCAAGCGCCTGCTGCGCGGCTCCCGCTCGGGCCTGTTCGATCTGGAAAGCGTGGCGGGTCCCACCCGCCAGGACGCGCGCCTGCGCTGGGCGGCCCATATCACCGCCATCATCCCGCCTTTCCAGGCCCGGCGGATCATCCAGAGCGCCATCTAGGCTTGCGCTTCTGATTGCAGAATTCTGTATCTATTATACAGTTTTTGCATGCAGCCCATCGTCACCGACGCCGAGCTTTCCGCCGCCTACGCCGGTCTCGATCACGCCGACGAGCAGGCCTGGCGCCACGGTCAGGCGACCCGCGCCTGGGGCGCAGGCTGGTCAGCGCTCGCGCCCGAACCGCGCCGCCGGCGCAGCCCAGACCAGTTGCGCGACCTCGCCCAGAGCCGGCTGGCCGCCGCCCAGGCCTGGGCGCAATCTCCCGAGGGCCGTCTGAAATCGGCGCTCACCGATCTGCAGCACGCCGCCCGCGCCCTCGACCAGCAGGCCGAAGCCCTGCGCGAAGCCGCCTCCCGCGGGCTCGCCGATACGACCACTCCAAACGCCCGCCGGCGCCTGTGGGCCATGTCGCAGGAGGCCCGCGCCGCACTCGCCGCCCTGCGCGCCATCCGTAGCGTCCGGCCTTAAGCCGGGTCTATGCTGCCGGCACGCGCCCGTCAGAGGCGCAATTGCCGGGAGCACGCCATGGACCTGCCGACCGCAAGCTTCGACGTGGACGCCCACGCCGCGCGCATGGCCAGCGACGGCTATACCCAACTGGACAACCTGCTGGACGACGCCGCCCTTGCCCGGGTTCGCGAGGCGCTGGCGCCGCACCTGGGGGGCCACCGGGGCCGGAACGCCTTCGAGGGCTTCGCCACCGAGCGGGTTTACACCCTCGTCGCCCGCGGAAAGGTGTTCGAGGAGCTGACGGAGGATGCCCGCATCCTCGCCCTCCTCGACCGCTTCCTGCTGCCGGGCTACCTGCTGACCGCCAGCCAGGCCATCGCCATCCAGCCCGGCGAGGCGGCGCAGGGCCTGCACTATGACGACAGCTTCTACCGCCTGCCCCGCCCCCGCCCGGCCGTCAGCCTCAGCGTCATCGTCGCCATCGATCCCTTCACCGACCAGAACGGCGCCACCGACATCCTGCCGGGCAGCCACCTGTGGAGCGACGCCGAGGTGGCGGCCTTCGCGCGCGATCCGAACGCCGCCAGCCGGCTGGAGCCCGTCGTCATGCCGGCCGGCTCGGCCATCGTCTTCCAGGGGCACATGCTGCACCGGGGCGGCGCCAACCGCTCATCGGCGCCGCGCCTGGCGCTGACCAATCAGTATTGCCAGCCCTGGGCCCGCACGCAGGAGAACTTCTATCTCGGCGTCCCCAGGGAGCAGGTGCGCGCCATGACCCCGCGCCTGCAGAGCCTGCTGGGGTACGACATCTGGCCCTCGTTCATGGGCCACGTCACCGCCTCGCATCCGGCCAAGGCTCTGGAGGATGGCTGGATCCCGCCGGTCGCGCGCGCCAGCCAGCCCCGGTGAGCCGCGGCAGGCGTCGATTGCTGTCACTGCCCTGTCAGCAGACCTGGATTAGGTGATCACAAAGCCCTGGAGCCCGTCATGTCCGAACTCACCTTCTACACCAACCCCATGTCGCGCGGCCGCATCATCCGCTGGATGCTGGAAGAGGTTGGTCAGCCCTACGAGACCCGGATTCTGACCTGGGAGAAGGGGGACGCGAAGTCGCCCGACTATCTCGCCATCAATCCCATGGGCAAGGTCCCGGCCATCGTCCACGACGGCGTGGTCGTCACCGAATGCGCCGCCATCTGCGCCTATCTGGCCGACGCCTTCCCCGAAGCCGGCCTCGCGCCGCCGCCGCACAGCCCGCTGCGCGGTCCCTATTATCGCTGGCTTTTCTTCGGGGCCGGCCCCATCGAGCAGGCCGTCGGCGCCAAGGCGGTGAACTTCGAGCCCTCGGCCGAGCAACGCAGCATGCTGGGCTTTGGCAGCATGAACGATGTCCTCAACGCCATCGAGGGCGCGATCAAGGATCGCCCCTATCTCGTGGGCGACAGCTTCACCGCCGCCGACCTCTACCTCGCCTCCCACCTGTCCTGGGGGATGAACTTCGACACCATCGAAAAGCGCCCGGCCTTCGAGACCTATGTGGCGCGCCACCTCCAGCGCCCCGCCGCCCAGCGCGCGGACGAGATCGACAACGCGCTGATCGCCGAAGCCCAGTCGCCCTCCTGATCCCGGACGGCGACGCCGCCAGCCCCCGCCGGTAGCCCCCTTGACCTGAGGCGTCAGGGGTCTATCTACCCAGGTAGATAGTTCACCTACTTAACTAGATTGCCTCAATGCCCGCCGAGTCCGCCCTCGATCCCGACCAGCTCGCCGAGCTGCTGCGCCCGGCCTTGCTGCGGGTCGCACGGCGCCTGAGGCAGGAGGCTTCGAAGGCCGGTCTCTCGGCCCTCGACGTCCTGCTGCTGGTGGAGATCAAGCGCCAGCCCGGCGTCGGCGTCTCCGATCTGGCCGACGCCGAGCAGATGTCCCGCCCGGCCATGAGCACCCACATCAAGCGCCTGGAGGCGGCCGGCTGGATCAGCCGACTCAGCCACGCCTCCGATGGCCGCCGTTCGGGCCTGACCATCACGCCGTCCGGCATGGCCGCCCTGGCCGAGACCCGTCGGTTGCGCAACGACTGGCTGGCCGCCCGCCTCGGCGCCCTTGGTCCCGACGCCCGCCAGGCCCTGCACGCCGCCGCCGGCCCGCTCCTGGCCCTGGTGGAGGTCCAGCCATGACCGAAATCTCCGCCACCCCGGCCGATCCCGACAAGCCCGTCGTCGCCACGGCTGAGGAGCGCGCCGCGCAGCTCAGCCGCGGCTGGATCGTGCCCGCCGTCATCGGCTCGGCCCTGATGATGCAGACGTTGAACGCCACGGTGCTGTCCAACGCCCTGCCGGCCATGGCTCGCGACATGGGCGAAGACCCGCTGCGCCTGAACCTGGCCATCACCATGTACCTCCTGGCCGCGGCGGTCTTCCTGCCGATCAGCGGCTGGGCGGCCGACACCTTCGGGGCCAAGCGGATCTTCGTCCTGGCCATGGGGCTCTATGCGGTCTCCTCGGCCCTGTGCGGCTTCGCCGACACCCTCATGGAGCTGGTCGGCGCACGGCTGCTCCAGGGCGCCGCAGGAGCCATGATGGCGCCCGTGGGTCGCCTGGTCCTCTTGCGCACCACGCCCAAGAACGAGTTGGTCGGCGCCATGTCGGTCCTGACTATGCCCGCCCTGCTGGGGCCGGTGATCGGCCCGCCGGTGGGCGGCTTCATCGTCACCTTTTGGGACTGGCCGTGGATCTTCTTCATGAACCTGCCCATCGCCGCGGCGGGCCTCCTGCTGGTCCTCCGCTTCGTGCCCAATGTCGCCCTTCAGGACGCCCAGCGCCTGGACTGGAAGGGCATGCTGATGACCGGCATAGGCCTGGCTTGCGTGATCTTCGGCTTCGAGAATCTGGGCCGCGACGTGCTGCCTGCGACCGCCGTGGCGGGGCTGTTCTTCGGCGGGCTGGCCCTGCTCTGGCTCTATGCCTGGCACGCCCGACGGACCCCGCACGCCATTCTCGACCTCTCCCTGTTCCGGCTGTCCACCTTCCAGGCCTCGGTGATCGGCGGCGCCTTCATGCGGATCGCGATGGGCGCCACGCCTTTCATGCTGGCCATGCTGCTGCAAGTGGCGTTCGGCATGACGGCGCTGGCGGCGGGCCTGCTGACCTTCATCGGCGCGGCCGGCGCCCTGATCATGAAGACCACGGCGCCGCCGATCCTGCGCCGCTTCGGATTCCGGCGGGTGCTGATCGTCAACGCCGTCATCACCGGCGTCTTCTTCATGGCCTATGCCGGCTTCCGCATCGACACCCCCCACTGGGTGATCATGCTGGTGCTGCTGGCCGGCGGCTTCTTCCGCTCGCTGCAGTTCACGAGCCTCAACGGCCTGGCCTATGCCGAGATCGAGCAGGACCGCATGAGCCGCGCCTCGACCATGTCGGCCATGGCCCAACAGTTGATCCAGTCGGTGGGCATTGGTCTCGCCGCCACCCTGATCCACGTCTTCACCCAGATGGCGGGCGAGGCCCAAATGACCGCCGCCACCATCTCGCCGGCCTTCCTGGTGATCGGCGCCATCACCTTCATCTCGCTGATCTTCTATGTCCGGCTGCCGCGCGATGCGGGCGACGAGATGAATAGTCGAAGCTGAAAACCCAGTCTTGACGCCGTCCTTCCCCTGCCCCCTATGGCGGGGGAAGGAGCCTCCCCATGAACTTCATGCCTGCAACCGCCGCCGCCGCGGTCCTGGCGCTATGCGCCTGCTCATCGGCCGAAGAGCCCGCCGCCCCGCCGCCGCCCGCGCCGGCCGCTGAGGCGCCGCCGACGGCCGTCAGCCAACCTGGCCTCTCCTGGGGCACGGCGTCCAGCGGCGAAGGCATCGCCCTCATCCTCAGCGACGCCGCCGGCGCGCCGCTGCTGCGCCTGGGCTGCATCCGCAATCCGGCGGTCATGACCCTGGCGATCGAAGGCTTCACCGCCATCGGCAGCGAAGAGCGCCTCACCGTCGGTCTCGATGATCACCTGTTCGTCTTTGTCGCCGATGCCACGGCCAGGGGCCCCGGGGTGAAGGCCCAGGCCGACATCTCGACGGACTTCCTTGACCGCCTGGAGGACGCCACGGCGATCCGCGCGGTCTATGGCGACCAGGAACTCGGCCCGCACGTGCCGCCGCCGGCCGGCATCGCCGCAGGCTTCGCCGCCGAATGTCGCCGGGCCGTCAGCGTCTCTTAGAGGGCCCGCGCCTCAGCGCTTCATCACCTGGGCGAGCGCCGTGCAGGCGGCCGAGCCGATCGGCCCCTGCTCGTCATAGAGGAAGCATTCGCCCACGGCGACGCCGTCGCTGGCGCCGTGGTTGACCACCTCGAAGCCGACCCATTCCGTCGCCGGCAGCCGGTGCAGATAGACCGTCACGTCGCTGTTGATATAGGCTAGCCCCTTGTCGCCGGCATTGGCGAAGGGGCTGGTGAAGTCCGCCGCCACGGCCACCCGCGTGAAGGGTGTCAGCGCCTCGCCGCCCACCAGTTCGCGCACCTCGCTCATCCAGGTGCGCTTGACGCCCACCTGGCCGAAATCGCCGGTGATCCTGCGCATGGCCCACATGCCGCCCATGCCCATGCGCGGGTCCTCGGGCGGCGGAATGTCGTCCGGCTTGGGGACGTCCCAGTTCCCCGGCGTCCACACCACGCCCTCAGGATTCTGCGTCCGGCGCAGGAACTGGCAGCTGGCCCGTCCCATGCTGACCCCGCCGCTGATGAACTCGGCGTCCACCACCTTGATGCGCTTGCCCTCGCGCACCACCCGCGTCGTCACCTCCACGGGCGAGAAGTCCGGCAGGCGATACATGTCCACGGTCAGGCGGGCGGGGATGAAGTCGGGGTCCCCATGCTCGGCCTCCAGGACGTGGCCCAGCAGGCCGACGATCACCCGACCGTGCAGGGACTGTGGATTCCACGGGCCGCGGGCGGCGGGGGTGGGAAGGAAGCGGCCATCGTCCTGCCGCTGGAAAAACGGGTCATTTGTCATCGCGGCGATCCATCCCGGATTCCCCGCGTTGGGGCAAGAACTCAGCGCGGGATGTTGAGCTGATCGGTGTCCAGACCTTCGAAGGTCGCCCACCCGGTGCCGAGGCCGGTCTCGGGCAGGCCTTCGGCGATGTGGTCCATGGGATTGGGGTCGATCTGCCGCCCTTGCCGGTGCAGATGCGCCTTAGCGATCATGTTGGCCGAGATTGGCGCGGTCAGAAACAGGAACAGGGTGATCAGCAGCTCATGGGCCGAATAGGTGCCCTGGATCGCCGGAAAGAAGATCATCGAGGCCACCAGAAGGGAGCCGACCCCCAGGGTCGTCACCTTGGTCGGCCCATGCAGGCGGGTCATCAGGGACGGCATCCGCGTCAGGCCCCAGGAGCCCACCAGGGCGAACACGCCGCCGATGACCAGCAGGGCCGAGATCAGGATTTCGAAGGGTCCGACATCCATCATCGTCACTCCACGATATCGCCGCGCAGCAGGAACTTGCAGTAGGCCACCGTGCCGACGAAGCCGACCATGGCCAGCAGCAGCGCCGCCTCGAAATACACAGCCGAGCCCTGCTGGATCTGCATCAGCACGATGAGCGCGATGGCGTTGATGGTCAGGGTGTCCAGCGCCAGGATCCGGTCGGCCGTCGTCGGCCCCCGGGCCAGCCGCCAGAGATTCATCGACATGGCCAGCCCCACACAGGAGATGGCGAACAGAACAGCGATCCCGATCATGCGAAGATCCTCATCAGCCGCGCCTCATAGCGGCTCTTGATCCGCGCGACCTCGGCCGCGGGATCGGGGGTGTCCAGGGCGTGGACCAGCAGGGCGCGGCCGCAGGACGAGACATCACAGGACACCGTGCCCGGCGTCATGCTGATCGTGCCGGCCAGCATGGTGATGGCCTCGGGGCTGCGCAGGTCCAGCGGCACCACCAGCCAGGCCGAGCGCAGATCCTTCGAGCGCTTGAAGATCACGATCATGGCGATCTGGAAACTGGCCGTGACGATGTCCCACAGCACCAGGCCCAGATAGCCCCAGGTCGCCGGCCCAAAGCGCACCTTCGGCCTATCGGGCCAGAACGGACTGGTCAGGATCGGCACGATCACCCCGACCATGACCCCCAGCACCAGCCCGCCCACCGTCAGGCGGTTGGCCAGCAGCATCCAGACGATGATCAGGGTCACCGTCAGCGCCGGGTGCGGCAGTAGCTTCTTGATCATGGCGCGGCCCTCGACTGTTCCAGGACGGCGTCGGGATAGGGGCCCACATCATAGATCTGAGCCGCCGTAGCGTTGAGATAGGCCGTCGCCGGACCGCCGGCGAGGGTCAGGGCGGCCAGGGCGGCCAGCAGGGTTGCGACGATGGCCGCCGAGGCCTGAGGCGAGACCGGCGGCCCCGCCTTCACCTGGCCCTCGGTGGCCGCGCTCTTCCAGAAGATGGCGCTGCCGGCCCGGGCGAAGGCCAGCAGGCTGATGACCGTGGTGCCCAGGATCAGGCCCCAGGCCCACCAGCCGCCGGTGGTTCCCCTCACGGCGTCGAGGATCAGCAGCTTGCCGGGGAAGCCCGACAGGGGCGGCAGGCCGACGACGGCGATGGCGGTGAGGAAGAACAGCCCCCCCAGCACCCCAGCCTGCAGGAAGGGCGGGCTCGGCGCCAGGCTGTCCCCATAGTCCCCGCGCCGCGCCGCGATCATGTCGACCAGCAGGAACAGGGCCGCCGCCGACAGGGTCGAGTGCGGCAGGTAATAGAGCGCCGCAGCCGTGGACTCCGGCGTGAACATGGCCAGCGCGCAGAGCAGCGTCCCCATGGAGCCGACCACCGCATAGGCGGCCATCTTGCGCAGATGCCGCGCGCCCAGGACCCCGATGAAACCCAGCAGCAAGGTGGCCAGAGCGGCGGGCAGCAGCCAGGGGCCCGGCGCCCAGGCGAGGTCGCCGGCGCCCTCGCCGAACACCGTGCTGGTGAAGCGCAGGATGCAGTAGGCGCCGACCTTGGTCATGATCGCAAAGAGGGCCGCCACCGGGGCCGAGGTCGACGCATAGGTCCGCGGCAGCCAGAAGTGCAGCGGCACGAGCGAGGCCTTCAGGCCGAACACCGCCACCATCAGCAGCCCGCCCGCCAGGATCAGGGCGTGGTCCCCTGCCGGCGCCTGGGCGACACGCTCGCCCATGTGCGCCAGGTTCAGGGTGCCCGTCGCCCCATACAGCAGCCCGACGGCCACCAGGAACAGGGTCGAACCCACCAGGTTCACCACCACATACTGCACGCCGGCCTTCAGCCGCGCCGCCCCGCCCCCATGCAGCATCAGCCCATAGGAGGCGATCAGCAGCACTTCGAAGAACACGAACAGGTTGAACAGGTCGCCAGTCAGGAACGCGCCATTGAGGCCCAGCAGCTGGAACTGGAACAGCGGATGGAAGTGCCAGCCCTTGCGGTCGATGCCGCTCGCGATCGCATAGCCCATCACCGGCAGGGCCAGGACGGCGGTGACCACGAGCATCAGGGCCGACAGCCGGTCCAGCACCAGCACGATGCCGAAGGGCGCCATCCAGTCGCCCATGGCGTAGACATCGACCTGGCCGCTGGCGGCGTGCCTCATCAGGCCGCAGCCGATCGCCAGCAGCGCCAGGCAGGCGGCCAGGGACAGGGTCCGCGACGCCACGAGCCGGTGTCTCAGGAACAGCAGCATCAGCGGCGCAAGCAGGGCCGGGATCAGGACCGGGGCGACCAGCCAGGGATTCATGGCTGGGCCTCCACGTCGCTGCGCACCTGCGCCTCGGCGGCCGATGCGCCGGACAGGGCCTCCTGCTCGGCCGACGTCTCCCCGTGCCCGTCCACCTGATCGGTGCCGGCTTCCAGGAAGGTGCGCAGGGCCAGCACCACCACCAGGGCGGTCATGCCGAACGCGATAACGATGGCGGTCAGCACCAGCGCCTGGGGCAGCGGATCGCTATAGGCCGCCACGTCCTTGCCATAGATCGGCGGCTGATCCACGACCAGCCGGCCCGACGAAAACAGGAAGACGTTGATGGCGTAGGACATGAAGGCCAGGCCCAACACCACAGGGAAGGTCCGGGCGCGCAGCACCAGATAGATGCCCGCCGCCGAGAGGACGCCCACAGCCGAGGCCACGAGAAATTCGATGCTCATGCCCCCGCCCCTCCTGGGGCTGGCGCAGGCGCAGGCGTCGGGGGCGGCCGGCTGGGATCGACGTCCATGGGCAGGTCGTTGGGCGGCAACTTTTCGGCGCGGCCGGCCACGCCCGACAGGTGGTGCAGGGCCAGCATCACCGCCCCGACGACCGTGAAGGCGACGCCGATATCGAAGGCCAGGGCGCTGGACAGGCCCACATCGCCGATCAGCGGGATCGAGACATACTCATAGGCGCTCTTCAGGAAGGGCGCCCCCAGCATCATGGACACCACCCCCGTCAGGGCCGCCACCGTCACGCCGAAACCGATCAGGGCGTGATGGTCGGCGGGCAGCCGGCGGTTCGACCAGGCGTAGCCCGAGGCCATGTACTGCATCAGCAGGGCGATGGAGACCACCAGGCCGGCGATGAAGCCGCCGCCCGGCTCATTATGCCCACGCAGGAAGATGTAGAGCCCCACCACCGAGGCCAGCGGCAGCAGCAGGCGTGTGGCCACCACCAGCATCATCGGGTGGCGTTCGGGGCTGCGGCGCTGGTCCGGCATCCAGTTGGCCAGCCTCTGGCCCGAGGCGCCGCGGTCGGCGGTCTCCAGCAGGGCGAAGATGGTCAGGGCCGCAATGCCCAGGACGATGATCTCGCCGAAGGTGTCGAAGCCCCGGAAGTCGACCAGGATCACATTGACCACATTGGTGCCGCCGCCGCCGGAATAGGAGTTGGCCCAGTGGAATTCCGAGATCGAAGCTGGTCCGTCCCGGCGCAGCAGCGCCCAGGTGGCCGCCGCCATGCCAAGGCCGCCCACCGTCGCCAGCACGCCGTCGCGGGTCCGGCGGGCGCGGCTGCTCTCCACCGGACTGGTCTTGGGCATCAGGTTGAGCGCCAGCAGCAGCAGGAGGATGGTCACCACCTCCACCGAGATCTGGGTCAGGGCGAGGTCCGGCGCGGACAGGTAGACAAAGCCCAGGGAGACGACCAGGCCGATGACGCTGATGAAGATCAGCGCCAGATAGCGCTGCCGGTGCCCCAGCACGACCGCGGCGGTCCCGCCCACGAGCAGGACCCAGGCCACGATCGCCGCGCCCGGCGCCGCGAGGGTCGGGCGCAGGCCCTCCACGTGCGGCGCGCTCAGGAAGCCCCCCACGGCGACCAGCAGGGCGGCCCCCATGATCATGGCCAGGTAGCGCTGCAGCGAACCGTTGTGGACAAGCTCGGTGGTCTTGCGCGCCGCGCCCGCGCCTGCGGCCACCGTCCGGTCGAACAGGGTCTTGGCGTCGGGCAGGCCCAGGGCGGTCCAGATCCGCGCCGCCGGGCGGTGCAGGGACAAGAGGATCACGCCGCCGACCACGGCCGCCAGGCTCATGGCCAGCGGCAGGTTGAATCCGTGCCACAGGGCCAGATGCTTTTCGCCCGCCGCCCCGCCCGTCACCGCCGCAGCTACGGCGTTGACCAAGGGCCCGGCCACCAGGGCCGGCGCCAGGCCGATGGCCACCGCCAGGATCACCAACAGGGCCGAGGGCGCCCACATGCCGAACGGCGCATCGTGGGGCTTGGCGGGATAGCTCTCGCGCTTGGGTCCGAAATAGACCCCGACCACATAGCGGAAAGCGTAGGCGGCCGAGAACAGGATGCCGACCATCACCATCACGGGAATCAGCCACGGCAGGCCGAAGGCCGAGGCCTGCACCGCCTCCTCCAGCATCATTTCCTTGGAAATGAATCCGTTCAGCGGCGGGATCCCCGCCATGGCCGCCCCGGCCAGCACCGCCAGGGTCGCGGCGATGGGCATCAGCGTATAGAGGCCGCCGAGCTTGCGCAGATCCCGGGTGCCGACCTCGTGGTCGACAATGCCCGCGTTCATGAACAGGGCGGCCTTGAAGGTCGCGTGATTGATGATGTGGAAGACGCCCGCCACCGCCGCAGCCGGCGTGCCCAGGCCGAACAGGAAGGTCAGCATGCCCAGGTGGCTGATGGTCGAATAGGCCAGCAGCCCCTTCAGGTCGTCCTTGAACAGGGCGACGATGGCGGCGAACACCATGGTGAACAGGCCGACCCCGCCCACCAGGTAGAACCAGGCCTCGGTGCCCGACAGCGCCGGCCACAGGCGCGCCAGCAGGAAGATGCCGGCCTTCACCATGGTCGCCGAGTGCAGATAGGCGCTGACCGGCGTCGGCGCGGCCATGGCGTGGGGCAGCCAGAAGTGGAACGGGAACTGGGCCGACTTGGTGAAACAGCCTCCCAGGATGAGCAGCAGGGCCGGCAGATACATGGGCGAAGCCTGGATCGCCTCGCCGCTCTGCAGGATCACGCTCAGGTCATAGGAGCCGACGATCTGGCCCAGCATCAGGAGGCCGCCGATCAACGACAGCCCGCCCATGCCGGTGATGGTCAGCGCCATGCGCGCGCCCTGGCGCCCCTCGGGCAGATGGCGCCAATAGCCGATCAGCAGGAAGGACGAGAGGCTGGTCAGCTCCCAGAACACCAGCAAAAGCAGGATGTTGTCCGACAGGACGATGCCGACCATGGCCCCCTGGAACAGCAGCAGGAAGGCGAAGAAGCGGCCCATGGGGTCGCTCTTGTTGAGATAGAACCGGGCGTAGATGATCACCAGCAGGCCGATGCCCAGGATCATCCCGGCGAACATCAGGCCGAGGGCGTCAAGGAAGAGGTTGAAGTTCAGCCCCAGGGTCGGGAACCAGGCGATCCTCGTGGAGACCACCTCGCCGGCCATGACCTGGGGGGCGAGACTGAGCAGGAGGACCAGGGCGGTCGCCGTCACAAGCCCCGTGGCCAGCGCACAGGCGTTGCGGCCCAGTCGGATGGTCAGCGCCGGCGCAAGCGCGCCGAGAAACGGCAGTAAGGCGATCCACGCCAGGGTCAAGATGGCCCTCGTGTTGAAGTCGTCGGTAGGGGAAGGCGCCCATCAATAACGGCGCCACGCCGCAGCCCCAATGAAATTCGCGTTATTGCGGAGCTATCGCCCCGCGGAGTTCCCAGCCTTAGCGGCGGCGGAACTGCGGACGCTGGCCGCCGCCCATGCGCGGGCCTTCGGTCTTGTGGCGATAGGTGATGCGACCCTTTTCCAGGTCGTAGGGGGTCATTTCCACCGTAACCCGGTCGCCGACCAGCGAGCGGATGCGGTTCCGCTTCATGCGGCCGGCGGTGTAGGCGAGAATGGTGTGTTCATTGTCCAGCTGCACCCGGAACCGGCCCTCGGGCAGCAGTTCGGTGATCACGCCTTCGAACTCGATGAACTCTTCTTTGGACATACGTATCGTCTCCTGCTGGCCGCCGACGCCCGGCGTATTGGCCCGCAGGCCGCGCCCCAACCATCAGAAGGGGCAGTCTAAGGTCTGCGCCCCAAAAGCGGCGCCGTGCGGTCCAGACGCGCCAACGGCCCCGCTCTGCCCCGGCGAACCGATGCATCTGAGGGGCGCTTGTGAGGCGAGCTTCTATCGAACCGCGCGGATGAAAGACCTAGGTCAAGCGTCGCGCGACGAAATGTCGAGACCTGTTAGGTAGGCTTCCAGGCGCCAAATGTCCAGCCAGGACCGCTCCGCCCGCCCCTCGCACGCGATTCTGCGCTAGAGACGCGGCCATGGAACCCAACTACGACGTGGTGGTGGCTGGCGCCGGCGCGGCCGGCATGATGTGCGCCGCCCAGGCCGGCCAGCGCGGCCGCAAGGTGCTGATCCTCGATCACGCCAAGGCGCCCGGCGAGAAGATTCGCATCTCCGGCGGCGGCCGCTGCAACTTCACCAACATCCACACCACGCCGAACAACTTCCTGTCGGAGAACCCGCGCTTCTGTATCTCGGCCCTGCGACGCTACCGACCCAAGGACTTCATCGCCCTGGTGGACCGGTACGGAATCGCCCACCACGAAAAGACCCTCGGCCAGCTCTTCTGTGACGGCTCGGCCCGCCAGATCATCGACATGCTGCTGGCCGAGATGGCCAAGGGCGGGGTCGAGCTTCGGCTGCAGACCACCATCGAGGCCATCGCCCGCACCGAAACTGATTTCACCCTGACCGTCGGCGGCCAGACGGTCGCCTGCCAGAGCCTGGTGATCGCCACCGGCGGCAAGTCGATCCCGAAGATGGGCGCCACGGGCTTCGGCTATGACGTGGCCCGACAGTTCGGCCTGCGGGTCACCGAGACGCGGCCGGCGCTCGTGCCGCTGACCTTCGACGTCTCGCTGCTGGAACGCACCGCCCCCCTGGCCGGCGTCGCCGTCGACGCGACGGTCGCCGCCGGCAAGACCCGCTTCGCCGAAGCCCTGCTCTTCACCCACCGGGGCCTGAGCGGTCCGGCCATCCTGCAGGCCTCATCCTACTGGCGCGAGGGCCAGGAGATCGCCGTGGACCTGGCGCCGGGCCAGGACGTCTACGCCCACCTCCGCGCCGCACGCACCACCCGGGCCAAGGCCGCGCCCGCCACCATCCTGGCCGAGCTGCTCCCCAAGCGCCTGGCCCAGTTCCTCAGCGAGACCCATGCGCCCAAGGGCAATATGGCCGACCAGTCCGACAAGGTCCTGCGCCCCCTGGCCGAGGCGGTGAACACCTGGCGGGTCAAGCCCGTCGGCTCCGAAGGCTACCGCACCGCCGAGGTCACCCTGGGCGGCGTCGACACCACGGAGCTGGAGTCGCGCACCCTGGCCGCCAAGACCGTGCCCGGCCTCTACTTCATCGGCGAAGTGGTCGACGTGACCGGCTGGCTCGGCGGCTACAACTTCCAATGGGCCTGGGCCTCAGGCTGGAGCGCGGGGCAGTCGGTCTGAGCACTCAGCCCGCCATGATCCAGTTGTCGCCTAGGTCCGCCAGGCGGACGCCCTCCAGGATCATCTGGTCGCCGCCGCTCAAGGTGATCACGGTGTCGTCGCCCACCTGAGCGGTGACGTAGCTGACGCCCGGCGCCAGCAGGACGCGGTCGCCTTCCAGCAGGTTGAAGTCGGTCACGACGTCCAGGCCGGCGCCGTCGAAGGTGTGGAACAGGTCGGCCCCCTCACCGCCCGTCAAGGTGTCGTTCCCCCGATCGCCCGACAGGAAGTCGTCCCCGAGGCCGCCGAACACGATGTCATCGCCCTGGCCGCCGCGGACGGTGTCATTGCCCGCATCGCCAAAGATGATGTCGTCGCCCAGGCCGCCCTGGACCTGGTCGGCGCCCTGGCCGCCGTGGACGGTGTCGTCGCCCATGTCGCCGAAAAGGTTATCCGCCCCGACATTTCCCTGCAGAAAATCACTGTCCTTGCCCCCCAGGACCAGATCATCCCCAAGGCCGCCATAGATGGTGTCCGAGCCCGTGTTGCCCTGGAGCACATCGTCGCCTTCGCCGCCGTCAATCAGGTCTGCGCCTCCCTCGCCCGTCACCGTGTCGTTTCCGCCGCCGGCGTCGATCGTATTGTCCAGGGCGTTGCCGGTGATGAATTCCGAGAACGGGGTCCCGAAAATCTGCGTGGGCGGCGGGGACGGCGGCGGCGGCGGGGCGGCGACCGTGTCGATGGCGTAATTGTTGGACTCGGTCGTTCCGGCTCCACTGTTGCCGGCAAGGTCGGCCACGCCGGCATTGTCCAGCACGATGAGGTTCGTGGCGTCCGAGACGCTCGCGCTCGGGGTCAGGGTGGCGGTCCAGGTCACGCCGCCATCGGCGGATGAGACCGCGCTCAGGGTCCCGTTGGCCACCGTCAGGTCGTCGTTGGAAAACCCTGTCACCGCCTCCGAGAAGGTGATCGTCACCTGCGACGTCTCACCGGCCTGAAGGGCCGTATCGGCCACCACGATGCTGGCGGTGGGGCGGAGCGTGTCGATGGCGTAGTTGTTGGACGCCGTCGTCCCGGTCCCCCCGTTTCCGGCGGCGTCTATCACGCCGGTATTGTCCAGCGTAATGACGTTCGTCGTATCCGAAATGCTGGCGCTGGGGGTCAGGGTGGCCGTCCAGGTGACGCCCCCATCGGCGGACGACACCGCGGTCAGGGTCCCGTTGACCACCGTCAGATCGCCGTTGGAAAATCCCGACACCGCCTCCGAGAAGGTGAAGGTCACCAGCGACGTCTCTCCCACCGCCAGCGCCGTATCGGCGACCAAGATGCTCGCCGTCGGGCGAAGGGTGTCGATGGCGTAGTTGTTCGAACTCGTCGTCCCCGTTCCCGTATTGCCGGCGGCGTCAGTCACGCCGGCGTTATTCAGGGTGACCACATTGGTGGTGTCGGTGGTGGCGGCCGTGGGGGTTAGGGTCGCCGTCCAGGTGATCCCGCCATCGGACGAGGCGAGTCCGCTCACGAGCCCGTTCGCCACCGTCAGGTCGGCCGTGGTGAACCCGGTCACCGCTTCGGAGAAGGTGAACGTCACCTGCGACGTGTCACCGGCTCGCAGGGCCGTATCGGCCACCACGATACTGGCCGTCGGGCGGGCGGTGTCGATAGCGTAGTTGTTGGAGTCGGCTGTTCCTGCTCCAGCGTTGCCGGCGGCGTCGACCACACCTGTCATGTCCAACGTGATGAGATTGGTGGTGTCGGTGACGCCCGCTGTCGGCGTCAGGGTCGCCGCCCAGGTAATTCCGCCGTCGGACGACGACAGGCCGCTGACGACGCCGTTGGCCACCGTCAGGTCGCCCGTGGAGAATCCGCTCACCGCCTCCGAGAAGGTGAACGTGACCTGCGACGTCTCGTCGGCCGCCAGCGCCGTATCGGCCACCACGATACTGGCCGTCGGGCGAACGGTGTCGATGGCGTAGTTGTTGGAGCTGATGGTTCCGGCTCCGGCGTTGCCGACGCCGTTGGTCACCCCGAACATGTTCAGCGTTATGAGATTTGTGGCGTCCGAGACATTCGCGCTCGGCGTCAGCGTGGCCGTCCAGGTGACGCCGCCATCGGTGGAGGACACCACGCCAAGGGCCCCGTTGACCACCGTCAGATCGGCATTGTCGAAGCCGTTCACAGCCTCGGAGAAGGTGATCGTCACCAACGAGGTTTCCCCCGCCGCAAGCGCCGCGTCAGCCACGACCACAGTCGCCGTCGGACGGATTGACTCGACACTGTAGTTGCCGGACGTCGAGGTTCCGAGGCCTGTATTGCCCGCCAGATCCGTATAGCCCGCATTGTTGAGCGTGATGACGTTGGTGCTGTCGCTGACGTTCGCCGTCGGCGACAGGCTGCCGGTCCAGGTGACTCCGCCATCGGACGACGACAGCCAGGTCACGGTCCCGTTTTCCACCGTAAGGTCGGCCGCGGTGAACCCGGTCACCGCCTCGGAGAAGGTGAATGTCACCGTCGAGGCGTCACCGGCCCCCAGCACCGTATTGGCGACCACGATACTCGCCGTCGGACGGACCGTATCAACGGCGTAGTTGTTCGAACTCGCCGTGCCGATCCCGGGCGTGCCGCCCAAGTCGGTGACGCCGGTCAGGTCCGCGGTGATGACATTGCTGGCGTCGGTGACCCCAGCATTCGGGATGAGGGTCCCGGTCCAGGTCGTCCCGCCATCGGCCGAGAAGAGTCCGGCGACCAGGCCGTTTCCCACGGTCAGATCACCGGGCGCGAAGCCTTGGACAGGCTCGGAAAATGTGAATGTTACAGTAGAGCTTTCACCGACAATCAGCGACGCGTCAGCGACAAGAATATCAACTGTGGGGGCCGCCATGAGTATTCATCTTCTCTCAGGTCGCCCACGAAGCCGGCCGAAAGCGAACGTTGTTCTTGTAATACCGGTATGCGGTTCGAAAATGAACGCTCTACCGAGCTACAATAGATGCATGACTCAAGGCAAACTGTTGATACTGGCGCACAACCTATCTTGGGTCTGACGCGCCAAGCACAGTGGGGGCCCGTCACCCCTCAGGTGAGTGAGACGGCTTGGCCTCCGCCCGCGAACCTCACCTTCGCCACCGGCGCCCACGGGCCGCCCAGATAGCGCCAGACCAGCAGGCCCTCGGCCGTGATATCGAAGGGCTCGAACGCCAGCTGCAGCCGCTCGCACAGGACGCGGGCCTCGGCTGGGTCAGCCTTGTTCTGGATGGTGATGTGCGGTCGAAAGGGCGCGCGGTCCTGTGGCGTCAGCCAGGACGCGAAGGCCTGCGCCAGTTCAGCGCGCAGGGCCTCCAGTTCCGCCGAGGCGATCCGATAGGCCACCCCGCGGCCGATGAACCAGGGTCCTCGCACCGCCAGGGTGATGGGCGCGCGCCGCGCGCAGGCCGCCTTCAGCGTCTCGGCGATGAAGGGCTCCTGATCCCCCGGCAGGGCGTGGAACAGGGTCAGGTGGGCGGGAGCCACGTTGCGGTGTTTCGGAAAGTGCGCCCGCCGCAGGTCGTCGAACCAGTCGAAGGCGCCCGCGTCCAGGGCCGCGGTGACGATCAGGGGCGGGCCGCCGCTCATCTTTCGCTCCCCATTCAAGGCCGCCTCATCCTTTCTGCTCTAGCCTCGGGTATGCTCACCGGCCAGTTGACCTTTGGGTCAGGCTCGGGCTTGCTCCCGTGATTGAGATGCGCCGATCCATTTTAAGAGCGTGCTCGGGGAGGATTTGAAATTGGCCCAGAATTCATCGGGCGTCAGCGAGCGGCTGCCGTTCAAGACCAAGCTGGCCTTCGGGGTCGGGAGCGGCGCGGAGTCCATCGCGCTGTTCTCCGTCGGCTCCTACGCCATGCTCTACTACAATCAGGTGCTGGGCCTGGAGGCGCACCTGGCGGGCCTCGCCATCTCCGCCAGCCTGTTCCTTGACGGCATTTCCGACCCCCTGGTGGGCTCGCTCTCGGACCGCACCAAGTCGCGCTGGGGCCGGCGCCACATCTATATGTTCTTCGCCCCCATCCCCATCGTGCTGTCCCTGTGGGCGGTGTTCAATCCGCCCGATGGTCTGGGGACCTGGGCCCTGTTCTCCTGGTTCGCCGTGACCGTAGTCATGCTGCGCCAGTCGATGACCTTCTATCATACGCCACACCTGGCCTTGGGCAGCGAGCTCAGTCGCGACTACACCGAGCGCTCCAAGGTGATGTCCTACAACAGCTTCTTCACCTGGGCGGGGGCCGCAGCCACCACCTGGATCGCGCTCAGCTACTTCTTCCAGGCGACACCGGAATACCCCCGCGGCCTGCTCAACCCCGAGCCCTACGGCCCGTTCTCGTTCATCATGGGCGCCATCGCCCTGGTGCTCCTGGCGGCGTCGGCCTGGTTCACCCGCGACCGCATCCCCTATCTGCCCAAGCCGCCGGAAAACCTGCCGAAATACAGCCCCTTCGAGTTCTTCAAGGACCTGGGCAAGGCGTTCAACAACGTCAACTATGTCTGGCTGCTGGTGGCCTACTTCTTCCTCAGCATGATGATCGGCCTGCGCGGCGGGCTTCACCTCTATACCAACACCTACTATTGGGGCCTGGGGTCGGAGCAGATCCGCTTCTTCGTCATCGGCTCGTTCGCCGGCTATCTGTCGGCCTTCCTGTTCGCCGCCATGCTGCACGGGCGGTTCGACAAGAAGGCGACCATCATCGTCTCGGCCATCGTCTACGCCCTGGCCCCGTCCGTGCCGATCCTGATGGGTTTCGCCGGCATGCTGACGACTGAGACGCCGAACCTGCTGGCCATCCTCATCGCCTTCTCGGTGCTGAGCTACGGGGCGGCCAGCGTGCTGTCGATCAGCATCATGTCGGCCCTCGCCGACATTGCCGACGAGAACGAGCTGAAGTTCGGCCTGAGGCAGGAGGGCGTGCTCTATTCGACCCGCGCCCTGTTCGCCAAGGTCGATCAGGCCATCGGCGCGGCCCTGGCGGGCTTCGTCCTGACCCTGATCTCCTTCCCCGTCCGCGCCCAGGTCGGTGAAGTGCCAGCCCAGGTGATCTGGGATCTGGCCCTTTGGGACGGCGTCCTGGCGGGTATTCCGGGCTTCATCGCGGTCTTCTTCTACGCCCGCTACAAGATCACCCGGGCCTCCTATGAAGAGACGAAGGCCGCCCTGGCCGCCCGTCGCGCGGAGACCGCCGCGCCCCAGGCCATGGCCGCTTCAGCCGCGGTGGACGTGCCCGAACCGCTGATCCCGCCGGTCGCCCCGCGGCCCGCCGAATAGCGGCCATGCAAAAGGCCCCCGCCTCGCGGCGGGGGCCTTCCGTCGTCCGTCGATCGCGTGGGGCCTATTCGGCCGGCATCAGCACGGTGTCGACCACGTGGATCACGCCATTGGACTGGTCGAGATCGGTGGCCGTGACCATGGCCGTCCCGCCGCGGGCGTCGGTCAGCTGGACGGCGCCGTTGACGACCGTGGCGGTCAGCGTGTCGCCCTCGACCGTGGTCAGGGTGGCCGTGCCGCCGCCGGCTTCGATGGCGGACATCAGGTCGGCGGCCATCATCTCGCCGGCCACCACATGATAGGTCAGGACCGAGGTCAGCATGTCCTTCGAGGCGGGCTGCAGAAGCGTATCCACCGTACCGGCCGGCAGCTTTTCAAAGGCGGCGTTGGTCGGCGCGAAGACCGTGAACGGGCCCGGGCCCGACAGGGTCTCGACGAGGCCCGCAGTTTCGATGGCGGTCACCAGGGTGGTGTGGTCAGGAGACGCCTGGGCGCCGGCGACGATATTGGTCTCCATGGCCGCGGGTTCAGCCGTGGCCATCGGCGCGGCGTCGGTCGCCGCGGGTTCTTCGGGCTGCGAACAGGCGGCCAGGGCGAAGGCCATGGCGATGGCGGAAGCGCCGGCAAGAATGCGGATTTTCGGATCAGTCATAGCTAGTCCCTCGTAGTCAGCGCGGCCGCGATCGGCGCGACGGCTAAGGTGAATACGCGCCAGCCGCCTTCACGGATGCGTCATCGCCACTTTCTTTTCGCGTTTGGCGTGTGGCGAAGCTGCGCCATTGCAACGGACGGGCCGCCCCTCTAGGGTCCGCGTCCTTCTCATTTTCATCACGGGCGCTCGCCCATGCCACAGATCCTCGTCGAGGACCTGGCCAAGACTTATCGCGTCGCCGAACGCGATCCCGGCCTCATGGGCGCGGTCAAGGGTCTGGTCCATCGCCGCCACCGCACGGTCGAAGCCCTGCGGGACGTCTCCTTTTCCCTGGAGGCGGGCGAACTGCTGGGCTTCATCGGTCCCAACGGGGCCGGCAAGTCCACCACCATCAAGATCCTGTCGGGCATCCTGAAGCCCGACGCCGGGGTCGTGCAGGTGAACGGCCGGGTCCCCTTCACCGACCGCATCGCCCATGTGTCGAAGATCGGCGTGGTGTTCGGCCAGCGCACCCAGCTCTGGTGGGACCTGCCGGTCTCCGAAGGCTTCGACCTGCTGGCCGACATCTATCGCGTCGAGCCTGCCCGCTACCGCGCCAACCGCGACGAGCTGGTGGCCCTGCTGCGCCTGGAGCGAGTGCTGGACCAGCCGGTGCGCCAGCTGTCGCTCGGTCAGCGGATGCGCGCCGAGATCGCCGCGGCCCTGCTGCACGAGCCCGACATCCTGTTCCTGGACGAGCCGACCATCGGCCTGGACGCCCCGTCCAAGCTCGCCGTCCGAGATGTGGTTCGCCGCCTGAACCGCGAGCGCGGCGTCACCGTCCTGCTCACCACCCACGACATGCACGACATCGAGGCCCTGGCCGAGCGGGTCATCGTCATCGGCCATGGCCAGGTCCTGGCCGACAGCCCGTTCGAGACCCTGCGGGCCAATGTCCTGGCCGAGCGACGCCTGGTGGTCGACTTCGCCCATGAGGCGCCCGACCTCAACATGCCCGGCGTCGAGGTGCGCAGCCGCAGGGGCCAGACCCTGGAGCTCGCCTTCGATCCGGCCCGGACCCCGACGCCCACCCTGATCGCCGCCCTCGCCGCGGCCCACGAGGTGGTCGACATCCATGTGGGGGAACCGGCCATCGAAGAGGTCATCGCCCGCTTCTACGACCTGCACGGCGCGAGCGAGGGCTGAGGCGCGCCATGGACGCCGCCCGCCCCTATCTGGCCGCCTTTTCCAGCCGCTTCCTGCTGATGCTGCAGTACCGGGCGGCCGCCATCGCCGGCTTCGCCACCCAGTGCTGGTGGGGCGCGATCAAGGTGATGATCCTGGCCGCCTTCTTCGCCGCCTCGCCCGGCGCGGCCGAGGCCTCTCCCATCAGCCTGGCCCAGGCGATCACCTATATCTGGATGGTCCAGGCCCTGCTGGCGCTCACCCCCTGGGGCTCCGATCCGGAGGTCGCCCAGGCCGTCCGCACAGGGTCGGTGGCCTATGACCGTCTTCGTCCGGTGGACACCTACTGGCTGTGGTACGTGCGTGGCGGCGCCTGGATGGTCTCCCGCGCCGCGCCGCGGGCCGCCCTGATGCTGCTCGCCGCGGGCCTCGCCCTGCCCCTGCTGGGCCTGGAGGCCTGGGCGTGGGGCCCGCCCGCCGGCCTTGCTGCGGCGGGCTTCTTCACCGTCAGTCTTGGGCTCGCCGTCGCCCTCTCCTCGGCCCTGCTGATGATCGTCAATATCGTGGTCGCCGCCACGCTGACGGACCGAGGGGCTGTGGTGCTCTACAATCCCCTGGTCATCGTCTTCTCGGGCAACCTCCTGCCGCTCGCCCTCTATCCCGACTGGGCGCAGACGGCCCTGCTCATGCAACCCTTCGCCGGCATGCTGGATATTCCCCTGCGCCTCTATATGGGCCAGCTCGCCGGCGCCTGGGCCTGGGCAGGCCTTGGCCTGCAGGTCTTCTGGGTCCTGGCGCTGATCCTGGTGGGCCGTGCGGCGCTGGCCCGCGTCATGGCCCGCCTCGAAGTGCAGGGAGGCTGAAGCGCCATGAACAGCCTCGCCCTGCTCGGCCGCTACTACGCCGCCTCCATGCGCGCCCAGCTGCAGTATCCCGGCTCGGCCATCATGCTGGGGATCGGCGCCTTCGCCACCACCATCATCGACATGCTGGCCGTCTGGGCCCTGTTCGACCGCTTCGGCCAGGTCCAGGGCTGGCGGCTCGGCGACATCGCCGTCTTCTACGGGGTGATCTCGATCAGCTTCGCCCTGGCCGATTTCGTCAGCCGCGGCTTCGACGTCTTCGGCTCGGAGTTCGTCAAGACCGGCGCCTTCGATCGGGTGCTGCTGCGGCCGCGCTCGCCCACCCTGCAACTGATCGGCTACGAGTTCCGCCTCAGCCGCTTTGGCCGCATGGCCCAGGCCGTCCTGGTGCTTAGCCTTGGTGCCTGGGCCGTGGGTCTCGATTGGACGCCGGACAAGATCGCCCTGCTGGCCTGGACCGTGGCCGGCGGGGCGGCGCTCTTCGTCGGCCTGATGATCCTCCAGGCCAGCCTCGCCTTCTGGACCACCGAAAGCCTGGAGGTGTTCAACGTGCTCACCTATGGCGGCGTCCAGGCTGGCCAGTTCCCGCTCAGCCTCTATGCCGGCTGGTTCCGCAACCTGCTGATCTTCATCGTGCCCATTGGCGCCGTGGCCTACTACCCCGTCCTCGCCCTGCTGGATCAGCCCGACCCCCTGGGCGCCCCGGACTGGTGGCTGCCTGCCGCGCCGGCCATGGGCTTCCTCTTCCTGGCCGCATCCTTCCTCGCCTGGCGCGCCGGCGTCGCCCGCTACACCTCGACAGGAAGTTGAGCTCTCCCACCTCCCGTCATTCCAGTCCTCGCCGGGAATCCCTCTCGAAGCTCGGGCGGCTTCCAAACTGAGGCGGCCGGTTTACGCTAGGTCGCAGGAGGATTCCCATGACAGCTATCGCCCGCGCCACCCCCCTCGCCGCCGCCCTGATCGCCGCCCTCATCGCCTCGGGCGCGGCGGCCCAGACGCCCGAGCCCATCCGCGCGATTGCGACGGATACGCCCATCGTCAACATCACCGCCGAGGGCCGTTCCAACCGCGCGCCGGACCTCGCCCTGTTCAACGCCGGCGTCGTGGCCCAGGCCAAGACCGCCGCCGAAGCCATGAGCGCCAACAACGTCCGCATGGACGCCGTGGTCGCCGCCCTGCGCCGCGCGGGCGTCGCTGAACGAGACATCCAGACCTCGGCGCTCACCCTGCAGCCGCAGTATCACTACCCTCAGCCTGTGCGCAGCCAGGACGGGACGACCGAGGTGATGGCGCCCCAGGCCCCCAGCATCATCGGCTATGAAGCCCGCAACACCGTCACCGTGAAGCTGCGGCGCATCGCCGACATGGGTCGCCTGATGGACGCCATGGTGAGCGCCGGCGCCAATCAGGTGGACGGCCCCCATTTCAGCGTCGAACAGCCCGACGCCGCCGCCGACGAGGCTCGCGCCGACGCCCTGCAGAAGGCCCGCGCCCGGGCCGATCTCTATGCCCGCCAGGCCGGCTTCCGCACGGCCCGGCTTCTGACCATCAGCGAGGGCGGCGGCTATTACCCGATGCAGCGCGACCTCCAGTCGATCGTGGTGACCGGCCAGAGCTATGGCGGGGCCATGCCTGCGCCCCCGCCCCCGCCCCCGATGGCCCCGGTGCAACCCGGCGAGGTCTCGGTGGGCGTCAGCCTCTCGGTGCAGTTCGCCCTGGAGCGCTGAGCGCCCTTGGCGGCGGGGCTTACTCCGCCGCCATCAGCACCCGGCCGGCGGTGAACGAGGTCTTCTCGGCGAGCGACGCCTTGGCCGCCTCGTATTCTTCGGCCAGCTTGGCCACCAGTTCGCCGGCGCCGAGGATTTCCTCGACTGCGCCGATGCCCTGGCCGCAGCCCCAGATGTCCTTCCAGGCCTTGGCCTTGGTGTTGCCGCCCGAGCCGAAGTTCATCTTCGACGGATCGGCTTCCGGCAGGTTATCGGGGTCGAGGCCTGCGGCCAGGATCGAGGGCCGCAGATAGTTGCCGTGCACGCCGGTGAACAGGTTCGAATAGACGATGTCCTCGCCCGAACTCTCGACGATCATGTCCTTATAGCCCTGGGCCGCATTGGCCTCCTTCGTCGCGATGAAGGCCGAGCCGATATAGGCCAGGTCCGCGCCCATGGCCTGGGCGCCCAGGATGGCCGCCCCATTGGCGATGGCGCCGGAGAGCGCGATCGGCCCGTCGAACCAGGTCCGCAGCTCCTGGATCAGGGCGAAGGGCGACAGCGCCCCGGCGTGGCCACCAGCGCCGGCCGCCACGGGGATCAGGCCGTCGGCGCCCTTCTCCACCGCCTTGCGGGCGAAACGGTCGTTGATGATGTCGTGCATGACGATGCCGCCATAGGCGTGCACCGCCTGGTTCACATCCTCCCGCGCGCCCAGCGAGGTGATGATGATCGGGACCTTGTACTTGGCCGCCATCTCCACATCGTGCTCCAGCCGGTCGTTGGTCTTGTGCACGATCTGGTTCACCGCGAACGGCGCAGAGGGAAGGTCCGGGTTCTTGGCGTCCCAGGCCGCCAGTTCCTCGGTGATCTGGGCCAGCCATTCGTCCAGCTGGCTCGCCGGCCGGGCGTTCAGGGCCGGGAACGAGCCAACAATGCCGGCCTTGCACTGGGCGACCACCAGGTCCGGGTTCGAGATGATGAACAGGGGCGAGGCGATGGCCGGCAGGCGCAGGCGGTCACGGAGAATGGGCGGCAGGGCCATGGGACGTTTCCTTGATCGGCAGATGTTCTGATTTACGATGTAAGCGAAAACCCGCCTCGCGCGCAAGACGCCTCGCCGATGCCCCCACGGCAGGCGGCCCCCGGCGAAAATCTGCCCCTGGGCGCCGTGGCGGCGCCCTTGACGCTCACCGCGCCCCCGGCTCATCACAGAGGGGATGGTCCAGATCGCTTCCCCCGCCGTGGAATTTCCGCAGGCCAGCGCCGAAGACTGGCGCGCCCTCGTCCTCAAGACCCTGGGCGACAAGCCGCCCGAAAGCCTGACCACCACCACGGCCGAGGGCCTGACCATCACGCCCCTTTATGGGCCGATGGACGCCCAGCCCGTCCCCACCCGGCCCTTCGATCCCGAGCGCGCCTGGGACCTGCAGGGCGTCACCCGCCATCCCGCCCCCGCGCGGGCCAATGCTGACATCCTCGCCGATCTCGAAGGCGGCGCGGCCTCGGCGCTGGTGGCCCTCGACCCGCAGGGAAAGACCGGCTGCGCCGTCGGATCGGCCGAAGACCTCGCCCTCGTCCTCGACGGCGTCATCCTCGAACTGGCGCCGGTGGCTCTGGACGCGGGCTTCCTCGGGATCGTCGCCGCCGACTGGCTGAGCAGCGTCGCCAAGGCCGCGCCGGCCGCTCAGCTCCTGTTCCATCTCGATCCGCTCAGCGCCTTCGCCGCCGCGGGCCAGAGCCCCGGCCCCATCGAGGCCCACCTCTTCGCCGCCGCAGGCGCGGCCGCCCGCCACGCCCAGACCTATCCCCAGGCCCAGCTCTTCCTCGCCTCCGGCGCCGTCATCCACGAGGCCGGCGGCGGCGAGGCCTGCGAGATCGCCTTTGCGGCCGCCAGCGCGCTGGCCTACGCCAAGGCCATGGTCCGGTCCGGCATGAGCATGGAGCAGGCCTTCGGCGCCATCACACTCGGGCTCACCGCCGAGGCCGACTACTTCCTGACCATCGCCAAGCTGCGCGCCGCCCGGCTGGTCTGGGCGCGGCTTGTGGGCGCCTGTGGCCTGGATATTCCCGCACGGATCGAGGCCAGATCCTCCCGCCGCATGCTCACCCGCCGCGATCCCTGGACCAATATGCTCAGACTGACCTCGGCGGGCTTCGGCGCGGCCGTCGGCGGAGCCGACGCCGTGGTCCTGGGCGCCTTCACCGACGCCATCGGCCTGCCCTCGGCCCTGGCCCGCCGGCAGAGCCGCAACACCCAGCTGGTGCTGATGGAAGAGGCCCATATCGGCCGCGTCGCCGATCCCGCCGCCGGCTCGGGCTATGTGGAATCCCTCACCGACCAGATCGCCCGCGCCGCCTGGTCGGCCTTCCAAGTCACTCAAGGCCTGGGGGGCGTCATCTCGGCGCTCACCGCTGGCCACATCGCCGCCGAGGTGGAGACCACCTGTGCGGCCCGCGCCGATCTCGGCCAGCCAGCCATCGTCGGCGTCACCGCCTTCCCGCCGGCCAAGGACGAACCCGTCGAGATCGACACCCCGGCGCCCCGCAGCGTCCAGGCGCCCTCGCCCCGCCTGCCCGGCCCAGACGGCCGCTGCCCGCCGCTGGCCCCGCTACGCCTCTCCGAACCCTTCGAAACCCCCAGCGTCATGGGGACCGCCCAATGAGCGCCTTCCCCGACTATACCGAAGTCCCCTTCGACGCAGATCGCCCGGCCGCGACGGTCCTGACGGCCGAACCCTGGGCCACGCCGGAAGGGATCGACGTCGCCCCCGCCTATGGACCGGCCGACATCGAAGGCCTGAGCGGCCTGGACGGCTACCCCGGCCTCGCGCCCTTCCTGCGTGGCCCCTACCCGACCATGTACGCCACCAATCCGTGGACCATCCGCCAGTATGCGGGCTTCTCCACGGCCGAGGACTCCAACGCCTTCTATCGCCGCAACCTGGCGGCCGGTCAGAAGGGGCTGTCGGTGGCCTTCGACCTCGCCACGCACCGGGGCTACGATTCCGACCATCCGCGGGTGGCCGGCGATGTGGGCATGGCCGGCGTCGCCATCGATTCCATCCTCGACATGCGCACCCTGTTCGACGGCATTCCCCTCGACCAAATGAGCGTGTCCATGACCATGAACGGCGCGGTGCTGCCGATCCTGGCGCTCTATATCGTGGCCGCCGAGGAACAGGGCGTGCCGGCCGCCAAGCTCTCGGGCACCATCCAGAACGACATCCTCAAGGAGTTCCTGGTCCGCAACACCTACATCTATCCGCCAGCGCCTTCGATGCGGATCATTTCCGACATCTTTTCATATACTTCAACGGAGATGCCGAGGTTCAACTCGATCTCCATCTCCGGCTATCACATCCAGGAGGCCGGGGCGACGCTAGACCTGGAGCTGGCCTACACCCTGGCTGACGGCATCGAATATGTCCGAGCCGGCGTCGCCGCCGGCATGAGCGTCGACAAGTTCGCCCCGCGCCTCTCCTTCTTCTGGAACGCGGGCATGAACGCCTTCATGGAGATCGCCAAGCAGCGGGCCGGCCGCCTGCTCTGGGCCGAGCTCATGCAGGCGGAGTTCGCCCCCAAGGACTCCCGCTCGCTCTCGCTGCGCGCCCACACCCAGACCAGCGGCTGGAGCCTGGCGGCCCAGGACGTCTACAACAATGTCGCGCGCACCTGCGTCGAGGCCATGGCGGCCACGGGCGGCCAGACCCAGAGCCTGCACACCAACTCCCTGGACGAAGCCCTTGCCCTGCCGACGGATTTCTCCGCCCGCATCGCGCGCAACACCCAGCTCTTCCTGCAGCTGGAAAGCGGCCAGACCCGGGTCATCGACCCCTGGGGCGGCTCCTACTATGTGGAGCGCCTGACCGCCGACCTCGCCGCCCGCGCCCGCACCCATATCGCCGAGGTCGAGGCCCTGGGCGGCATGGCCAAGGCCATCGAGGACGGCCTGCCCAAGCGCCGCATCGAGGAGGCCAGCGCCCGCACCCAGGCCCGCATCGACTCCGGCCGCCAGAGCGTCGTGGGCGTCAACCGCTACCGCTCGTCCGACCTCGACGAGATTCCGGTGCTCAAGGTCGATAACTCCGCCGTCCGCCAGCGCCAGCTCGAGAAGCTGGCCCGCCTGAAGGCCGACCGCGATCCCGCCGCCGTCGAGAAGGCCCTCGACGCGCTCACCGCCGGCGCGGCCGGGACCGGCAACCTGCTGGCCCTGTCGGTGGAGGCCGCCCGGGCCAAGGCCACGGTGGGCGAGATCAGCTACGCCCTGGAAAAGGTCTTCGACCGCCACAAGGCCAAGGCCGATGCGGTCAAGGGCGTCTATCTGCGCGAGTCCGGCGAGACCCCGGCCGCCCTGAAGGCCAAGGCCATGGTCGGCGCGTTCGCCTCCGCCGACGGCCGCAAGCCCCGGGTGCTGATCGCCAAGATGGGCCAGGACGGCCACGACCGCGGCCAGAAGGTGATCGCCTCGGGCTTCGCCGACCTCGGCTTCGAGGTGGAGATCGGCGACCTCTTCCAGACCCCGGCCGAGGCCGCGGCGCTGGCCGTCGAGCGCCAGGTCCATGTGGTGGGCGCCAGTTCGCTGGCCGCCGGCCACCTGACCCTGGTGCCCGAGCTCAAGGCCGAACTCGCCCGCCTGGGCCGCCCCGACATCCTGGTTGTGGTCGGCGGCGTCATCCCGCCGGAGGACTTCGCCGCCCTGACCGACATGGGCGTCGCCGCCATCTTCCCGCCCGGCACGGTGGTCCCCGAATGCGCCATCGAGGTGCTGGACCGCCTCAACGAAGAACTCGGCTACGCCCAGCTGGACGCCGTCCGCGGCTGATCTCTGGAGAGCCCAGCCTTGGGCTAAGAGCGATCATCCGCCCAAAAATGGGCTAGACCTTCCAGCGTCGCAGCAGCGCGATCCCAGCGGCCAGGGCGCAGCCGGCGGCGATGCCGGCGATCAGGTCGTGGGCCAGGGTCAGGGCGAGCGTCACCGCCATCACCGCTGCGCCTCCGCGGTTCTCCCGCATCAGGTGGGCGATCTCGGCCTTCTCCACCATGTTCCAGGCCACCACCGCCAGCAGGCCCGCCAGGGCGGCCAGCGGCACATAGGCCGCCAGCGGGGCTGCAATCTGCATGAAGGCCAGCAGATAGAGGCTGTGCAGCATGCCGGCCACTGGCGTCCGGGCGCCGGCCCGGACATTGGTCGCCGTCCTGGCGATCGTGCCGGTCACCGGCATGCCGCCGAACAGGGCCGCGCCGGAATTGGCGATCCCCTGGGCGATCAGCTCCATGTTCGAGCGATGCCGACGCCCCGTCATGCCGTCGGCCACCACCGCCGACAGCAGGCTCTCGATCGCGCCCAGCAGGGTGAAGGCCGCCGCCGCCGGCAGGACGGCCAGCACCTTGGTCCAGGACAGGTCCGGCAGGTGGGGCATGGGCAGCCGGTTGGGGATGCCGCCAAACTTCGAGCCGATGGTCTCCACCGGCAGGCTGAGCGCCACGGCGGCGGCCGAAGCCAGGCTGACGGCGATCAGCAGGGCTGGCCAGGCTGGCCGCCAGCGGCGGATCGCCACGATCAGGCCGATCACCCCGAACGCCAGGGCCGCCGCCGGCGCGCTGACGCTGGGCAGGGCGTGGGCCAGGGCAGCCACCTTGGGTCCGAACTCGGCGGGTTCGCCGCCCGCCAGGGTCAGGCCCAGCAGGTCGCGCACCTGGCTGACCAGGATGATCACCGCGATGCCGGCGGTGAAGCCTACCGTCACCGCCGGCGGGATCAGTCGGATCAGATTACCCAGGCGCAACAGGCCGCCGGCCGCCAGCATCAGCCCCGACAGGAAGGTCGCCAGGATCAGCCCCTCGATCCCGTGCAGATGCACCGTGCCGGCCACCAGAACGATGAAGGCCCCGGCCGGTCCGCCGATCTGGAAGCGGCTGCCCCCCAGCATCGAGACCAGGAAGCCGCCGACGATGGCCGTATAGAGCCCGCGCTCAGGTCCCACGCCCGCGGCGATGGCGATGGCCATGGACAGCGGCAGGGCGACAATCGCCACGGTCAGGCCAGCCACCGCGTCGGCCCTCAGGTCGCCCAGGCCATAGCCCGCCCGCAGCAGGGTCGCGAGCTTGGGCAGGTAGAGGTTCGAGGCCTTGGCGGCGTCGGTCATAGGGGCTTGGGCGTTGCGGGCTTCGGATGTTGGAGTGCCGCGATCATCATGGGGCGGAACGGCAGTGTCGCTGATCTGGCGCAAGTCGGCCAATCAGACCTGATGTCAGACCTTTACGGCCCGCCGGCTGGCGCGGGCCTTGCGCTTCCGGTCCCAGCTCGCCGGCAGGGCCGAGGGGCCGTGGCGAGCCTCGATGTCCTTCTGCAGCGCCTTGGCCGCCATCAGGTGGCCGGGAAACAGGGTGTCCACCGTCCAGCCAATGAAGGGCACGGTCGAGGACGCGGAGTCAAAGGCCAGATAGGCGGTCATCCGGCCCAGGGTCATGATCGAGGCGCCGGCGCGAAATCCGGCGGCCACCAGCAACGCCCCGGCGCCCACGCTGTAGACCGTGCCGGCCACGGGCGCCCAGGCGAGGATGCCGTCGAGCCCCAGGCCAAACGGCCCGACTCCCACCAGCCGGTCGGAGAGCCGCTTGATCCGTTCCGCCGCCCGCCAGGCTTGGTGGGCCTTTTCCTGGGTCGTCGCCATGGGCTCCCTAACGTTGAAGGCCGGCCGAAAGCTCCACCCTGGCGGATGAAGGCTGGAATGCGCCTCTAGCCAAGAAAGACCACGCGTCGCCGTTCCTGGCCATCCTTGATGCGTGTCGCGCGGAGCGGATCCTTTACAGGGCCAGACGGGTCAACTATGTATCACAGATGTCGATACAGGAAGCTCGCCATGCGTGTTCAGGTCAAGAAGTGGGGCAATAGCGCCTCGGTTCGCATCCCAGCCTCCGTCATGGCGGCCGCGTCCCTGCGCATCGATCAGGCCGTCGATGTGCGGGAGGAGGATGGCCGGGTCATCATAGAGCCGGTGGCCGCGCCCAGCTACGATCTGGACGATCTCTTGGCGAAGATGACGCCTGACACCTTTCCCGAGGAAATCGACTTCGGCCAGCCTGTGGGGGACGAGGCGTGGTGAGCCGCTATGTTCCCGATCGCGGGGACATCGTCTGGCTCCAATTCGACCCGCAGGCTGGGCATGAGCAGGCCGGTCATCGCCCGGCGCTCGTGCTGTCGCCCGCCCGCTACAACCAGACCAGGGGCATGATGATCTGCTGCCCCCTGACGTCGCGTATCAAGGGCTATCCCTTCGAGGTGCTGGTAAGCGAGGAGCCGCCGAGCGCGGTGCTGGCCGACCAGATCAAGAGCCTCGACTGGCGAGCGCGAAAGGCCACCCACAAGGGAAAGGCGTCCCCGGCTGTTCTGGCCGACGTCCAGGCCAAGATCGGCGCCTTGATCGGGCGATGACGCAGCAGGGACGAAGGCTTGTCCCTCGCCCGCCCCCTCACATCATGTCGCCCGCCGCAGCGTCGAGCAGGAGGAAGACCCGGCCGGCGTCCGAGGCCAGCAGGGTGGCGACCATGAAGCCCTCATGGTCCCGGGCCACCGCCTCCTCCAGCATGCCGCGATAGCGCCGCACATAGTCGCTGGCCTCGCCCTTCAGGGCGTCGTCGGTGAACAGGCGCCGCGTCAGGCGGCGCGTGGCCGCCGGCGCCAGGCGTCGGACCACCTGGCGGGCGCCCTCGGCGTCGCCGGTCTGAACCGCAGCCCCGATCTCCTCGATCCGCGTCCGGGGCAACAGCGCCGACGGATCGATGCCCATATCGACGATGTCGGCCAGAAGCTGAGCCTCGCGGCGCTCGTCGGACGGCCGGGGCGGCGGCTCGTCGATCGCGGCCAGCAGATCCTTCCAGGTCAGGCCATCGCCCTCGTCGCTCTCGGCCTGGGGCGCAGGCGGTCCGCCGGCCGACTCGAACAGGTTGGAGAATTCCTCGTCCGTCGCCGTCGGCGTCAGGCGAAGGCGGGGGCGCAGGCCGGCCTCCTCGGCGGTCTGACGGCGGGGCTCGCGGCCCTGCCGCGGGGCCGGCTCGTTCAGCTCCAGCGGCTCCTCGGCGCGCGGCGGCGCATGCGCGGATGTGGACGCGGACGGGCGCGGACGCTCTTCCCGCACGAACGGCCGACGCTCCCGGATCGGCGGCAGGCCAGAGCCCAGACCCGCGCCTGGGGCGAGGCCCGCGCTGGCGGAGCTGGCCACCGAGCCCATGAGACGCACAGCCTCGCTCAGCATTTCGTAGTTGCGGCTGACCCGGTCCTGGAAGGCCGCGTCGATGGCCTGGGTCTCCTCGGCCGTCCGCCGGGCCTGGGCCATCAGATCATCGATGCTCTCGCCCACCGCCTGGCGGACATCTTCCGCCTGGCGTCTGGCGCTGGCCGGAATGTCGGCGGCCCGGGCGTCGAGGTCGGCCATCAGGGCCTGGAGTTCGTTCAGGGTCTGGCGGGCGGCCGCAGCGCCGGCCTCCAGCTTGCGCGCGGTCTGGGCGCCGGCCTCTTCCACCAGGCTGGCCGACTGCTCGATCAGCGCGCGGGCCTCTTCCAGGCGGCCTTCGAAGACCTGATCGGCCTTCTGACCGGCGGCGAAGGCGGCCTCGGACAGATGGTCCACCTGCTGGCGGGCGGCCTCGGCGTGGCGGGCGGCGGCCAGGCGGGTTTCCTCGGCCGCATCCGACAGGGCGGCAATGGCCTGGCGGGTCTGGGCCTCCAGTTGCGACCGCTCGGCCGAAGCCGTGTCCGACAGGCTTTTCCACGATTGGCGGATGCTCTCGCCGAAGGCGTCGCGCTCGCCCTGGGCGGCGTCGGCCAGATCGCCGAACTGGTCGGCGGCCTGGGCCACCAGTTCACGCAGCATCTGGGCGCCCTTGATGGCCCGGTCGCCCATCTCCACGGCCGAGATCCGCGCTTCGGACAGATATTCGGCGAGCTTGGCGGTGTGGGTTTCGGCCTCGGCGGCGAAGGATTCCTGGTCGGCCCGCAAGCCATGGGCCACGGCCACGAGGGCGGCACGCTGCTCCGACAGGCCCACCTCGGCGGCGCCCACCTGATCGGCGACGCCGGCGCCGGCGCTTTCCAGGCGGGCGATGTGGCGGGTCAGGTCTTCGCCGACGATGCGGGCGACATCACTGGTTTCGCCGGCCGCGGCGGCCAGGTCGGCGGCTCGGGCGGCCAGGGAGGCCTCGGCCTCACGTAGCTGGGTCTCGGCCAGGTCGGAGGCTTCGGCGACCATGCGCGCCTGGCTGGTGATGGCGTCCATCACGGCGGTGGACTGGGCGTCCAGCCGGCCGGCCAGGGTGGTCATCTCCGTCCTCTCGTGGGACAGGGCGCGGGTCAGGTTCTCCGCCGTGCGGGCCGAGGCCTGGGCCGCATTGACCAGCTGTTCGGTTTCCGCCGCCAGGGCCGCGCGCAGAGCCGCCAGGGTTTCGCGGGCGTCATGGGCCGCCTCGCCGGCTCGGACGATCTCCTCGCGGACATTCTGCACGACCTCGCCGGCGCGACCGGCGGCGACCATAGCCGGCGAGACCAGCTCGTCGGCCAGGCGCTGCGTGCGGCGGGCCTCCAGGGCCAGCTTCTGCCCCTGCCGCAGAGCGTAGGCGACGACCCAGACCAGCACCGCCGGCGCCAGGGCCAGCAGCCCGAAGACCCCAAGCGCGAAGACGTCGTTCTGGAAGGGCACCACGTCCCCGCGATAGCCCCAGGCATAGGCGATCGGCGCCAGGGCCCAGAGGGCGGATATGGCGGCCGCGCCGGCATAGATCGGCCAGGCCGGCGGCATCCCGCCTGGGCCGGCTTCGCCGCCGGCGGACGCCATCAGGGCGCCGCTCCCGGCGCGGGTGGGGCTGCGGTCGCTGGTCCTGGCCAGATCGCCGCTCGACGCCGGCTCGGTCAGACGGAAGGGTTCTTCGGTGGAGATGTCCTGCGCCTCGGGCTCAATCGTATCGCGCGCGGCCTCGGCCGCCGGGCCGCGCGGCGCGCTGTAGGCGGGGGCTGGTTCATAGGCCGACGGCGTCACGGGTCGATGGACGATCTCGATCTCCACGGCGTCCGGGGCGTCCGTCAGGTCCAGATCGTGGTCGGGATCGGCGTCGGGCGCATCGGACTCCAGGCGCTGAGCCGGGTCCGGCTCTGTCAGGCTTTGGAAATCCAGCGGTTGATGACGCCGGTTCTTGATCTTCATCTGCGGCCCGTTACTGGCGGCCAACACGCCCCGCGCGCGTCGGGCGCTCGTCAGCTGGCCCGCGCCCCAAGTTGCAAGGATTATCGTCGAACGGTGCGCGCGCAAAGCGCCATGCGGCGAATTTGCGCCGTCACCGGCATATTTCGAGCCTGAGGCGGCCTTATGCCGCGCTGACGCCAGCCGTCCGGCGCAGACAGGACCCCTCGGAGACCTTTGCGGCGACGGCGCCTGCCTTCAGCGGCGCGCCCAGGGGCGTGGCGTTTGGATTGTCCACAGACCGGGCCGGCGTCGAGCGGGCCACCTTGCGCGCCGCAGCGACCGGGCGCTCAGGCTGATGCGGTTCGATGGTCACGCCGAAGTGCGAATAGGCCACCGCCGAGGAATGCACGACCACGGCGGCGACAAGTTCGGTCAAGGTTTGCATCGGATCTCTCCCGTCTCCGATACGAGTCTGCGAACGGGGTTATCGGCGAAGCGCCACCGCTCGGCAACCGGGCGTCACATGAAGTTTCGTTCATGTGACGCCCGCTCAGGTCGCCGGCTCAGTAGCGGCGGCAGACCAGGTCGCGCATGACGCTGGTGGGGCCGGTATAGCGCCCCTCCCCGTCAATGGCCTGCTGGGCCCGCTGACTGGAGTCGTAATAGGCCGACGCTCCCAGGCCCTGGGAGCGGCAGAAGGCGTTGGCCGAGGCCGAGCTGGCCGCGATGTCGTAGCCTTCCATCGTCGGATACGGGAAGAACACGCTGCGGGTGCCTTCATACGGCCGGTACTGACCAGGCCCGCTCCAGGATCCCCCTGGCCCCCAGGAATTGCCGCCGCCGGGGGGCCGGTAGCCGCCACCGCCGCCACCACCGCCGCCGGCATAGCCCTGCAGCGAGGTGATCCGCTCGGCCATGCCCAGGCGGTTCAGATCCGGGACGTCGCCGTTGACGTCCTGGCACCGGCCCCGGAAATCGGAATCCTCGCAGATGCGCCAGCGGCCCTGGAACCGGGCGCTGAGCGCCTTGTCGTTCCAGTCCCGCGGCAGATTGGTCGCCAGGCCATAGATGGTGGTCTGCCGGCCCTGGAAATTGGGTTGATCATAAAGGATCGCCGAAGGCTGACGGCCCCCGCCGCCGCCATAGGGTTGGGCCATGGCCGCCCCCGCGCCCAGAGTGGCGATGGCCGCCACCGTTGCCAGTATGGTCTTCATCCTGCGTCTTCCCCTGTCGTCCCTCACCCCTGAACCTAGACCGGGCTTGGCCAGCGCGAAAGCGGCTTAGCGGGCGTCGGAAAACAGGTCGGGCGCCGGCGCCCGGAAGGTCGCGCCCTCGTGGGTCAGCAGCCACTGTTTGCGGTCCAGACCGCCGCCATATCCGGTCAGGGCGCCGCTGGCGCCGATCACCCGGTGACAGGGCGCCACAAGGCCGACGGGATTGGATCCGTTGGCCAGACCGACGGCCCGCACCGCCTTGGGCGCCCCCACATGGGCGGCGAGCTGGCCATAGGTCCAGGTCTGGCCGGCGGGGATCTCGCACAGCGCCCGCCAGACCGCCTGTTGGAAGGCCGTGCCGCCCGTGGCCCAGGGCACGGTGGACAGGGCGCTGATCTCACCGTCGAAATAGGCCGCGAAAGGCTGCGCCAACGAGGCTGGCGGCGGCGCCTCGGCCACGCCAACGGCGGCGGCCGCCCCATAGTGCCGGGTGAGCAGGCGGACCATGCGGGCCTCGTGACTTTCCCAGTCGAAGGCCCGCAGCACGCCCTCGCCGTCGAAGACGATGCGGGCAGGCCCCAGGGGGGTGGGAATATCGGCCTGGAAGAGGCGTTCAGGCGGCGTTCTGGTCATGGCGGAGTTCTTTTCGGACAGGTTTGGGCTTGGCGGGGGTCATCCCCTCCGAGGCCCAGAGATGCAGGGCGGCGTAGGCCCGCCAGGGACGCCAGGCCTCGGCGCGAGCGGCGAGTTGCTGGGCGGTGGGGCGCACCCCGTCGGGGCCGGTCAGGGCGCGCATCAGGCCGATGTCGCCGTGGGGGAAGGCGTCGGGCTCACGCATCTGGCGAAGCGCGATGTACTGCGCCGTCCACTCCCCGATGCCGGGCAGGGCCTTCAGCCGCGCCACCGCCTCTTCCAGCGAGCCCCGAGGCGTAAAGAGCTGCGGATCGGCGGCCGCTGCAGCGGCCAGCCCCACCAGGGCGCGCGCCCGGGCCTGAGGCATGGGAAGACTGGCCGGATCGACCCGCGCCAGCGCCTCGGCGTTGGGAAACAGGTGTGTCAGGCCGGGCGACGCCAGGGTCGCCGGCAGCGGCTCCCCGTGCTCGGCCGCCAGCCGGCCGGCGATGTTGCGGGCGCCGACCACCGTGATCTGCTGGCCGAGCACCGCGCGCACCGCCAGTTCGAAGCCATCCCAGGCGCCCGGCGCCCTCAGGCCCGGCCGCTGCGCCACCAGGGGCGCCAGGGCGGGATCGCGAGACAGATGGGCGTTCACCAGGGCCGGATCGGCGCCCAGGTCGAACACGCGGCGCACCCGGGCGATCACCTGCGGCAGGGCCTGCAGCCGGGGGAACTGCGCCCCGACCTCCAGGGTCTCGCCGGGGCCAAGGACTATGCTCACCCGCCCGACATCGCCGCCGATCCGCAAGGTCCGCTCATAGCGCCCCTGGTCCACCCGCTCGACGCCGGGAACCGCGCGCAGGGCCAGAAAGTCCAGCATGGCGTCCCAGTCGTAGGGCGCCCGATAGGCCAGGCGCAGGGTGACGGTCCCGCCACCCGCTCCGCTGACCTCGGGCCGCCGGGCCCGGCGCAGATCCCCCGGGGGGCGGGCGAACAGTTGCTGGAAGGTTTCGTTGAACCGCCGCACGCTGCCGAAGCCCGCCGCCAGCGCCACCTCGCCCATGGGCAGGGCCGTGTCGTGGATCAGCTGCTTGGCCAGCAGCACCCGCCGGGTCTGGGCCACCGCCACCGGGGAAGCGCCCAGGTGGGTCTTGAACAACCGGCGGAGCTGACGGCCGCCGACCCCCAACCGGTCGCCCAGGGCTTCGACATCGCCCTCGTCCAGGGCGCCGTCTTCGATCAGGGCCAGGGCGCGGGCCACCGTGTTCGAACTACCCCGCCAGGAGCCGAGGTCGGGGGACGTCTCCGGCCGGCAGCGCAGGCAGGGGCGAAAGCCCGCCTCCTGGGCGGCGGCGGCCGAGGGATAAAAGCTCACATTGCGTCGAAGGGGCGTGCGCGCCGGACAGATCGGCCGGCAATAGACCCCGGTGGAACGCACGCCCACGAAGATCTTCCCGTCCAGGCGGGCGTCGCGCATCGAAAAGGCGCGGTAGCAGGCGTCATCATCCAGATCCATGACCGCGAGCATCGCGCCGACGCCACCCCCTGTCTCGCGGTTTTCGGACATGACGTCTGGCAAGATGGCGGTTTTCGGCCGTCGTTCATGCCACGCCGGCTTGGGCGAACGCTGAAATCTCGAATCTTTTCAATTTTTATTAGGTGCGCTGCAGCAAAATCCAGGGCGCACTGAGGAGCCTTTGGGATGGACGTCGTCGCCCGCAACAATCTGACATTCCGGGGACGCGGCCCGTCCACCTTTCTGTTCGCCCACGGATTTGGTTGCGATCAGAACATGTGGCGGCATGTGGCCTACGCCTTCGACCAGCAGGGCGTGGTGGGCCTGTTCGACCACGTGGGCGCGGGCCTCTCCGACACCAGCGCCTACGACCCTGAGAAGTACAGCTCCCTGCACGGCTACGCCGCCGATGTGATCGAGATCTGCGACAGCCAGGGCCTGAAGGACGTCGTGTTTGTCGGCCATTCGGTCAGCGCCACCATCGGCGTGCTGGCGGCCGTGGCGCGGCCGGATCTGTTTTCGGCCCTCGTCCTGGTCTGTCCCTCGCCCCGCTACGCCAATACCGACACCTATTTCGGCGGCTTCGATGAGGCCGATATCGATGAACTGCTGGACCTGATGGACAAGAACCATCTGGACTGGTCGGCCCTGATGGCGCCGGTCGTCATCGGCCAGGAGAATGGCTCGGAGTTGCAGGACGAGTGGCGCGACAGCGTCTGCCGGGCCGATCCGGAGATCGCCAAGGCCTTCGCCAACGTGACCTTCCGTTCCGATCACCGCGCCGACTATCGCAAGGTGACGACGCCGACCCTGCTGATCGAGTGCAGCGACGACGCCTTGGCGCCGGCCGAGGTGGGCGCCTACGTCCAGGCGGCCATCGCCGGCAGCCAGCGCCATATCCTGAACGCCAGCGGCCACTGCCCACACATGAGCGCGCCCGCCGAGGTGATCAGCGCCATCAAGGCCTTCGTCGCCGACCAGGGGAGCCGCAGGGCCGCCTGACCTCGTGACGCGTTCAACCTCCGCCGCCGAGGCCGATGACCTTCTCGACCTCCTCCCCTGCGGCCTGCTCCAGCTCAGCGCCGACTTAGAAATCCTGTCGGCCAACGCCTATTTCCTGGACCTGATCGGGGCCAGCCCGGCCGACCTCGAGGGCATGAAGCTGCATCGGCTGCTCAGCGTGGCCGGTCGCATCTTCCTGCAGACCCGTCTGCAGCAGGAATTGGCCCTGGCCGGCCGCCTGGAGGAGCTGGCCCTCGACATTATCCGCACCGATGGGGTCCGGGTGCCGGTCATGCTCAACGCCGTGCAGCCGCCGGACGCCCACGGCCAGCCCGGCCCCATCCGCATCGCCCTGTGGCGCGCGGTCAGCAAGCGCGCCTATGAAGCCGAGGTCCCCAAGGCCAGGCTGGCCGCCCAGGAGGCGGTGCAGGTCAAGGCCGACTTCCTGGCCAATGTCAGCCACGAGATCCGCACGCCGCTCAATGGGGTGATCGCTGTCGCTGGCGTCCTGCGCCGCACGCCGCTGACCTCCGAGCAGCAGGAGATGGTCGATATGATCCAGTCCTCGGGCGCCATGCTCGAACGGCTGGTCTCCGACATCCTTGACCTCTCCAAGGTGCAGGCCGGCGGCCTGACCCTCGAGGCCAGGCCCTTCGACCTCATGGACGAGATCGGCGGGGTGATCGACATGGCCCGCCTGCGCGCCCGGGAGAAGGGGATCGGCTTCCATCTGGACTGCGGCGAAGGGGTCGAGGGCCGCTATCTGGGCGATTCCGTGCGGCTCAAGCAGATCCTCGGAAACCTGACCGCGAACGCCATCAAGTTCACCGAGCAGGGCGAGGTGCGTCTGGCCCTCGCGCGGACCGCGGACGGACGGATCGAGCTGCAGGTGAGCGACACCGGCGTCGGCTTCGACGAGGAGGTGGGCGACACCCTGTTCCGCCGCTTCCAGCAGGCCGATTCCGGCATCACCCGACGCTTCGGCGGGACCGGCCTGGGACTTTCGATCACCAAGGCCCTGGTCGATCTCATGGGCGGAACCATCACCGCCCGCTCACGCCCAGGCGAGGGCAGCCACTTTACGGCCACCCTGCCCCTGCCCCAGATCGAGACCGTCTTGGCCCCCTCGCGGGAGGCGCCCCCTCCAGCGCCCACCGACGTGTCGGCCAGTCCGCGGATTCTGCTGGTCGAGGACAACCCGACCAACCAGCGCGTGGTCCAGATGATCCTGGCGCCTTTCGACATCGACCTGACCATGGTCGAAAACGGCGCCCTCGGCGTGGAGGCCTGGCGCCGGGGCGCATTCGATCTGGTCCTGATGGACATGCAGATGCCGGTCATGGACGGGCTGACCGCGATCGCCGAAATCCGCAGGATCGAGCAGGTCGAACCTCATCGCGGCCGCACCCCTGTCGCCATGCTGAGCGCCAATGCGATGGAGCACCACCGGCAGGAGTCGATCCGGGCCGGCGCCGATCTGCACCTCTCCAAACCCATCACGCCTGAGCGGTTGCTGGCCGGGATAGAACAGGCCCTGGCCCTTGCTGCGGCGCCGGTGGGGTCCCCGATAGAGACAGGCCAGGCCACCGCCTGACCGCCTCGGTCGTGCGCCGAACCGAGGCGACACTTGGGTTTCACCCAGATCGGGCGCCCGCCGTCATGGGATTGTGCGACGCACGCGCTAAGGATCGGGACTGGCCCGGAACTTGAACCGGAGGTTGAGCCTGCGCTTGCCTTGGGCGCCTTGGTCCCTTAACTGACCGGGAAAGGGCCAGTCTGCGTGTCGGGTGCAACCGACGGGCGGATTATTTTGAGCAATAGACGGATACTCTGGCCCAGATGACCCCCATGCAAGGTTCGACTGTCATGGACGCCCGCCAAGCCGAGGCCGCCAAAGGCGCCCTCACGCCCGGCCTTTCCGCCGAAACTCTCACTCACCTTCAGCGGCTGGAGGCGGAGAGTATTCACATCATGCGAGAGGTGGCCGCCGAGGCGGAGCGGCCGGTGATGCTGTACTCCATCGGCAAGGACTCCGCGGTGATGCTTCACCTGGCGGCCAAGGCCTTCTACCCGTCCAAGCCGCCCTTCCCGCTGATGCATGTGGACACCACCTGGAAGTTCCAGGCGATGTACGAAATGCGCGAGCGCATGGCCAAGTCCCTGGGCTTCGACCTGATCGTGCACAAGAATCCGGAAGCCGTGGAGCGGGGCATCAATCCCTTCGACCACGGCTCGGCCCTGCACACCGACATGTGGAAGACCGAAGGCCTGAAGCAGGCCATGGACAAGTACGGCTTCGACGCGGCCTTCGGCGGCGCCCGCCGCGACGAGGAAAAGTCCCGCGCGAAGGAACGCGTCTTCTCCTTCCGCTCGGCGCAGCATCGCTGGGACCCCAAGAACCAGCGGCCTGAGCTCTGGAACCTCTACAACGCGCGCAAGGCCCAGGGCGAAAGCATCCGGGTCTTCCCGATCTCCAACTGGACGGAGTTGGACATCTGGCAATACATCCACCTGGAGAACATCCCCATCGTGCCCCTCTACTTCTCGGCCGAGCGGCCGGTGGTGGAGCGCGACGGCGCCCTGATCATGGTCGATGACGACCGCATGCCGCTTCGTCCGGGCGAGACCCCGATGATGAAATCGGTGCGGTTCCGCACGCTCGGCTGCTACCCGCTGACCGGCGCCGTCGAGAGCACCGCGGCGACCCTGCCCGAGATCATCCAGGAAATGCTTCTCACCACCACGTCCGAGCGCCAGGGCCGCGTGATCGATCACGACCAGGCCGCCTCGATGGAGAAGAAGAAGCAAGAGGGCTACTTCTGATGTCGCACCAGTCCGCACTCATCGCCGAAGACATCGAAGCCTATCTCAAGGCTCACGAGCACAAGAGCCTGCTGCGCTTCCTGACCTGCGGCTCGGTGGACGACGGCAAGTCCACCCTGATCGGCCGCCTGCTCTACGACTCGAAGATGATCTTCGAAGACCAGATGGCCGCTCTGGAGGCCGACTCCAAGAAGGTCGGCACCCAAGGGGGCGAGATCGACTTCGCCCTGCTGGTGGACGGTCTGGCCGCTGAACGCGAGCAAGGCATCACCATCGATGTCGCCTACCGCTTCTTCTCCACCGATACGCGCAAGTTCATCGTCGCCGACACCCCTGGCCACGAGCAGTACACCCGCAACATGGTCACCGGCGCCTCGACGGCGGACGCGGCCATCATCCTGATCGATGCGCGCAAGGGCGTGCTGACCCAGACGCGGCGGCACTCCTATCTCGTCTCGCTGCTGGGCATCCGCCACGTGGTCCTGGCCATCAACAAGATGGACCTGGTGGGCTGGAGCCAGGAGGTGTTCGACTCCATCCTGGCCGAGTATCACGACTTCGCCGCCCAGATCGGGATCAAGGCCTTCACCGCCATCCCCATGTCGGCGCTGAAGGGCGACAACATCACCGAGCCCAGCGACAAGGCGCCCTGGTACAAGGGCCCGCCCCTGCTGCCGCACCTCGAATCTCTCGATGTCGAGGACGACCTGCGGGAAAAGCCCTTCCGCATGCCGATCCAATGGGTGAACCGCCCGGACCTGGACTTCCGCGGCTTCTCCGGCCTGATCGCCACCGGAACCATCACCCCTGGCGACCGGGTCAAGGTGTTGCCGTCCGGCCGCGAAAGCACCGTGGCGCGCATCGTCACCATGACCGGCGACCTGCCCCGCGCGGTGGCTGGCCAGTCGGTGACCATCACGCTGACCGATGAGATCGACATCAGCCGCGGCGACGTGCTGTCCATCGCCGGCCAGCCGCCGGAAGTCGCCGACCAGTTCGAGGCGACCATCGTCTGGATGGATGACGAGGGCATGCTGCCCGGCCGTCCCTATCTGATGAAGATCGGCACGCGCATCGTCGGCGCCAGCATCACCGAGCCCAAGTACAAGGTGAATGTGAACACCCTCGAACACCTGGCCGCCAAGCGGCTGGAGCTGAACGAGATCGGCGTCTGCAACCTGTCGCTGGACGCCCCCATCGCCTTTGACGCCTACCAGGACAACCACACCCTGGGCGGCTTCATCCTGGTGGACCGGATCTCCAACCGGACCGTGGGCGCGGGCATGCTGCACTTCGCGCTCCGCCGCAGCCAGAATATCCACTGGCAGGCGCTGGACGTGTCCAAGGCCTCTCGCGCCGCGCAGAAGGGCCAGAAGGGCCGCGTGGTCTGGCTCACCGGTCTCTCGGGCGCCGGCAAGTCGACCATCGCCAACCTGGTCGAAAAGCGCATGCAGGCCGTCGGCCTCCACACCTATCTGCTCGACGGCGACAATGTCCGCCACGGCCTGAACAAGGATCTGGGCTTCACCGAGGAGGACCGGGTGGAGAACATCCGCCGGGTGGCCGAGGTCTCCAAGCTGATGGTCGATGCAGGACTGATCGTGCTGGTCTCCTTCATCTCGCCCTTCCGGGCCGAGCGCCGGATGGCCCGCGAGCTGATGGAGGACGGCGAGTTCGTCGAGGTCTATGTCGCCACCCCGCTGGCGGTGGCCGAGCAGCGCGACGTCAAGGGCCTCTACGCCAAGGCCCGGGCCGGCGAGCTGAAGAACTTCACCGGCATCGACTCCCCTTACGAGGAGCCGGAACACGCCGAGATCACCGTCGACACCACCACCCTGTCGCCCGAACAGGCGGCCGAGGAAATCGTCGCCTGGCTGGCCAAGAACTAGGGTCAGGACGAAGCAGACGACAGAAGGGCCGGCGCCGCAGGGCGCCCGGCCCTTTTTCGTTTTGGGCGCCGTCTGCGATGCGTCGGGCTTGACTCCTGTCCGGGTCGTCGCAAAACTTAAGTGAATGCTACAGCATCAAGACAGCCCCCTCGACCTCGCCTTCCAGGCGCTCGCCGATCCCGGCCGCCGGGCCATGGTCGAACGCCTGAGTCTTGGCCCCGCCTCGGTGAGCGAGCTGGCCGAACCCCTGCCCATGACCCTGTCAGCGGTAGTCCAGCACCTGAAGATCCTGGAGGCCGCAGGCCTGGTGACGACAAAGAAGGTCGGCCGGGTGCGCACCTGCGCCCTGAAGGGCGAGGCCATGGCCAGGGTCGAGCACTGGATCGCCGAGCGCCGGCGGTTCTGGACGCAGCAGTATGACCAGCTTGAGGCCTACCTGGCCAACACCGCCCCCAAGACGAGGGACCCATGACGATCACCCATCACACCTTCACGCTGGAGCGGCGGCTGAACGCCACGCCGGCCCGGGTCTTCGCCGCCTATGCGACCCTTGAGGCCAAGAGCGCCTGGTTCGGGGCGATCGCCGACATCGAAACCCTGGACCGCGACTTCGATTTCCGGGTGGGCGGCAGGGAGCGCTTCCATGCCCGTTGGCCCGGCGGACGGGTCAGCGACTTCCAGGCCATCTATCACGACATCGTCGAGGCCCAGCGGATCATCCTGGTCTACGACATGTTCCTGAACGGTGAGAAGCTGTCGGTCTCCCTCCAGACGCTGGAGTTCCACAAGGAAGACGTCGGGACCCGGCTGATCCACACCGAACAGGGCGCCTATCTGATTGGCGGCCCGGAGGCGGCGCAGGGCCGCGAACATGGCACGGCCTGGGGCCTCGACAATCTCGCAGCCCTGATCGAAGGGCGCGCCCCGGAGCCCCTGGCTCCCACCTGAGCGCTGTCCGCGCGGCGGGACAGCTTCACCAGAAATTTAGGCTGGCAGGACCACGGTCGGGCTCACGTTCCATCAGCGGACACCGCAGACATGGCTCCACATCGGTTCGGCGCGGGATGGGACCGGTTGCGGCGGCCTGTCTGGCTGTATGATCCGCGGACCGGACAGAAGCCCTACGCCAATCCGGCCGCCCTCTCCCTTTGGGGGGCGGAGAGCCTTGCGGCCCTGGCCGACCGCGACTTCTCGGCGCAATCGCCGGCCATGAAGACCCGCATTCAGCGGCTTGTGGAGCAGACCGCCCAGGGCGCGGCGGTGAGCGAGCGCTGGGTGTTCTTCCCGCACGGCCAGCCGGTCACGACCCAGGCGGTTGTCTCAATGTTCGTCGATGACGACGGCCAGGCGTTGCTGCTGTTTGAAGCCACGGTTGAGGATGTCCCCGTCGAGGAGCGGCGGGCCGCCGAGGCCCTGCGGCACGCCTCCACCCTGATCAGCCTGTTCGACATCGATGGAACGAGGCTCTTTTCCAATCCTGCCGCCTTCCGCGCCTATGGCGACATGGAGGGTGATTTCGCCGCCCGCTTCGCTGTGCCCGAAGAAGGCCAGGCCATGCTCACGGCCGCGGCCGAGGGCTCGGTCTCAGAACTGCGCGCGGTGATCACCCGGGACGGCCCACGTTGGCACCATATGGGCGCCCGGCCGGTGCCAGACCCTGTGACCGGGCGCACCTGCATCCTGCTGGACGAGCAGGATGTGACGCTCCGGGTCGAGGCTGAGATCGCCAGGAGCGCGGCCGAGCAGAAGGCCAGCATGGCCGAGGCCCGGCAACAGTTCCTGACCGAGATGTCCCATGAGCTCCGCACGCCCCTGAACGCCGTGATCGGCTTCTCCCGGCTGCTGGCGGACGCCGATTTGCCCACCGCCGCCAGCGATCAGGCCCTTCGGATCCACGGCGCAGGCCTTGGGCTGCTGGAGGTGGTCAACCAGATGATCGCAGACCCCCTGGGCCAAACGGTTCAGCCCCTGCCGCACCCCGCGGCGTCCGCTGACATCCCCGGGGAGGAGGCCGAACAGGGCCTCTCCAACGGCGGCGAAACGGGTCTGCGAGCCCTCTATGTGGACGACAATGAAAGCAACCGCACCCTGGTCCAAGCCATGTTCGCCACCATGGGCTTCGTCTGCGAGACGGCTGTCGACGGCCGCGCCGGCGTCGAGGCGGCGAAGTCCGGGGACTGGGACGTCATCCTGATGGACATCCAGATGCCTGTGATGGACGGGGTGACGGCGACGCGGATGATCCGGGCGCTGGAGGGCGCTGCGGCGTCCACCCCCATCATCGCCGTGACCGCCAATACGCTGCCTGATCAGATTCAGACCTATGTCGAGGCCGGGATGGACGATTGCGTCGCCAAGCCGATCAACATGGTCGAGCTGCTGACCAAGGTCTCACACTGGGCGCAAGGGTGCTGGCGCGAGACGGCCTTGGCGGGACCGACCGCCACGGCGTCCTGATCCCGGCTCTTCCGCCGTCCGCCTTTAGCCCCTGACCTCCCACGCCTCCGTGTCGTGGTCGGGGTGCTGGTAGGACACGATGCCCGCCAGGTAGACCGCCGCCTTAGGCTCCTCCACAGGGTGGACCGGCAGGCTCGCAAGGTCGTCGAGCTCAGCGACCTGCGCCGGCGAGGCCAGTTGCTCGGTCAACCGCGCCTCGGCGGGTCGGTCCAGGGCGCCGATGGCCAGGCTGACATGCCCCTCTCCATATTCGAAGGTCAGCGGCGTGCCGCAATCGCTACAGAATCCGCGGCGGACCTTGTTGGAGCTCTGGAAGCGCTTGGGCTCGCCACGGGTCCAGACCAGGGCCTCGAACGGCGCCCCCACATAGGGCCCGAACAACCCGCCCGTCGCCTTCTGGCACATGCGGCAATGGCAGATGGAGCCCTCGCCGAGCTCACCCTCTACGCGGAACCGCACGGCCCCGCACTGGCATCCGCCGGTCATGGTCATCGGGACGCCTCTCTACCCCAAGGGCTTCAGACCCGATGGTGGCATAACAGCCCCGGACGTCAACGCCACCGCCTCGCTTGCGCCGTGATCGCGACGGATATGGCGGGGTCGTGCGTGACAGCTTCATGGGCGGTCTCCCCGCCGCCCGGGTCAGCATCAGGAATTAAGTGCTTTGCGTCTGCCTCCCCGTCGTCGTCCCCCCGCCCGCCTGCGCGCCAGCCTGCTGGCCGGCGCAGCCTTCGCCAGCCTGTCCGCCGCCGCCATGGCTCAGGAGGTGGGCGACTATGATGATGTGGAGGTGCAGGAGCTCGTGGTCAGCGGCGCGCGGCCGGCAGGCTCAGTGATCGGCGACATCACCCCCGAGCTCACCCTCTCGCCCCAGGAAATCCGCGCCTATGGGGCGGCCAGCGTCAGCGAACTGCTGGAGGCGCTCTCTCCCCAGATCGGCAGCGGCCAGGGCGGCGGGCGTCCCGTCATTCTGATCAATGGCGGCCGCATCTCGGGCTTTTCCGAGATCCGCGACCTGCCCACCGAGGCCATCGCCCGGGTGGAGATCCTGCCCGAGGAGCTCTCCCTGAAGTACGGCTATCCCGCCGAGCAGAAGGTGGTGAACATGGTCCTGCGGCCCCGGTTCCGCGCCACCCTGGTGGAGGGCACGGTCAGGACGCCGACCCAGGCCGGCGGCGGCGAGACCCTCGGCGCGCACGGCGCGCGGCTCGACATCCTGCAGGGCCGTCGCCTGACGGTGGACGGCAAGGCCAACTGGACCAGCTCCATCGAGGAGAGCGACCGCGACATCACCGGCGGCGAAGGCGCCTTCCGCTCGCTGCAGCCCCAGTCCAGCGACGTCGCCCTGAACGCTGTCTATGCCCGGCCGCTGGACAACGGCGTCTCGTTCTCGGTGAACGGCCTGTTGGAGACCAGCGAGAGCGAATCCCGCCAGGGCCTGTCGCCCTTTGGACCCGAAGCCCAGCTGAGAAACACTGAGCGCCAGACCGCCCGCCTGGCGGCCTCGGCCAATGGCGCCCTGGCCGGCTGGCAGTGGTCGACCACCGCCGAGATCGAGCGCGGCGAGGTGGAGACCGATACCGACCGGGCCTCGGGCGGGCGGGCCTTCCAGGACACCGCCCGCACGGTGACCACCTCCGGCGCGGCCGATCTGGTGCTGAATCGCGCCTTCGGGGAGCTGCCGGCCGGCCAGATCAGCACCGCCCTGACGGCCAGGGCCTCGGCCACCGAACTGGAGAGCGAGGCCACGCGACTCGGCGCCTTTCAGGCCAGCGATCTGTCGCGGACCGTGGGCGAGCTGCGCGGCAATTTCGACATCCCGCTGACCCGGGCCGGCGAAGGCCTGGGCGAGCATATCGGCCGCCTGTCGGCGAATCTGAACCTGGGCGTCGAGCAGGTCTCCGACTTCGGCGCCCTGGAGACCTGGGGCTATGGCCTGAACTGGCGGCCGACCCCGGAGCTGCGCCTGCTCGGATCCTTCAGCCGCAGCGGCGAGGCGCCGACCATGAACCAGCTGGGGGACCCCGTGACGGTCACCACCGGGGTTCGCGTCTTCGACCTGACCCGCGGCGAGACCACCGAGGTCGCCCGCACCACCGGCGGCCTGGCCACCCTGGACGCCGGCCAGAAGGACGTCTTCAAGCTTGGCGCCACCTACCAGCCTTTTGACGAGATCAATCTGCGGCTGCAGGCCAACTACGTCTCGAGCCGCACCCACGACGCCATCGTCGCCTTTCCCTCGGCCTCGACCCAGGTTGAGGCGGCCTTCCCCGACCGTTTCACCCGCGACACGTCGGGCGCCCTGACCGCCATCGATGCGCGGCCGGTCAACTTTGCCCTGCAGGCCCGGGACGAGGTGCGATGGGGCCTGACCTATTCGCGCCAGATCGGCTCAGAGCCCACCGCCGATGAACGGGCCGAGATGCGGCGTCGCTTCGAGGCCGCCCGCCCGGCCGCCGCAGCGGGAACCGAGGCTCAGACCCCCGCCCGGGGCGGCGCGCAGGCAACCGCCGAACGCCCGCCGTCCGGCGAGGGTCCGCCTGATGGCCCCCCGCCCGGCGATGGCGCGGGCCCTTCGGGTCCCCCCGGCGGCGGCATGGCCATGGGTGGTCGAGGCCCAGGCGGCCCTGGCGGCGGCTTTGGCGGCTTCGGCGGCGGCGGGCCCCGCAGCGGGGTCTTCCAGGTCGGTTTCTATCACACGCTCGCCCTGCGCGATGAGGTGCAGATCGGCGCCGGCATGCCCAAGCTCGACCTGCTGGATGGCGCAGCCCTGGGGTCGGGCGGCGGCTCGCCGCGCCATCAGCTGGAGCTGCAGACCAACTATTCCAAGGCAGGTGTCGGGGTGGCCATGAACGCCAACTGGCAGAGCGCCACCACGATCTCCGGCAGCACACCGGAAGGAGATCTGGAGTTCTCCGACCTGGCCACAGTCAGCCTACGTCTGTTCGCCGATCCCGGCCGCCAGCGCTGGGCGCGAGACTATCCCTGGCTGCGCGGCGCCCGGGCGACCCTGTCGATCGACAACCTCTTCGACGCCCGCCAGGAGGTGCGCACCGGCGACGGCGCGATCCCGATCACCTACCAGCCGGACCTGCTCGATCCTGTGGGCCGGACGGTTCGGCTGACCGTGCGCAAGCTGATCTTCTGAAGATAAGAGCGGCCGGCCTCAGCCGCCGGCCGCTCCCGCGCCCTAGAACTCCAGGACGATCTTGCCGAAGTGTTCGCCGCCGGCCATGGCCGCAAAGGCCGCCTTGGCCTCGGTCCAGGGGAAGACCTTGTCCACCACAGGGGCGATGCGATGGAGCTCGATCGCCTTGCACATGGATTCGAACATGTCGCGGGAGCCGACGAAGACCCCCTGCATCTTCGCCGCATTGCCGATCAGGACCGCCGGATTGATGCCGGCGCCGCCCTGGGCGACCACGCCGATGATGGCGATATGGCCGCCGATGCGGATGGCCTTTAGGCTCTGGTCGATGGTGCCCTGGCCGCCCACCTCCATGATGAAGTCCGCCCCCACCCCGCCGGTCGCCTCGCGCACGGGCTTGGCCCATTCCGGGGTCTGGCGGTAGTTGACCAGGTGATCGGCGCCCAGGTCCTTGGCCCGGGCGAGCTTCTCGTCGGAGGACGAGGTGATCAGGGCCCGCAGGCCCGCGGCCTTGGCGAACTGCAGGCCGAAGATCGACACCCCGCCGGTGCCCTGCAGGACCACCGTGTCGCCCAGCTGCAGGTCTGCGTCCTCGAACAGGGCCCGCCAGGCGGTCAGCGCCGCGCACGGCAGGGTCGCCACCTGTTGGTCGGTCAGGAAGTCCGGAACCTTGGACACACCTTCCTGGCTGAACACCGCCAGTTCACGCCCCGCGCCTGGGATCGGCGAGCCCAGCGCCGTCATCGCCTTTTCCAGGGTCGGCGGCCCAGACAGCCAGCCCTGGAAGAACAGGGTGGCCACCCGATCGCCGACCTTCACCCGGGTCACGCCCTCGCCCACGGCCTCGATCACCCCGCAGCCGTCCGAGAACGGGGTCACTGAGCCGCCGGTGGCCGAGCCGCGGCTGTACATGCCGTTGATCATCAGCCAGTCGCGATAGTTCAGGGAGACCGCCTTCATCCGCACCAGCACCTCGCCAGGGCCGGGCTTGGGCTCGGGCGCCTCGACGATCGTCAGGTGGTCCAGGCCCCACGGTTCAGCCGCTTGCAGTGCGCGCATGGTCTTCATCTCCACTGTTTTCGCCAGTTTCGTCGGGCGCCCCTGGGGCATTCAAGGCCGCGTGGGCTATATTGGCTCCATGTCCCCTCGCCTCCTCCTCGCCGGTTTCGGCAGTTTTCCGGCCGCGCCGCTCAATCCGTCGGCCGCCGTCATCGCCACCCTGGCCCGTGAGGGCTGGGCGCCGCCCGGCTCAGAGATCGACTACCTTACCCTGCCCGTTCAGTGGCAAGGCGCAGCCGAGACGATCCTGCGCGAGGTTCAGGCGCGCCCGGTTGGCGGCATTCTGGTGGTCGGCGTGGCGGTGGAGGCGCAGACCTTCCGCGTCGAGACCCTGGGTCGCAACTGCGCCAGTCCCGACCGCCCCGATCAGGCCGGCCGGGTCTGGGGCTCGGCCTGCGTGGCCGAGGCGGGTGAGGACGTGATCGCGTCCACTGCGCCCTGCCAGGCCATGGCTTCGGCCCTGGAGACCGAGGGCCTGCCGGTCACCCTGTCGGAGGATGCTGGCGACTATCTCTGCAACTTCACCCTCTACCGCCTGCTGCACACCAAAGCGGCCCCAAAGGTAGGCTTTCTGCATGTGCCCCAGGCTCGGGAGTGTGCGGAGACGGCGACCTTCGACCTCGCCCAGATCCGCCAGGCGGTGAGCGCCACAGCCGCCGCCTTCTGCGCCGAGCTCACCCGTCCAGCCGCCTGACTCCGTAGAGCCGCAGGGCGCCGGCCAGGCCCAGCGCCGACATGGCGGCCATGGCGAAATAGCCATAGGCGCCGACCGCGTCATAGAGGCCGCCGGAGACGATGGTGGCCAGGCCGATCAGCAGGCCGCCGGAAAAGGCCGAGTTCATGGTCTGGGCCGATGAGGCGTTGGCCGGGGTCGACAGCCGCTCCACCAGCTGCAGCGAGGCCATGAAGGTGGCGGCGAAGCTGAGCGCATGCAGGGCCTGGATGGGAAACAGCAGCCAGAGCGGCGGCGACAGGGCCAGCGTCCCCCAGCGCACCACCGCGGCCGCCCCGCCGATCACCAGCAGCCGCCGGGGCCCGATGGCGCGCCGCCAGGGCTCCATGAACCACAGGAAGCCGATCTCCACGGCGACCCCGAAGCCCCAGAGGACGCCGGTCAGGCTTTCGGGGATCCCCTGCGCCTTCCAGACCAGGGCCGAGAAGCCGTAATAGAAGGCGTGGGCCGATTGGATCAGTCCCACCGAGACCACCGCCAGCATGAAGCCGCCGTCGCGCACCAGGGAGCCGAGACCGGCCAGGCTTTCCGACAGGGCCGCGCGGCCGCCCTCCTCGCGCACCGGATCTGGGGGCAACAGGAAGCGGGTGCCCACCGCCGTCAGCAGGGCGGCCACGACGATCCAGATCAGCACCAGGTCGGCGGGTCCCTGAACCAGCATCACCCCCATGACCACATTGGCCAGGATGAAGGCGGCCGAGCCGATGCCCCGGGGCCAGCCATAGTTGAAGCCGTCCCGCCGGGCCCGGGCCAGCACGATGACGTCGGTCAGCGGCGAGACCGTCGAGATGGCCGAGGCGGCCACGAACCAGACGGCGAACCACCACCAGAAGCCGAACGGCGCGGCCAGCAGGATGTAGGCCACAGTGGCCAGCGCCCCCATGAGCATCAGCGGCGTGCGGCGCAGGGCAAAGCTGTCGGCCCAGACCCCGATGGCCGGCGCGGTGATCACACGCGCCATCATCGGCGCTGAGAGGATCAGGCCGATCTCGGCGCCGCTCAGGCCATGGCGGGCGAACCAGATGGGAATGTAGGGCGCGCTGGCGCCGGTGCCCACGAAGATGGCCGAATAGAACAGGCCCAGACGCAAGGGCAGCGAGGGCATGGGTCAAGCCTGTGGGGCGGTTGGCGCCCCTCAGGCTCTAATCTGAGTCTAGCGTGACCGGTAGCTGACCGGCCAATCGTCGCTCATCACCCCCTGGCACTCCGGCATCAGCACCTGATGGGCCACGGCGAAAGCTTCGCCGGTCCAGATCCACTCGGTGATCGCACCGCAGTCGCCCAGCCCGCGGCCCTTGTCGAAGTTCATCAGGGTCTGGGTCTTGGGGTCGAAGCTGATGTTCATCAGTTCGGACGTCGTCTCGTCGCTGGGATAGGAGAGCTCGAGGGGGCGGACATCGCCGCCGCGCTCATCGGTGAGAAACAGGCGGTAGATGACGTTGTAGGCCCCGCGGGAGCAGACCACCCCCCAGAATAGCCGCCCCTGGCCAAGCCTGGCCACCTCCGGCGCAAAACCCAGGTCAGCGATGTCGTCGTCGCAGTCGCGCAGCTGCGCCTGCATGGCCGGCGACGGGGTCGTGGGCAGCCGGGCCTGGCTGACGGCGGGCGCGGCCTTGATCGCGGGCGGCTGGGACGGCGCTGGAACGGCCGAAGCGGGCCGCGCCCCCCGGGCCACCAGGGCGGTGACCGTGCCGGCCCGCTTCTGGCGATCATCCATGAACCGCATGGCCGCGCTCGATCCTGCCAGGGAGATGGTGGCGGCGGGGTTCTGGCCCTCCATCAGGGTCAGGGTGCGACCATTGACGAGCACCGCCAGCAGGGCGCGGGTCTGGGCGGGCGTCAGTTCGGTCACGCGACGCTCGGGATCCTCCGCCATCGGCGTGGCGGGCACAGCGGCCAGGCCGCTCGGCGAGGCGCCGTCCACCGCCAGGCGCAGGGTGGCCGCCGCAGTTCCCGCGGTGATCACGCTGATGGTCGGCTCGGCGCCCGGTCCCGTCTCGCGGCGTAGCTTCAGCAGGGCGGAACTGCCCATCTCCCCCAGTTCGCCAAAACCCATGGCGGTGCAGACCTGGACATTGTCGCAGACCACGGCCCAGTGGCCGAAGCTGCCGCTGTCGGCGGTCGCGCCGCCGCCGAGGCTCAGGGTGAACGCCGCTGCGGCCAGTCCCAACTTCCGCAAGTCCATGACCTGTCTCCTTGCGCCCAGCGCGATTTCCTCAACCTATGGCGCAGGGCTGAGTCAGCCTTGCACCGTCCTTGGCGCGGCCGTCGCCGGCGCGCCTCAAGGCGCCCACATAACGCAGGAGGACGCCATGGGTGTCGACCGATTCTGGCTGGGGCTGGCGGCCCTCGGGGGCTTTCTGTCGGTGGCCCTCGGCGCCTTCGGAGCCCACGCGATTGCTGATCCTCAGGCCAAGGCCTGGATGGACACCGGCGCCACTTATCTGATGGTCCACAGCCTGGCGGTGTTCGCCGCCGCTATTGTTGCAGGTCAAGGCGGGTGGCTGGCCCGGATCGCGCCGCCCTTCTTCCTCGGCGGCGGGATCATCTTCTGCGGAACCCTGACCGCCATGGCGCTCGGCGCGCCGCGCATCCTCGGCGCCGTCACCCCGATCGGCGGACTGATGTTCCTGGTCGGCTGGCTCGTCCTGGCCGTGGCCGCCTTCCGCCTGAAGCCCGCAGCCTAGCTGCGCCCCGGCAGGGCCAGGGTCCGCAGGGCCAGCGCCGATCCCGCCAGGGCCAGGGCCATGGCGATCCCCATGGGACCGGGGGTGCCGTCATAGGCCAAACCCGTCAGGCTGGCGGCCACCGCGCCCACCCCGAAGGAGGCCCCGCCCATCAGGGCGGAGACTGAGCCCGAGCGGCTGGCATCGACGCTGAGCGCCCCGGCCATGGTGTTGCCCTGGATGAAGCCATAGGTCGCCAGGATCAGGAACAGCAGGGGCAGCACGGTCCAGCGCTCGCCAATCCCGGTCACCGCCGCCAGGGCCAGCAGCGCCCCGAAGCCCACGGCAATCAGGCTTGCCCGCGCCAGGACCTGATCGGGCCCGACATACTTCAACAGGTAGCGGTTGGCCTGGCTGGCCCCGATGACGCCGGCGGCGTTCAGCCCGAACACCCAGCCGAAATTGGCCGGCGAGATCCCATAGACCTCGATCAGCAGGACCGGCGAGGCGGCGATATAGGTGAACAGGGTCGCCCCATTGAGCGCGCCGGCCAGGGCGTAGCCCACCAGGCGGCGCTGGCGCAGGAGGGCTGCGAAGGCGGCGAACGGGTTCTCCGCCCGGGCCTGGACGGCGGTGGCCTCCGAGCGGCTCTCTTCCAGCCGCAACAGCGCAAAGGCGCCGACGATCAGGCCAAAGGCCAGCAGCACCCAGAAGATGGCCCGCCAGCCGGCGACCTGCAGGATCACGCCTCCCACCAGCGGCGCGACAATGGGGGCGATCCCCATGATCAGCATCAGCAGGGACAACATCCGGGCCGTCTCGGTGTGATCGAACCGGTCGCGGACAATGGCCCGGGCCACCACCCCGCCAGCGCATCCGCCGAGCGCCTGGACGAAGCGGGCGGCGATCAGCATGTCGGGGCTCGTCGCCAGAGCGCAGGCTATGGTGGCCAGGGCGTAGACGGCGATGCCGGCCAGGATCGGACCCCGGCGGCCAAAGCGGTCCGAGGCGGGGCCATAGATGAACTGGCCGATGGCCATGCCGGCGAAGAAGGCGGCCACCGTGGCCTGGGTCTGGGCGGCGCTGGCTCCCAGGCTCTGGCCGATCTGCGGCAGACTCGGCAGATACATGTCGATGGACATTGGCGCGAACGCCGTGAGCGCGCCGAGCAGGATCACAAGACCCCAGGGGGTGGGCGCGGCGGCGGCGGCTTTGGTCATGCCCCTATCTAACCCTCCGGCCCCACAGGGGAAGGGCGCAAGGCTTGCCTCCCCGCCCATATCCCCCCAAATGCCGGGATCAGACCTGTCCGGAGCCCCCCATGGCGATCGCCCTGCCCCCTGCCCTCGCCGCCGCCATGCCCCCGGTTCAGACCGCCCAGGTGAACGGCATCGAGATGGCCTATTACGAGGCCGGCCCCAAGGATGGTCCGGCCATCGTGCTCTGCCACGGCTTCCCGGAGACCGCCTTTTCCTGGCGCCATCAAATCCCGGTCCTGGCGGAGGCGGGCTACCACGTCATCGCGCCAGACCAGCGCGGCTATGGCCTGAGCTCGGGTCCGGAGGCCGTGGCCGATTACGACATGGAGCACCTGACCGCCGACCTGGTCGCCCTGCTCGATCACCTGGGCCTTGAGAAGGCGGTGTTCGTCGGGCACGACTGGGGCGGCTTCGTCGTCTGGCAGATGCCGTTGATGCATCGCGAGCGCTGCGCCGGGATCATCGGCCTCAACACCCCCTACCAGCCCCGCTACCGGGCCGAGCCCATCGAACTGTTCCGCCAGGTCTATGGCCCGGACATGTACATCGTCTGGTTCCAGACCCCGGGCGAGGCCGACCAGACGCTAGGCGCCGACGTCAACAAGACCATGCGCTTCTTCCTGCGCAAGCCTGCGGCCCTGCGCCAGTCCAGCGAGACCAAGAAGGGCGGCTCCAGCTTCGCGTTCGCCGCGGGCCTGGCGGCCTATGACCCGGCCGCTGATCAGAGCCAGTTCCTCAGCGACGAGGAGATGGCGGTCTATGTGGCCCTGTTCGAGCACAGCGGCTTCACCGGCCCGATCAACTGGTACCGCAACTTCACCCGCAACTGGGAGCGGGGCGCCGACCTGCCCACCCGGATCGATGGCCTGCCCTGTCTGATGATCATGGCCGAGAAGGATGCGGTCCTGCCGCCCGCCATGGCCGACAAGATGGGCGACTACATTTCCGACCTCGAGAAGGTGCTGGTGACCGACTCCGGGCACTGGACGCAGCAGGAGCAGCCAGAGGCGGTGAACCGCTACATCCTCGACTGGATGCGCAGGCGTTTCCCGGCGTAAATACAGACATGGATCGCCCCTCCCCTTTCACCGCCGTCTCATCGCCCGCCCAACGTCGTGGGCTGTTCCCCGAGAACGAGCCCTTCGCCCATGGCTGGCTCGCCACCGAGAGCGAGCACGAGGTCTATTATGAGGAGTGCGGGAACCCCGACGGTAAGCCCTGCCTGATCCTGCACGGCGGCCCGGGCGGCGCGATCAACCCGACCATGCGGCGCTTCTTCGATCCCTCGAAGTGGCGGATGGCGCTGTTCGACCAGCGGGGCTGCGGCCGCTCTCACCCCAACGCCCGGCTGGAGCACAACACCACCTGGACCCTGATCGCCGATATCGAGCGGCTGCGGGTCAAGCTGGGCGTCGAGAAGTGGACCGTGTTCGGCGGCTCCTGGGGGTCGACCCTGGCGCTCGCATACGCCATCACCCATCCCGACCGGGTCGAGGGCCTGGTCCTGCGCGGGGTCTTCCTGCTCACCGAGAAAGAGCTGCGCTGGTTCTATCAGGACGGCGCCTCCATGCTGTTCCCCGACGCCTGGGCCCACTTCCTGGCGCCGATTCCGGAGGAGGAGCGCCACGATCTGATGGGCGCCTATCACCGGCGCCTGACCCATGCCGACCGCCGGGTGCAGGCCGAGGCGGCGACGGCCTGGAGCCAATGGGAAGGCGACACCATCTCCATCCGCGGGCCCGAGGCGCGGCCCTCAAAGTTCAACGAGGTGGACTTCGCCATCGCCTTTGCGCGGATCGAATGCCACTACTTCGTCAATCGCGGTTTCTTCCCGGAAGACGGCTGGATCCTGAAGAACATCGACAAGATCCGCGGCATTCCCGGCTGGATCGTCCAGGGTCGGTTCGATGTCGTCACGCCGATGGACGCCGCCTGGCGTCTGAGCCAGGCCTGGCCAGAAGCTAAGCTGGACGTGGTCTGGGATGCCGGCCACGCCTCCACGGAGCCCGGCGTCGTGGACGCCCTGGTGCGCGCCACCGACCAGGCCCTGGCGGGTTAGCGCCAGCCGGCTAGCGCCTTTAGACGAACGCGCCCTTGCCGCTGGTGACCTCGGTATAGCGGTGCACCCGCACCGACTGGACGAGCCCCCAGCCGATCATCACGGTCAGCATCACCGTGCCGCCATAGGAGAGCAGCGGCATGGGCACCCCCACCACCGGCGCCAGACCCATGACCATGGCCCCGTTGATCAGCACATAGAGGGTGAAGGTCGCCGTCACCCCAGCGGCCGCCAGCCGTCCGAAGTGGCTGTGGGCCAGGGAGGCGGTGCGCAGGGCCATGAAGATGACCGCCGCGAACAGGGCCAGCACCAGGGCGCACCCCAGGAAGCCGAACTCCTCGGCCAGGGTGGCGAAGATGAAGTCGGTGTGCTTCTCGGGCAGGAAGTTGAGCTGGCTCTGCGAGCCCAGCCCATAGCCCTTGCCGAAGAAGCCGCCGGAGCCCAGCGCGATCTTCGACTGCAGGATGTGATAGCCGGAGCCGGACGGGTCGCTCTCCGGATCGAGGAAGGTCAGCACCCGCGCCCGCTGATACTCGTGCAGCACGAACATCACCATGATGGGTACGGCCGCGACGAAGGAGATCACGGCTGCGCCGATGATCTTCCAGGACAGCCCCGCCAGGACCACCACCGCGGCCCCGGTCAGCGCGATCAGCATGGCGGTCCCCAGGTCCGGCTGATGGGCGACCAGCAGGACGGGGGCGGCGATCATCAGCGCCGGGATAATCAGCCACCAGGACAGGCGCGCGTCCTCAGCCGAGATACCGTGATAGAACCGCGCCAGGGCGAGCACGATGCCGACCTTCATCACTTCTGACGGCTGGAAGCTCATGAAGCCGAGATCCAGCCACCGGGTCGCGCCCATGCGCGTGTCGCCCACGAACTCCACCGCCAGCAGCAGCAGCAGCCCCAGCCCGTAGATCGGATAGGCGAGCGCGAACCAGACCCGCACGTCGAACAGGGCCAGCGCGATCATCAGGACGAAGCAGAAGCCGAAGCGGAACAGATGCGGCCCCGCCCACGGCTCCCAGGAGCTGCCGGCCACCGAGAACATCATCAACGCCCCCGTCCCGGCCAGCAGGCAGAGCGCAATGGCGAAGGTCCAGTCGATCTGGGTGAACTTGACCACCAGGCGGTCGCGTTCGCCCGGACGGCTCAGCGCGCTCATGGTCATGTGGGTTCACCTGGATCAAGGGGCGGCGGCGCGGCCACCGCGCCTTCCGGCGCCTCCCCCACGGGAGGCAGGTCGGTGACATCAGGCAGCGGCATGGGCTGGACGATACGGGCCCGGATCTCCGGGTCTTTCAGCAGGGCCACCCGCATGACCTCCCGGGCCCGCGGCGCGGCGGCCGTGGCGCCGCCCAGCCCGCCGTGCTGGATGATCACCGAAATCGCGTAGCGCGGCTGGTCGATGGGCGCGAAGGCGACATAGAGGTTGTGGTCCTTCAGCCCCCAGCGGACGCTGCGGCTGTCACGGTTGGCCACCCCGTCATAGCTGCGGACCTGGGCAGTGCCGGTCTTGCCGGCCATCAGCACGTCGCCGAGGCCCAGTTGGCTCTGCCGAAAGGCCGTGCCGCTGCGGTCGTTGGCCACGGCGATCATGCCGGCGCGCACATAGTCCAGATGCTCCTGCGAGAACGGCAGGTTCGGCACCTCGTCCCCAGGCGGCATCTCGACACCGCCCACCGACTTGACCAGTCGTGGGTTGAGCTGTTTGCGGCCATTGGCCAGTCGGGCGGTCATCACCGCCAGCTGCAGGCCGTTGGCGGTGATGTAGCCCTGGCCGATCCCGTAGCTGACCGAATCGCCGGGATGCCAGGTGGGGTCGCGCTTGACCTGGGTGCGTTTCCAGTCGGTGGAGCCCACCACCCCGGTCCGCTGACCGGGTATGCCGATGTCGAAGGCCTGGCCGAAGCCCAGGGCCTTGGCCGCCCGAGCGATGTGGTCGGGGCCCATTCTGAGGGCCACCTGGTAGAAGTAGACGTCGCACGAGTTCTTGATGGCGTCGTGCATGTTCTGGGCGCCGTGCCCGCCATGGCGCCAGCAGCGCCAGGTCCGCCCCCCGAACCGCCACCCGCCCGAGCAGTGAATCCGCTCCTCAGGATTGATGCCGGCCGCCAAGGCCGCCAGCGCCGTGGTCATCTTGAAGGTCGAGCCAGGCGGGTAGGTGCCGCTCATGGCCTTGTCGAGCAGGGGCCGGCGCTCATAGTCCGCCAGGGCCCGGTACTCGGCGGTGGAAAGGCCGCGCACGAAGCGGTTGGCGTCGAAGCTGGGCGCCGACACCATGCACAGCAGGTCGCCCGACCGGCAGTCCATGACGACGATGGCGCCGCTCTCGTCGCCCATCACCTCCAGAGCCCGGTTCTGAATGTCCACATCCAGGGTCAGCTCGACCGTCTTGCCTGGGGCTGCGGGGATGTCCCCGTCGGTGTCGTTGCGGATCTCGCGGCCGCGGGCGTCCACCTCGACCTTCCTGGCGCCGGTGCGACCGCGCAGGTCCAGATCAAAGGCCTTCTCCACCCCCTGACGACCGATCCGGAAGCCCGGATGCAGCAGGATGGCCTCCGAATTCGGGCCGGTCTCGGTGAGGTCCTCGCGGTTCACCTTGGCTACATAGCCGATGACGTGGGCGAAGGCGCCGCCGTGCGGATAGACCCGCACCTCGCCCATATCCGCGGTGACATTCGGCATTTCCGGCGCGCGGACATTGATCGCCGAGAACTGCTCCCAGGTCATGTCCTCCATGACCGACACCGGGGTGCGGTTGGGGGTGCGCTCGAACTCGCGCATCAGGCGCTCCTGGCGGGCCTCGTCCAGGGGCACGAAGTGGGCCAGGGTCTTGAGCGTCTCGCCAGGCTCGTGCTCCCCGTCCTTGACCACCAGGAGGCGGAAGTTGGGGCGGTTGGTGGCCAGGACCGCGCCGTTGCGGTCGACGATCAGCCCCCGCGGCGGCGGCACCAGACGAAAGTTGAACTGGTTGGAGGCCGAGAGCTTCTGATAGCGCTGGGCTTCCAGGAGTTGCAGGTGGGCCAGACGTCCGCCCAGGGCCAGCAGCCCGGCCCCGGCGAACCCGCCCAGCAGGAAGCTGCGGCGGTGGAAGGCCCCCTGCCGTTCATTGACCTCGGAGAAAAAGATGGACGGCTCGCTCAACGCCGTCGCCCCCTATCGGAACCGCACGTCGGCGTCATCGAACCTGTCGATCAGCCGGTGCGCAAATGGATACAGCAGGATTGTGGCGAGGAATTGCCAGAGCATGGCCAACAGGTTCGGGGTCGCCCGGACATCGAGCTGGGTGACCAGGAAGCCCACGGTCTGGGCCACGGCGCAAGCCGCCGCGAACCAGATCCACATCATGGGCCGGCTCTGTCCCACCATCATGTTCCGCGCGCCCAGCACCGCGCCATAGGCCACCAGCAGGGAGAGCGCCCAAAGTCCGAGCGGGCCGCCCCAGAAGATATCCAGGAACAGGCCCATGGTCAGCACCCCGAAGGGCGCGGCGATGGAGGGCCGGATCATAGCCCAGGCGAAGGCCGGCGCCATGCAGAAGACGGGCTCGGGCAGACCCCAGCCGAACACCCGGATTGGCAGGCTGAAGAGGATGGTGGCGGCCATGCACTGGAGCATCGGCGCGCCGAGCCAGCGCCAGGGGTCAAGCCTCGTCGCCGTCAGGCTCAAAAGACCGGCTCCTCGACCGGCGGCGGCGCGGCGGCTTCAGGGGATGGCGCAGGCTGGTTCGGCGCCGGCGCAGGCGCCGCCTTGGCGGCCGGCGCCTTGGGCGCGGGGGTCCTGGGGGCTGGGGCCTGGGCCGCAGGCGGGCGGGCGGCTGGCGCAGACGTTGCCGGCGCAGGGGTCGGCGGCGGCGGCGAGGTCACGCCCACGGCCGGCAGGACGCCATCGGCGGGGGGCTCGCTGCGGGCGTTCAGTTCGTCCTGGTCGACCAGCTGGGCGAAGTCCTCGAACAGCAGGATGCGCACGAAGTCGATGGCGCCGGCCTCAGAGCTCAACACCACCCGCCAGGCGCCGTCGACGCCCTTGACGGCGACGCCCACCGGCAGGCCCCGGGGCATCAGCCCCCCGTCGCCGGAGGTGACAATGCGATCGCCTTCCTTCACCGGGTCATGGCCGCGGAGATATTCGAGCTTGGGGTTGGGGCCGCCGTCTCCGGCCAGGATGGCCCGGGCGTTGGTGCGGTCAACCATCACCGGCGTGCGCGAGGCGATATCGGTGAGCAGCAGGACGCGGCTGGCGCCCCGGGTCACACCCACCACCCGACCCACAAGGCCATATTCGCTCATCACCGGGTTGCCCACCCGCACCTGCCGCTCGCGCCCGGCGTTGGCCAGGCGGGTGTTGGCGAAGGGTCCCCGGGAGTCGCTGACCACCCGGGCCGACACCATGGGGATCGGCGGATCGGTCTGCAGGCCCAGCAGGTCGCGGTAGCGCTCGTTCAGGTCCCGCAAGCCCAGGACCTCCTGGCGCAGCTGGGCGGCCTCTTCCAGCTCGGCGCGCAGGCGGCGGTTCTCGGACACCGCGAAAAAATACTGGCTGATCCCGTCCGAGAGGGCGCCGAACCAGTGGACGGGCGCCGACACCACCCCCGACACAGGCGCGGCTACGGCGTCGCTGACCTCGCGGGTCACGCCATAGGCCTCATTGCGCAGGGTCTCGCGGCGGTCGCCGAGCAGCAGGGTCACCGCCACGACGACGGCCACGACCAGGGCGACGCCGGCCGTCCAGACCAGCGGCACCCGGATTTCACCCAGAGGATTGTCCCGGAAGGACACCTAAGATCGTCTCCCCGCCAGAGGCAATTGGGCTGTGGCCGTACCGTCTTCGATCAAGCAAGTCCTAGGCCAGGGTAGATTCCAGAACGCCCTTCATCCACTTGGGATGTTCCAGGACCTTGCCGCAGCCCAGAGCCACGCAGGACAGGGGATCGTCGGCCACCGTCACTGGCAGGCCGGTATGGTCGCGGATCTCGGCGTCCAGGCCGCGCAGCAGGGCGCCGCCGCCGGTCAGCATGATGCCCTTGTCGGCGATGTCGGAAGCCAGTTCCGGCGGGGTGGCTTCCAGCGCCATCTTCACCGCATCGACGATCTGACCAACGGGTTCCGACAGGGCGTCGGACGCCTGCTTCTCGCTGATGCGGACCTCGCGGGGCACGCCCTGCATCAGGTCGCGGCCCTTGACCTCGATGGACAGGCCTT
>NZ_JAUXVZ010000035.1 GCF_030680185.1 Phenylobacterium sp.
CGCTTTTTGGCGCCTGACTTCGTCTTCAGTTTCGGCATTTCACTTGCGGAGCGCCAGGCGCCCCGTCCTCTGGCGTATTGATGAGCCGTCCTGGCATGCCTGTTGGCCAGACGGCTCCGAAGGGGCGGGTGCTTACGCCAAGCCCGGACAAAAGGCAAGGCCGGGCCGCGTCTTGGGCGGGCGATTCAGGCCCTGCGATCAGGCACCCTGGCCATGATCTGCAGGCACAGCCAGATGGCCGGCAGGATCAGCAGGGCGGTCAGCGCAAACGGCGCGCCCGGCGCCACCAGCGAGAAGAGCTGCCCCGCCAGAACCGGGCCGCCGATCCGGGCCAGCGCGCTGTTGGACATGTTCAGGCCCAGCACCTCGCCTTGGCGCTCGGACGGCGTGGCCATGGAGATCAGCGCCACCAGGTTGGGGAAGGTGAGGGACTGGCCAAAGACCACGATGGCCAGGCCCAGGACCGCCATCGGCCAGCCCACGGCGGTGAACTGGGTGAGCATGCCGACGAACATCAGGCAGAGGCCGGCCAACAGGACGCGGCCCTCGCCATAGCGGCGCACCAGCATGCCGGTCAGCGACCCCTGGGCCACCACGCCGATCACGCCGGCCAGCATGAAGGCCAGGCCGATCTCCTGCGGACCCCAGCCGAAGCGGGCCTCGGTCCAGAGTCCATAGGTGGCCTCGATGCCGGCGAAGCCCGAGATGGTGACGAAGCTGATCAGGAACACCCGGGCGATCACCGGATCGGTCAGGGCGGCCCGCAGGGCGGCGCCCCGGGGCTGGGCCGGCGGCCGCGGTGTATCCTTGGCCCGGGGGACGATGGTCTCGCGCATGAACAGGACGACGCCGAGGGCAGAGGTCAGACCGAAGGCTGCGGCCGCGAAGAGGGGAATCTGGAAGCCGGTCGGACCAAGCTCGGGCCGGGCCAGGAGCCCGCCCAGGGCTGGCCCCACCATGAAGCCGAGGGAGAAGGCCGACCCCATGATCCCCATGCGGCCAGCCCGCTGCTGGGGCGGCGTGATGTCGGCCAGATAGCCCTGCAGGGTCGAGATGTTGCCAGACAGAAAGCCGCTGAGCAGGCGCACGGCGAGCGCCGTCCAGATGCCGGGGGCGAACGCCAGGGCCACATAGGCCAGGGCCCCGCCAGCGGTGGTGAGGATCAGCACCGGTCGCCGACCTATGCGGTCCGACAGCTTGCCCCAGAAGGGCTCGCCCAGGAACTGGCCCACCGAGAAGGCGGAGAACATCAGGGTGATCTGCCAGGCCGGGGCGTCGAAGGCCTGGCCGAAGAAGGGCAGCAGCGGGATGACCAGGCCAAAGCCCGCCATGTTCAGGAAGATGACCGACAGCAGGACGATCAGCGCCCGCGGATCATCCTTGGGCGCTTGGGAGGTCACGGCCGACTAGCCTCGGGCTCAGGCTCGGTGAGCTGTTCGACCTGCGCCTCGATGGCCGGCGCGCGGCGGCTGGCCGCCAGGGCCAGCCAGATGGCCGGCGCCAGCATGAGGGCGGCGATGAAGAAGGGGCCGCTGATGGAGATGCCCGCAAAGGCCAGGCCTGCGCAGAAGGGACCGATCACCCGCGCCAGGGCGCCCATGGCGTTGTTCAGCCCGAGAATCTGGCCGGTGCGATGCGGATCGGCCGTCCGCGAGATCAGGGCGCTGACATTGGGGAAGGCCACCGACTGGCCCACCGCCATGCAGCACATCAGGGCGATGACCACCGTGCCGTTCGGCGCGAAGGGCTGGGCCAGCGCGCTGACCATGGTCAGGCCCATGCCGATGGCCAGCATCTTGCCCTCGCCATAGCGTTCCGACAGCCGCCCGGTGATGAACATCTGGGTGGTGGCCGCGCAGACGCCGACAAAGGCGAAGCAGACGCCGATCTCTCGCGGCCCCCAGTCGAAGCGGGCCTGCGTCCAGAGACCGAAAATCGATTCGACGCCGGTGAAGGCGAACCCGACCATGAAGGTCAGCAGCATCAGGCGTCCGACCACGGGATGACGGACCGCCTCGCCAATGGCCGACCAGCGGCTGGGCTGGTGCTCGAAGACTTCCTGGCGGGCGCGGCTTTCGCGGATGAAGACCAGGATCGACAGGGCCGAGGCCGCCGCCAGGCCCGAGGCGATCAGCAGCGGCAGGCGGAAGCCCAGGGGGCCGGCTTCGGGATGGGCGAAGATGCCGCCCACCGAGGGGCCGACAATCAGGCCCACATTCCAGGCTGCGCCCATGTGCGACATCCGCCGCGCGCGCTTCTCCGGCGGGGTGACGTCGGCGATATAGCCCTGGATCACCGAGCCGTTGCCGCTCGCCAGCCCCCCCAGGAACCGGACGGCCAGCGCGATCCAGACATTGGGGGCGAACGCCAGGGCGAGATAGCAGAGGCAGTTGCCAGCGATGGTGCTGATCAGGATCGGCTTGCGGCCATAGCGGTCCGAGAGCCGGCCCCAGAAGGGCTCGCCAAAAAATGCGCCGGCCGAATAGGCCGAAAAAATCAGGGCGATCTGCCAGGCCGGGGCGTCGAACGACTTGGCGTAGAAGGGCAGCAACGGAACGATGATTCCGAAGCCCAGCATGTTGATAAAGATCACGGCGATCAGCGACGGCGCAGCCATAGCGGACGGAGTCGCCGCGCTACGCGCAGTCTTCGACATGGCGCGGTTGTTAGGCGCAGCCTCGAATTCCGGCAAGGCCCCTCGTCAGCAGATTTTCTGAGGGGCGCCTAAATCAACCTCACGCCTTTGATGCGGGCGTCAAAAAAGGCCGGCGTCGCCGCCGGCCCTTGATGGGTATCGCGTGAGGCTCGGGTCTAGCGCGGCGCCAGGATCATGATCATCTGGCGGCCTTCCATCCGAGGCTCGTACTCCACCTTGGCCACTTCCTCGAAGTCGGCCTTGACCTTCTGCAGGAGCTTCATGCCGAGTTCCGGGTGGGCCAGCTCGCGACCGCGGAAGCGCAAAGTGACCTTCACCTTGTCGCCCTCTTCGAAGAAGCGGTGCATCGAGCGGGACTTCACCTCGTAGTCGTGGGTGTCGATGTTGGGGCGGAGCTTGATCTCCTTGATCTCCACCACCTTCTGCCGCTTGCGCGCCTCGTTCTTCTTCTTCTGTTCCTGGAACTTGAACTTTCCATAGTCCAGGATCTTGCAAACGGGCGGATCCGCGTTGGGCACGATCTCCACGAGATCGAGGCCAGCTTCCGCGGCCGCTTCGAGAGCGGACGACGTGGGCATGACGCCCTGCTTCTCACCCTGCTGATCGATCAGCAGGACGCGCGGAACACGGATGTCCTCGTTGATGCGCGGCCCTTCCTTTTGGGGCGGCGCTTGCATGGGGCGGCGAATAGGCAAAGCTCCTAAGTCTGTTTCAGTGACGAACGTCGTCGGGCGCGCAGGGCGCGCTCACACAACTCTAGACTATATGACGATGCGCCCCGAGGCGATCAAGCATTCGCCCCGCCCGGAAACCGTGTCAGGGCGCGGGCGGCCTGCATGACCTGGGCGACCGGCATCTCGGCCAGGTCCTTGGCCTGCAGGGCGGCCACATGCCCGCGGGGCGCCGAGAGGATCGGGTCCGAGGCCTTGGAGAACAGCACGATGGTCGGCGGGCCCGCCGCGGCGGCCAGGTGGACCGGCCCGGTGTCATTGCCCACGACCAGGGCCGCGCGGGCGCCCAGCATGGCGATCTTGGCCAGGTCGGTCCGCCCTGTCAGGTCACGGGCCTTGCCGACGCTCTTCTGGATGGTCCGGGCCAGGGCGCTTTCCTGGGGTCCCCCGATCACCACGATATCGAACCCCACATCATAGAGCTCGCGGGCCAGCCGGGCGTAGCTCTCGACGGGCCAGCGCTTCTCGGGCCTGTGGGCCGAGCCGCCGGGCGCCATCAGCACATAGGGCCTGGGCTCGATGCCGCCGGCCACAGGGCGGGGCGTCTCGACCTTGCGCAGGATCCAGGAGACGTCGGGACCAGGCGCCGAGCCGGGCTCGATGGGCGCGTCGGGCCATATGCCGGCCGCCTTCAGCTGGTCGGCCTGGCGCTCCAGGGTGTGCATCTGATCGCGGCGGGGATTGCGATGGGGCAGGGCGCAGCCGGCGGCGATCCCGGACCACTCCGGGGCGAAGGGCGACAGGCCATAGAAGATCATGTTCGACCGGGACGAGGTCTGCAGGTCATAGACCCGGTCGTAGCGAGCCTTGCGCAGCCGGGCGACCAGGGCCAGCCAGTCGCCGAAGCCCTCCGGCCGTCCGTCGGTCTCGACCAGGTTGAAATAGGGACAGAGCTTGGCCAGGCCCTCGAAGGGCGGCGTGGTCAGCAGGGTGATCTGAGCCTTCGGGTGAGCCTGGCGGATCTTCTTGGCTGCGGCCAGCGCGAGGATGAAGTCCCCCATGGCCGAGAGCTTGATGACCAGAACCTTCTTGATCTCACGAGGGGCCATCAGGCGCGCGCCTCCAGAACCCGTCGATAGGCCTCGAGCGTAGAGGCGCACATGGCGTCTACCGAATAGAGCTGCCGCGCCCGGTTGGCGGCGGTCGCGCCCATGGCGGCCAGGCGGGTGGGACCGGCTTCGATGGCCCGCGCCAGGCCCGCGGTCCAGGCGTCCACGTCGCCAGGGGGGATGAGCCAGCCGGTCTCGCCCGGAATGACGGTCTCGATCATGCCGCCCAACTCCGAGGCCAGGACCGGGCGGCCCATGACCTGCGGCTCCACAGCCGTGCGCCCGAAGGATTCCGGGACGATGGAGGGCAGGATGGCGACATCGGCCAGAAGATAGGCCGCCGGCATGTCGTCGCAATGACCGACCAGGCGCACCTGGTCGGCAAGCCCGGCCGCATCGATCTGGGCCTCCAGCTCGGCGCGATAGGCCACGCGGCCCTGGTCGTCGCCCACCAGCAGCAGGCGGAAGTCGCTGCGGCCCTGGGCCTTGAGCCGGGCGCAGGCCTCGATCACCGGACCATGGCCCTTGATGCGTGTCAGGCGGGCGGCCAGCAGGAAGGTGGTGCGGCTGGGATCGGGCGCGACCCCCCAGGCCTGGCGCAGGGCCTCGATCCGCTCAGGCGTGACCCAGTTGGGATTGAACCGCTCCAGATCGACCCCGCGCGGAATGCTGACGATCTTGGCCGGATCGAGATGATGCTCGGCCAGCACATGGTCGCGAGTGAAGTCGGAATTGGCGATCACCAGATCGCCCCGCGTCATGACCGCATTGTACCAGCGCTTGAGGCCGGATCGGGCGTTGTAGACCCCGTGATAGGTGGCCACGAAGGGCGTGCCGGTGACCTGGGCCGCCCACAGGGCCGAGAAGGCCGGGGCGCGGGACCGGGCGTGGACCAGGCTCACCCTCTCGCGGCGGATAAGGTCCACCAGCCGGGCGGCGTTGCCCAGCATCACCAGGGGGTTCTTGGTCTGCACCGGCATCTGCGCCAGGCGGCCGCCGTCGGACTCCAGCCGCGCAGCCATCCGGCCGCCGCGGGTGGCCACCAGCGCCTTGCCGCCAGCCCGCACGACGGCGTGGGCGACATCGATGGTCGTCTGCTCAGCTCCGCCCGTGTCGAGCTCGGGCACGACCTGCAGAAGCGTGAAGTCCGGGGGTAATGTCACGGCGCCTTGCATAACGCACAACACGGCTTGGTAAAGCCCGCACCACCTGGGAAGGCGCCTGGACCCGCGCTATAGACCCTCATGGGCGAAGAGACTGGCATGCTGAAACGGCCCGATGGGGCCAGCCTGGCCTGGCGCCGCGTGGCCGGCGCCGGACCCACGGTTGTCTGGATGGGCGGCTTCCGCTCGGACATGGCCGGGACCAAGGCGGAGGCCCTGGCGCACTGGGCGCAGGCCACGGGTCGGGCCTATGTGCGGTTCGACTATTTTGGCCACGGCGAGTCCGACGGCGACTTCGCCAAGGGCACGATCACCCGCTGGCGGGAGGATGCGCTGGCCATCCTCGATGAACTCGCGCCAGGCCCGGTCATTCCCGTCGGCTCGTCCATGGGGGGCTGGATCGCCTGCCTCGCGGCCATGGTCCGGCCCCAACAGGTGCAGGGCCTGGTGCTGGTCGCCCCCGCGCCGGATTTCACCGAAAAGCTGATGGGGCCGGAGATCGATGCGGCGGCCCGGCGATCCCTCGAGGAGACCGGCGTCTGGATGCGGCCATCGGACTATGGCGATCCCTATCCGATCACCCGCGCCCTGCTGGAGGATGGCGACCGCTGGTCCATCCTGCCTGGCCCTGTTCCCGTGAGCGCGCCGGTGCGTATCCTTCAGGGCGGCGCCGACCCCGATGTCCCCTGGCGTCACGCCCTGGAGCTGGCCCAGGCGATCAACAGCCCGGACGTGGTCTTCCAGCTGGTCAAGGATGGCGACCATCGTCTGTCGCGGCCCCAGGACCTCGCCCGCCTGATCGCGGCGGTGGAAGAGCTGGTTCACCCGCCCGCCTGAAGGATGGCGCTCAGGCCTTCGCGATAGGTGGGATAGGTCGGCCGCCAGCCGAGTTCGGCCTTGGCGCGGGCGTTGGAGACCCGCTTGCTCTCGGCATAGAAGCGCTGGGCCGGCCCAGCCAGGTTGGCCGCCTCGACCGGGATTTCCGGGGGCGCTGGAATCCCCAGGAGACCGGCGGCATAGGCCACCACCTCGCTGTTGGGGGCCGGCGCGTCGTCGCAGAGATTGTAGATCCCGCCCGCCCGGGGCCTGGCGATGGAGGCGGCCAGGCCTGCGGCCAGGTCGTCCACATGGATGCGGGAAAACACCTGGCCGGGCGCTGTGATCCGCTTGGCCTTGCCGGCGCGCAGCCGGTCGAAGGTGGAGCGGCCGGGGCCGTAGATGCCGGGCAGGCGGAAGATGGTCGTCGTCAGGCCCATCCCCTTGCCCACATCCAGCCAGTCGCGCTCGGCGGCCACCCGCCGGGCGCCCTCCATCGACTGGGCGGCCAGGCGGCCGGTCTCGAACACCCAGCCTCCCTGGCGATCGCCATAGACCCCGGTGGTGGAGAGATAGCCCAGCCAGTCGGGAAAGGCGCCGGCCCGGGCCATGGCCGGGACCAGGGTGCGCAGGCCCGGGCATCCTTCGGTATCGGGGGCGGCGGTGACCAGCACCGCGTCGGCGGCCTTGAGCGCGCTGGCCAGAGCCTCCCCATCGCCCACCGAGACCGCCTCGACGCCCAGACCCCGCAGGCGCTCGGCGTCTTCGGCCCGGCGGTAGGTGGCCGCCAGGCTCCAGCCCTGGGTCTTCAGCCGAGCGCCAAGGGCTGCGGCCGAAAACCCGTAGCCGAAGGTGAAAAGCCGCACGGCCCTATTCCGCCGCCACCGCCTTGCCCGGCGCGCTGGCCGCAGCCGCCCGCTCGGCGTTCCAATGGGAGTGGCAGGGGATCTTGCTCATGTCGGCGCGGTCCGAATAGGCCCTGGCGATCTCGGCGACCTCCATCAGCAGCCCGTCCTCCAGCCGGATGGGGTTGAGGCCATAGTCCAGCAGGCACTTGTTCTCGACCACCAGGTCGTTCTCGTCGGCCTCGGCCCGGGGGTTGGGCAGGTGGGCGACCTCGGCCTCGGTCAGCTTGGCGATCATCTGGGCTAGGTCCCGGACCCGCCAGGTCTCGGTCATCTGGTTCATCACCTTGACCCGGTCGCCCCGCTCCGGCGGATGGGAGAGCGCCAGCTCGACGCAGCGCACGGTGTCCTGGATGTGGATGAAGGCCCGGGTCTGGCCGCCGGCCCCATGGACGGTCAGGGGATAGCCCACCGCCGACTGCATGAGGAAGCGGTTGAGGACCGTGCCGTAGTCGCCGTCATAGTCGAACCGGTTGATCAGGCGCTCGTCCTGCCGGGTTTCCTGGGTCTGGGTGCCCCAGACGATGCCCTGGTGCAGGTCGGTGATCCGCAGGTGGTCGTTCTTGGCGTAGAACTGGAAGAGCAGGGCGTCCTGCGTCTTGGTCATGTGGTAGATCGACCCCGGATTGGCCGGATAGAGGATCTCGCGCTCGACCCAGCCTTCGGGGGTCTCGATCTTGACGGTCAGATAGCCCTCGGGGATCGCCGCGCCGGCCGTGCCATAGCCATAGACCCCCATGGTGCCCAGATGGGCCAGATGGATGTCGAGGCCTGAATCGACGATGGCCGCCAGGACGTCGTTGGTGGCGTTCAGATTGTTGTCGACCGTGTAGCGCTTGTGCTTGGCCGACTTCATGGAATAGGGCGCCGCCCGCTGCTCGGCGAAGTGGACGATGGAGTCCGGGCGCCAGCTCGTCAGCAGGGCCAGCAGGGCGTCGTAATCCTTGCCCACCGTGATGTCGTGGAAGCCGATCTCGTGACCGGAGACCTCCTTCCAGGCGGCGATCCGCTCCTGGATGTCCCGCACCGGCGTCAGGGACTGGACGCCCAGCTCCCCGTCGATCCGGCGCCGGGACAGGTTGTCGACGATGGCCACGTCATGGCCACGGGCCGAGAGGTGCAGGGCGGTAGGCCACCCGCAGAATCCATCTCCGCCAAGAATGAGTACACGCATCGCCGCTCCGATCCGTACGGGTTTCACCTGCGCCAGGGCTAACAAACGCCAAGGCTTTGGGAAAGCGCCGTCAATGGGATCGGGTTCAAGAGGTCAGGGTTCAGACGGTCCGCAGGTTGTCAGAGCAGGCCCGTAATCGCCTCGCGTGCGGCGCCGGCAAACGTCGGGTGACGAAGGGCGAAGGCGACATTGGCCCGCAGGAGACCGATCTTGTCGCCGCAGTCATAGGTTACGCCCTCGTATTCCAGAGCATGGAAGTTCTGGACCTTCATCAGTTCGGCCATGGCGTCGGTCAGCTGGATCTCGCCGCCGGCGCCCTTCCCCTGCTTTTCCAGCAGCGGGAAGATGTCGGGCTGCAGGATGTAGCGGCCGCTGATGAACAGGTTCGAGGGCTCGGTTCCCGGCGCGGGCTTCTCGACCATGCCGCGCATGCGGTTGATGCGGCCCTTCTGGCTTTCCAGGTCGACGATTCCGTACTTGTGGGCCTCGCCCTCCGGCGCCGGCTCGACGACGACGATATTGCCGCCGACCTGATCATGGGCGGCTACGGCCTGGGCCAGGGCCGGGGTATCGGCGGCCATCAGCATGTCGGGCAGCATGACGGCGAACGGCTCGTTCCCGATGATGTCCCGGGCGCACCAGACCGCATGGCCTAGGCCCAGCGGCGCCATCTGGCGCACGAAACTCATCTGGCCCGGCTGGGGCAGGTCCCGTCGGACCTCGGCCAGGATGTCGGTCTTGCCCTTGGCCTCCAGCGCGCCCTCCATTTCGGGGGCGGCGTCGAAATAGTCCTCGATGGCCCCCTGGCCCCGTCCGACGATGAAGACGATGTGCTCGATGCCGGCGGCGCGGGCCTCTTCGACGATGTAGGACAGGATGGGGCGGTCGAACACATTGAGCATGTTCTTCGGCGTGGTCTTGGCGCCGGGCAGGACCCGCGTCCCCAGTCCCGCCACAGGCAGCACAGCCTTGCGAACCTTGGTGTTCATCTCGTCCTCCGTGGCGGGCCTTCTCAGACTCGCCTAGACGAGGCGCTGGCTGAAATCCACCTCTGATCGGCGAAACACGCCCTGTTCCGGGCGCCCTCGCCCCAAACCGATCACAGAGTTGGGAACAGGGCTGCGCCCTTCGACGTTCACGAAAAAGAGACTTCGCCCCAGGGAGCCAAAGCCCGTGAAAATTCGCACCATTTCCACCTTCGCCGTCGGCGCCCTCGCCGCCGCAACCCTTGCCGCCTGTTCTGACAATGACGCGGGCGACACCACCGAAGTGACGCCTGCGCCCGCCGACAGCATGGCGACCACGCCGGTCGAACCGATGCCGCCCATGACCCCGGATCCGGCCATGCCCGCCGACGGCATGACCCCGCCGCCGGTCAATGATCCCGCGGCCATGGACCCTGCCGCCACCTCGCCGGCGACCGACACCCCGCCGGCCCCCTGATCACGCCACACGGCGATGCGGCCCCGCTTCGGCGGGGCCGTTTTTGTTTGGGCCTTCGGTCGCCTCAGACCTTCTCGCTGATCTTGATGGCGGTGCGGCAGCCGGCGCGGATCACCGCCGACAGCAGGCCATATCCCGGCGCGCCATGGGCGCCTTCGTCTATGGCGAGGGTCTTGTGGGCCAGCTCTTCGTCCCGGAACCGCGAAAGCTCTGCGGCCAGCTCCGGCTCGCGTTCGGCGAGTTCGGCAACCTGATCGGCGTAGTGTTGCTCGATCACCGACTCCACGGCCTCGGTGCAGGCATGGGCCGCCTTCTCTCCCATCAGGGCCGTGCCGGCGCCCAGGGCAAAACCGGCGAGGCGCCACAGGGGCGTCATCACGGTGGGGCGCACGCCGCGGTCGTTCAACAGGGCGTCGAAGCGGGCCAGATGGACGGCCTCGTGCCCCTCCATCTCTTCCAGTTGGGCTGCAATCCGCGCCTTGTCCTTGGCCGCGCCCAGGACCGCGCGTTGGCCTTGATAGATGTGGACCGCGCCCAGTTCGCCGGCATGGTCGACCCGCAGGATCTCCGCCAGCCGGGCTTCAAGAGTCCCGGCGCCAGGACGGGCGGGAACGGGCTTCTCGCTCATCGCTTGCCTCTCTCATAGAACGCCGCCGCCAGGCTGAGCGCGGCCAGGGCGAGCGAGATCAAGGCGTTCCAGCCAGCCATGGAGAGGCCGGCGAACACCCAGGGCGCCTGGTCGCAGGCCGGAGCACGGACCGTCGCGCCGTCCAGCAGGCCCGTCAGCGCCTCAAGGCTGACGGTTGCGCCGGTGGAGGCGCAGGTCGAGGGGCCCGGCCACCATTTCCACTCCGCGCCCGCATGATAGGCCGCGACGCCAAAGCCCACGGCGAACACCACGGCCAGACCCAGATTGAAGGCCGGCCGGAATTTCGCCCCGCCCTGCAGCCGGGTGAGCACCATACCGGCCAGGGCCAGGGCGACGGCGACCCAGTAGACCTCTCGCTGGCGCAGGCATAGGGCGCAGGGCGCGAGCTCGCCAAAGGTCTGGAAGCCGTGCGCGATGGCCAGCATGCCAGCCGAGGCGACCAGCGCCGACAATCGCCAGCGATGAAGGATCGGGTCGAGACCTTTGATCATGGAGTCCGATTGAACTGCATATTCGGCCTGTGCGCCACGGGGGACTTAGGAGAGCGCAAGCTGGGCTGGCGAGCACGCCTCGCCCATTTGCTAGCAGGGACGCGATGGCTTGTCTCTCGCCGCTGCGGGGTGGATAGTTGCATCTGATACTATCTGGCTGGCAGGAGACTTCCATGGCTGAGCTTGCGCCCGGGCCGGCGACCACCGCCGACCTGTTCGAAAACCCGCTGGGCACCGACGGCTTCGAGTTCGTCGAGTTCACCTCGCCCGAGCCCGAGCGGCTCGCCGGCCTGTTCGACCTCATGGGCTTCACGGCGGTCTCGCGGCACAGGTCGAAGAATGTCGTCCGCTACCGCCAGGGCGACATCAACTTCCTGCTCAACATGGAGCCCTCCGGCCAGCCGGCCGATTTCCGGCAGGCGCACGGCCCTTCGGCCAACGCCATGGCCTTCCGGGTGCGCGACGCGGCCAAGGCTCTGGCCCTGGCGGTCGAGCGCGGCGCGACCCCGGTTCAAGGGCCGGTGGGGCCGATGGAGCTGAACATCCCGGCCATCGAGGGGATCGGCGGCTCCAACCTCTATCTGGTGGACCGCTATGGGGCCCAGGAGATCTACGATGTCGATTTCGTCCCCATCCCTGGGGCTGTGGAGGCCGAGGCCGGCAAGGGCGTCGGCCTGACCTATCTCGACCACCTGACCCACAATGTGTTTCGCGGAAACATGGCCAAATGGGCCGACTTTTATGAGCGGATCTTCAATTTCCGCGAGATCCGCTACTTCGACATCGAGGGCGCCCAGACCGGCCTGTTGTCCAAGGCCATGACCAGCCCCTGCGGCAAGATCCGCATCCCGCTCAACGAGAGCCGGGATGACCACTCCCAGATCGAGGAGTTTCTCAAGGACTACAAAGGCGAGGGCATCCAGCATCTGGCCCTGGGAACCGACGACATCTACGCCGCCGTCGAGACCATGCGCGCCCGCGGCGTGCGCTTCCAGGATACGCCGGACACCTATTACGACCAGCTTGACGCCCGCGTCCCTGGCCACGGCGAGGACCTGCAGCGCCTGCGGGCCGACCGCATCCTGGTGGACGGCGCTCCCACCGAGGGCCAAGGTCTGCTGCTGCAGATCTTCACCGAGAACATGGTCGGGCCGATCTTCTTCGAGATGATCCAGCGCAAGGGCAATGAGGGTTTCGGCGAGGGCAACTTCAAGGCGCTGTTTGAGTCCATCGAACTCGACCAGATCCGCCGGGGCGTGCTGCCGAAGAAGGACTAGGGACGTTTGGGTATGCGGAGAGTCGGTCTGGCTTTGGTGCTGGCGAGCCTGATGGCGGGGAATGCGATGGCGCAGCCGAAATGGGCGATCGTGGTGCATGGGGGCGCAGGCGTGATCGAACGCGCAGACCTGACGCCCGAGCAGGAGGCCGCCTATCGGGCGGCCATGACCCGGGTGACGCAGGCCGGCGGCGAGGTCCTGGCGGGCGGCGGTTCGGCCCTCGACGCCATCGAGACCGCGATCCATCTGCTTGAGGATGACCCCCTGTTCAATTCCGGGCGCGGGGCGGTCTTCACCGCCGAAGGCCGCAACGAACTGGATGCCTCGATCATGGATGGGGCGACCCTGAAGGCCGGGGCTGTGGCCGGAGTCACCCGCACCCGCCACCCGATCTCGCTCGCCCGGGCGGTGATGGAGAAGTCTCCCCACGTCATGCTGATGGGCGCCGGCGCCGACACCTTTTCCCGCGAAGCCGGCCTGGAGCAGGTGGAGCCGGCCTACTTCTATACCGAGCGCCGCTGGCGGTCCCTGGAACGGTTCCTGACCGACAACAACCTGCCGGTGCCGGCGCGGCCGGAGGGCGCCGCGGCCCCCGACGAAGCGGCGGGCCTGGCCCATGACGAGGGCAAGTACGGCACGGTCGGCGTCGTGGCGCTCGATCAGGCGGGCCATGTGGCGGCCGGCACCTCCACTGGCGGCACGACGGGCAAGCGCTGGGGCCGGGTGGGCGACAGCCCGATCATCGGCGCCGGCAACTACGCCTCGGACGCGTCCTGCGCGGTCTCGGCCACCGGGACCGGCGAGTACTTCATCCGCCTGACGGTGGCCCGCGAAGTCTGCGCCTTGGTGGAGCACAAGGGCCTCTCCCTGCAGGCCGCCGCCGACGAGGTGATCCAGCAGAAGCTGACCGCGCTGGGTGGCGACGGCGGCGTCATCGCCGTGGCGCCCGACGGCCAGATGGCCTGGAGCTACAACACCTCGGGCATGTATCGCGCCCGGCTGGCCGACGGCGAGCCCCTGAGCGTGGGGATCTACAAGGACGAGCCCTGATGGCGACCCGCAACTGGATCCCGGTGCGCGGCGCGCAGGGGACGCATTCCCGCCAGGCGCACGCCGACATGCCCGCCGGCACCTATGAGCGCGAGATCTCCAAGGAAGGCTTTTCCGGCCCTGCCGCCTTCCTGCACCACCCGCGGCCACCCACCGGCTGGACCAGCTTCGAGGGGCCACTGCGGCCGCGGGCCTTTGATCTGGCCCGGCTGAACCAACCCCAGGCCTCGCCCTGGAGCGCGCCGGTGGTGCTGCACAACGCCGCCACCGAAATCCGCTTCTGGAAGCTGGACGCCCCCATGCCGGGGCTGGTCCGCAACGCCGACGGCGACCAGCTGTTGTTCGTCCACCAGGGCGCCGGCGATCTCTTCTGCGACTATGGCCGCATCGGCTTTGCGGCCGGCGACTATCTCTACCTGCCGCGGGGGACCATGTGGCGCCTGGCGCCGGCGCAGCCCTGCGCGCTTCTGACGATCCAGGCGACCAACAGCCACTTCGCCCTGCCCGATAAGGGCTTGCTCGGCCCCCACGCCATCTTCGATCCGGCCCTGCTGGACACCCCTGTGATGGATCAGGCTTTCCGCGACCACCAGGCGCAGGACGATGAGACGACCGTCGCCATCAAGAAGCGCGGCCAGGTCTCGACCGTGACCTATCCCTACAACCCTTTGGACGCCGTCGGCTGGCATGGGGAACTGGCGCCGGTGCGCCTGAACGTGGCCGACATCCGGCCGGTGGCCAGTCATCGCTACCACCTGCCGCCCAGCGCCCACACGACCTTCCTGGCCGATCGGTTCGTGGTCTGCACCTTTGCGCCACGGCCGTTCGAGACCGATCCCGGCGCGCTGAAGGTGCCGTTCTTCCACAACAACGACGACTATGACGAGGTGCTCTTCTACCATGCCGGCGACTTCTTCAGCCGCGACGGCATCGATGCGGGAATGATGACGTTTCATCCGTCCGGGTTCACCCATGGCCCTCATCCCAAGGCCTTGAAGAACATGCTGTCCCAACCCAAGCCCGCCACTGACGAATATGCGGTGATGATCGACACCCGAGACCCGCTGGAGGTTGGCGAGGCCGCCGGCCCGGTGGAGAATCCCGCCTATGTCGACAGCTGGAAGGCCCGATGAACGCCGCCGTCCGCGATGACCTCGAGGCCGCAGCCCGGGAAGAGCTGGTCCAGGCCTGCGATCTGGGCTGGCGGGCGCTCGCGCCCTGCACCCCTTGGGGCGACACCTTCGAGGGCTTCAGCCCCCAGGGCCGGCCCGTCTGCTTCGAGCGCAACTATATGTGGGAGGACGCCCCGGGCGGCGACATCCGCGTCGAGGTGCATGTCTATGAGCCCAAGGCCTTCGAGGCCGGCGTTCGTCTGGTCGAGACCCTGATCCAACAAAAATCATAAGCCCCAAAGCGGAGACCCCAAGATGAAGCTCGCCTCGCTGAAGTCCGGCCGTGACGGCCGGCTTGTGGTGGTCTCCAACGATCTCGCCTGGTTCACCGATGCGGCCACCGTGGCGCCGACCCTGCAGGCCGCTCTGGACGACTGGGACCGCTGCCAACCCATGCTGCGGGCCCTGGCCGAGAGCCTGGAACATGGCGGGGTGCCCAGGGAGCGCTTCCATGAGCATGAGGCCGCCAGCCCCCTGCCGCGGGCCTATCAGTGGGCGGACGGCTCGGCCTATGTGAACCATGTGCAGCTGGTGCGCCGGGCCCGCGGCGCGGAGATGCCGCAGAGCTTCTGGACCGATCCCCTGATGTACCAGGGCGGCTCGGACGGGTTTCTCGGCCCTCGCGACCCGATCCCGCTGGCCAATGAGGCCTGGGGCTGCGACCTGGAGGCCGAGGTGGCGGTCATCACCGGCGATGTGCCTCAGGGGGTGAGCCCGGCGGACGCCCTGGACCATGTGCGCCTGGTGCTGCTGGTCAACGATGTCTCCCTGCGCAACCTGATCCCCAACGAACTGGCCAAGAACTTCGGCTTCTTCCAGTCCAAGCCGGCCTCGGCCTTTTCCCCCGTAGCGGTGACGCCCGACGCCCTGGGCGAGGCCTGGCGCGAGGGTCGCTTGCACGGCGCCATGGAGGTGGAGCTGAACGGAAAGGTGCTGGGCTGCGCCGACGCGGGCGTCGATATGACCTTCGACTTTGGGACCCTGATCGCCCATGCCGCCAAGACGAGGGCCTTGGGCGCCGGCACGATCATCGGTTCGGGCACGGTGTCGAATCGCGGTCCTGACGGGGGTCCAGGGAAATCGGTCGCCGAGGGCGGCGTCGGCTATTCCTGCCTCGCCGAGGTGCGGACCGTGGAGACCCTGGCCCATGGAGAGGCCAGAACGCCCTTCCTTAAGGTCAGCGATACGGTGCGGATTGAAATGCGCGATGGGCGCCGACACTCGATATTCGGCGCCATCGAACAGGAAGTCCAAGCCCTATGACCCTCCAGTCCCGGCCAGAGCCGGCCGACGCCGCCAGTCTGCAGCTGGACGCCTATCTACCCTACCGCCTGTCGGTGGCGTCCAACGCCGTCAGCCGGCTGATCGCGCGGGCCTATGAGGACCGTTTCGGGCTCACCATTCCCCAATGGCGGCTGATCTGCGTGTTGGCCGAGGACGGCCCGATGAACCAGAGCGCCCTGGTGAGCCGCACCGGCATGGACAAGGTGACCGTCAGCCGGGCCGCCCAGGGCCTGACCAGGCGCCACCTTCTGGAGCGTTCGGAGAACGACCTGGACGGCCGCTCCCATGTGGTGGCGCTGAGCCTGGAAGGCGTGCGCCTCCACGCCGAAATCGCCCCCCTGGCCCTGGCCTATGAGGCGGCCCTGATCTCGGGCCTGGACCCGCACGAGGTGGCCCTGCTCAAGCGCCTGCTGCTGCGATTGCAGGGCGCTGCGGGCGTGCTGGCGGGCGAGACGCCGAGCCCAAGCCAGGCCTTAGCCTAGCCCCAGCCCAGCGCCACGGCGCCATGATACATGGCCATGGCCGCCAAGTAGGCCAGGGTGACCATGTAGACGAACATCACGGTCGGCCAGAGCCAGCTGTTGGTCTCGCGCTTCACCACCGCCAGGGTCGGCGCGCACTGGGGCGCAAAGACGTACCAGGTCAGGAAGGCCAGCCCCATGGCCAGGGACCAGTCCGCAGACAGGGCGCCGGCCAGGGTGCCGACCTGTTCCTCGGCGTTGGCCACCGCGTAGACCGTGCCGAGCGCGCCGACGGCGACCTCGCGGGCGGCCATGCCGGGGATCAGGGCCACGGTCATCTGCCAGTTGAAGCCGATGGGGGCGAACAAGGGGTGCAGCAGATGCCCGAGCCGGCCGGCGAAGCTGTAGTCGATGGCCGGCCCCGTGGCCCCCTCGGGCGGGTAGGGGAAGGTCGACAGGACCCAGATCAGCACCATCAGCGGCAGGATGATCCGCCCGGCGCGATTGATGAAGATCTCGGCCCGCTGCCACAGATTGCGCAGCACGCTCTTGGGGTCCGGCGTCTTGTAGGTCGGCAGCTCCATCAGGAAGGGCTCGACCTGACCGCGCCAGAAGAGCCGCCGGGCGATGAACGAGATGGTGAGCGCGCTGGCGATGCCGGCCACATAGAGGCCGAACATCACGACCCCTTGCAGGTTGGCGAAGCCCCACACCGTCTGGTTGGGAATGAAGGCGGCGATGATCAGGGTGTAGACGGGAATCCGCGCCGAGCAGGTCATCAACGGCGCCACCATGATGGTGGTCAGCCGGTCGCGCTTGGAGTCGATCACCCGGGTGGCCATGACGCCGGGAATGGCGCAGGCGAAGGACGACAGCAGCGGGATGAAGGCGCGCCCGTGCAGGCCGGCCCCGCCCATGATCTTGTCCATCAGGAAGGCGGCCCGGGCCATATAGCCGAAGTCTTCCAGCAGGATGATGAAGAAGAACAGGATCAGAATCTGCGGCAGGAAGACCAGCACGCTGCCGACGCCGGCGATCAGGCCATCGACGATCAGGCTCTGCAAAAGGCCATCCGGCAGCACGGTCGCCACCAGGCCGCCCAGGGCGCCGATGCCGCCCTCGATCCCGTCCATCAGCGGGCCCGCCCAGGCGAAGACGGCCTGGAACATGACGAACAGCAGGGCCAGCAGGATGGCCAGGCCGGCGACCGGGTGCAGCAGCACCGCGTCGATCTTGCCGGTCATGGTGTCGGGACGCTCGGCCGGGCGCACATGGGCCTTCATCAGCCGCTGAGCCTCGGCGTGCGCCCGGCGGATCTCGGCCGGGCTCGGCTCGTGCCAGGTGTTGGGCGCGTCTAGCTGCCCGGCGGCGGCCAGGGCCTCGACCTTGGCTTCGACCTGGGCGACCAGATCGTCGATGCCCCGCTTGCGGGTGGCCACGGTCGTGACGATCGGCGCGCCGATGTCGCGCGACAGGCCCTCGAGGTCGATGCGCAGCCCCTGGCGCTGGGCGATGTCGAACATGTTGAGCGCCAGCACCATGGGCCGGCCCACCTGGCGCAGCTCCAGGATCAGGCGCAGCACCAGGCGCAGATTGGTGGCGTCGGCGACGCAGACCACCACGTCCGGCGGCGTCTCGCCCTTGAGCTGACCCAGGACGGCGTCACGGGTGACCTCTTCGTCGGGGCTGCGGGCGCGCAGGGAATAGGTGCCGGGCAGGTCGATCACCGACAGCGTCCGGCCGCTGGGCGTGGTGACCATCCCCTCCTTCTTTTCCACCGTCACCCCGGCATAGTTGGCCACCTTCTGGCGGCCGCCGGTCAGGGCGTTAAAGAGGGCGGTCTTGCCGGAATTGGGATTTCCGACCAGGGCGATGCGGGCGTTGGCGGTGCTCATTGGGCGGCCGCCCGGGCGTCCAGGCGAATGACGATGTCGGCGGCGTCATGGCGACGCAGGGCCACGCGCATGTCGTCCAGACGCACGGCGATCGGGTCGCGGCCGATGGCGCCTTCGTGGATCACCTCGATGGCCGCGCCCTCGACAAAGCCCAGCTCCAGCAAGCGGCGCTCCAGCTCATCTGCGCTCAGGCCGTGATGATCGACATCGGGACGCACATGGACCTGGCTGATCACCCCGCGGTCGCCCAGCCGCGCCTGGCTGAGGCGAACCTCCCTGTGGTCGGGCTGGGGATCGACGGCCGGGGCCGTGACGGGTGCGAGGTGGTCCATAAGCAATTCCAGGGCCTGGGCGAAGGACGGCGCGTACGGCGCCACGTCTGCGAACGATTATCAGTTACGGATCACCCGCCGGCGATGCAAGCCCCGTGACCACGGCGGGGCGATTCACCGCGCTCGGCGCCCGCATTGACGCGCCGCCCGCGGCCGCTAGATTGCGCGCTCCGCGGGCCCCTGTGGTGGAATTGGTAGACGCGCCGCACTCAAAATGCGGTACCGCAAGGTGTGTCGGTTCGAGTCCGACCGGGGGCACCAGGCTCTGATCTCTGAGTCGTAAGTGCGTCCGCAGGCTAGCGCCCCGCCGCAAAGATCAGCGGCACGGCGATCAGGGCGATGGCCGAGATGGCGACCACGCCGATCAGGTTCAGCCACAGGCCCGCCCGGCTCATCTGAGCGATGCTGATCAGGCCGCCCCCGTAGACGATCGCGTTTGGGGGCGTGGCCACCGGCAGCATGAAGGCGCAGGACGCGGCCAGCGCCAGGGGAATGGCGAACAGCAGCGGGTCGACGCCGACCGCCAGGGCCAGCGCCCCGCCGATCGGCAGAAAGGTGGCGGCCGAGGCCGTGTTGCTGGTCAGTTCGGTCAGGAAGATCATCGCCAGGGTGACCATCACCACCAGGGCCGCCACGGGCCAGCCGCCCAGCACCGCCAGAAGTTCCCCCAGCCAGGCGGCCAGGCCGCTGCCCGAAATGGCGTCGGCCAGGCTCAGGCCTCCGCCGAACAGGGTCAGCACTCCCCAGGGCAAACGCTTGAGTTCGGCGTCGGTGACCAGGCGTTCGCTGCGGAAGCCGGCGGCGGGCGTAAAGGCGAGGGCGACGGCTGCGGCGATGGCGATCCCGGTGTCGGTCAGCCAGGGGGCGTAGGGCGCCAGCAGGGGCCGAAAGATCCAGGCGCCGGCGGCCAGGACGAAAATGATCGAAACCCGCTTTTCGGGCCCGGTCATCTGGCCGAGCCGGATCCGTTCCTGATGAAACAGGACGCCGGCTTCGGGCAGGACCAGTTTCACCGGGTTGAGGGTGGTCAGCACGATCCAGGCCGCGCCCAGCAGGATCAGCGCTACGGGCACGCCGACGATCATCCACTGTCCGAAGCCGATCTCCACCCCGTGTTCGCGCGCCATATAGCCAGCGAGCAGGGCGTTGGGCGGGGTGCCGATCAGGGTGGCCACTCCGCCGATGCTGGCGCCATAGGCCACCGCCAGCAGCAGGGCGACGCCGAGATTGCGATAGGAGACCGGGTCTTCTCGCCCGCCATGATCTTCCGCCAGGGCCAGGACCGCCATGGCCACCGGCATCATCAGGACGGCGGCGGCGGAATTGCTGACCCACATGGAGACCAGGGCTGCGGCCCCCAACATGCCGGCCACCAGGCGGCGGGGCGTGGCCCCGGCGGCGGCGGCGCAACCGAGACCCACCCGCTTGTGCAGGCCGCACCGCTCCATCGCCGCCCCGAGGACGAAACCGCCCAGGAACAGGAAGATCACCGGATCGGCGTAGGGGGCGGCGGCCTCGCGGATGTCGCTTACGCCCAGGGCCGGAAACAGAACGATGGGCAGGAGGGCGGTCGCCACCAGGGGCGCGGCCTCGGTGATCCAGAGGATGGCCATCAGGACAGTGACCGCCGCCACGGGGCGCACCGCAGGTCCAGGGCCGAAATCTGGCGCCATCAGAATCGCGCCGAAGGCGCAGAGCCCCAGGATCAGCCCCGCCGCACGTCGGCGCATCTGGCCCGCCGCGTCATCGTTCGCCCCAAGATCCACCCTGCGCCCCCCGGTCTGGCCGCGCTCGCGGCGGCCTCAGAATGGCTGCTAATATGAGCTATGCCGCACCTGTGACGCCAGGGGGCGTGGCTCAGGGCCGACCAGCGAACGCCGCCGTGCTAGGATGGGGCCGTGGCCGATGTCATTCTGATACGGCCTTACGAGGCGATATGGACGAAACGCGCGGCACGAGCGGGACGGCGGCAGGCGACACCGGGCGTCCGGACGTGTCTCGCCTGATCGCCCAGTGCGCCATCCCCCACTTCGTCCGGGGCGTGGCCACTCTGGAGCACTTCGGTGGCGGCGATCCCCTGACCGGGGTCCTGGCCCTGTCCATCATCGAAGCCAATGTCCGGCATATTGTCCGCGATCCGGTGCTGGCCCTCCGCTACGCCGGCGTCGACAACCCCCCGCCCGACGACATCCGTCGCCCGATCAGTGTTCGCGCCCTCGCCGCCTCGTTCAGCATCACCTATGACGCCGCGCGGCGGCGGGTCGCCGACCTTGAGGCGCGCGGCCTGTGCGTCCGGACCACCCGCGGCGTCTATATTCCCGCCGTCGCCCTCGAGACCGAGATCAACCGCTTGGCGCTTGCGCGCAGTCTGAAGACGGTCGAGGACCTCGCCGCCGACATCCGCGCCGCTGCGCCGGATTTCGACCTGACCGGCGGAGCCAAGCCCATTCCAGGCTTCGCCCCGGCGACCTCGGCCGAGCGGCTGGCGGCGCGCTTCATCGCCGAATACGTGCTGCGGTTCGCCGAACGCCTGACCCGCACCACCGGCGACTTCGGCCGGGGCATGATCCTGATCGCCATCCTGGACGCCAATTACCAGCCGCTGCGCGAGGACCTGGAAACGGCGCGTCGCTATGCGTCCAGCCGCAACCCGCCGCCTGATGACCTGCTGGCCCCGATCAGCGTCCTCGCCCTGTCGAACCAGTTGAAGCAGCCCTTCGAGACCACAAGACGCAATGTGAACGTCCTGATCCGCACCAAGCGTTGCGTGCGGACGCCCAAGGGGATCATCGTTCCCGCCCAGGCCTTTCAGACGTCCCTGGCGCGCGAGATGCTCACTGGAAATGTGGGCGACATCCAGCGGGTGTTCGGGGCCATGGCGCGCCTGGGCGTGACCTTCGACTGACCATTCGGCGGTTGCTGGCGACCGTGTGGTCTCTGCGCAATCGGCGCGATTGACGAGGCGGTCGCCAGGGGCCATGGGCTGCCCATCGTGACCATGGCTTCCCCCCCGCAACCCGCCCCCGAACGCCCGGCGTCCAAGATCGGCCTGGGCGTCTTGCTGCGTGTGGCGGCCATGGCCTGCCTGGCGGGCCTGTTTGGTCTGGTGAAGGTGGCGTCCGAGCGCGGCGTGCCCATCTTTGAGACGCTGTTTTTCCGCAACGCCTTCGCCTTCATTCCCATCGCCATCTACATCCTGCGCACCAGCGGGTTCGGCGTGCTGCGCACCAGCCGGCCCGGCGCCCATGCGGCCCGCGCCATGGTCGGACTGACCGGCATGATCGGCGGCTTCATGGCCGTGTCGCACCTGCCCCTGACCGAAGCGACCGCGCTGTCGTTCTCCGCGCCCCTGTTCATGACCGCGCTCTCGGTTCCGCTGCTCAAGGAGGCCGTGGGGCCACATCGATGGGCGGCCGTGGCCGTGGGCTTTGTCGGCGTGCTGATCATGATCCGGCCAGACCCCGCCAATATGGCCAATATCGGGGTGATCTTCGCCCTGATCGGCGCCCTGGGCTCGGCGGGCGCCATGATCACCATCCGACAGATCAGCATGACCGAGCCTGGCCCGCGGATTGTCTTCTACTTCACCCTGGCCGGCGCCGTGGCGGGACTGGCCAGCCTGCCCTTTGGCTGGATCATGCCCGATCGGCAGACCTTCGCCCTGCTGGTCGTCATGGGCCTGCTGGGCGGGGTCGGCCAGCTTCTGCTGACCGAGGCGATCCGGGTGGCGCCCGTCACTGTGGTGGCCCCCTTCGACTATACGCAGCTGATCTGGGCCAGCCTGTTCGCCTTCATCGTCTGGGACGAGCTGCCCCGGCCGCTCACCCTGGTGGGGGCCGGCGTCGTCGCCGCCAGCGGGATCTATATCCTGTATCGCGAGACGATCCGCCGTCGCGAACCTCGGGCCTAGATCTTCCGGAAGTTGATTTCACACGAGAAGTTGCGCGTCCGCGGCTCGCGCCACATTGACGGAACGTGGATACGGGAAGACCCTGCCTCCTTCGTCGACGCTGGGTCGGCGACTCTCTTTCAAGGAGGTCCCGCCATGCGCCGTGGACTTTCAATTCTGGCCGCGACCACCGCCTTTGCCCTGTTTGCTGGCCCGGGGCTGGCGGCCGTCACGATCATCGGCGGCGGGATGGCTGAGGCCTGCTCCCGCGCCGCCGTCAAGGGTGAGTCCGACGCGAGGTACGAGGAATTCTGCGACATCGCCCTGGAGACCGAATTCCTCAACGCCCGCGACCGGGCCGGCACCTATGTGAACCGCGGCGTCATGCGCCTGCGGCGGACCGACTATGTGGACGCCGTGAAGGACTTCGACATGGCGGTGAAGATGAAGCCTGACCTGGGCGAAGGCTATGTGAACCGGGGCGCGGCCTTTATCGGCCAGGCGCGCTACGCCGACAGCATTGTCGAGATCAACCGAGGCCTGGAGTTGGGCGTCGAAGAGCCGGCCAAGGCCTACTACAACCGCGCCCTGGCCTATGAGGGCCTGGAAGACGCCAAGTCGGCCTATTTCGACTACCAGAAGGCGGTGGAGCTTGCGCCGGCCTGGACGGCGCCTGCCGAGCAGTTGGCCCGTTTCACCGTCACCACCCGCGCCCAGGCGAACTAGGCGGAGCCGTCGGCGCGATCGCGCGTTGAGGATTCAGACCTTCAACGGAGCTCTCGCCATGCGCATGGCCACGTTCGCCTCCGCCTTCGCGCTCGCCGGCATGGCATCGGCCGCGCCGGCTGGCGCCCAGAACGCCTATCATGACCATCAGCTTGGCGTTCTTCAGGCTCAGCAGCAGATGGACCGCCAGCGCGCGGGGGCTCTGGAGAACGAGTTCAACGCCCTGAGCGCCCAGGTCCAGACAGACCAGGCGCTCGACAGCCTGCGCGCCCAGCGCCAGGCGCCGGCTGTTCCGGCGATCCTGCCTCGGCCGGCGGAGGAGGTCGCCAAACAACCCGCCCTGGATCTGCCCACCACCCCGGACGCCCGGCTGGAGGCGTCCAATGCGCGGGTGAAGGCGATCCTGGACGGTTCCAAGTAGGCGCGCGTCCGCGATCAGGTCATGGTCGCGCTTGAAGACAATTCGGAGACGATCACATGCGTTGGCGGGGCGGACGGCGTTCTGGAAATATCAGCGATCGCCGGGGCATGGGACCGGTGGCCGGCGGGCTGGGGGTTGGCGGCGTCGTTCTCGCGCTGATCGGCTATTTTGTCTTCGGGATCGATCCCAACACCACGCTTAGCGTCGTGAATGGCGCGGGGGCGCCAGCCGCGAAGAGTTCTGGCGTACGCGGCGCGCCCGATGATGAAGCTGGCCAGTTCGTCGATGTCATCGAAACCTCCACCGCCGAGGTCTGGACCGAGGTCTTCGCCCAGGCGGGCCAGACCTATGAGCCGCCGGCCGCCGTGGTCCTCTACGAACAGGCCACAAACACCCGGTGCGGGACCGGGCAGGCGGCCATGGGGCCCTTCTATTGCCCGGCCGACCGCATGGTCTATCTCGACCTGTCCTTCTGGGATGATCTGGAGAACCGCTTCGGCGCCGAGGGTGAAGCCGCCCGGGCCTATGTGATCGCCCACGAGATCGCCCACCATGTCCAGAACCTGACCGGCCAGATGGACAAGGCCCAGCGCCTGGGGTCGCAAGGCGCCGAAAGCGGGGCGGTGCGCCTGGAACTGCAGGCCGACTGCTATGCCGGCGTGTGGGCGGCCCGGGCCGAGCGCGCCTCGGGCGGTGCGGTGGCGCTGGGGCCCGACGATATCGCCCAGGGGCTGGCCGCGGCCTCGGCCATCGGCGACGACACCCTGCAGAAGCAGAGCCGGGGCAAGGTCGTGCCCGACGCCTTCACCCATGGCTCCAGCGCCCAGCGCATGGCCTGGTTCAGGACCGGCGCCGAAACCGGCGACCCCAACGCCTGCGATACCTTCAGCGCCGCCCGGCTGTAGGCGGTCGCCTCAGATCGGCGGCGGCGGCTCCAACTCGAGACAGATGTCGACGCAGCGGCGGGCCAAAAGGTCGCCGGCGTCGAGAAACGGCACCTGGACGTCGTCGGGTGAGAGCACCAGGGGCGCCTCTGTGCAGCCGGCGATCAGGGTTTCGGCGCCCTCGGCCACCAGTTCGCCCGCCATGCCGGCCATCTCGGCCCGGATGCGGGCCGAGAGGTCCCCGCCCTTGATGCGATAGAGCAGGGCCATGAAAGCCTCCTGCCGCTCGCCACCCAGGGTCACCAGGCCCAGGCCGCGGGCGGCCAGATATTCGCGATAGAGCTTCAGCGCCCCCTTGGTGCCCAGCACGCCCACGCGGTGCGCGCCGGTGTCGGCGGCGGCCTTGGCTGCGCCGCCGATCATGTCGATCAGCGGCAGGCCGCTGGCGCGGGCGATCAGGTCGGCATGGGCGTGGGCGGTGTTGCAGGGCATGGCCAGCACCTCGGCCCCGCCGCCGGCCAGGCCGCCGGCCATCTCGGCCAGAACCGGTCCTGCGCCCGCGCCGGGCACATTGCGGTCGGGCACCTGAGGGTTCAGGTCCATCAGGACGCGGATATGATCCTGATCCCGTTCGGCCGGGGTGTAGGCCTGCAGCTTGGCCAGAAAGTCCAGGGTGGCGGCCGGTCCCATGCCGCCGAGCACGCCGAGGATCAGGCTCATGCCAGCTTGCCTTCCAGTTCGCTCTGGTAGCCGAACAGGCCCTGGGCGCCGCCGGTGTGCAGGAAGACCACGGTCTCGCCCTTGAAGGCGCCCTGGGCGCAGAGGTCGATCAGCCCCTTCATGGCCTTGCCGCTATAGACGGGGTCGAGGATCAGGGCCTCGGTGCGGGCGGCCAGCTTCAGGGCGTCGATCACCGCCTGGTCGATCAGGCCATAGCCCGCGCCCACATAGTCGCAATTGGCCGCCACCATCTCACGGGTCACACGGCCCTCCTGGCCCAGCAGGACGCAGGTTTCCTGGGCCAGCTTGAACACATTGGCCTCCTGCATCGCCTGGGGCGCACGCACGCCGATCCCCAGGACCGGAATGTCGGCGCCGATCACCGCCAGGCCCGCCACGAGACCCGCCTGAGTGCCGGCGCTGCCGGTGGCGGTGACGATGCGGTCGATCTTCAGGCCCATGGCGTCGGCCTGAACCACCAGCTCCCGGGCGCAGTCGGCGTAGCCCAGCGCGCCCACGGCGTTGGAGCCGCCGCCGGGGATGACGTAGGGCCGGCCGCCGCGGTCGCGCACGGCCTGGGCGGTTTCCTCCAGGGCGGCGTTCATGTCGCTGCCGCCGGGCACAGTGCGGATCTGAGCGCCCAGCAGGCGGTCGAGCAGGACGTTGCCCGAGCCGTTGTAGTCGGCGGCCTCGGAGCCCGTGCGGGCCTCCAGGATGATCTCGCAGGCCATGCCCATCCGCGCCGCCGCCGCGGCGGTCTGGCGGACGTGGTTGGACTGGATGGCGCCCTGGGTGACCAGGGTGTCGGCGCCGCGGGCGCGGGCCTCGCCGACCAGGAACTCCAGCTTGCGGGTCTTGTTGCCGCCACCGGCCAGGCCCGTGGCGTCGTCGCGCTTGATGAAAAGGCTCAGGCCCCCCAGCGCCTCGCCCAGGCGGGGCGCGCCCTCCAGCGGGGTGGGCAGGTGGGCGAAGCGGGCGCGGGGGAAACGGGCCAAGTGCATGATCGGGCTCCTCGATGAACTGGCGCCTGCCCTAGCACGGGCCTCCCCGTCCGTCTGCGCCCCGCCGGGTCAAACCGGCCGGAGCGCGGGTCAGGGGATCAGGATCGGCGCGGCCACCAGCCCGAGCCCGACGATGCTGACCAGCCAGGCCAGGGAGCGAAGGCCACGGACCCCGAAGGCGTAGAGCGGCACATAGGCGACCCGCGCCCAGAAATAGCCCTGCGCCCCGATGGCGGTCAGCTCCGAGGCCCGCCCGGTGACATGGACGATCAGCACCGCGCCGATGAACAGGGGCAGGGTCTCGAACAGATTGGCCTGGGCCCGCTGAAGCCGGTTGGCGCGGGGATTGAGGGGCGGCATCTCCTCGTCCCGGGCGCCGGTGTTCCACTTCAGCCCGTACTGCGAGGTGCGGGCCATGTCGAAGAGCAGGATCTGGACAAAGGCCAGGACCAGTGTCCAGGCCAGCATGACGAGTTCGATGGTCAAGTGACGTCCCCCAGGCTTGCGGGCCGCAGGCTGCGGCCTTTCGCCCAGGGGACGCTCATGTGCAGGGCGCCGTCAACAACGACCCAGCGTCAGCCTTGACCGCCTTTCAGCATGGTTAGCCGCCGAACTTGCGGGTGAAGCGCACCCCGATGGCCCGGGGCGGCAGGACATAGGTGTAGTAGCTGCGCACATAGACCGGGTCGCCGTCCCCGTCGAAGACCGGCTGGTTGTACTGGCTGGTGGCCCGGGCGCCGGTTTCGGCGAACTCGTTGAACAGGTTCTTCACATAGAGGGTGGCGGTCCAGGCGTCGGTGCTGAGCGACACCGCGGCGTTGTGCACCTGATAGCCCTCCAGGGTCAGGCTTTCGGCCCGGCCGCCGGTCCGGGTCAGGACGTCGCCAAGGGCCGTGACGCCATAATTGACGCCGAAGTTCATGCCATTGGCCAGCGGCCGCTCATAGTCGATGAACAGGCTGCCCTGGTGCTCCGGCGAGCCCGGCAGGCGATCGCCCGGCATGCCGTCTTCATAGGTGATGGTGCTCTGGAAGCCCGGCGGATTGAAGCGCGGCACCAGGTTCGGCGTCACCTCGGTGAGCTCGGAGGTGTTGTAGGAATAGCTCCCGCGAACGGTCAGATCGCCGGTGACCTGGCCGATGAAATTGATCTCGACGCCCTTGGACTCGGCCGCCGAGCCGTTCTTGGTGATCGGGATCAGACCGTTCTCGGTGGCCGAGGAGACCTGGGGGTCGCTCCATTCGATGAAATAGGCCGAGCCGTTGAGGGTCAGGCGGTTGTCGAACAGCTGGGTCTTCAGGCCGACCTCGTAGTTCAGGGTCTTGTCGGGCTGATAGGCGAGCTCGTTGGGCAGGGCGCAGCTGATCTGGTTGGTGGGCAGCGGATCAGGGCAGGGACCGACGCCGTTGGAATTGCCGATCCGATACCCTTCGCTGACCGTCAGGTAGCCGAGAATGTCGTCGGTGAACTGGTAGGAGGTGTTGAACTTGTAGAGCCAGCCGTCGTCCTCCTGGCCGCCGGGCTCGAAGGCGAGGTTGATCTCGTCGGGGCCGGCGCCGAAGAACACGCTGTTGAGCAGCGGGAAATCGACGGCCTGGAAGGTCTCAAGCTCGTAGGAATAGCGACGCGCTCCGACCGTCACCTGCCAGGCCGGCGTGATCTCGTAGGAGACCTCGCCATAGATGGCCTGCTCTTTCAGGTCGTTGAGGTTGACGTTGTAGTATTCCAGCGCATCCGGCCGATTGCCACCCAGCCACTCGGCATAGCCCGGCGTGAACTCCTTGCTCGAGGAATTGGAGTCGAGTTCGTAGTAAAAGCCGCCAAGGATCCAGCTGAATGGGCCCTCGTGGTCCGAGACCAGCCGCACCTCCTGGCTCAGGACCTGCTGGCCCGCCTCTTCCTGGGTATAGGCGGTGAAGGTCGGGAAGGCTTCGTAGCTGTATTCCAGGCTGATCAGCAGGTCGGTCTGGTCGCGCTGGCCCCGTTCAGTATAGCGCGACTTGCCGGTGGACGAGGTCAGCTGAGCGAAGCCCAGGTCGGCGGTGACCTCCAGGGCCAGCAGCTCGTTCCAGCGCTCGTTGGGCTCCAGCACGCGGCCGGCGGCTTCGTAGTCTCCCGTCGCGAGCGTGCTGCGGCGATGGCTGACCTGGCGGGCGCCGACGTCCTTGTCCTGGAAGTGATAGGTCAGGGTGCCGTCCAGCCAGTCGGTCGGGGCCCAACGTGCCGCCAGACGCCCCGAGGTGACGTCTTCGTAGTTCGCGTCCTTCTCGTGTTTCAGGTTCTGCGCCACGGCGCTGGGGTCGCTGAAATCCGGATCGGGATCGGAGATGCCCGGCCGCTGAACCAGGAAATTGTAGTCGACGAAGCCGCTGTCCTGCAGCCGGTCAAAGGAGGCCCGCAGGGCGAAGGTGTCGCTGAGCGGCGCATTGAAGGTGACGCCGAAATCGCCCGAGAGCGAGGCGGCCTCGCTGTACTGATAGGCGTCGGCGCGGACCTCCATCATCGGAGCGGTGAAGTCCGGCCTGTTGGGGATGTAGCGGATGGCGCCCCCCAGGGTGCCGGCGCCATAGAGCGTGCCCTGCGGGCCCAGCAGGATTTCCACCCGCTCGAGGTCGTTGGTCCTCAGGTCTACATAGAGCGGAATTTCCCCCACATAGGTGGCGACCGTGCCGCCGCCTGCGGTGACGCCCTCATCCGAGCCCAGGGGGTCGGCGTTCAGGCCGCGCACGATGATGCGGTTGTCCGAGCGCGAGCCCTGGTCGACGATGTGGATCCCGGGCACCCATTTGGCGACGTCGGAAAGGTCGGTCAGGCCCTGCTTCTGCATCTCCACCGCGCCGACGGCGGCGATGTTGATGGGGGCGTCCTGGACGGTGGAGTTCCGCCGGGTGGCGGTGATGATCAGCTCTTCGACCTCGACTTGAGCGGAGGCGATGGTGGGGGTGGCGACAGTGACGGCGAGCACGCTGATCGATGTCAGCAGAGCGGCTCGCGGAGAAAGGTTGAGACGCATGATTGTTCCCCTCGGCTTTGCTGATAGGCAGGCTGGGGACGCCCGCGACGGGGCCTCAAGCGTGTTGTTGCGCCGCAGAACGCAATTATTCAGTATGACGAAAATATGAGCGCGTATGCATTGGTTTGACGGCGCCCCATGAGCCAACCGCCCCCCTCGGCCAATGCCGAACGGCTTTCCAGAGCCGAGCGCCTGATGGCCGAAAAGGCCTATGAGCCCGCCCACGCCCTGTGCATGGAGGCGCTCTCAATCGACCCCGCCGCGGCTGGCGCCTGGTTCCTGCTGGGGGTGCTGGCGGCCGACCACGACAATCCCGGCAAGGCCGCCGAGCTGTTCGCACGTGCAGCGTCGCTCGACCTCGACGACCCCCGGGCGCCGGCCCAACTGGCCCGTTGCCTGATCGCCCTCAATTGCCGGGACGAGGCCCTGACCCAGGCCCAGGTCGCCACCGGACGCGGCCCGGCCGACGCCCTGACCCTCGACACCCTGGGCGTCGTCTACAGCCGGGCGGGCCTGCATGAGCGCGCCGTCGGCTTCTTTGAGCGGGCCTTCGCCCGCGAGCCCCGGAACGCCAGCTTCGCCTACAATCTGGCGGCCTCACGCCAGTTTTCCGGCGACTTCGACGGCGCTGAGGCGGCCTACGCCCAGGCGCTCGCCATCGATCCCAGTCTGCACCGGGCCTGGTCGTCGCGGGTGCAGCTGCGCCGCCAGACGCCTGAGGCCAACTTCATCTCCGAGCTGGAGGCCCAGTTCGCCGCCGCGGGCCAGGACGCCGATCGGCGACTGCACCTGGGGCACGCCCTGGCCAAGACCCATGAGGACCTGGGCGCGCCGGAGACCGCGCTGGCCTGGTTGATCAAGGCCAAGGCCGCCAAGCGTCGGCAGATCGGCTACGACCCCCGCGCCGACGCCGACCTCTTCGCCGCGGCCAGGGCGACCTTCGCGCCCGGCGATGTCGCCGCCGGCGATCCGTCGGACCGGCCGATCTTCGTGGTCGGCCTGCCCCGCACCGGCACAACCCTGGTCGACCGCATCCTGTCGAGCCACGCCGAAGTGACCTCGGCCGGGGAGCTGACCAATTTCGGCCTGGTCCTCAAGCGCATGACCGGCTCGCCCGGCGCCTTCGTGCTGGACGAGACGACCCTCGAGGCGGCCGGTGAGATCGACCTGCGCAAGGCCGGCGCGGCCTATCTGCAGAGCGTGGCGCCGCTGGTGGCCGATGGGGCCCGGTTCATCGACAAGATGCCGCTGAACTTCGTCTATGCCGGCTTGATCCATCGGGCCCTGCCCAATGCGCGGATCATCTGCCTGCGGCGTCATCCGATGGACGCCTGCCTGTCGAACTACCGGCAGCTCTTCGCCACCGGCTTTTCCTATTACGACTACGCCTACGACCTGGCCGACACCGGGACCTACTATGTCGGCTTCGATCGGCTGGTGGCCCACTGGCGCGCCGTCCTGCCCGCCGATTGCTTCACCGAACTCGTCTATGAGGACCTCGTCGCCGATCAGGAGGGCGAGACGCGGCGCATCCTCGACTTCTGCGGCCTTGATTTCGACCCACGCTGCCTGGCGTTCCACGAGAACGCCGCCCCGGTGGCGACGGCGAGCTCGGTGCAGGTGCGCAGCCCGATCTATTCCAGCTCGATCGGCCGCTGGCGCAGATATGGGCCGGGCCTGGCGCCCCTGCGCTCAGCCCTGGAGGCGGCTGGAATAGAGGTCGCCGACGATCAGGGGCGCTGATCGTTCGGCAGGGCGGCGACCTCGGCCACGGTCAGCTTGCGCACCTCGTTGATCAGGCAGGGCGTCGCGCCGATCGGCGAGGCGACCTTCACGTCCAGATCCATACGATTGCAGACGATGTCGGAACCGCCGGAGGGGATCAGCACCAGCGGGTCGGAGCTGACCGTGCTCAGGCAGGCGTTGCGCATGTCCATGCGGAAGACGTCCTGCGGCCCGACGCTGGTGCGGAACAGGACCGTGCTGCGGTCGACGATCTTCTGGCCCCGAATGCCGCTGACCCGGAAGCAGGCGCGTTCCGTCGCGGGCGTCGTGGCCGACGCCATGACGCCAGATCCCGTGGCCGCCTGTTGACCCGGCGTGTTGGCCGCGCAGCCGGCCAGGGCAAGGGCGGCCAGGGCGCCAACCGGCGCTGCGATGTTCAGTTTCATGGTCATGATGACTCCTTGCACCCACAACCCCCGCGGCCGTTCCGATGTTCCATACCGGTTTTGCGAGCCATTGCGGCCAAAGCGGGGCCGTGGCTCGCCCCTTGGCGCGACGCGAGGTCGCGACTAGACTTCGGTCTGTCCTCGGGGGGCCGCGCTTGAGCGGCTGAGAGGCGGGTGAGCCCGCGACCCGTAGAACCTGATCCGGGTCATGCCGGCGAAGGGAAGGGAGAGCGCCATGGCGCGGGTACTGGATTCGACACGACTGACCGCCCGGATTCTCGGGCCGTTCCTGGCCGTGGCCGGCGCGGCCTCGGTGCTGCGCCGTGACGATCTGCTGGCGCTGATGGGGGGTTTCCAGGGCGATCCGGCCCTGACCTTCGTCACCGGCATGCTGCTGGTGCTGGCGGGCCTGGCCCTGATGGCGGTTCATCAACGCTGGCGCACGCCCGCCGAGATCGCGCTCAGCCTCACCATCTGGCTCCTGACCCTGCGCGGGGTTTTTCTGATCTTCGCCCCCAGCGTCATCTTCGACCTGGCCGACAACGTCATCGCTTCGACGCCGCTGGTGGTGGCCGGAGGCCTCGCCGCCGTGGGCGTCGGGGTCTGGCTGACCCTGGTGGGATACCGCCAGGCCCCCGCCTGAACCTGACTTCCGACATCCTCACAGAGACGGTCCATGAACAAGCCCCTGACCCCCAGCCTCGAAGCCGACGCCATCCCCACCGGGGAGCGGCCGGGTTCCAAGAAGGTCTATGAAGCTGGGCGGCTCTGGCCCGACATCCGGGTGCCGTTCCGCGAGGTGGCGGTGCATGAGAGCGCCGGCGAGCCGCCGGTGACCCTCTATGACCCGTCGGGTCCCTATACCGATCCCGCCGCCAGCATCGACATCGACAAAGGCCTGCCGCGCACCCGCGAGCCCTGGGTGGTCTCCCGCGGCGATGTCGAGATCGTCGCCGAGCCGCGCAACGTCAAGCCAGAGGACAACGGCTTCGCCCGCGGCGCCCATCTCGCGCCGGAGTTCAGCCAGCCCCGCCGGATCTACCGCGCCCGGCCCGGCGCCAGCGTCACCCAGATGGACTATGCCCGCCGCGGCATCGTCACGCCGGAGATGGAATATGTGGCTATCCGCGAGAACCTGCGCCGCAAGGAGGGCGAGGCCTTCATCCGGGACGGCGAGGACTTCGGCGCCTCGATCCCGGACCTGGTGACCCCGGAATTCGTCCGCGACGAGGTGGCCCGCGGCCGGGCCATCATCCCGGCCAATATCAACCATACCGAGCTGGAGCCGATGGCCATCGGCCGCAACTTCCTGGTCAAGATCAACGCCAATATCGGCAACTCCGCGGTGCTCTCCACCGTCGCCGACGAGGTGGACAAGATGGTGTGGGCCATCCGCTGGGGCGCCGACACGGTCATGGACCTGTCCACCGGCCGCAACATCCACAACATCCGCGACTGGATCATCCGCAACAGCCCCGTGCCCATCGGCACCGTCCCCATCTACCAGGCCCTGGAGAAGGTGAACGGCGTCGCCGAGGACCTGAACTGGGAGGTGTTCCGCGACACCCTGATCGAGCAGGCCGAGCAGGGGGTGGACTACTTCACCATCCATGCCGGCGTGCGCCTGCCCTATGTGCCGCTCACCGCCAATCGGGTGACCGGCATCGTCTCCCGTGGCGGCTCGATCATGGCCAAGTGGTGCCTGGCCCACCACCGCGAGAGCTTCCTCTACGAGCACTTTGAAGACATCTGCGAGATCATGCGGGCCTATGACATCAGCTTCAGCCTGGGCGACGGTCTGCGCCCCGGCTCCATCGCCGACGCCAATGATGCGGCCCAGTTCGCCGAGCTGGAGACCCTGGGCGAGCTGACCCAGGTGGCCTGGAAGTACGGCGTCCAGACCATGATCGAGGGGCCGGGCCACGTGCCCATGCACAAGATCAAGGCCAATATGGACAAGCAGCTGGCCGTCTGCGGCGAGGCGCCCTTCTATACCCTCGGCCCGCTGACCACCGACGTGGCGCCGGGCTATGACCACATCACCAGCGCCATCGGGGCGGCCATGATCGGCTGGTTCGGCACCGCCATGCTCTGCTACGTCACGCCCAAGGAGCATCTGGGCCTGCCCGACCGCAAGGACGTGAAGGACGGGGTGATCACCTACAAGATCGCCGCCCACGCCGCCGACCTGGCCAAGGGCCACCCCTCGGCCCGGGCCTGGGACGACGCCCTGTCGCGGGCGCGGTTCGAATTCCGCTGGGAGGACCAGTTCAACCTGGGCCTCGATCCGGAGACGGCGCGCCTCTATCACGACGAGACCATGCCCAAGGAGGCGCACAAGACGGCGCACTTCTGCTCCATGTGCGGCCCGAAATTCTGCTCGATGAAGATCAGCCAGGACATCCGCGAGGCCGCCCGCGGCCAGAATGCAGTGGCTGACCAGGGCATGGCCGAGATGAGCGAGAAGTTCCGCGCCACCGGCGGCGAGGTCTATGTGCCCACCAAGGGGTGAGGCGGATCAGCCCCAACCTTCATCCTGGGCCTTGTGCCCAGGATTCCTCGCGACGCGCGCGCCCGCCTCGACGAGGGATGCTCGCCACAAGGGCGAGCATGACGGCGGTGGTGAAGGACGCGGTGAGTCTCCTCTCCTCACCGTCATGGTCGGGCTTGACCCGGCCATCCATGCGCCCTGCGCCGCGCACGGTGATCTTGTCGCTCAGCCGCCATTGACGACGCCGCCGCAAGACGAAAGGCTCCCCCCTCGGTTGTTCAGGGGTCTCGCCATGGTGTTGCGCACAGTCTTTCTCGGAACGGGCCTGGCCCTGCTGATGGCGAGCAGCGCCCTGGCCCAGGTCGAGCGCCGCGAGGTCGGACAGCTGGTCTATGAGGGCGCGCCGGCCGCCTCGCCGGAGCTGCAGGCGATCATCTCGCCCTATTACGAGGTGCGTGCGGCCGAATTCGAGGACTGGCTGGCCGACGGCTCGATGCTGATCTCGACGCGGTTCGGCGAGACCTCGCAGATCCACCGGCTGGTCGCCCCCGGGGCGGCGCGCACCCAGCTGACCTTCTTCGACGAGCCGATCACCGCGGCCAAGGTGCAGCCCGGCGCAGCGCGGTTCGTCTATCGCCGGGACGAGGGCGGCTCGGAATACTATCAGGGCTTCCTCCGCGACCTGGACGGCCGCGAGACCCGGCTCAGCGCCGAGGGCACGCGCAACAGCGACTTCGTCTTCTCCAAGGATGGACGTCAGGTGGTCTGGAGCCAGGTGACGCCCGGTGATCCGAACTACGACATCATGATTGCCGATCCGAACGCGCCGGAGGGCCGCCGGGTGGTCCTGGAAGGCGAGGGGGCCATGGCGCCCCTGGAGATCTCCGCCGACGGGCGCCGCATCCTCATCAGCCGCTACAACTCCATCGCCTTCGTGGAGCTGTTCGTTCTCGATGTGGCCTCGGGCCGCCTGACCCCGGTGGGGCCGACAGACCGGCAGGTCTTCTACGAGGGCGGCGCATTCGCCAATGCCGGCGCTTCGGTGATCACCCTGTCGGACGACGGCTCGGAGGTCGCCCGACCTGTGGTGTTCGACCTGGCCACGGGCGCCATGCGCGACCTGGCGCCGGACGCCGAGTGGGGCGCCGAGGGCTTTGATCTGTCGCCGGACGGTTCGACCATCGCCTATGTGGTCAACCAGGAGGGCTATTCGAAGGTGCTGCTGCGGGACGTGGCCAGCGGCCGCCTGCTGGCGGGGCCAGACCTTCCCAAGGGCGTCCTCACGGCGCTGAAATTCTCCAAGGACGGCGCGCGCCTGGGGCTCAGCCTGTCGACCTCCACGGCGTCCGGCGACGTCTGGGACTATGAGCTGGCGAGCGGCGCCCTGACCCGGTGGACCCAGAGCGAACTCGGCGGCCTCGATCCGGCCCGGCTCGTCGAGCCGGAGCTGTTCCGCTATTCCACCTTCGACGACCGCTCTATTCCGGCGTTCATCTATCGCCCGCAAGGGGCCAGCGGGAAACTGCCGGTGGTCATCCAGATTCACGGCGGCCCGGAAGGCCAGGAACTCCCCAGCTTCAATCCCCGCCGCCAGTCCTGGGTCAATGAGCTGGGCGCGGCCGTGATCATCCCCAATGTCCGCGGCTCGACCGGATACGGAAAGACCTACCTCTCCCTGGACAACGCCGAGAAGCGCGAGGACTCCGTCAAGGATATCGGCGCCCTGCTGGACTGGGTGGCCGCCCAGCCAGACCTGGACGCCAGCCGCGTGGCCGTGGTCGGCCAGTCCTATGGCGGCTACATGGCGCTGGCTGTGGCGGCCCACTACAACGACCGCCTCGTAGGCGTCATCGACCTTTACGGCATCTCCGACTTCATCACCTTCCTGGAGAACACCGAGGGCTATCGCCGCGACCTGCGCCGGGCCGAATATGGCGATGAGCGCGACCCCGCCATGCGCGCGGTGTTCGAGAAGATCGCCCCGATCAATATGAGCGATCGGATGAAGAAGCCGATGATGATCTATCAGGGCGCCAACGACCCCCGGGTGCCGGCCTCGGAGTCCGAGCAGATGGTCGCCAGACTTCGGGCCCAGGGCACCGAGGTCTGGTACGTGCTGGCCAAGGACGAGGGCCACGGCGTGCACAAGAAGTCCAACCAGGAGGCCGTGCGCACCACCGAGGTCCAGTTTCTGAAGTCGGTGCTGAACCCGTCGCCCTGAGGCGTCCAGCTAGCGGACGATTATCGAGTCGAAGCCGCCGAAGATCATGCGCTTGCCGTCGAAGGGCGTCTTGGCCGGGTCGTGGTCCATCCGCGGGTCGGCCATGACCTTGGCGAGGACCGCGTCGCGGCTGGCGCGGGACTCATAGGTGATCCAGGAAAAGATCACGACCTCGTCCTCGGTGGCCTGAACCGCCCGGGGAAACGAGGTGAGTTCGCCTATGGGCACATCCTCGCCCACGCATTCCACATAGGTCAGGGCGCCATGGTCCATCCAGACCTCGGCGGCCAGGGTGGCCATCGCCTTGTAGGCGTCCAGATTGGCCTTGGGGACGGCGAGCACGAAGCCATCGACATAGGGCATGGGTTTCTCCTTTTCATATTCAGGTCTCGGGTCCAGGACGAACGCGCAGAGCTTTCGCCGACAGATCCCAGCAGATTTCACCCCCGCCGCCGGCGCTCCTTCTGGATCACCGTGTCGAGGGCCTGGAGGAAGCGCGAGCGGTCGTTGCGGTCGAAGGGCTTGGGGCCGCCATAGATGTCGCCAGTGGAGCGGAGCTGTTCCATCAGGGCCCGCTGGGCGATGGCCGAGCCGATAGAGTCCTCAGTGAACGGCTTGCCGTTGGGCGCGATGGCGTGGGCGCCCGCCTGCAGCACGCGCTCGGCCAGGGGAATATCGTTGGTGATGGCCACGTCGCCCGGCGCCACATGCTCGGCGATCCAGTCATCGGCCACGTCGGGGCCTGCATCGACGATCACCCGTGCGATCAGGGGCGAGGTCGGGATCATCATGAAGGCGTTGGAGACCACCCAGGTCTTCAGCCCATAGCGCTGGGCGACCTTGTAGATTTCGTCCTTCACCGGGCAGGCGTCAGCGTCGATGAAGATTTCGATGGGTTTGTGGTCCATGGCGCTCCCCGTGAGTTCGCTGGGCGGACATATGGCGCAGGATCGCGCCTCAGGCTTCCAGATCCTGCTTCAGCCGATCAAGAAGGCCGACCGCCTGGGCGGCATAGGCGCCGATCCATCGGTCTTGGATGTGCTTGATCGGTATAGGGTTGAGATGGTTCCACCGCTCGCGGCCCCGCCGTTCGGCGATCACCAGATCGGCGGCGTCCAGCACCTTGAGGTGTTGCATGACGGTGCAGCGATCCAGGGCGGGGAAGAGGGCGCAGAGGTCCCCCGTGGTGCGGGGATTGTCCCGCAGCGCATCCAGCAATTCTCGCCGGACGGGAGAGGCCAGGGCCTTGAAAACCTTGTCTGATTCGCTCGCCATTGACATGTTATAAAATTATAACATTATTTGGAGCCGCGCAATGGCGCGCGCTGTGGAGTTCAGGCATGGATTTGAAGTTCAAGGTCTCGGCGCGCATCGCGCGGCCGGTCTCCGAAGTGTTCGAGGCGGTGGCCGATCCGGCCAAGCTGTCAGGCTATTTCACCACGGGCGGCGCCAAGGGGCGGCTCGAAACGGGGGCTACGGTCTACTGGGACTTTCACGACTTCCCCGGCGCATTTCCCGTGGAGGTCAAGTCGGTCGAGCCCCACAGCCGCATCACGCTGAACTGGGACGCCGAAGACGCCGAAGGCGCCTATCCCACTACCGTGGTCATGACCTTCGAGGCGCTGGAGGACGGGCGCACCCTGGTGACCATTTCGGAATCGGGCTGGCGCGAGACGCCGGAAGGCCTCGCGGCCTCCTACGGCAATTGCCAGGGCTGGATGCAGATGCTCTGCGCCCTGAAGGCCTATCTGGAATACGGGGTGAACCTGCGCGAGGGCATGTTCAAATAGCGGCTGAAGCCTTCGGCGGCTCAGCTTGGCTTCTTCTTGAACGTGTCGCCCACGGCGGTGGCGTCGGGGCCATCGGGACCGGCGGCGCGACGCGACTTCTCGCCGTTGCGGCTGACCTCCTGGTCGGAGGCGAGACCTGGCTGCTTGCCCAGGGGTTGAGCGGCGTTGTCCTTGCGGCCTTCGGACTGAAGCGGTGACTTGGTCATGGTCGTTCCACGGTTTGAGCGGGGCCGGGCGCCGGTCCCGATGACCCAATTCGCCCACGGTCAGACAGTTCCGCAGGGCGCGCCGCGCCCCATCAACCTCTGCCAAAGGAACGAAACCCCTCCGCGGCGGGTCTTAGGGGCTGCAGACCAACAGGAGGCCTCCTTGCCCAGTGCTCAGACGACCGCGCCAGCCGCCGACTGGCGACGCAAGGCCAGCCACATCTCCCACGATGCGCTCAGCTTCGGCCGCTGGATGGGCGGCAAGCCCCTGGCGAAGGCGCCGTCCGCAGAATTCTCCACCCCCGGCGGCGGCCGCATGCGGCTGACGACGGATCGGGTGCGCGCCCGGCCGGCCCTGACGCCCCAGCTGTCCTTCATGCTCGGCCAGAACGCCATTGGACTGGGGGTCTGGGGCCTGCTTTTCCCCAAGGCGGTGAACCGGTTCCTGGGGGTCCAGGCCCCGCATCAGACGACCCAACTGCTGTTCGGCACCCGGGAGATGGCGACCGGCATGAGCCTGTTCTCCAATCCGACGCGATCAGGCGTGCTCTGGGCGCGTGTGGCCGGCGACCTCTTCGATATCGGGGTCCTGACCTGGCTGAACCGGCCCAGCAACCCCAAGCGGGGCAACGCCCGGCTGGCCCTGGGTGTCGTCCTTGCGGTCACGGCCCTCGACGCCATCGCCGCCGCGCGGCTGTCCAACGTCCAACGCAACAGCGTTTCTGGAGGCGGCCGATGAAAGCCATCTGCTGGCAAGGCAAGAAGGACCTCCGTTGCGAGGAGGTCCCCGATCCGATCATCGAAGATCCCAGGGATGCGGTGATCCGGGTGACGTCCACCTGCATCTGTGGATCGGACCTGCACCTGATGAACGGCTTTGTGCCCACCATGTGCGCTGGCGACGTCATGGGCCACGAGTCCATGGGCGAGGTGGTGGAGGTCGGCGTCGAGGCCCGCGCCCAGGGCCTTTCGGTCGGCGACCGGGTCGTCGTGCCCTTCCAGATGACCTGCGGCGTCTGCGAGCAATGCCAGGCTGGCAACTACTCGGTCTGCCAGACCACCAACCGCAACGCCGACCTGGCCAAGGCCTTCTTCGGCGACACGACCGCTGGCCTGTTCGGCTATTCGCACATCACCGGCGGCTATGCCGGTGGCCAGGCGGAGTATCTGCGAACGCCCTTTGCGGCCACCTCGCTGATCAAGATCCCCAAGGCCGGTGTCGACGAGAAGTACCTGTTCCTCAGCGACATCCTGCCCACGGGCTGGCAGGCGGCCGCCTTCGCCGACATCCAGCCCACCGATACCGTGGCGGTCTGGGGCTGTGGCCCCGTAGGCCTGTTCACCATCCTTTCGGCCATCATCCAGGGCGCCCGCCGCGTCATCGCCATCGACGATGTGCCCGAGCGGCTGGCCATGGCCGCCAAGCTGGGCGCCGAGATGATCGATCGCAGCCAGGTGAAGGTGCTGCCGACCCTGAAGGAGATGACCGGCGGCCATGGTCCCGAAAAGTGCATCGACGCCGTCGGTATCGAGGCCCACGGCCCCACGCCCCTGCTGGAGCTGATCGACCGGGCGCAGACGGCCCTGAAGCTGGAGACCGAACGGCCGGTCGCCCTGCGTGAGGCGATCATGGCCTGCAAGGCCGCCGGCACGGTGTCGGTGCCCGGCGTCTACGGCGGCATGTCCAACATGATCCCCATGGGCGCGTTGATGAACAAGGGCCTGACCCTGCGGACCGGCCAGACCCATGTGCGCCGGTGGAGCGACGACCTGCTGCGTCGGCTGGATGAAGGCGAGATCGACCCGACCTTCCTGATCACGCACACCGAGCCGCTCGGTCGCGGGCCGGAGATGTATGACCTGTTTTCCAGGAAGGCGGACGGCTGTGTGAAGGTGGTGCTCAAGCCCTGAGGTCCTGAACGGCTGAACTTAAGCTTGAAGCTACGCGTTCCGGTTCACGACCGGAGGACTACCCATGCCCGAAAACCGCTTTCTCAGCACGCTGGGTCGCGCCGACGCCGCCCTTCTGGGGCCGGCGCTGCGCGCCAGAAGCTTGGCGCGGGACGATCTCGTGGCCTGCGAGGGCCGACCGGTCGAGCGGGTCGTTCTGCCGGTGAATTGCATTCTCTCGGTCATCGCCGTCATGCGCGATGGCCGCGAGGTGGAGACCCGGACCATCGGCTTCGAAGGCGGCTATGGCCTCTTGCACGCCCTCGGCTCGCCCGTGTCCTACGAGCGTGTGATCGCCCAGGTGCCCGGCGACGCCTATGAGCTGCCCCTCGCGGCTCTGGCCCAGGCGGCGCAGAGCAGCCCAAGCCTGGTCAACCATATTGTCAGCTTCGCCCAGGCCTCGCTGATACAGTCGGCCCAGACCACGGCCTGCAACGCCATCCACGGCGCGGAGCAGCGCATGTGCCGCTGGCTGCTGATGTCGCAGGATCGCCTGGGATCGAACATCCTGCCCCTGACCCAGGAACACCTGTCGATCATGCTGGGCGTGCAGCGGACCACCGTCACGGCGATCGCCAAGGACCTGCAGGCCCGGGGGCTGATCGCCAATGGGCGCGGCCGGATCAAGATCACCGACCGGGAGGGTCTCAAGCGCATCGTCTGCGAATGCTATGAGATGCTCGAAGACGGCGTCACCCAGATGGTCGGGTTCAGCCCCGCCGCCCAAACTAGCTGAGGCCTCGCCCGCCCGATCCGCGCCGGCCTCTTGTTCAGTCCCCCACCAGCTTCGCCGCCACGCGGCCATGCACGTCGGCGGCCTCTGGCGTCATGATCTCGTCGAAGTCGGACATCTCATAGAGGGGGCGGATTTCGATCTCGCTCGGCCCCGGCATCGGATTGGGGCACCGCTTCACCCAGGCCACGGCCTCGTCCATGTCCTTGACCTCCCAGAGCCAGTAGCCGGCGACCACCTCGTTGGTCTCGGCGAAGGGGCCGTCCATGACGATGCGGCTGGTCCCGTCGAACCTGACCCGCTTGCCCTTGGAGGTCGGCTTCAGGCCATCGCCCGAGACCAGGATGCCGGCGTCGGCCAGGGCCTCGTTGAATCGGCCCATCTCTTCCAGCAGTTCGCTGGGGGGCATGACGCCAGCCTCGCTGTCGTCCGTCGCCTTCACAAACACCATCACCCGCATCGCTCGTCTCCCATCCTTTGGACTGCACATCCTGGCCGGAGGTTTCCGGCTGGTCTCTCGAAGGACGATCCGCGTCTTGCTGGGCCGACAATTTTGGCGGCGAGATTTTTCAGTGGTCCTGCGCCTCATCGAGGCTGACGGCGTTTTCCACCAGGTCGCGCCAGGTGGGGTCGGTGTCGTCCACCAGGTCCACATCATCGAGCAGGGCGACGGCCGAGTCCCCATCCGGCAGGATCAGGCCCAGCACCTCCATGGTCTCGCCGTCAGATCCCACATGGGACTCCGCCTGCACGGCCACGGCGGCCTGCGCCCCGTCGTCCTCCCACCAGATGACCGGCTGGGGCAGCTCCATGTCGATGACGGCGGGATCGCGGGTCTCGCCCAGCGCAAACACCGCCCGCCTGGCCTGGACGTCGTCCAGCGTCGCCACCGCGCCGGTGAACGCCGTCAGGCGTCCCCAGTCGTCCACATCGAAACCGCCACCGTCCTCTTGGGCGTCGTCCGTCGAAGTCATGGGGCGGAAGCTCTTTGAAAAGAGCGCAGGCGGCGCTCGCCCGCGGCAGCCGAAATTTTCCGACATGCCGCGGGATTCCACAAGGCGAAGGATGCCTAGCTGGCCGGCCAGACCGAAAGGATGGTTGCGGCGTCGAAATAGTCCCGCCAATAGACGATCTTGCCGTCCTGGATTTCGAACACGCCGGTGACCGGCAGCTCGACCCACCTGTCGGCCAGCTGGTGGCGGTCCAGGCGCTCGATGAATACGCTGGATCCGTGCTCGGCCTCGCGCAACACCCTGAACTCATTGTGCAGGGTCGGCGCAAAGAAGGGCTCCAACAGGCTGCGCATGCCGTCCGGCCCGTGCGCCACGGGCAGGGGCGGCGGATTCACATACTCACAGCGGTCGGCCACGAAGATCATCGCAGCCTCATAGTCCAGCTGTTCCAGCGCCTTGAGGAACGGGCGGACGATCTGAAGGGGCGAGGGTTGGGTCATGGGGCTCTCCTGGGGTCTTGCGAGACCCCCAGGCTCAGCCCGCCAGCCCTCGCCCGCAACGACCTGCCAGGTCATCGGCTGCGCGATGGCCCTTACGCCCGGCCAGTTTGACCTGGCTCAGTCGGCGGCGGCGAAGTGCGCCATCTGGTCGGCGTGGGCCTTGACGAAGGCCGGACGGCGGGTGGCCCGGGCGACATAGTCCCGGCACGCCTGATGCTTGGCCAGCCCATCAAAGCGATCGACCAGACGCAGGACGTCGGCCATCAGGATGTCGGCGATGGAGAAGTCGTCCGCGAGCCATTCGCGCCCGGCGAGGACGGGCTCGAGATGGTCCAGGCGCGCCGTCAGAAAGGCGTCCAGGCGCTTCCAGCCGGGTGCGTCCCCCGTCTCGCCGGAAAACTGGAAGATCGTCCAGGGCAGGCTCGCCATCTCGACGGAGTTCAGCGCCGCAAAGGTCCATTCCAGCACGCTGCGCCGACCGGCCAGGTCCGTCGGCATCAGCGCCGCGCTCTGCTCGCCCAGATGGATCAGGATCGCGCCGCTCTCGAAGATCGAGAGATCGCCGTCGGTCAGCCAAGGCACCTGTCCGAACGGCTGGTGGGCGAAATGCGCCGCGTCGCGTCCGTTGAACGGCACGCCCTCGACCCGATAGGGCGCCTGCGCCTCCTCCAGCGCCCATCGGATGCGCAGATCGCGCACATAGCCCCGGGGACCTTCCGGCGCCCAGTCGAAGGTCGTGAGGATCAGTTCGCCCATGGCTCGTTCTATCCTGCTCTGGCCTGCCGATGCGGCGGCGCCTCGCGCCCAAGGACGTCGAAGCTCAGGGCGATCCGACAGGGTACGGGCAAGGCCTAGTCGTCGAAGCCCACGAAGGTGGTCGCCTCTTCCACCGACTTGCGTTCCGACACCACCGCATTGGCCGGGAAGGTGTCGTCGGGCCAGCCGAGCGCGATGCTCTTCATGATGATCTGATCATCGGCGATGCCGGCGTGTTCGCGCACCACCGGTGACTGCATGATGCCCTGGCTGTTGATCACCGCGCCCAGGCCGCGGGACCAGGCCGCGTTGACCAGGGCGGTGGTCACCGCGCCGCAGTCGAAGGGGGTGTCGTCGCTGCCGTCCAGCACCCGGTCATAGGTGACGATGATGCAGACCGGCGCGTCGAACTGGCGGAAGCCGCGCAGCACCCAGTCCTGGCGCATCTCCTTGTCCTCGCGGGCGATTCCCATGGCGGCGAACAACTGCTTGGCGACGCCCACCTGGCGGTCGCGGTGGTGGCCTGCAAAGGCCTCGCCGGTGCGAAACTCCCGCGACTGGGGGACGCCGGCGACCATCCGCTCGGTATTGCCGGCCCGGATCCTGTTCAGCGGCTCGCCGGTGATGACGTAGAAGTTCCAGGGCTGGGTGTTCATCGACGACGGCGCCCGCATGGCCAGGCGCAGGATCTCTTCGATCAGCGCCTTCGGCACCGGATCGGGCTTGTAGCCCCGGATGCTGCGGCGACCGAGGATGACGTCGTCAAACTGCATGAGAGGACCTTTGGAGACATTGGCGATGCGACGGGGAAGACCTGTCAGTTTTTGGTCGCCAAGCCAATGTGTGCCGTGGCGTCAAGGCGGGGTCGCCTAGTTCTCGCCCCACAGGCGCAGCAGGCCGCCGATCGACTTGTCGATCAGCAGGGACGCCCCGCCGGGCGCCAGGCCCGCTCGGGCGCGCTCCAGATCATAGAGCAGCTCCCGCTGATCGGCCCGCCGGATCAGGCTCTGCACCCAGCCGACGCAGGCCAGCCGTTCGCCTTGGGTCACCGGCGCGACCCGGTGCAGATGGCCCGTCGGATAGACCACGGCGGCGCCCGCCGCCGGCCGAAACGCCCGCTCTCCCGACAGATCCTGGATGATCAGGTCGCCGCCGGCATAGGTCTCCGGGTCGGAGAGGAACAGGGTGAAGCTGAAATCGGTGCGCAGCGGCGCGCCGTAGGCGTCGAACATGCCGGCGTTGTCCACATGCAGGCCGTACTGCTGGCCCGGCCCATAGCGCGAGAAGATCAGGCTCGACCAGCGGGTGGGCCGCACCAGGCTCCGCAGGGTGGGATGGGCTTCCAGCGCCAGCCGCACCCGGCGGGCCAGGGCGGCGACGCCGGGGTCGTCGCCCCGGGCCTGAGCGTTGGACTTCACCTGTTCGGCCGCTGCGCCAGCCGTCGCCCGCCCGTCACGGAAGGGGGCGGCCTCCAGGCCCTGGCGGACGGCCATGATGTCTTCGGGGCCAAGGACGTCTGGCAACACGATCACGCTTGGCCTCCTGCCGCCGGCGGCGGCCCCCTTTTTCGCATCGCCTGCGCCGAGGGCAAGGCCCTTGCCGAGGGCCGCGGCTTCGCCCATCTCTGCACTGCGGACCGGGCCCCTCTGGTGACGCGCCGCCCCAGGGCCGGCGCTCACGATGTCGGACGCATCACGTCAGCACGTGAGGTCGCAGGGTCCTAAGTCGCCGTCGCGCCTCCGTCGTTCAGAAGGAAGTCTCGATGCCCCTGCTCCTATGCCCCAACGACAACAGCCCCATGCAGACCGTGGACCGCGCGGGCGTGCAGTTCGACATGTGCCCCACCTGCCGCGGCGTCTGGCTCGACCGCGGCGAACTGGAAAAGCTGATGGAGGCCAGCGCCCAGGCCGCCGCCCCGCCGCCGCAGCAGCAGGCCGCGCCCCAGCACCGGCCCCCGCCGCCCCAGGCCCCGCCGCAGCCATGGGCCGGCGGCTATGGCGAACGCGGCGAATACGGAGAGCGTGGGGAACGCGGGGAGTACGGCGAGCGCGGCGAATACGGCCACCGCGGCTATGGCAAGAAGCGCCCCTCGATCTTCGACATCTTCGACTGAAGGGCGCCGGCTGGCGGCCCCCGCCGCCAGCACAAGCTTCGCCTTCGAGCAGGCCGGCGTTCGGCGGTTGCTTTCTGGCCGCGCGGCGGACAATCCGGCCTCAGGCATCGTCCTCCGCCGCGTGGACTTCAAAGCCACGGGTGAAGACGCCGCGCCCTGCCGGTCCCGTGGCGCCTGCGTCATGCACATTCGTTACGCTTTGGACGGGGCCTGACGCCTGAGCCTATCCTCCTTTGGGAGGGGCGGCAGCGGCCTGGCGGGAGACAATGCCATGAGAGATCAGCTCCACCAGCCGGACCTCTACCCGCTCACGTCCAAGTACGATGCAGGGTGGCTGTTGGCTCTGGACATGGGGCCGAACCCGCTTTGGCTGATGGAGAATCTCCTCCGCGACCTGCGGCTGGAGCCCGGCATGCGGGTGTTGGACCTCGGTTCCGGTCGCGGCGCGACGTCCGTGTTCCTGGCCCGGGAGTTCGATGTCGATGTGGTGGCCGTCGACCTCTGGGTTGATCCGGCAACGGCCACCGCCGTGTTCGAGGACGCGGGCGTAGCTGACCGGGTCGAGGCAGTGCGGGCCGAAGCGCACTCGCTTCCCTTTGACCGTGCGTCCTTCGACGCCATCATCAGCATTGATGCGTATGAATATTTCGGCACGGCGGACGGCTATCTGGCCTACATCACCAGGTTCCTGAAGCCTGGCGGGCAGCTCGGTGTCGCCACGCCTGCGATGCGGCGGGAGGTCCGGGAAATCGGCCACATCCCGCACCACATCAGGACCTGTGTCGGATGGGAGGCGATGGCCTGGCACACCGCTGACTGGTGGAGGTTCCAGTGGGCGATCACCGAGCTCGTCACGGTGACGTCGGCGAGGTTTCAGGAGCGCGGCTGGGCGGATTGGTTGCGTTGGGAGCGGGCCAAGAACGCGCCGACGGAAGATGGCGTAATCGCCATGCTTGAAGCCGATGGCGGAGAATTGCTGACCTTCGCTTTCATCACCGCGGTCAAGTGAATCAGCGACCCCATGGGAGGCATTTCACGGGGTTAACCACCCCTGGCGGCCCGGAAGGGACTCGAACCCCTGACCTTCGGTTTAGGAAACCGCTGCTCTGTCCTGCTGAGCTACCGGGCCGGCTGGCTTGAGCGATGCCATGGGGCAGGGGGCGGCGCCAAGCCCCCTTGGCTGGCCGAGGGGGTGGGCGGGCCGAAACGAAAAACGCCCGGCGCTGGAGCCGGGCGTCTTGATCGTCGGGAGCGTGGTGGCTCAGGCGGCGGCCGAGGCCTTCACCAGCAGGGACTTGTTGAGCATGACGATGGCCGCGTCGCGGTCGATCTGCTCGATGGCGGCGACTTCCCGGGCCATGCGGTCCAGGGCCGATTCATAGAGCTGGCGCTCGGAATAGGACTGCTCCGGCTGGTTCTCGGCGCGGTGCAGGTCGCGTACCACCTCGGCGATGGAGATCAGGTCGCCGGAATTGATCTTGGCTTCGTATTCCTGGGCGCGGCGGCTCCACATGGTGCGCTTGAAGCGGGCGCGGCCCTTGAGCGTGTTCAGCGCCTGGCTGACCACATCGCCTTCGGCCAGGGAGCGGAGGCCCGAGCTGCGCGCCTTGCCGGTGGGCACGCGCAGGGTCATCTTCTCGTGGTCGAAGGTGATCACATAGACTTCAAGCGAAAGACCGGCGACGTCCTGGGTCTCGATCGCCTGCACCTGGCCGACGCCGTGCGCCGGATAGACGACATGATCGCCAACCTGGAAGTCCAGACCGTTCTTGCTCATTGCGAGACCCTTCAAAATGCGCCGCAATGCCGATCCGGAGTCAGGAAAACGCGCTCACAGGGACGAACCAATCCACGACGCGGCGGGTGCGCGAAGGACGGCGAGCCTGGGAACGGAGTAGACCTCTTTAGACACCCTCGCCCTGGTCGGGCGTTATCGGCCGGCGACGGCTCTTCTGTTCATCGACGGGGCAAGCGACAGCCGCTTACCTCCACGTCGAGTATGACGATACCATAAAATCGAGCCGAAAGAAAGGCTTGGCGCCGAACCTGCAAGCTCAGGCGCCGCCAGGGTCAGGAGCCGCGGCCAGGCTTCTCGCTGAAGTACTTCTCCAGCTTGCCGGTTTCGCGCTCGAAGGCTTCGGCGTCGGCGGGGGGATCGCCCTTGACCGTGATGTTCGGCCAGATCCGGGAATATTCGGAATTCAGCTTCAGCCACTTGCCGTCCGGATCGTCCTCGGTGTCGGGCTTGATGGCGTCCACCGGGCATTCCGGCTCGCACACGCCACAGTCGATGCACTCGTCCGGATTGATGGCCAGGAAGTTCTCGCCCTCATAGAAGCAGTCCACCGGACACACCTCCACGCAATCCATGAACTTACATTTGATGCAGGGATCCATGACGATATAGGTCATCGGGACATAGGCTCCGGTCGCGGCCAACGGGGACGCGGGGGTGTTAGAGGCGCGGGTTTTTCACGGCGCGGGGGCGCCTTGTCAACCTGAGGCCATAGCGCGTCTGCGCTTGCGATGCTGCTCAGTATATCTGCAAGGGCGAATAGAGGGTGCGGGCCTCGGCCGGCGGGCCGCGCCGTTCGCCCATGGCCTCGACGGTCACGGCGGTGACCCGCCCGCCGATGGCGAAGACCAGCTGATCGCCGGCCCGCACGGTGCGCGAGGGCTTGTCCAGGCGGGTCTCCTGGCCGGTGCGCGTCAGGCGCACGCGCTTGCCCTCCACGAAGGCGGCGGCCAGCGACCGGGTCTTGAAGAACCGCGCCCGCCACAGCCAGACGTCGATGCGGCAGGTCTCGGCGCCCTCGCTGCTCGGCTGGGCGTTCATGCGGAGGTTCCGGGGGACGTGGCGCGCTTGCGGCGGCGGGGCCGGCGCTTGGGCGAGCGGGCAGGGCTCGGGGCCGGCGTCGGCCTCGGCGGGGGCGTCTTCAGGGCGGCCAGGGCGGCGAAGGGCGAGGCGGCGCGCGGCGGGCTCGACGCGTCCTTCGGCTTGGGCGGATTGCGACGGCGCCAGGCCTTGGCCGCGCCGGGCGCCGCCCGGGTCGTCGGCGCATAGCCCAGCGCGCGCAGGATCGCCTCGCCCTCGGCCTCGCCCCAGCCCAGGTCGGGCCAGATTTGCGGCTCCAGCAGGGCGCCGCCCCCTTGGCTGGGCGCGGCCCGCAGGCGTTCGTCCAGGTCTTCCAGGGCCGCCACCGAAACCGACAGGCCCGCCACCGCCCTGTGGCCATGGGCGGCCAGCCGCCAGGGCGCGGGCATCTCGGCCGGCAGGGGAGAGGCGCCGGTCATCGCGGGGCGCCACCCGGCCTCGGCGGCGAAGGCCTGGGTGAAGGCCAGGGCGTCGGGCTTCAACAGGCCCGGCATGAACAGGCTGAAGGCGCCGATGCGCACGCCCAGCGCCTTCAGCGCCCGGCGCTCCACCTGGCTCAGCGCCTTGACCTCGTCGCGGACCAGGGCGCGGTCCAGAACGCCGCCCTGCTCCAGCAGGCGATAGGCGATGCCCCGTGGCAGGCCCTTGATCCGCCCTTCTGTCACCGCGGCGTCCAGCTTGCGCAGAGGGCTGAGCCGGCGCCCGGCCTCGGCGGCGAGGAAGGCCTCCAGCCGCCGCTGGGCCCGCTCCCGGGCCGCGGCCTCGCCCAGTTCGCCAAACAGCCGCACCCGTGGCGCAAAGGGCCGTCCGCCAGACAGGGCGCCGACCGCCTCGCCCCGCCACAGGACCACCCCGTCGGGATTGAGCGCGAAGGCCTCGTCGCCCTCGGCCGCCAGCTTGCCCAGCCGCCGCGCGATCTCCGGCCCCACCGCGGCGACGGCGGCGGCGCGCAGGGCCTTGGTCTCCAGGATCGAGGCGCCCTGGTCAGCCTCGAAGCTGACCCCCAGCAGCCGGCCCACATACTGGCCCTCCACCGTCACGGCCCCATCGCCGCCGACCCCGGCCAGCATCTCGTGACGCACCCGCAGGCCCCGCATCAGGGCGCTGGTGCGGCGGTCCACGAACCGGGCCATCAGCCGTTCGTGCAGGGTGTCCGACAGCCGGTCTTCCAGCTGGCGCAGCTTGCCCTGCCAGCCGGTGGGATCGACCAGCCAGTCTGGGCGGTGGGCCACATAGGACAGCGTCCGCACCGAGGACAGCCGTTGGGCCAGAGCATCGATCTCGCCCTCTGGCCGGTCCAGCTGCTTGTGCTGACGGGCGATCCAGTCGTCGGGGATGCGGCGGCGGCCGGTGGTCAGATTGTCGAACAGGTCGCGGACCAGGCGCACATGCTCCTCGGGCGAGACCTTGCGGAAGTCCGGCGTCTGGCAGACGTCCCACAGCTTGAACAGGGCGGCGCGGTCGCGGACGCGGGCGACCACATCCGGATCGGCCGCCAGCTTGCGCAGGGTGATCTCGTCCAGCGCCTCCTGGGCCAGGCGCAGGCCCGAGCGGTCCGGGCTGCGGGCCAACGAGCGCAGCAGGTCGGGCAGGGAGTCGAAGTCGAGCCGGGCGTTGCGCCACTCCGCGCCTGTGACAGCCTCGAACTGGTGGTTCTCGACGGCCTCGACCAGATCCTCGTCCATCTCGTCGCAGTCGCCGGTGACGCCGAAGGTCCCATCGGTGCGGAAGCGGCCGGCGCGGCCGGCGATCTGGCCGATCTCCTGCGGCGTCAGCCAGCGGTTGCGCCGGCCGTCGAACTTGCGAAGTCCGGCGAAGGCCACATGGTCGACATCCATGTTCAGGCCCATGCCGATGGCGTCGGTGGCCACCAGGAAGTCCACCTCGCCCGACTGATAGAGCGCCACCTGGGCGTTGCGGGTGCGGGGGCTGAGCGAGCCCATGACCACGGCGGCCCCGCCGCGCTGGCGGCGGATCAGCTCAGCGATGGCGTAGACCTGGTCGGCGGAGAAGGCGACGATGGCGCTGCGCCGGGGCAGGCGGGTCAGCTTCTTGGAGCCCGCATAGGTCAGGTTCGAGAACCGCTCCCGGCTGACGATCTCGGCGTCGGGCAGCATGCGGCGGACCAGGGGCGCCATGGTCGAGGCGCCCAGCAGCATGGTCTCGTACTTGCCCCGGGCGTGCAGCAGGCGATGGGTGAAGACGTGGCCGCGTTCCGGGTCGGCGCAGAGCTGGATTTCGTCGACGGCCAGGAACTCCACCTCCCGCGACAGGGGCATGGCCTCGACGGTGCAGACGAAATAGACCGCCCGGGGCGGAACGATCTTTTCCTCACCGGTGATCAGGGCGACGGAGCGGGCGCCGCGCAGCTTGACGATCCGGTCATAGATTTCGCGGGCCAGCAGCCGCAGCGGCAGGCCGATCATGCCCGAGGCGTGGCCCAGCATGCGCTCGACAGCCAGATGCGTCTTGCCGGTGTTGGTCGGTCCCAGCACCGCGACGAGGCGGGACGGGGCCGCACCTGAGGGGCGGTCGCTCATGACCTGAAAGGTGGGGCGCGAATCGGCGCGCGGCAAGCGGCAGCGCACGGCCATTTGGCGGGTCCCAAGCCTGGCGTTCCGCTGGCTCGCCCAGGGGTTGAGAAACCCATTTCGGGAAGAAGTCGATTAACTTCCGTTTGTTAGGGTCAGCCCATGACGAGGGTTGAGCCGATCGCGGGGTTTGCGCGCGCCAGGAGGGCTGTGGCGTTTCGCCTGGGCGACCTCCTGCGCGCTGCTCGGCTGCCCGCCATGGCCATCGGTTGCGGCTTGGGGGGCTGGCTCGTCGCGCGGGATTCCTTCGCAGGCGTGGTGATCATGACCGCCGCCCTGGCCCTGCTGGGCGTCATCCTTGGCGAGCAGGTCGTCCTGGCGCGGCTGGCGGAGCGGATGCTTGGCCGCCCGGCCGGAAGCCTGCGCGAGGTCATGACCCTTGCGGCCGCGCGCCTGGAGGCCCTCGATCACCGCGCCGCCCATGCTCACCCCGTCACGGGCCTGCCCACCCGCGAGCCTCTGTGCGAGACCATCGCCGCCGACGTGGCCGCAGAGCGGGCGAGCAGCGCCTCGCCGCGTCTGCTGGGCGCCATCCGCTTTGTGGACTTCGACCGTCTGGCCGGCTTCGACCATGCCCTGGCCAATTGCGCGCTTGAGCAGTTCGCCCGCCGCCTGGTCGCCGTCACCCAGGCTGGCCGCATGGTCGCCCAGGTCGACCGCGACTGCTTCGCCGTCTGGTTCGGCGCCGCCGATCTCGAAGCCGCCCGGGCGGAATTCCAGGCCATCGCCTATGTGGCGGGCCACGAGATGGAGATCGACGGCGGCCGGTTGACGCCAACCATCGAGATCAGCGCGGTCTCCCTTCCTCAGGAAGGCCAGGACGGCCTGGCGCTGCTGCTGCGGGCGACCGCCGCCCTTGCGCGTCCCGAAGGCGGCGAGGGGGGCGAAATCCGGCTGCAGGCGCTGCAGCCGGTCGAGGCGGCCCGCGAACAGTTCATGCTGGAACAGGACCTGGCCCAGGCCATCGCCGAGGACCAGCTGACCATGGTCTTCCAGCCGGTGGTCGACCTGGCGGCCGGGCGGATGATGGGCGCCGAAGCCCTGCTGCGATGGGATCACCCGATCCTGGGGCCGGTGTCGCCGGCGCGGTTCATTCCCGTGGTCGAGGCCCTGGGCCTGAGCGAGCGCTATGGCCTCTGGGTCCTGAACACCGCCTGCCGCGAGGCCCGGCGTTGGGCCGACGAGGGGTTCGGCGGCATGCGCGTGGCGGTCAATCTTTCGGCCCGCCAGCTTCTCGATCCCGGCCTCAAGACCAAGATCGAGCGCACGCTCGCCCGCCACGGCCTGGGCGCCGAGGCCCTGGAGCTGGAGCTGACCGAGACGGCGACCATGGCCGACGCCGAGCGGACCTATCAGCTGTTTGGCGACCTGCGCGCCATGGGGGTCAGCCTGGCGGTGGACGACTTCGGCAGCGGCTATTCGAGCCTGAGCTATCTGAAGAATCTGCCCTTCGACAAACTGAAGATCGACCGGGAATTCGTCGCCCAGATCGACCAGCGCCGCGACAGCCGCGCCATCTGCCGCGCCCTGATCGAGCTAGGCCGCGGGCTCGACCTGCTGGTGCTGGCCGAAGGGGTCGAGACTGAGGCCGAGGTGGCCTGTTTGCGCGCCCTCGGCTGTCACGTGTTCCAGGGCTACCACTTCTCCAAGCCCCTGAGCGGCCGGGACTTCCTCGCCCTGGCGGCGGACCCGAGCTGGCGAAGCCGGCTGAATGTCGCCGCCCAGCGGCCGCCCAACCTCCATACCGCAAACCGTCATGCAGAAGAGCTGACCCTATGACCGCGCTTCCCCTTCCTCGCCATGGGCGGGCCCTGGCGGTCGCCGCCATTCTGTCGGCCGCCCTGGCCGGCTGCGCCACTGCGCCCACCGAGCCTGTGACGACCCCGACTCCTTCCGACGGTCGGTCCTGGGGCGAGATGAAACCGATCCCCAACCCGACGGACGCGCAGCCAGCCTCGTCCGCCGGCGCCGCTGCGCCGGCCCAGACCCCCCGCCGCGCCACGCCGACACCGGCGGCTCCGGCGGCTGCGCCCGCGCCCGCCAAGCCGTCGGTGGACAAGGCCCGGGCGGGCCAGCTCCGGGCGCAAGGTCTGGTGGAGCTTAACCGTGGCGAGGTCCAGAAAGCCGTCAGTCTGTTGCGCCAGGCTCAGCAGCTCGATCCGGACAACACCCTGATCGCCCGAGACCTGCAGCGGGCGGTGCGGATTCAGAGCGCTGTAACCAACCGGAAGTGACTTAACCCCCTCGCGCCCAACCTCATCTTAACCTGGTCACGCTAGGTCTGGTCCAAGGTTAACCCGCCCAGGCGGTGAAGCAACGCCAGGGCGGCGACAGGATGAGTGGGAATCGGGCGATGACGCTGGTCGGTCGTTATGAGCTGGTGGAGCGGATCGGCGAAGGCGCCATGGCCGAGGTCTGGCGCGCCCACGACCCTGGCATCGACCGCGTCCTGGCCATCAAGATCCTGAAGCCCGAGTTCCGACGCATCCCGGAATACGCCGCCCGCTTCCTGCGCGAAGCCAAGGCGGCCGGGGCGCTGGCCCACCCCTCCATCGTCACCATCTATGATGTGGGCGAGGTGGACGGCTATCCCTACATCGCCATGGAGCTGCTCGACGGCGATCCCCTCGACGTGGTTCTCTCCCGTGATGGGCCGCTGGACGACGAGCGGGTCCTGGCCATCGGAGCCCAGCTGGCCGGCGCCCTGAGCTACGCCCACCTGTCGGGCGTGGTGCACCGGGACATCAAGCCTTCCAACATCATGCTCTCGGCCGATGGGCGCTCGATCAAGATCCTCGACTTCGGCATCGCCCGGGTCGCTGAGGCCAGCCGCCAGGAGACCGATCGGGAACACCTGAAGACCCAGATCGGCCAGGTCCTCGGCACGCCGCGCTACATGAGTCCTGAACAGGCTCTGGGGCAGGTGGTCGATGGGCGCTCGGACCTCTTTTCCGTCGGCGTGGTGCTCTATGAACTGGTGACCGGCAAGGCGGCCTTCTCAGGCTCCAGCGCCGCGACCCTAGCCCTGCAGATCACCCAGCAGAACCCCACCCCGATCACCGACCTGACACCGGGCTGCGCCGGCGGCCTTCGCTTCATCATTGAAAAGCTCCTGGCCAAGCGGCCGGAGCGGCGCTTCGTGGACGGCGCCGACCTGAAGCGCGCCATCGATCGGGAGATCAAGGCCCACGAGGCGGTCAACGCCGACGACGCGGCCCGGGGTCGCTATCTGCCGCTTCAGGTCCGCCTGACTCTGGCCATGGTGGCGGTCACGGCCATCGCACTGGTGTTCAGCATCAACGCCGTCCTGGACCGTCAGTATCGCGCCATGGAGCAGATCGCCCTGGCGTCGGGCTCTTCCATCGCCGCCTTCGTCGCCAGCAACGCCGCCCTGCCGGCGGTGGAGAATTCGGCCGCCCCGCCGGCCGAGCGGGACTGGACGCCGATCCAGGCCTTCATCGCCGCGGCGGCCAAGGATCAGTCCGTCCGCTGGATGACCATGGTGGATTCGGAAGGCTATATCCGCGGCGCCAGCGATCCGGCGCTTCTCGGGCGGCGCTACACCGCGCCAGAGGGCGAAACCGTGGTCCATGAGGGCCGCGACGTGGTGGTCACCGACATCCGGCTGGACACCGACCAGCCGGGCTTCCGCTTCGTCCACCCCATCCTCTATGCCGACCAGCCCTTTGGCCTGATCGAGGTCAGCATCAGCAAGGCTGAGCTTGAGGCCGCCGCGGCGACCTCGCGCAATCTGATGATCGGCCTGGCGGCGCTCATTCTGGCGGTGGTGGCCGGCCTCAGCTTCACCATGGCCCGCCTGATGACCCTGCCGCTGCGCCGGCTCAAGCAGGGCCTGCGCGACGCCGCCATGGGCGACCTGGACTTCCGCATATCGCACCGCCGTCGCGACGAGTTCGGCGAGCTGTTCGACGGCTTCAATCGTCTGGCGACGGCGCTGCAGGAACGCCTGCTGGCGGCCGAGCGTCCCGCAGGACGCCCTCAGGCGGTGGACGCCACCCAGATCATGCCCGCCCCAGCGCCAGCCCCTGCCCGCGAGCCGGCGGCCGCTCGCCCGGTCGCCCAGGCCCAGGGCACGCCCTTTGATCCCAGCTGGCGGGCGAGCGGCTGACCCATGTTCATCTGCCGCCTGTTCCATCACGACCGACCCTTCGAGCAGATCGAGGCCCGGCTGATCGCCGAGGGCCAGACGACGGTAGGGCGCGATCCTGCCGCCGACTGGTCGCTCAACGATCCTCAGGGCGTGCTCTCGCGCATCCACTGCACCCTGGCGGTCGAAGATGGCCGTCTGTTCCTCGTCGATAGCAGCACCAATGGCACCTTCCTCGAGGGGGGCGTTCGCGCCCCGACCCGGGAGCCGGTCGAGCTTCATCCGCGCCAGAGCATCCGGCTGGGAGACCTCAGCATCCTGGTCGATCAGCCGCAGGGGACGGCGGCCGAGGCGACCACCCTGCACGGCGCCCTGGACCTTGCGCCGACTCCGGTGCCCCGGGACTGGTCCGACGCCCAGCCTGCCGCCCGGCCACACCGCGACGCCTCGCTGATCGAGGCCTTCTGCGCAGGGGCGGGCCTGGACGCCTCGGCCCTGTCGGGCCAGGAGCCGCATGAACTGATGACCCGCATCGGGGCCATCTACCAGCAGACGGTCCTTGGCCTCGCCACCCTCATGGCCGACCGCGCCCGCGTGAAGAGCGAGGCCCAGCTCGACCGCACGACCCTGGGCGCCCAGGCCAATAATCCGTTCAAATGGACCCCGACCCGCAGGCTCGCCCAGGATCTGCTCTGCGGCGCGCCGGCCGGCTTCCTCGCCGACTCCGAGGCCGTGCGGGCTTCATTCGAGGATCTTGGCCAGCACATGGCGGCCATGGCTCAGGGCGCCAACGCTGCGGCCAATCTGGCGGTCCAGACCCTGTCGCCCGAGGTCATCGATGCCGAGGCGCGCCGGCAGGGCGGCCTGTTGAAAAGTCAGCACGCCTTGCGATGGGAAATCCACAACCAGCGCCACGCCGCCCTGACGGCCGCCGAGGACCCGGCCGGCGGCCCGCTCCGGCACGCCTTCGTAGAGGCCTATCGCCAGGCGGCCAGCAAGTCGGAAGCCTGAACCCATGGGGCCTGGGCAAGATCTGGAGCGTCTGAGGTTTCGCTCGGCGACGCGCAGCCACGCGGGCCTGCGTCGCGCCTGCAATGAGGACCGGCTGCTGGATCGTCCCGCAGAGGGGCTGTGGGCCGTGGCCGACGGCATGGGCGGGCATCGTTCCGGGGATGTGGCCGCCGCGCGGGTGGTGGAGGCCCTGGGCGGCCTGGACGCCTCGGAGTCCGGCTTTGGCCGTCTGAACGACCTCGTGCGGGCCATTTCGGAGGTGAACGCCGAGCTGTTCGCTCAATCAGCCGACGGCCCCGGCGCCTCCCCCAGCGGCGCGACCGTGGTGGCCCTGCTGGCTCATGAGCGCCACTTCGCCTGCGTCTGGGCCGGCGACAGCCGCGCCTATCTGCTGCGGGACGGGGGCGCGGCCCCGATCACCCGAGACCACAGCCTGGTCCAGAGCCTTATCGACAACGGACAGATCGCCGCCGATGCGCGCCGCAGCCACCCTGAGGCCCACATCATCACCCGAGCCGTGGGCGCGGCCGCCGAGATCGACCTGGAGCGTCGGTTCGCGCCGATCTTGCCGGGGGATGTCTTCCTGCTCTGCTCCGATGGCCTGACCGCCTGCGTGGAGGACGAGGAACTGGCCAGTCTCATCGATCAGCCCGACCTCGACGCCGCCGCCGAAGCCCTGCTGGCCGCAGCCCTGGAGCGCGGCGCGCCCGACAATGTCAGCCTCGTGCTGATCGCCGCCGAAGCGGCCTCAAAGGTGACCTTGGGACAGGATTGACCGAACGCCGGTCTTGCCGGACGGTCCCTGGCGACCGTGCGGGCGGTCGAGCCGAAGGGGAATTCCGCCATGCTTCGATCCCTGAGACTTATGGTCATCGGCCTGGCCGGGCTCTGCCTGTCGGCCTGCGCCGGCGATATTCCCTATGCCGAACTGGAGGCCCGCCACGGGGGCGAGGCCTCGCGCTACATGGATCTGCCCGGCGACCTGCGCATCCATTACCGCGACCAGGGAAATCCCGACGCAGCGATCACCCTGGTCATGGTCCATGGCTTCGCCGCCTCCCTGCACGCCTGGGAGCCCTGGGTGGAGCGACTGGAGGGGGACTATCGGCTGGTCAGCCTGGACCTGCCCGGTCATGGCCTGACCCGGGCGCCTGCGGGTTATCAGTCAAGCCCCGAGGCGCAGGTGGCGGTGGTCGATGCGGTCGCCACGCAACTCGGCCTGCCGTCCTTCGTGCTGGCCGGAAACTCCATGGGCGGCGGGGTGGCCTGGCGCTACGCGCTCGCCCATCCCGAGAAGGTGCGCGGCCTGGTCCTGGTCAACGCCGCGGGATGGCCGGAGGCGGCGGAGGACGAGAACGACAGCCGGCCCCTGGTGTTCAAGCTGCTGGAAAACCCCGTCGGGCGCAGCGTGCTGCGCAACCTCGATCCGCGTCCCCTGGCGGGCCGTGGTCTGCGGCAGGCCTATGGGGACGAGGCCCTGGTCACCCCTGAGCTTGTCGATCGCTACGTCGAGCTGGCGCGGGCGCCGGGTCACCGCGCGATTCTGACCGATCCCCGTCGCCGCAGCGGCGGAGCGCCTGTGACGGCCGAGACCTTCGCCGCCATCACCGTCCCGACGCTGGTGATGGTCGGCGCCCTGGATCAGGTGATTCCGGCCGAGCGCGGCGCGGGCTTCGTCCAGGCGATTCCCGGGGCGCGGCTGATCACCTATGCCGACGGCGGCCACGTGCCCATGGAACAGCTCCCCGACCGCACAGTCGAAGACCTGCGCGCCTTCCTGGCCAGTCTGCCGCGGAAGCCTTAAGGGGGTTTGGAACGCGGCCAAAACAAACCGGGACCGAATCGGCGACAGCGCCGGATTCAGCCTTCGTTCCCTACCAGATATTGTAGAGCTTGGCGGTCGGGCCCACAAGTCTGACGGCTTTCCGCGAGCCAGGGCGCGGCGGCGGCGAGAATGGGCCGGGGCGGCGACCGCTTCGCCTTGACGGCGCCCGCAGCTTTCGCCTATATCGCCCGCTCTCTTGTGCGGACCCGTTCCGCGCACATTTTGGTTTCCACGCGAAGGTTGAACACCATGTCGCGCCGCTGCGAACTCACTGGCGTTGGTCCGATGGTCGGGCACAATGTCAGTCACTCGAATATCAAGACCAAGCGCCGGTTCCTGCCGGCCTTGTCTCCGGCCACCCTGCAGTCCGACGCGCTGGGCCAGTCCTTCCGACTGCGTATCAGCAACTCGGCCCTGCGGACCCTCGACTTCCGGGGTGGTCTCGACACCTTCCTGGTCAAGGCCCGCGACGAGCAACTCTCGCCGCGCGCGCTGAAGATCAAGCGTCAGCTCAAGGCCAAGCTCGCCGAAGCCAAGACCGCCGCCTAAGGGCACGGTCGATCTGACGACGACAATGAAAAGGCCGGTCCCTCGGGGCCGGCCTTTTTCGTGTCCAGGATTCAGTTGGCGGGGCGCCAGTCAAAGGCCAGCAGCAACGTCCGTTGGCTGGCGCTGAAATTGTCGTCGGCCAGCAGATAGATCCGATAACCGCCGCCAGGCCGCGGCACGAAGTCGACGCCCTCGAAATTGTCGACCGTGAGCGGCCGGGCCATCTCCATCCGGCCAACCTCGCCGTTTGCGCCCGTAATCGTCAGCACGATGCGGTTGCCCCGCAGAGGATCCCAGGCGCGAAGGAGATAGGCGCTCTGATCGCCGGGCAATCGCCGCATGGCCACCAGGCCGAAATCGGCGCCCTTGGCTACGCGGGGTCCCGGGACGCAGGCCGTGGCGATCCGGCACGACCACGTCTCGCCAGAGGCCTCGCCCCCGACCACATAGGCGTCCGGGCCGCGCTCGGGGTCCGGCGCCAGGGCCTCCAGGCCGCCATTGAGCGGGAACTCGGCCTCAGGCGAAGGAACCGCCCGCGGCGGGCCGCCGTCCGCGGGATAGAGCCAGACGCGGGCCTGTCGCTCGAAGCTCACCAACATGTCGCCGCTGGCCAGAATCGCCAGGCCTTCGGCGTCGGACAGCTCCTTGTTGGGCAGGGGTTGTCCGTCCAGGCCGCTCAGGGGGCGCAGGGTGACATCGGCGACGCCGGCCAGTCGGTCGTCTTCGAACAGAAGCTGGCCTTCGATCAGGTCGCCCTCATCGCTGATGGCGGTCAGCCGTCCCTCGGCGTCCACCACCAGATCCGAAAGGCCATGGAAGCGGGAGCTCTCGGTCGACGAAAGCTGCAGCCCCCCAGCGTATACGAAGGCGCCAATGGCGGTCTGGCCAGGCGCCTCGGGATTGAGCGGCACGGAAACCGCCTGGACGGCGATCGACGATCCCGCGGCCACCGGGGCTGCGGGCAGGGCGCTGGGCGCCGGGGCGCAGGCGGCGAGCCCCGCCAGGACGATCAGGGCGCCAAGACGGGGGAGGGGGGTCATGCCAGAGCTCTCCGGACTTCCTTGAAGGTGGAGCCGCGGCCAGGACCGGAGGGTCCTTGCGTGCTGGGCGGAGGCTGCAGCAGGTTGGCGGTGGCCCGGGTGGTCTTGCGGATATCCTCGTCGAACAGTTCGGCCAGCTGGTCGACGATGACGCCGGCCAGCTGCTCCACATCGACGATGGTCACGGCCCGGCGATAGTAGCGGGTGACGTCGTGGCCGATGCCGATGGCGATCAGTTGCACCGGGCTCTTGGTTTCGATCTCCTCGATCACCTCGCGCAGGTGGCGTTCGAGATAGTGGCCGGAGTTCACCGACAGGGTGGAATCGTCCACCGGCGCGCCGTCGGAGATCACCATCAGGATGCGCCGCTGCTCGGGCCGGCCCATCAGGCGCTGGTGCGCCCACATCAGGGCCTCACCGTCGATGTTCTCCTTCAGCAGCCCCTCGCGCATCATCAGGCCGAGATTGCGCCGGGCCCGGCGCCAGGGGGCGTCGGCGGCCTTGTAGATGATGTGACGCAGGTCGTTCAGCCGGCCAGGCTGGGGCGGCTTGCCCGCCTTCAGCCAGTCCTCGCGGCTGGTCCCGCCCTTCCAGGCCCGGGTGGTGAAGCCGAGAATCTCGGTCTTCACCCCGCAGCGCTCGAGCGTGCGGGCCAGGATGTCGGCGCAGACGGCGGCGACCATGATCGGGCGACCGCGCATGGAGCCGGAATTGTCGATCAGTATGGTGACGACCGTGTCGCGAAACTCGGTGTCCTTCTCCTCCTTGAAGGAGAGGGGGGCGGTGGGATCGATGATCACCCGGGTCAGGCGGGCGACGTCGAGCATCCCTTCTTCGAGGTCGAAGGTCCAGGAGCGGTTCTGCTGGGCCATCAGCTTGCGCTGCAGCTTGTTGGCCAGCCGCGACACCACCGACGACAGGCTGGCCAGCTGCTGGTCCAGATAGGCCCGCAGGCGGCCGAGCTCTTCAGGATCGCACAGCTCTTCGGCTGCGACGATCTCGTCATGGGCGCTGGAGAAGACCTTATAGGTCGGCGTCTTGGCCTCGCCGCGCGGGTCGGGGCGCGAGGGCTGCTCACCCTCGCCCATGTCGGGCTGCTCGTCGGTGTCCTCGGCGTCGGGGTCGTCCTCGGCCGACATCATCTGGCTGTCGGTCTCTTCGCTTTCGCGATGGGTGGCCTCGTTGTCATCCATGGCCGACTGCTGGGGGGACTGCTCCTCGCCCTCGCCGCCCTCCTGGTCCTCCTTGGACTCCGAATCGGCTTCCTCGCCGCCGTCTTCGTCCTCGTCCGGCTGTTCCGGCGCATCGGACAGGTCATCGCCCATGGACAGGTCGCGCAGGATCGCCTTGGCCACCTTGCCGAAGGCCTTCTGGTCCTCGAGGCTGGCGGCCAGCTTGTCGAGGTCGGGTCCCGCCTTGGCCTCGATCTCGGCGCGGAACAGGTCCACCAGGGGCCGGGCCGCCGGCGGCGGCGGCTCGCCGGTCAGGCGTTCGCGCACCATGAGCGAGACGATCTCGTCCATGGGCGGATTGGCCTGGGCCTCGATGGGGTTGAAGGCCTTCTTGGCCCAGGCCTGGTCATGGACCGCGCGCAGGTTTACGCGCACCCCGCCCAGGGCGTTGGCGCCGATGGCCTCGGTTCGCGCCTGCTCGATGGCGTCATAGATCGGCCCCCCCTGGGCCGACTGCGGCCGGCCGCGGGCATGGGCGGCGGTGTCGTGGTGGGCCAGGCGCAGCGCCATCTGGTCAGCCAGGCCGCGGATGCGCGAGGCGTCCTCCGGACCCAGATCCCGGGGCGGGTGGGGCAGAATGGCGCGATTGCCCTGAAGCTGCGGGCCCTCGCCCGAATAGACGATCTCCAGATCTGCGGACTCGGCGAGCGACCGGGCCGCATTGGCCAGGGCGCGCTTGAACGGTTCGACAGGACTTTCGGGAGGGGACTTGGCCATCGCTCACTAGATAAGGCGCCGCAAGCCTCTGGGGGAAGGGGAAGATGGCGCCCCCGAGGCCCTCATGGAACGTCGGCGCGGGCGCCCGCGTTGTCTCCGCAACACTCGATGGCTGTTTTAGGAGACACTCCAATGCTCAAATGGGCCCTTATCTTCGCGCTTGTCGCCCTGGTGGCCGGCGCCCTCGGCTTCGGCGGCGTGGCTGGCGCGGCCGCCGGCGTCGCCAAGATTCTGTTCTTCCTCTTCCTGATCGGCTTCGTGATCTTCCTCGTCCTGGGGGTCATGGCCGGCAAGAAGATCACGGGCGGCTAGCGCCCGGAGATCAGAACGCAAAGACGCCCGCCGCTCGGGATGAGCGGCGGGCGTTTTCGTGTCTGGCCGGCGGCGGCGCCTAGTGGTGGCTGTGGTCGCCGGACTTCGCCATCCAGGCCGCGCCCTGGCGTTCGACCAGCTTGACCAGGTCGCCCATCACCAGATTGACGTCGATCAGGTGCAGGCCCCAGTCCTTGGCGATCACGCCGTTCTGGACCACATCGCCGGCGATGGTGTCGACCCGCGGGTCGGCCGGATCGGCGTCCACGGTGACGGCCAGATAGTGGAAGCCGTCCTTGCGCACGCATTCGCCGCTGAGCAGACCGGGGACCGAGACGAAAGGCGTCGTCACCTCAGGCCCGCCCCTCACCCAGGGCGCCGGCTCTTCCGACGAGCCCAGCAGATTGCCCGAACTGGCCAGATAGGCGTGCAGATCGACCTGGCCCTCAGGCTTGTTGTTCACCAGGGCGGCGGGGTTCACGCAGGCCGCCTCCATGGGGGAGTTCGGCTCCCGCGGCACGCCGAAGCGGGAATTGGCCGGGGGCGGAGAATCGGCCCGGAAGCTCACATAGGAGATGGCGCAGCCGGTCTGGTCCGCGGCCTCGCACAGGGGAATGGACTTGAACGTTCCGGTCTTGCCGCCCTTGTCCACGGCCAGGTTCGACCCCAGCAGCATGGCCGAGACCAGCTTGTCCTGTACGGGCTTGCCGTCGATCTCATTGGCGATCAGCTGGGTCAGGACGCCTGCGCCCTGGCTGTGGCCGATCAGGACCACGCCGCGGCCGTTGTTCTCATGCTCCAGATAGTGGTTCCAGGCGGCGACCACATCCTGATAGCCGGTGTTGGGGCGCGCCGATCCGCCGGGCGGGGTCCCGCCCATCACCGCGGCGCGCAGGGCCGTCAGGGTGAACTGGCGATAGAGGGGCGCATAGACGCGGCATTGTGCGCCCAGGCGTGAGAGCTGCTGCTCCACCACGCGCCGCTCTTCGTCATTGGCGGTCATGTCGCTGATGACGCCGGGATCGTTGGACACGGTGGGATAGACATAGAAGCAGTCCACCGGCGCGGCCGGATTGACCGCCCAGGTCTCGGTGGCGACCGAGCCGTCGGCCTGGATCACGGTGGTGGTGTTGTCGCCGGCGCAGGCGTCGTCACGACCGGGCCAGCACAGCCAGCTTGATTTGTCGGCATAGTCGTTCGGCGCGGGCGCAGCGTCCTGGGCCTGGGCCTGCCAGACCCCGGCGGCCAGGGCCAGCGCCCCGGCGGTGGCCGTCAGGCCGGCGAACATCTTCCTGGTCATATTTTCCCCACGTGCAAATTGGCTTGCATCAATGGGCCGGACCATCGCCTGGAGGTTTGGCTTCGTCCAGAGCCATACCAAGGATTTTCGGCAAGGCGGATCCTAGAAAAGCGTCCGTCCAAGGATCATGCCGGCCGCACTTGCGGGGATGGCTGACGGTGGCGGTCAATTGTCGCAAATACGACGCTCAACCGTCATAAATCCTTCACAACGGGGCTTGGCCATGAGACGCTTTCCGCAAGCCGGGAGATCGATCCCGCGAAAAGTGGAGGAAATTCATGAGGATTCTCGTCATCTCCGCAGCCGCCCTGGCGCTGTGCGCCGGCGCTGTCCAGGCCAAGGAAGCCCCCAACGCCCAGGCCGCGGCCCAGGACGCCGCCGCCCAGGAGCGCGCCAGAGCTCAGGCCGAGCGCGTGGTCTATGTCTGCGACCGCTCCGAACTCACCCGCAAGGCCTTCGCCCGTGAGCATGGCGAGGTGAAGTTCGTCACCGCCGAGCAGGCGCTCACCGGCGCGGCCGACGACTGGTCGGCGCCGCGCTGCGTCAGCGAGGTGGAGGCGGCCAAGCTCAGCGCCATGCTGACCCGCTAAGCGGCGCCAGCATCTCCTGAAACGAAAAACGGCGGCCCGCAAAGGCCGCCGTTTCCATGTCTGGATGAGGCTGAGCGGCTTTAGGCCACCCGCACCCGCGCCGTGCTCTCGGGCAGGTCCTGGCCGAAGGCGCGCTGGAAGAATTCGGCCACGGTGCCGCGCTCCAGTTCGTCGCACTTGTTCAGGAAGGTCATGCGGAAGGCCAGGGCCACGTCGCCGCCGAAGATCTCGGTGTTCTGCGCCCAGGTGATCACCGTCCGCGGGCTCATGACCGTGGAGATGTCCCCGTTCATGAAGGCGTTGCGGGTCATGTCGGCCACGCGGACCATGGCGTTGATCGTCCGGCGGCCCTCTGCGGTGTCGTAGTTGGGCGACTTGGCCAGCACGATCTCGGTCTCGGCGTCGTGGTCGAGATAGTTCAGCGTGGTGACGATGGACCACCGGTCCATCTGGCCCTGATTGATCTGCTGGGTGCCGTGATAGAGCCCCGTCGTGTCCCCCAGGCCAATCGTATTGGTCGTCGAGAACAGGCGGAAGAAGGGGTTCGGGCGGATCACGCGGTTCTGGTCGAGCAGGGTCAGCTTGCCCTGGGCCTCCAGGATGCGCTGGATGACGAACATCACGTCCGGGCGACCGGCGTCGTACTCGTCGAAGACCAGGGCGATCGGGCGCTGCAGCGCCCAGGGCAGGATGCCCTCGCGGAATTCGGTGACCTGCTTGCCGTCCTTCAGGACGATGGCGTCCTTGCCCACCAGGTCGATGCGGCTGACATGGCTGTCCAGGTTCACCCGGATCAGCGGCCAGTTGAGGCGGGCGGCGACCTGTTCGATGTGGGTCGACTTGCCCGTGCCGTGATAGCCCTGGATCATCACCCGGCGGTCATACGCGAAACCCGCGCAGATGGCCTTGGTGGTCTCGGGATCGAACCGGTAGGTGTCGTCGATCTCCGGCACGTGGCTGTCGCGATGCGAAAACGCCGGCACCGTCATGTCCATATCGACGCCGAAAGTCTCGCGTACGGAGACCTTCTTGTCAGGGACGAGGGTCAACAGGTCGTCGTCGTGGGTCTGGGAAATCGTGCTCATGACGAGGTTCGCATACAGGGTTACGCTCGCAAAGCAAACGTGTGTTTCATGGGCGGCCGATCAAAAACAATGAGGAGACGCCGGCGCCATGCTCGACAGGGTTCGTACGCCAAATTCGAACATTGAAGTGACCCCGACGGCCTCGGGTTTCGGCGCCGTCGTCACGGGCCTCAACCTCGCCGCGCCGCTGCCCGACGGGGTGATGGACGCAGTGCGCCAGGCCTGGGCCGACCATGGGGTGCTGAGCTTTCCAAGCCAGCCGCTGAGCCTCGACCAGCTGGAGGCGGTGACCCTTCAGTTCGGCCCCTTCGGGGTCGATCCGTTCATCGCGCCGATGCCGGGCCGGCCCAATGTGCTGGAGCTGCGGCGGGAGCCTGACGAGAAGGCGACCAATTTCGGCGCCGGCTGGCACTCCGACTGGAGCTTTCAGCCCACGCCGCCGGCGGCCACCCTGCTGCATGGCCAGGTGATCCCGCCCGTCGGCGGCGACACCCTGTTCGCCGACTGCACGGCCGCCTACGCCGCCCTGTCGCCGACCTTCCAGGACATGCTGGCGCCCCTGCGCGCCATCCACAGCGCCGGCCGCGCCTATGGGACGAAGGGCGTCTTCGCCCGGGAGACCGAGAAGCGGACCATGCAGATCATCGTCTCCGAGGAGGCCGACAAGACCCACACCCATCCGCTGGTGCGCACCCACCCTGTCACCGGCGCCAAGGCCCTGTTCGTCAGCCCGGTCTATACCGTGGGGATCGAGGGCCTGACGCCTGCCGAAAGCCAGGCGATCCTGGGCTTCCTGTTTGCGCACATGACGAAGGATGAGTTCATCTTCCGCCACCGCTGGGCCAGGGACACCCTGCTGATCTGGGACAACCGCCGCACCGTGCACCTGGCCGAAGGCGGCTATGACGGCCATCTGCGGGTCATGCACCGCACCACCGTGGCCGGGGAGGTCCCGGTCTGAGCGGGTCTGCGGTTTAGGCCGCCTGCCGGAGGCGGTTCAGCGACGGGCCCTGGACGAGGGGGAACGGGGGCGGGCCTGGCTGGCGGCCCTGCCGCAGATCCTGGAGCGGCTAGAGTCGCTGTGGCGCCTGGAGAGCGTCCACATCCTGGATGGCGGCAGCGAAGCCGTGGCCATAGCGGTGACGCTGCCAGGCGCCCGGCCGGCGGTTCTCAAGATCGCGCCGCCCTGGGCCGATCTTCTCGGCGCCGAACGTCGGGTGCTGGAGGCCGCCGGCGGGGTCGGCTTTGCGGAACTCTACGCCGTCGACGAGGCGGCCCATGCCCTGTTGCTGGAGCGGCTCGGGACGCGCCTCGACCTGTTGGGCTGGACCCCTGAGGCGCAGATGGACGCCCTGTGCGAGGCGTTGATGGCGGTGTGGCGGGCGCCGGTTCCGTCGGGCGGCTTGATGGACGGCGCAGAGAAGGCGCGCCGCCTGGGCCGGTTCATCGCAGAAACCGCCCAGGCCCTGGGCGCGCCCCTGTCGCCTGCGGTGCTGGCTCGCGCCGATGAGTATGCCGCAGACAGGGCGCTGGCGCATGATCCTGCGCGCGCCGTCCTGGCCCACGGGGACGCCCATCCGGCCAACGCCCTGCAGGCCCCGGACGGCGGCGGGTTCAAGTTCATAGATCCCGACGGGCTCCTGATCGAGCCAGCCTACGACTTGGGCGTCATCATGCGTGAGTGGCCAGAGGTTCTGCTGGAGGGGGGCGACCCGCTGGCGGCGGGACGGGCGCGCTGCGCCCGGCTGGCCGCCCGTACGGGCGTGGACGCCGAGGCCATCTGGCGGTGGGGCTATCTGGAGACCGTCTCTACGGGGCTGCTCTGCTGCAAGCTCGACGTATTCGACTGGCGGGAGATGTTTCAGGTGGCCGAAGCGTGGACGGCGGATTAGCGCTTGGCCTCGCCTGGTTCGGCGTCCGCCCGGCGCCAGGGCCAGCGGCCCTGAATCTCCGTCTCCAGGGCGAAACTGAGGAAGGTCCGGATCAGGACGATGGCCGCCAGGGGGCCGACGCGGTCGAAGCTTAGCGGCTCGGTCACCGTGGCGATGATGTCGGCGGCCACCAGAAGTTCGAGCCCCAGCAGGATGCCGCGACCCAGATTGGCGCGGTACTGGTCGAAGGCGTCGCGCCAGTCATGGCGCTTCACGCCCTGAGCCGCGAAGACCGCCGTCGCGCCGATCACGGCCAGCACCAGGACCAGGACGGAAAAATACTGGAGCAGCGTGGCGACAGCCACCACCAGACTATGAAGGTTGGGAAACATGGGCGGCTCCCTTAAGGCCAGCCCCTGTAGCGGATAAGCCAAGCTTCCTGTTCCCGCCTCCGGCTAGCCGGGGCGCGATGGTTCGCCTCAGACCGGTCCGCTCACATAGTTGTCGAGGGTGCGCGCCAGGGCCTCGCAGAGCTCCTGCCGCTGCTGACCGTCCAGCAGGTAGTCCTCGTAGATCACCCGGTTCATCGTCGCCCCCATCATAACGCAGGACAACAGGCGCGCGCGCACCGCGGCGTCGTCGCCCCCGAGCCAGGTCTCCAGGGGTTGATAGAAGGCGTCGTGCGAATGGCGCCGGATGGCTTCAGCGGCCTTGGGCGAGGAGGCTGACCGCAACATGATCAGGAAGAGTTCGAACTTTTCCTCGCGCATGGGTTCGACCGCCAGCATCTGGGCCACGCGCTCGCCGAAGGACTCCCGGTCGCCCTCCAGGAACTCGGCGATGTTGGGGGCGCAGGAGAGGACCTCGGCGAACAGCTCTTCCTTGCCGCCGAAATAGCGGGAAATCAGAGCCGCATCGACGCCGGTGTCGCTGGCGATTTCACGGACCCCGGTCTGATCGTAGCCCTCGTGGGCGAAACGCTTTCGCGCGGCTTCCAGAATGGCGGTGCGCGTGGCGGCGGCGTTCCGGGTCCGGGCGGGGGTCATCGGCGGGCTCAAAAATTTTCCTCCAATATTTTTTTGTCATCACTTGTAGACATAGAAACGCATTCCCACCTAGAAGTCACCAACTGATGACATGGCCCGGCTCTCCACCGGGTGCGCTAGCCTCGGGGATAGGGCATGCGACGACTCTTTGTGGCTGCGGTTTTCGCAGCAAGCTTCCTTGGTCTTGCCGCCTGCGGCGGGGACCCAAATGCGGGACAGGGCATGCCGACGCCAACGGTGTCGGTGTCGGTTCCGTTGCAGGAGGAGGTCGTCGATTGGGACGACTTCACCGGCCGCTTCGAGGCGCCAGAGCGCGTCGAGGTCCGCGCCCGAGTGGGCGGCTACCTCCAGGGCGTCCATTTCACGGACGGTCAGAGCGTTCGCAAGGGCCAGCTGCTCTTCACCCTCGACCCGCGGCCGGCTCAGGCCGCGCTCGCCGCCGCCCAGGCCCAGGCCGATCTGGCCGGCGCCGACCTCGCCCGCGCCGAGGGGCTGCTCGAAGCCCAGGCCATTTCGCAGGAAGAATTCGACAGTCGCCGGGCTCAGGCCCAGGTGGCTCAGGCGACCCTGCGGGCGCGCCGTCTTGACCTTGAGTTCACCCGGGTCACCGCGCCGGTCTCCGGGATCGTGTCCCAACGCCAGGTTGACCCCGGCAATGTGGTCAGCGGCGGCGCCTCTTCGGGCGACATCCTCACCACCATCGTGTCGATCAGCCCGATCCACTTCGCCTTCGACGCCTCCGAAGCTCAGCTTTTGAAGTATCAGCGGCAGACCGCGCAGCGCCAGGGGGCTCAGGTGCAGGTGCGTCTGCAGGACGAGACCGAGTACCGCTGGACCGGTCGCATGGACTTCGTCGACGCCCTGGTGGACCAGGACACCGGCGCGGTGCGCCTGCGCGCCACGATCGCCAACCCCAACGGTTTCCTGAAGCCCGGCATGTTTGGCCAGGGCCGCATGGTCGGCGCCGACGCCTATCCCGCCCTGCTGATCCCCGAGACCGCCGTCGTCACCGACGGGGTCCGCCGGGTGGCCTATGTGGTCGATGGCGAGGGCACGGTGCAGGTCAAGGCGCTTGAGCTTGGGCCCGCCAGCGGCGGCCTGCGGGTCGTGCGCACCGGCCTTCGGCCCGACGACCGCGTGATCGTCGGCGGCCTTCAACGGGCCATGCCGGGCCAAAAGGTCGAGGTTCAGCCGGGCAAGATCGCCCGGCAGGAAGCCGGCGGCGCCGAGCAGCCGCGCCTGACCTCGGCCCCGCCAGCCTCGGCCACCCCGGCTAACTGATCCACACCCCTTCCGACTGCATTTCCGGGACCGCATTTCATGCGTCTGTCGCACTTCTTCATCGAGCGCCCGATCTTCGCCGGGGTGCTGTCGGTGTTCATCACCCTCGTCGGCATCTTCGCCTATCCGCTGCTGGCCCTGTCCCAGTTCCCGGATATCGCGCCGCCGACCGTCGCGGTCATCGCCAACTATCCGGGCGCCTCGGCCGAGACCCTGGCCGAGACGGTCGCCGCGCCGCTTGAGCAGGAGATCAACGGCGTCGAGGACATGATCTACATGACCTCGTCCTCGTCCAACGGGATGGTGCAGATCACGGTCACCTTCCAGCCCGGCACGGACCTGGATTCCGCCCAGGTGCTGGTCCAGAACCGGGTCAGCCTGGCCGAACCGAGGCTGCCCGAGCAGGTGCGGCAGGTCGGCGTGGTGGTCAACAAGCAGTCCACCGGCTTCCTGATGGTGGTCGGCCTGACCGCCGATGCGGACAATCTGAACGCCGACTATGTGGGCAACTACGCCAATTCCACCGTCCGTGACCGGCTGTTGCGGGTCGAGGGGGTCGGCGAGGTCCAGATCTTCGGCGGCGGCCTTTATTCGATGCGGATCTGGATCGATCCCGGCAAGGCGGCCGAACGCAACCTGACGCCCAACGAGATCGTCGAAGCCCTGCGCGCCCAGAACCTGCAGGCCGCCGGCGGCACCGTCGGCCAGCCGCCCTTCGGCGCGGCTGTCGCCAGCGAGCTGCCCGTCGAGGTCCAGGGCCGTCTCTCGACCCCTGAAGCCTTTGGCGACGTGGTCCTGCGCCGCGACGCCGAAGGCCGCACCATCCGTCTGCGCGATGTGGCGCGGGTGGAGATCGGGGCCCAGGACTATGGGGTGCGCGGCTATTTCTCCGGCGAGCGGGGGGTGGCCATGGCCGTCCTGCAGCAGCCGGGCTCCAATGCGCTCTCGACCGCCGAAGGCATCATCGAGGCCATGGATGACCTCGAGCCCAACTTCCCGAACGGCCTGAGCTACCAGATCCCCTACAACCCCACCGAATACGTGGCCGCCTCGGTCAGCGCGGTGCAGCACACCCTGATCGAGGCCGTGCTGCTCGTCGTCCTGGTGGTGGTGGTGTTCCTGCACACCTGGCGTGCGGCGATCATTCCCATCCTGGCGATCCCGATCGCTCTGGTCGGCACCTTCGCCGTGCAGCTGGCGCTGGGCTATTCGCTGAACTCCCTGTCGCTGTTCGCCCTGGTTCTGGCCGTCGGCATCGTCGTCGATGACGCCATCGTCGTGGTCGAGAACGTAGAGCGGAACATACGGGAGGGGCTTTCGCCCCGGGAGGCGGCCCACAGGTCCATGAAGGAAGTCTCCGGGGCCCTGGTCGCCATCAGCCTGGTGCTGGTCGCGGTGTTCGTGCCCACGGCCTTCGTCTCGGGCATCCCTGGGATGTTCTACCGCCAGTTCGCCGTGACCATCGCGGCGGCGACGGTGATCTCCCTGCTGGTCTCCCTGACCCTGTCGCCGGCCCTGGCCGCCCTGCTGCTCAAGCCGCATCGGGAAGGCGATGCGCCGCACGGGCCGCGCTGGATGGCGCCGCTCACCGGCGCAGCCAACCGCTTCAACAAGGGCTTTGACTGGCTCAGCGACCGTTTCGGGCGGCTGACGGCGCGCCTGGTTCGGGTGAGCTTCATCATGCTGATCGCCTATGTGGTCCTGCTGGTCGCCACGGGCTGGCGGCTGACCGACACGCCCACGGGCTTCATCCCCGAGCAGGACCAGGGCGTGCTGATCGGCGTCGTGCAACTGCCGCCTGGCGCCTCGCTGGAGCGCACCGATGCGGTGGTGCAGCGGGCGACCACAGAGATCGGCGCCATGGACGGCGTGCAGAACATCGCGGCCTTCGTCGGCCTCGACGGCGCCAGCTTCAGCATGGCCTCCAACAGCGCCACCATCTTCATCCGCCTGACCGACTGGGGCGAGCGGGGGTCCGAACTTACCGCCCAGAACATGGCCGGCATGATCATGCAGCGCATGGGCGCCATCGAAGAGGCCAATATCTTCGTCCTGGCGCCGCCGCCGGTCGAAGGCCTCGGCAACGCCGGCGGCTTCAAGATGATGGTCCAGGACACCGGCGGGGTCGGCTATGCCGCCCTGGAGCAGGCGGCCAATCAACTGGCCGGGGCTGCGGCCCAGAATCCGAAGCTCGTCGGGGTGTTCAACCAGTTCAACACCGGCGCCCCCCGGGTGACCGCCGATGTGGATCGTGACCGCGCCCTGTTGCTGGGGGTGCAGCCCTCGGAAGTCTTCCAGACCCTGGGGACCTATCTGGGCTCGACCTATGTGAACGACTTCAACATGCTGGGCCGGACCTTCCGGGTGACGGCCCAGGCCGAACCGTCGGGCCGCTCTCAGGTCTCGGACATCGCCAATCTGAAGGTCCGGACCACGTCCGGCGGCATGGCGCCCCTGGGCTCCATCGCCACCCTGCGCGACGACTCCGGTCCGGCCCGTGTGGTGCGGTTCAACCTCGCCCCGTCCGCCGAGATCATCGGCGGGGCTGCGCCCGGCGTTTCGTCCGGCGAGGCCCTGGCTGAGATGGAGCGTCTGGCCGCCGAGACCCTGCCGGCCGGCGTCAGCTTCCAGTGGACCGAGCTCGCCTATCAGGAGCAGGCGGCCGGGGACACGACCCTGCTGGTCTTCGCCATGGCGGTGGTCTTCGTTTTCCTGGTGCTGGCGGCCCAGTACGAAGCCTTCACCCTGCCGCTGGCCATCATCCTGATCGTGCCGCTCAGCATTCTGGCGGCCATGCTCGGGGTCTGGATGCGCGGCATGGACAACAACATCCTCACCCAGGTCGGCCTCATCGTCCTGGTGGCCATGGCCGCGAAGAACGCGATCCTGATCGTGGAATTCGCCAAGCAGGCCGAGGACCAGATGGGCATGAACCGCTTCGATGCGGCGGTGCATGCGGCCAAGACCCGACTGCGGCCGATCCTGATGACCTCGTTCGCCTTCATCTTCGGGGTGCTGCCCCTGGCCATCGCCTCGGGCCCCGGCCAGGAAATGCGCCAAGCGCTCGGCACCTCGGTGGTGTTCGGGATGATCGGGGTGACCATCTTCGGCCTGATCTTCACGCCGGTCTTCTATGTGGTCTGCCGCCGTCTCGCCGAGCGCCTGCCTGGGCGCAAGACCGGCCCGCAGCCGACCCCCGACCTGGGCGCCGAACCCGGCGTCATCACCTACCAAGCCCCGGAGGCGCGTCCGTGATCCCGTCCCGTCTGGCCGCCCTGTTCGCCGGCGCGGCTCTCCTGTCAGCCTGTGCGGCTGGCCCCGACTACCAGGTCCCGCCGGCGGGGACCGCCGAGGCCGGCCCCTTCATCGCCGCGGCCGATGGTCCGTTCACCGGCGCCCAGGCGCCCGACGACTGGTGGCGGCTCTATCAGGACCCGCTGCTGGACGACCTGGTGGCCGAGGCGCTGAGCGCCAACCGCGACATCGCCGTGGCGGCCGCCAACCTGGCTCAGGTTCGTGCGGCCCTGGGCGAAGCCCGCGTCGGTTTCCTGCCCTCGACCACCACGACGGCGGGCGCCGCGCGGGTTCGCCAGCAGGATCCGGTGACCGGCGCCTATGGCGAAAGCGACAGCTTCCAGGCCGGTTTCGAGGCCGCCTATGAGGTCGATTTCTTTGGCCGGGTCCGCCGCTCGGTAGAGGCTGCACGGGCCGACGCCGGCGCAGCCGAGGCTCTCCTGGACTCCGCCAGGGTCACTGTGGCGGCCGAAACCGCCCGGGCCTATGCCGATCTCTGCGCGGCCAATCTTCAGATCGCCACGGCCCAGCAGACCCTTGATCTTCAGCAGGAGACCGCCGACCTCACCGGCCGCCAGTTCGAGCTTGGCCGCGGCGGCGGCCTCGATGTGGCCCGCGCCCAGACCGAGCTGGAGTCCACCCGCGCCACCCTGCCGCCGCTCGAGGCGCAGCGTGACAGCGCCCTGTTCCGCCTGGCGGTGCTGACCGGCCGGCCGCCGGCCCAGGCGCCGATCGCCGCCCTGGCCTGCAACGTCGTGCCCGAGGTCACCACGGCCATTCCCGTCGGCGACGGCGCCGCCCTGCTGGCCAGGCGCCCCGACGTCCGCGCCGCCGAGCGTCGGCTGGCGGCCGCCACCGCCCGCATCGGCGTGGCCACGGCCAGCCTCTATCCCAGCGTGACCCTGGGCGGCAGCATCTCGACCCTGGGGGCGGACGCTTCGGACCTGGGCGACGACTACCAGTTCAGCGTTGGTCCCCTGATCTCCTGGAGCTTCCCCAATATCCTGGCGGCGCGCTCGCGCATCAGCCAGGCGGGGGCGGCGGCCGATGCGGCCCTCGCGAGCTTCGAGCAGGTCAACCTCACGGCCCTGCAGGAGACCGAGGTCGCCTTGACCCAATACGCCAAGGCTCTCGACCGCCGCGCGGCCCTGCAGCGGGCCCGCGACCAGGGCGAACGCGCCGCCCGGCTCTCTCGCATGCGCTATGACGCGGGCGTCGACAGCTTCCTGGGCGTCCTTGACGCCGAGCGGACCCTGGCGGGGCTTCAGGCGCAGCTGGCCCTGTCTCAGGCCCAGGTGGCCGATGCTCAGATTGTCTTGTTCAAGGCCCTGGGCGGCGGCTGGTCTCAGGCCGAGTCCTGAACGCCTTCTCATCGCCGCCTTCGCGCGCTTAAGCTCCTCCCGCACGGCCGATCACAGGCCGACGGGAGGAGCCGATGAGCCGCAACGAACCATCCGAGGCCGCCGCCATGGCCTGCCTCGACGCCTTCATGACCGCGTTTAACGCCCGTGACATGAAAGCCTTCGAACAGACCTTCAACTTTCCCTCGATCCGCCTGGCGTCGAACACGATGCGGATCATCAACAAGGGCGACCAGACCCAGGCCACCTTCGACCACGCCTCACTCAAGGACTGGGATCATTCGGCCTGGGAAAAGCGCGAGATCATCCATTCGGGGCCGGACAAGGTGCATATCAACACCCGCTTCACCCGCTATCGGAAGGACGGGAGCGTGATCGGCGGCTTTGACTCCATCTATGTGGTCACCTGCGAGGACGGCCATTGGGGGATCAAGGCCCGCTCCAGCTTCGCCCCCTGACAATCTGACCGACCGTCGGCGCCTGCGAGGCGTGCGCCGAGGCGTTTCGGTCGGGATTTGGCCCTGAAGCTGCGATCTCTCGGGCGTCTTTGGCGTTGGGGCCTTGTTCCGGCCCCCGCGGCGCCCTGAGAGTCTCCCCATGGCGGATCTGATCTTTTCCTACCGGCCCGATTGGGCGCCGCTCTGGCTGGTGAACCTGACCATTCTGACGGTCGGGGCCGCCGTCGGGCTTCTGCTGCATGAACTCGTGGCGCGGATGATCCGCCGCAGCCTGCGCAGCAAGGACGTCTACTGGTCCACCCTGGTCGCCAAGCTCCGCAGGCCGACCCGCCTGGCGGCTCTGATCATCGGCGTCGCCGCCGCCGCCAGCCTCGCCCACCTGGGGGAGGGGGGTGTCGAGGCCCTGCGGCGCGTCCTGGCGCTGAGCTTCGTGGCCCTGGTCGGCTGGAGCGCGCTGACCGCCCTCGACATCTGGAGCATGCTCTATGTGCGGGGTCTGAAGCTTGACGCCGAAGACAACCTCCTGGCCCGAAAGCATGTCACCCAGACCAGGATCCTGACCCGAACGGCCGGCACCCTGATCGTGGTCCTGACCATCGGCGTCGCCCTGATGACCTTCCCCGGGGTTCGTCAGTACGGGATCAGCCTCCTGGCCTCAGCGGGCGCCGCGGGCATCATCGCCGGCCTCGCCCTGCAGCCCTTCCTGACCAATCTGATCGCCGGCGTGCAGATCGCCACCACCCAGCCGATCCGCATCGACGACGCGGTGATCGTCGAGAACGAGTGGGGTTGGATCGAGGAGATCACCTCGACCTATGTGGTCGTCCGCCTCTGGGACTGGCGGCGTATGGTCCTGCCGCTCACCTACTTCATCCAGCAGCCGTTCCAGAACTGGACGCGGGAAACCGCCTCCCTGATCGGCACGACCATGCTCTATGTGGATTACACCGCCCCCATCGACGTGCTGCGCGCCAAGCTGGAGGAGATCGCCAAGGCCTCGCCCCTGTGGGACGGCCAGGTGGTCAATCTGGCGGTCACCGACCTGTCGGAACGCACCATGCAGGTCCGCTGCCTGATCAGCGCCCGCAATGCGCCGACCACCTTCGACCTGCGCTGCGAGGTGCGGGAAAAGATGATCGCCTTCCTGCAGGCCGAGCTGCCCCATGTGCTGCCCCGCGACCGGCTCGACTTCGAGGCCATGGTCAAGGGCGAGGCGAAGGCGCCGGGAAACCCGATCTCAGGCTAAGATCGGCGCCCACATCGGCTGTCTCCAAGGCCTCCAGCGCGAAGTCGTCGTCGGGAGGGAGCAGGGGGCTTGCGGCCTGATGCTGTTCGATCACCGCCCGGGTGACGGCCTGCATCAGGGCCTGGCGCTCAGGGATCGGCGCTTCGGTGTCGGCGATCAGCACCGCGACCGCATAGGTCCGTCCGTCCGGCGCCGTCAGCAGGCCGACATCGTTATAGCCCGTCGCGCGGGCGCCCATGACCTGGCCGGTGCCGGTCTTGTGGGCCAGACGCCAACCCTCGGCCAGGCCGCCGCCCAGGCGTTTGGGACCGGTCTGGCTGGCGCCCATGAGGCCCAGGAGATGGCCGGTGGACTGCGGCGACAGCAGCTCGCCCGCCTGCAGGCGATGCAGGGCGGCCACCACGGCCTGCGGGCTCGCGCCGTCGGCCGGGTCCTGCAGATAGGCCTCCAGGGCCTGGCGTCGGACCTCCTGCGGCATGGCCGCCCGCGCGTCCCAGAAGCTGCGGCCGAAGGAGAATTCCGGCCGCCAGTCGAGGCCGGCGATCCGGGTCTGGAAATAGCGCTCCTCATCCCCGAGGCTGATGGCGCCCAGGGCCTTCTCCGTCATGACCGCACGCACCTGGTCAGGGCCACCCACCAGCCGCATCAGCACGTCATTGGCGGCATTGTCGCTGCGGGTGGCCGCGCTCTCCAGCAGGGCGCCGACGGTGGTCTGATAGCCTTGCCGCCCCACATGCTCGCGGATCGGCTGGTGGAAGATGGACAGGTCGTCCCGCCGGACGATGACGGGGTCGTCCAGGGTGAGGGCACCCTGATCGACGGCGTTCAGCACGCTGATCGCCACCCACAGCTTGCTGACGCTCTGCTGCGGATAGAGGGCGTCGCCGTCGTGGGCGGCGGTCCAGCCCGATTCGAGATCGCGCACGGCGATGCCGGCCCGGCCGTTGAAACTCACGCCAAGCTCGGCGATCCGTTGAACGAGGGGCGACGGGGCCTGGGGCGGCGGCTCCGGGAAGCGTAGGGAAGACCAGCTGGCCATGGCCTGTTCCCCGGCGCCGGGGGCGGCCGGCGGCGGGATCAGGAGGGCGGCGCCCAGAGCCATCAGACCGAGGGTTCCAGCCATCATGCGCACGGCGAGACGGCGCTGCGCCAGCGCCCCCCGCCCTTGCGCCGCATCCCGGGCGGCCCTGGCCTCAACGATGGTCGGTTCGCCGCTCAACGCCTCGCCCCCCGTGCCTGGCTAGACCATGCCCGCCTTGCGCAGGGCCTGATAGGCCTTGATCACCCGTTGCAGCTTATGCTCGGCCGAGCGGTCGCCGCCATTGGCGTCGGGGTGGCAGCGCTTGACCAGTTCGGTATAGCGCGCGCGGATGGCCGGCCCCTCGGCGTTGTCGTCCAGATCCAGATCGGCCAGGGCGTTGCGCTCGATCTTGCCCAGCCTGCGCGCCGGCGCGGCTTGCGGCCCGGGGCTGTGGGCGCCGCCGTGGCCGAACATGTTGAACGGGTCCTGGTAGCCACCTTTGCCGCGGGCGAAGTTGTTGGCGAACGTAGCCGACTCTCGCGAGTTACGGCTGGCCTTGAAGTCCCAGGTCGGCCGGCCGCCGGTGGTCTGCTCCTGCTCCTGGCGGGCCTTGATCTCGCCCTCGCTCATGCCGGCGAAGAAGTTCCAGTTGCGATTGTATTCCGCCGCGTGCGGCTGGCAGAACCAATAGTGCTCGTTCATCATCTCCCGGGACTTCGGCGCCCGGGCCGCCGCGGGCATGGAGCAACCGGGGTGATCGCAACGGCGTTCACCGGGCTTCAGGGCGAAAACGTCGTCGGCCTGCTCCGCCTCCCCGGGCTTGGGGGGGCGAACGCGGATGTCGACGAACTTGGGCTTGTATTGAAACGCGCCGGGCATGCCCCAAGTATGGGGCCTAGGCCCGCACTTTTGAAGAATTGAAGATGTGAGCAATGGGCGCCATATTCGATGCCATTCACCAAAAGCTGACCGAGGCCTTTTCGCCGACCCGCCTGGAGATCGAGGATGAGTCGTCGCGCCATGCCGGTCACGCTGGCGCGCGGCCCGGCGGAGAGAGCCATTTCAACGTCTTGATCGAGGCTCAGGCCTTCGCCGGCGCGCCGAAGGTCGCCCGTCAGCGCATGATCTACCGCGCCCTGTCCGACGAGATGGCCGGCCCGGTCCATGCCCTGTCGCTCAAGGCCCTGGCCCCAGGCGAGACCTGAGGCCGGTCAAAAAACATAGAAGTCTGTTCGGGCGTCATTTTCCGCCCGGCGTTTGGGGAGACGCCCGTTGAAGACCAGTTTCACCGTCAATGGCCAGGCCGCCAGCCTGGACCTTGATCCGCGCACGACCCTGCTCGACGCCCTGCGCGAGCGGCTCGACCTGAAGGGCTCCAAGAAGGGTTGCGATCACGGCCAGTGCGGCGCCTGCACGGTCCTGGTCAATGGCCAGCGGATCAACTCCTGCCTCTCGCTCGCCGTCACCCACGAGGGCGACGCCATCACCACCATCGAAGGTCTGGCCCAGGACGAGACCCTGCACCCGGTGCAGCAGGCCTTCCTGGCCCACGACGCCTTCCAGTGCGGCTACTGCACGCCAGGCCAGATCTGCTCCACGATCGGTATGCTGAAAGAGGCGGCCGACGGCTGGGCGAGCCTGGTGACGGAAGACCTCACCGCCGACGTGGTCCTGACCGACGAGGAAATCCGCGAACGCATGAGCGGCAATCTCTGCCGCTGCTCGGCCTATCCGCAGATCCTGGCGGCGATCCGCACCGCCGGAGGCCTGGCATGAAGCCCTTCACCTATGAGCGGCCCGCCGACGTGGCGTCGGCCCTGACCCTGGTGGCCAAAATCCCCGGCGCGCGCTTCCTGGCCGGCGGCACCAATCTCGTTGACCTGATGAAGCTGCAGATCGAGCAGCCGACCCACCTGGTGGATGTCAGCCGGCTGCCCCTGGCCGAGATCGAGGATACGCCTGAAGGCGGCCTGCGCCTGGGCGCCATGACCACCAACAGCCAGGTGGCCGCTGACGCCCGCGTCCGCGCCCGCTATCCGGCGCTGGCCCAGGCCATCCTGTCGGGGGCGTCCGGCCAGTTGCGCAACAAGGCCACGACGGCCGGCAACCTGCTGCAACGGACCCGCTGCCCCTACTTCTACGACACCACCAAGCCCTGCAATAAGCGCGCGCCGGGCGCCGGCTGCGCCGCCATCGGGGGCATCCACACCAACACGGCCATCTTCGGGGCCAGCGAGGCCTGCATCGCCACCCATCCCTCGGACATGGCGGTCGCCCTGACCGCCCTGGACGCCAGGGTCGAGACGAAGTCTGGCTCGGGCGAGGCCCGGGTTCTGGCTCTGGAGAGCTTCCACCGCCTGCCCGGCGACACACCGCACATCGAGACCGAGCTGCAGCCGGCCGAGATGATCACCGCCGTCGTGCTTCCCCCGCCGCCGGCCGGCAGGCAGATCTATCGCAAGGCGCGCGAGCGGGCCTCCTACGCCTTCGCCATCGGCAGCGTGGCGGTGGCCGGCGACCGGGTCGCCCTGGGCGCTGTGGCCCACAAGCCCTGGCGCGCAGAAGCCGCGGAGCTGGCCCTGGAGCAGGGGGCCAGTCCGGCCGAGGCCATGGCCGCAGAGCTCGAGGCTGCGCGGCCCGACGGTCACAACGACTTCAAGCTGAAGCTGATGGCCCGCCTGGGCGCGGCCTGCCTCACCACCACCGGCGCAGGAGACGGCCAATGAGCTCGGTCAAGGATTGGGCGGCGCCGACCCCCATCAGCGAAAACCGCAGCGGCCTGATCGGCAAGGGCGTCGATCGCTACGAAGGCCGGCTGAAGGTGACCGGCACGGCCCCGTTCGCCTATGAGGTCGAGGCGCCTTCGCCGCCCGCCTATGGGGTGCTGATCGCCTCACCGATCGCCAAGGGCAGGGTCACCCTGGCAGATATCTCCGAGGCTCGCGTGGCGCCGGGCGTCCGGCTGGTCTGGACCCCGCACAATGTCCCGGCCCAGGGGGAGCGTGGCGCCAAGATCAATCCCCGCAGCCAGCGCGGCTCCAACCCGGCCCTGGCCGAGCGGGTCGAGCACTTTGGCCAGCATGTGGGCTTCGTCGTCGCCGACACCCTGGAGAACGCCAAGGCTGCAGCGACCCTGGTGCGCTTCGAATATGCGGCCGAGCCGGCGGATCTGATCTTCGAGGATCGTTTCGGTGCGGCCGAGCAGCCGGAGGGCGAGGAAGACGTCCGCATCGGCGACTTCGAGGGGGCGTTTGCGGGCTCCCCGGTTCGCCTGGACGAGACCTATGTCAGCCCGCTTCAGAACCACGCCCAGATGGAGCCCTGCGCCACCACGGCCTGGTGGGAGGGCGACCATGTCACGGTCCACACCTCGATCCAGATGGTGAAGGGCGGCCAGCACACCCTGGCCGAGACCCTGATGATCCCCTCGACCCAGGTCCGCCTGGTGACCCGCTATATCGGCGGCGGCTTCGGCGGCAAGGGCCAGGCCTATGACGACCTGACGCTGGCGGCGCTTGCGGCCCGCGAGCTCGGCCAGCCGGTCAAGGTCGCCTACACGCGACAGCAGATGTTCCAGGCGACGATCCACCGCCCGGCCGTCCATATGCGGGTTCGCCTGGGCGCCCAGCCCGATGGCCGCCTCGACGCCTTCGCCCTGGAGGTGGTGACCCACTGTCGTCGTGAGGCCCCGTTTACGGAGCACGCCGCCAACTTCGCCCGCAGCCTCTATGCCGCCCCCAACCGGCTGACCGGCCACCGGCTGGTCAAGCTGGACATCCCTGCGGCGGGGCCCATGCGGGCGCCGGGCGAGGCCTCGGGCATGCTCAGCCTGGAATGCGCCATGGATGAACTGGCCGAGCAACTCGGCCTCGATCCCATCGAGCTGCGCCTGCGCAACGAGCCCGAGACCGACCCCGAGACCGGCAAGCCCTTCAGCACCCGCCAGCTCGTCCGCTGCATGACCGAGGGCGCCCAGCGATTCGGCTGGGACCGGCGCAATCCGACGCCGGGCCAGGTCCGGGACGGACGTTGGCTCGTTGGGCTGGGCATGGCCGCAGCCATCCGCGGTAACTTCCTGCTGCCGGCCAAGGCGGGCGTGCGGATCGATGCGGACGGAACCATCACCCTGCGCCAGGGCATGACCGACATCGGCACCGGCACCTATACGATCCTGGCCCAGATCACGGCCGAGACGCTGGGCGTGCCCCTGGCGCAGGTGAAGGTGGAGCTGGGGGACTCAGACTTCCCGCCGGCCCCAGGCTCTGGCGGACAGTTCGGCGCGGCGACCGCGGGCTCTGCGGCGTTCGCCGCCGGCATGAACCTGCGCAAGGCCCTGGCCGAGCTCGCTACCGGCGATCCGAATTCGCCGCTGTATGGCGATGATCCCGAGCTGGTCACCTTCGGCGGCGGCAATATTGCGGTGGACAATCGCGCCGAGCCCCTGGACCGCCTGGTGGCCCGCGCCGCGCCCGACGGCGTCTATGTGGAGGGTTCGATCACGCCCGCCGCCGACGCCCGCGACTATTCCCAGCACACCTATGGCGCCCACTTCGCCGAGGTGGGCGTCGATCCCGACACCGGCGAGGTCCGCCTGCGCCGCATGTTCGGGGTGTTCGCCGCTGGCCGCATCCTGAACGCCAAGACGGCCATGAGCCAGATTACCGGCGGCATGATCTGGGGCGTCGGCACGGCCCTGCACGAGTACAACGAGGTCGATCCCCGCTACGGCTCCTTCATCGCCCAGGACCTGGCCGGCTACCACGTGCCGGCCCATGCCGACATCGCCGATCTCTCGGCCATGTTCCTCGACGAGGTGGACGACAAGGCCAATCCCATGGGGATCAAGGGCGTGGGGGAACTGGGCATCGCCGGCGCAGGCGCGGCGATCGCCAACGCGGTTTACAACGCCTGTGGGGCGCGGATCCGCGAATATCCCCTGAAGCCGGAAAAGGTGCTGGCCGCGCTCCCCTGAGGAGCGTCGGCTGGGCCGGCCTCAGACGCGGGCGTGAAGTTCGCCCAGGATGCGGGCGAGGTCGCTCTCGCGGAAGGGCTTCTGCAGGACGGGCGTGCCCTTGTCGACGTCGCGCAGGCCCGCGTCGCCATAGCCGGTGGCGAAGGCGAAGGGCGCGCCCTTCTCTCGCAGGATGTCGGCCAGGGGAAAGATCGGCTGGCCGCCCAGATTGACGTCGAGCACCGCGCAATCCAGCTCGCTTGAGCCGACGAGTTCGATGGCCTCCTCCAGCCGGGACGCCGGACCGATCACCTTGCAGCCCAGGTCGCTCAGCATGTCCTCGATCAGCATCGAGACCATCATCTCGTCTTCGACCACGAGAACCCGAAGACCGGCGAGCTTGGCGATATCGGTCATTGAATAGGCTCCAGAACGCCGGTGCGGCCGGCGAGTGTTGCAGCATAGCTGGAAGAAAGGCAAAGGGCGCGGGGCGACGTCGCCGCAGGGGCGAGCAGCTTGGGCGCCTGGCGTCGAGCAGGACTCATGCGCTGACGATCTCCCCCCTCAGACAAGTCGCAGGAAACGCCGCATCGGCCGCCGGGTTCCGTCGGCGGAGATTTTTTAGTCCTCGACCGGCGCCTCTATGGGGGGAGACACCCGCAGGGCGGTGATCTGGTTGCGCTCTCGGCGGACGATCTGGAAGCGGTGCCGGTGAAAGATGAAGGTCTGGCCCACCCGCGGAATGGTCTGAGCCTCATGGATCACCAGGCCCGCCACAGTGACGGCGTCCTCGTCGGGCAATTCCCAGTCCATGGCGCGGTTCAGGTCACGGATCGGCACGGAGCCGTCCACATTGACCGAGCCGTCGGGCTGGGGCCGGACGCCGGGCACGGCGACATCGTACTCGTCCTCGATCTCGCCGACGATCTCCTCGAGGATGTCCTCCAGGGTGATCAGACCCTTCAGGCCGCCATATTCGTCCACCACCAGGGCGAAGTGGGTGTGGCGCTTGAGGAAGGCGTTAAGCTGATCCTTCAGGTTGGTCGTGTCGGGAATGAACCACGGCTCGCGCAGGAAGCTGGCGATATCCAGGCTCTCGATCCGACCATCCGTCTCGGCCATGGCCCGCAACAGGTCCTTGGCGTGCAGGATGCCGACGATATTTTCCGGCTCGTCCCGATAGACCGGCATGCGGGTGTGGGCGCTGCCCAGCACCGCGGCCACGAATTCGCGGACCGGCATGCTGATGTCGATCATGGAGATCGACTTCCGGTGGACCATCACCTGGCCCACATCCATGTCGGCCAGGTCCAGCACCCCGCCCAGCATCAGGCGGTCGCGGTTCTCCACCAGGCCTTCGGAATGGTGGTAGTCCACGGCCCCGCGGATCTCCTCATGGGCGGCCAGGACGTCGGTGGCCATGTCCAGGCGGATGCCGAAGGGGCGCAGGGTCAAGCGCACCACCCACTGGGCGCCATTGGCCAGCGGGCCGAACAGCTTCACCACCCAGGTCGCCGGGATGGACAGCAGGCGCGCGGCCCTGTCGGGCTGGGCGATGGCCAGGGTCTTGGGCAGGATCTCGGCGAAGATGACCACCAGGGCGGTCATCAGCACCGTGGCGATCAGCGGTCCCGTAGCGCCGGGGATGGCGGCGGTCAGCACCGTGGTGGCGAGCGCCGAGGCGCCGATATTGATGGCGTTGTTGGAGAGGAGGATCGCGCCGATCATCTTCTCCTGATTGCCGATCAGCTTGTTGACCCGGGCGGCCGCCTTGTCGCCGTCCCGTTCCAGCTTGTGCATGCGGCTGCGGCTGGCGGCGGTCATCGAGGTTTCGGTGGCCGAGATCACCGCCGAGAAGAACAGCAGGATGATAAGGGCCGGCGCCAGGCCGATCAGAATGGCTGTGATCATGCCGCCGCGCCGGCGGCGCCGGCGCCCTCCGCAATCAGGAATTCATGGATGGCCGCAGGATCGACGTCGCGGGCCACGAAGGCCTCGCCCAGGCGCCGGGCGAGAATGAAGGTCAGCTGGCCGCCCTCGGCCTTCTTGTCCTGCCCCATGTGGGCCAGCAGGCGTGAGGCGTCGAACGGATGGCCAGCCAACTGGTCAAGGCGCACCGGCAGACCCACGGCGGCGATCGCCGCCTGGGCGCGCTCGGCGTCCTGGCCAGCGCACAGGCCCTGTCGGGCTGAGAAGCGGAAGGCCATGGCCATGCCGATGGCCACCGCCTCGCCATGCAGAAGGGCGTCGCCGTAGCCGGTCTCGGATTCCAGGGCGTGGCCGAAGGTATGGCCGAGATTGAGCAAGGCGCGGCGGCCGGCCTCACGCTCGTCCTGGGCGACGATCTCGGCCTTCATCTCCACCGAGCGGCGAACCGCACGGTCCAGGGCGGCCTGCTCCTGGGCGATGACCGAACGGCCATGGGCCTCGAGCCATTCGAAAAAGGCGAAGTCTCCCAGCAGGCCGTACTTGATGATCTCGGCATAGCCCGCCCCCATCTCCCGCGAGGGAAGCGTCCCCAGCACGTCCAGGTCGGCCAGCACCAGCCGGGGCTGATGGAAGGCGCCGATCAGGTTCTTGCCGCGTGGCGTGTCGATGGCCGTCTTGCCGCCAACCGACGAATCCACCTGGGCCAGCAGGGTGGTGGGGATCTGAACGAAGTCGATGCCGCGTTTGTAGATGGCCGCGGCGAACCCCGCGAGATCGCCCACGACGCCGCCGCCAAAGGCCACGATCAGGTCGCCACGGTCCAGCTCCAGGACCAGCAGGTCGTCGCTGACCCTGGCCAGCATCTCGAAGCTCTTGGAGCCTTCGCCAGGCGGGACAAGGATCGGCATGGCGGCGACGCCGGCCGTGCTGAGGGCCTGAGTCAGACTGGCCCCATGCAGACCCCAGACCGTCTCATCGCTGATCACCGCCACGCGGCCGCGCTTGAGCAGCGGCGCGATATGGGCGCCGGCGCCGGCGACGAGACCCGGGCCGATCACGACCTCATACGCCCGATCGCCCAGGCCGACATTCACCGACGCGCTCATGCTTTGTCGCCCTCCAGATAGCGGGTCAGGGCCTCAATGACCTGGCCCACCGTCACATGGTGGGCGGTGTCGCCGGTCTCTACGGTCACATGGGCCTGCGCATAGACAGGATAGCGCGTCTCGGCCTGGCTTTTGAGCACGCTCAGGGGATCGGAGTCCTGCAGCAGGGGTCGGGTGTCCTTGCGGCCCACCCGCCGGGCCAGGAGTTCCAGGTCGGCCTTCAGCCAGACCACCAGGGCCTGGGACTTCAGCAGGGCGCGGGTGTCGTCGTTCATGAAGGCGCCGCCGCCGGTGGCCAGCACATGGGGCGGCTCCTCCAGCAGGCGCTGGATCACCCGGCGCTCGCCATCGCGGAAGGCGGCCTCGCCGAGTTCGGAGAAGATTTCCTTGATCGAGCGGCCGGCGGCGGCCTCGACCTCGGCGTCGGCGTCCCGGAAGGGCAGTTCAAGGGCGTTGGCGAGCCGGCGGCCCACGCTGGACTTGCCGACTCCCATCAGGCCGACGAGAGCGATGGTGCGGGTGCGGAGGGGGGCGTAGCGATCCATGAAAGGCAAGGCTTTACACGAGCCGCCCGCTCCACGCCAACCGGTGAGGGGAAGAGGGGCCGCGGCCGTCACCTTTCGCGAACTCGAACGTTCCTGTCGGCGCGCCGCCTCAGCCCCCCGGACCCCATGATCGATCCTGATCTCGCCTATCTGATCATCAAGAACGCCCGCGACTACGCCGTGCTCACCCTCACGCCGGAGGGGCGCATCGTCGCCTGGTCGAGAGGCGCCGAGCATATCTTTGGCTTTTCGGCCGATGAGGTGGTGGGCCACAGCTTTCAGGAGCTGTTCGTGGAGTCCGACGTCGCTGCTGGCGTGCCTCAGGATGAGCTTAGCCTGGCGCTCAGCGCCGGCCGGGCCGAGGACACCCGCTGGCACCGCCGCAAGAACGGCCAGCGCTTCTGGGCGAATGGCGTGACCATGCGCCTTGGGGATCGATCCGAACTGATCAAGGTCCTGCGGGACGAGACCGCCGCCAAGCTGGCGGAGGAGCAGCGGATCCTGCTGCTCAACGAGCTCAACCACCGGATCAAGAACACCCTGGTGACGGTCCAGTCCATCGTCGAGCAGACCCTCCGCGCCGAGGGGGTCGCCCTGGGCACGCGCCAGGTCCTGACCGACCGCCTGATCGCCCTGGCCGAGGCCCACAACGTCCTGGTCAATGACAGCTGGGCCGGGGCGGACCTGCATACCATCGTCGAGCGGGCGCTCGGCGCCCATCTCCAGCCCAGAGACGGGCGATTCCACCTCGACGGCCCGTGCGTCATGCTCAGCCCGCAGCAGGCGGTGCCGCTTTCGCTGGTGCTGCATGAGTTGACCACCAACGCCATCAAGCATGGCGCCCTGTCGGTGGGCGGCGGTCAGGTGAGCCTGACCTGGAATCTCGCCCACGACGGCATGGGCCAGAGGCGCATGACCCTGCTGTGGCAAGAGCGCGGGGGACCCGTCCTCGCCGCCGCGCCCCCGGGCCGCGAGGGCTTCGGCATGCGCCTGATCGCCCGCAGCTTTGGTCAGGACGGCGATGGGCGCACTCAGATCGCGTTTGCGCCGGAGGGTGTCCGCTGCATCATCCACATCCCCCTGTCTGAGGACGACTCCCATCCGATCCTCGATCTCGGAGCGGCGAAGGCCCTGGAGATCAGCGCTTGATGGCGCCCTTCAAATAGCTCGTGATGCCCGGACCATAGGGCGGCCGCATCCGCTGCAGGGGACCGATGTCCTTCTTCAGCTGGGTGTAGACCGACTTGCGGTGGCTGAACTCCTTGAAGCCGTCGTGACCGTGGTAGGAGCCCATGCCCGATGGGCCGACCCCGCCGAACGGCAGCTCTTCCTGCGCCACATGGAAGATGACGTCGTTGACCGTGGCGCCGCCTGACGTCGTCTGGGTCAGCACCCGCCCCTTCTCGGCCTCGTCGGTTCCGAACCAGTAGAGCGCCAGGGGCCGCTCGCGACTGTTCACATAGTCGATGGCCTCCTGGGTTTTTCGATAGGTCTTCACCGGCAGGACAGGACCGAAGATCTCCTCCTGCATCACCGCCATGTCGTCGGTGGGATTGAGGATCAGGGTGGGCGGGATCTTGCGATAGGGCTGCTGGCTGAAGTCCTCGCCGGCGGGATTCAGCTCGACCACCTGGGCGCCCTTGGCCTTGGCGTCTTCGATATAGCCCGTGATCCGCTCATAGTGGTTCTGGGCGATGATGGCGGTGTAGTCGGGGTTGTCGCGCAGGGTCGGGAACATCCGCGTCACCGATTGTCGGGCTTCCTCGATGAACTCGCCGATCTTGGTCTCGGGCGTCAGCACATAGTCGGGCGCCAGGCAGATTTGGCCGGCGTTCAAGGTCTTTCCGGCCATGATCCGGGCCGCGGCGAGGCCGATATCGGCGCCTTCCGACAGGATCACCGGGCTCTTGCCGCCGAGTTCCAGGGTCAGCGGCACCAGGTTGTCGGCCGCCGCGCGCATCACGTGGCGCGCCACCGCCGTGCCGCCGGTATAGATCATGTGGTCGAAGGCCAGGCCCGAGAAGGCCCGACCCACATCCGGGCCGCCCGTAAAGACGGCGATCTCGTCCTCGCTGAAGGCCTTGGCGAACATGGCCTTCATCAGTTCGGACGTCTTGGGCGTGAACTCCGAGGGCTTGATCATGACCCGGTTGCCGGCCGCCAGGATGCCGGCCAGGGGCCCGAAGGTCAGATTGACCGGGAAGTTCCAGGGGCTGATCACGCCGACCACGCCCTTGGGCTGGAACTGCAGGTGCGCCTTGGCGCCGAACAGGCCGAGAATGGCCGGGGTCGTCTTGCGCTTCTCCGGGGCCATCCATTTGCGCAGATTGGCCTTGGCGTGTTTGAGCGGGCCGATGGAGGCGGCGACATCGGTCAGGCCCGTGACCGCCTTGGATCGCGAGCCGAAGTCGTCGTTGACCGCCTGGGCGATGGCGTCGGCATGATCGATCAGCAGATCGATGCAGCGGTCCAGACGCGCGGCGCGCAGCTCGGCCGAGGGCGGGCCTTCGGCCAGTTGCGCGGCCTTCTGGCGGGCGAGAACGCGCTGCATGTCTTCACGGGTCGGTTCGACGGACGCGGTCATCGGCGGCTCTCCTGAGTTCCTCAAATCCAGTGAAGCTCGGTTTACGCCGGGGCCGTCACCCAAAATTCTGCGTGAAGGATCATGACGCCCGCGCAGGCTGCCCTAAGGTGGTCCCATGCAAACCGCCCGCTTCCGGATTCGCGCCGTTCTGACCGCCTGCGCCCTGGTCCTGCCGTTCTCCGCCCTGGCCCAGGCCCCCGCTGAGATTTCGAGCGAGACGGTGACGGCCACCACCCTGCAGGCGCCGGACCTGTTCTCGGCCGGCGGGCGCGACACCGGCCTGGGTCCCGATCTCTGGCTGGACGCCTCGGCGAGCACCGCCAGGACGGTGATCCCGTTGCTGGCCGAGCGCCCCCTCAGCCCCGCGGCCTCGGCCCTGGCCCGGGCGGTTCTGGCCACCGGCGCGCGGGGACCGCAGGGCGCGGGCGATGATCCGGATGCGGCGGCGGCGAGGCTCCGGACCCTGATCGCGTTGGGAGAGGTCTCCGCCGCCCGTAGCATCCTGGGCCGCACGGCGGGGGTCGAACGCCATGAGGGCCTGTCGCGGGCTGCCGCCGATGCGGCCCTGCTGGCGGACGATGACGCCGGCGCCTGCCAGGTGGCCCAGGGGCTCAGCGTCGATCGCGACCAGATCTATTGGCTGCGGCTGCGCGCCTACTGCCAGGCCCTGGCCGGCGCGCCCGCCGCCCAGCTCACCCTGGACCTGGCCCAGAATGTGGAGCGCGACGCCGTGTTCGGCCGCCTGCTGGGCGCCCGACTGGCCGGCTCGGGAGACCCCGGCGCGCCGTCCCTGCGCAACAGCCTGGACTACGCCCTGTCGCGCAATCTCAGCCTCGACCTGTCCGAGGTCGAACCCGCCGCCCCCATCGCGGGGGCCCTGTCGGGCGAGGCGCCACAGCCCATGGCCCGCTGGCCGGTGATCGCCACTGAGGGACCTGTGGCCGCAGCCATCGCCGTCCTGGCCCAGGGCGATCTGGCCCTGGCCGAAAACGTGCGGGCGACCCTGATCCAGGACGAGATCCCCCAGGCCGAGGTGCTCGATCTCGCCTTGCTGGACGCCCTGATCGCCGCAGCGTCCGGCCGCCACGACCGGCCGACCCTGGATCGCCTGGTCGAGCGCGGCGGCGTCGGCGAGGCCCGCGACCGCCGCCGCGCCCAGGACGCGGCCCTGATCCTGAGCGCCCTGGGCACGCCGCTCGACCCTGAGGCGCGGGGGGAGTTTGCGGCCTTTTCCGTCGCTGCGCCCAAGGCGCCGCCCGCCCGGATTTTCGTCATGGAGCAGGCGGCGCGCGCAGGACTCAAGGGCGAGACCGCCTTGCTGGCCCTGTGGACCAGCGCCGAGGCCGGCCTCGGCGGGCCTGCGCCCGCCGACCGGGCGCGCATCATCGCCGCCCTGAGCGCGGCCGGTCTCGCCGATCATGCGCAGGCCTATGCGGTGGAAGGCCTGCTGGCCCTGCGATGAGCGCGCACACCGCCGAGGGCTGGGTGGAGGCCTTTCTGGAGATGATGGCCGTCGAGCGGGCGGCGGCGCGCAACACCCTGACGGCCTATGGCAAGGACCTGACCGACGCCCAGGGCTTCCTGGCCGGGCAGGGGACCAGCCTCGCCGACGCCGCAGCCGAAGATATCGAAGCCTATTTCGCTGAGCTCGGCGCCCGGGGCCTGGCGCCCGCGACGGCGGCCCGCCGCCGGGCCAGCGTGCGTCAGTTCTACCGCTTCGTCCTGGGGGAGGGCTGGCGGGCCGATGATCCGTCCCGTCGGGTAGACGCGCCCCGCAAAGGCCGACCCTTGCCCCGGGTGCTCAGCCGGGCCGAGGTGGACGCCCTGATCGCTGCGGCCGCAGCCCGGGACGGCGCCCAGGGCCTGCGCCTGGCCTGCATGGTCGAGCTGCTCTACGCCTCGGGCCTGCGAGTCTCGGAGTTGACCGCGCTGCCTCTGGCGATCCTGGCCCGCGATCCGGCCTATCTGATCGTCAAGGGCAAGGGCGGCAAGGAGCGGCTGGCGCCTTTGAACGCCGCCGCGCGCACGGCGGTGAAGGCCTATCTGGAGGTCCGCAAGACCTTCCTGCCCAAGGGCGACTTGGCCAATCCCTGGCTCTTTCCCTCCCGCGGCAAGGGCGGCCGGCTGACGCCGCGGCGGTTGGGCCAGTTGCTGGACGAGGCCGCCCGGGACGCCGGCGTCGATCCGGCGCGGGTCAGCCCCCACGTCCTGCGCCACGCCTTCGCTACGCACCTGCTGGAGGGCGGGGCCGATCTGCGGGTGGTCCAGACCTTGCTCGGCCATGCCGATATCGCCACGACCCAGATCTATACCCACCTCGCCAGCGATCACCTGCGCGAGGTGGTGGAAACCAAACACCCATTGGGGCGTAAGCTGAATGCAGTCCGACCTCGCGGGTCTTGAGACCTTCATCCTCTTCACGATCGGCCGGACGCCGGTGACCCTGGGCGGGGTGATCGCAGGCGCCGTCGTGATCATCGTCGCCTTCATCCTGGCCTGGGCCGCGGGCCAGGGCCTTCGGCGGGTTCGCGCCCGGGCCCGCTATGGCAGCTCGGCCCTGTTCATCGTCGAGAAGCTGGTCACCTACGGCGTGGTCATTGTCGGCATGATCGCCGGCCTGTCGACCGTGGGCCTGGACTTCTCGTCCCTGGCCATCTTCGCCGGCGCTATCGGCGTAGGGGTCGGCCTGGGTCTGCAGGGGGTGGTGAAGGAGTTCGTCTCCGGTCTGGTCCTGATCTTCGACCGGGTGGTCAACATCGGCGACTATGTGGAACTGGAAGGCGGCCAGCGCGGTCAGGTGCAGGAGATCGGCCCCCGGGCCACCCGCATCCGCAACAACGACAATGTCGACATCATAGTCCCCAATTCGCATCTGATCGAAGGGACGCTGGTGAACTGGACCCTGCACGGGGCGACCCGCCGGATCCACATTCCCTTTGCGGTCGCCTATGGGGCGGACAAGGACAAGGTGCGCGACGCCGTGCTGGCCGCCGCCCGGGCCTTGCCGTTCACCCTGCCCGAGAGCGACGCGCACAAGTCGCAGGTGTGGCTGGTGGGCTTCGGCGATTCGGCCCTGAACTTCGAACTGCTGGTCTGGCCCGACCTCAACGCGGCCAAGCGTCCGAACGGCATGCTGGCGGCCTATACCTGGGCTATCGACGACGCCCTGCGGGCCGCCAACATCGAAATCCCCTATCCGCAACAGGACCTCCGCATCCGCAGCTTCTTCGGCCACGAAGGCGAGGGCGCCCTGGAATCCCTGGGCCTCAAGACGCCGCACGCTGCGGTCCCGGTCGAGCCGCCACCGGCCTCCGTCAATGACGCGGCCGAGGATGTGTCCCGGCCGCTACCGGAGCCTGAGCCCGAACCCGATACCGAGGCCCAGCCCACTACCGCGCCGCCGGACGTGGCCGGCCCGCCCTGACCCTCCGCTGGAACGCCCTATAGGCGCCGCCCATTCCCCTGGGACGCGGGCGCCCTTGTGACGGGGGTGGTTCCCGCCTAACTTCCGGCGCTTCGCGCACAGCCAAGGACAAGACACCTCGATGGCAGCCCATTATCTCGAGTTTGAGCGCCCCATCGCCGAGCTCGAAGCCAAGATCGAGGAACTCCAGCGCCTTTCCGAGACGGCGGAAGGCGGCGCCATGGACGCCGAGATCGCCGCTCTGCGGGCGCGGGCGGCGGAGTTTCGCGTCAAGGCCTACGCCAATCTCGACCCCTGGCAGAAAATGCAGGTGGCTCGACACCCTGAGCGACCGCACTTCGTCAACTATGCCGAAGGCCTGATCGAGGCCTTTGTCGAGCTGCGGGGCGACCGCAAGTACGCCGACGACCAGGCGCTGGTCGGCGGCGTCGGCCGGTTCCGCGGCCGGCCCGTGGTGATCATGGGTCACGAAAAGGGTCACGACACCGCCAGCCGGGTGAAGCACAATTTCGGCTCGGCTCGGCCCGAAGGCTACCGCAAGGCCATCCGCCTGATGGACATGGCCGAGAACTTCAACATGCCGGTCATCAGCATCATCGATTCGGCCGGCGCATATCCTGGCGTGGGCAGCGAAGAGCGCGGCGTGGCCGAGGCGATCGCCCGTTCGACCCAGCGGTGCCTGACCCTCAGCGTGCCGATGGTGTGCCTGATCACGGGCGAAGGCATGTCCGGCGGCGCCATCGCCATCGCGGCGGGCAACCGGGTGCTGATCCTGGAGCACGCCGTCTATTCGGTGATCTCCCCGGAGGGCGCCAACTCCATCCTCTGGCGCGGCTCGCGCACCGCCGAGGAAGCGGCCAAGGCGATGAAGATCACCGCCCACGACCTGCTGAAGCGCAAGATCGTCGACCGCATCGTGCCCGAACCCCCCGGCGGCGCCCATTCCGACCCGGCCGCGATGTTGCAGATCGCGGGCGACGTGCTGGAAGAGGAACTCGACGCCCTCGAAGGCCTGACCCCGGACCAGCTGCGGGCGGCCCGCTCCGAGCGCTTCTACGCCATCGGCCGCTCGGGTCTCTGAGGCGCGGGGCGCCCGCCCACGGCCGATTGCGAAGGCGTCTCACGGCACGGCTTGCCTGAACGGCGTTCAGCGGCTTGAGTGTCTCAAACAAATGTTTGGGAGGACGTAATGGCCTTGAAGACCCGTTTCACCGAGATGTTCGGCGTCGAGCATCCGGTCGTGCAGGGCGGCATGCAGTGGGTCGGCCGCGCCGAGCTGGTGGCCGCCGTGGCCAACGCCGGCGGCCTGGGCTTCATCACCGCGCTGACACAGCCGACGCCTAAGGACCTAGTCAAGGAGATCGAGCGCTGTCGGGCCCTGACGGACAAGCCCTTCGGCGTGAACCTGACCATCCTGCCGGCCATCAACCCGCCGCCCTATGCCGAGTACCGCCAGGCGATTATCGATTCGGGGATCAAGATCGTCGAGACGGCCGGCAACAAGCCCGCCGAGCACGTCGAGGAATTCAAGAAGCACGGCATCCTGGTGATCCATAAGTGCACCGCCGTCCGCCACGCCCTGTCGGCCGAGCGGATGGGCGTGGACGCGATCTCCATCGACGGTTTCGAGTGCGCCGGCCACCCGGGCGAGGATGACATTCCCGGCCTCATCCTGATCCCGGCCGCCGCCGACAAGGTGAAGATCCCGATGATCGCCTCGGGCGGCTTTGGCGACGGGCGCGGCCTGGCCGCCGCCCTGGCCCTAGGGGCCGAGGGCATCAATATGGGCACGCGCTTCATGTGCACCGTCGAAAGCCCGATCCATGAGAACGTGAAGCGTCAGATCGTCGAGAACGACGAGCGCGCCACCGACCTCATCTTCCGCACCATGCACAACACCAGCCGGGTGGCGCGCAATGACATCAGCCGCCAGGTGGTCGAGCTGGAGCGCTCTGGCGCCAAGTTCGAGGACGTGCGCGAACTTGTGGCCGGGACCCGCGGTCGGGTGGTCTACGAGACCGGCGATCCCGATCACGGCATCTGGTCGGCCGGCATGATCCAAGGCCTGATCCACGACATCCCCACCTGCCAGGAACTGGTCAGCCGGATCGTGCATGAAGCTGAAGAGATCATCGAGGCGCGCCTTGCGCGGATGATGGGTCACCGGACGCCGACGCCGGCCTGACGCCCGCCGTTCCAAGCCGAGGGCGATCACAAGCTTGGCCGCCAGGCCGACCCGTGTAATCTGGACGGCCCCCAAGCCATAGTCTGATCGCCCTTGTCCCCTTCCGCCGCGCCGAAAGCTGACGCTGCTCAGCTGATCGAGACCATCTACGCCGTAGCCGCGCGGCCGGAGCGGTGGGAGGAGATCATCGCCGCCGTGGGGGCCGCGCCGGAGGGCGGGCCGGAGGCCGACGCGGCCCTGGCCAATCTCCGGGGCCTGGAAGACGCTCAGCCTGGGGGCAAGCCGGACCTCGGCGTGATCCTGCTGTCGCCGACGGGCGGGGTGGTCGGCTGGAACAGCGCGGGCGAGGCGGTGTTTCGCGATCGCCTGGGGGTGGTCGAAAGCCGGGGCCTGCGCTTCTTCAATCCGTCCAACCATGAGGCTCTGGCCCATGCCCGGGCGCGGCTGGCGGAGTCCCGCGCCAATCAGGTGATCGTCAAGTTCGTCCAGGCCGAGGACGACGATCCGCACTTCGCCTATATGGCGCCGCTGTCGGCGACGCCGGCCGAGATGATCATCGATATTCCAGGCGCCGATCGCGCCTCGGCGGCCCTGATCTTCCCGGCGGTGGAGGCCACCGACCACCTCTGGCGCACGATCCGGGAAAGCTTTGGCCTCACCCCGGCCGAGACGCGGCTGGCGGCGCGGTTGAAGGACGGCCTGACGCTGAAGGAGTCGGCGGAGGACCTGAACGTCTCGCTCAACACCGTGCGCAACCAGCTGCGCGCGGTGTTCGAGAAGATGGGCCTCAACCGCCAGAGCGACCTGGTCCGGGCCCTGGCTCAACTCAGCGCGCTGTCGTCCTCGCTGCAGTCGGCGGCGCCGGCCACCATCGCCGCCACCGAGGCCGGCGCCCTGGCGTCTGCGCCACCTGTGCTGACCCACCGCCTGGCCGACGGCCGCGCGCTCGCCTACCGGGCCTATGGAGATCCCGGGGGGCAGGCCTGCATGATGGTCCACCAGGGCCTGGGCTCCAGTCTCCTGCCGCGGGGCACCGACCGGCTCGCCCGTGACCTGGGCCTCCACATCATCTGCGCCGAACGCCCGGGCACGGGCCGTTCCGATCCCCAGCCGGAGCCCAGCTTCGCCACCATCGCCGAGGATCTCGTCGACCTGACGAACGCGCTTGGCCTGAAGCGGGTGCGCATCGCGGCGTTCATGAACGGCGTGGCGTTCGCCCTGGCCTATGCCGACGCGCTGGGGCCGCGGGCCGAGCGTCTTCTGCTGGCCTCGGGTCGCCCGACCGGCGTCGAGCCCGAGACAGAGCGTGACCGAAGCCATCCCGTCATCCTGCTGCGCCGACGCATGGCGCGGTCAGCCTGGGCGGTCGGGCCGCTCTATGCCCTGCTGCGTCGCAGGCTCTCGTTCCGGCAGGTGGAGACCATGGTGCGCACGGCGGCCTCGGCGCCCAGCGACGGCGCCTATCTGCGCAGTCATCCCGACGTGATGACCTACGTCTACGACTATATGAGCGAGTGCCTGAGCCGCAGCTCCAAAGGGGCGGCGCGCGAACTGATGCTCTGCACCCACACCCAGCGTCTGGACCTGCAGCGCCTGACCGCGCCGATCAGCGTCTGGTACGGCGCCGACGATCCCGGCGGCTCGCCCGAGCGCATGCTGGCCTGGCTGGGCCGCCCCTGTGCGGAGGTGCGCGTGGTCCCAGGGGTGGGACACTATCTCGCCCACAAGCACTGGCCCGACATCCTGGCCTGGCTGGCGGCCGATGACGTCTCTTAGGGAAGGACGTCCTTGAGGGCTGCGATCAGGGTTTCAATGGCCTCAGGCGTCGTGGCCCAGGAGCACATGAACCGCACCGAGCCGTCGATGAAGCGATAGACGAACCAGCCACTGGCCTGCAGCCGCTTCAGGGTCGGCTCGTCCATCTCCACGAAGACGGCGTTGGCCTCGACCGGGTGGCGCAGGGGCAGCGGCATGAGCTCGGCCAGGCGCCTGGCCATGGCGTTGGCGTGGGCGGCGCGGTCCACAAAGGCGCCGCTCTCCAGCATGCCGACGAAGGGGGCGGCGTAGAAGCGGCTCTTGGACGGCAACTGGCCCGACTGCTTCAGGCGCGCGTCGAAGCGGGGAATGAGGTCCTTGCGGAAGATGACGATCGCCTCGGCCGGCGTCATGCCCGCCTTGGTCCCGCCGATCACCAGCAGATCCACGCCGAGGCCGGCGATGGTCTTGAGGTCGAAGCCGGCCGCCGCGGCGTTGGCCAGCCGCGCGCCGTCCAGATGGACGCCATAGCCGCGCTCACGGACAGGCCCGGTGAGCGCCGCAAGGTCGGCGGCCGCATAGACCGTGCCGTACTCGGTGGCGTTGGTCAGCGACAGGGCTGCAGGCGGCTGGGCGTGGGCGCTTTCGGCCCGCGCCAGGGCGGTGTGCAGCGCCTCCGGCTCGATCCGCCCTGAAGGCCCCTCCAGGCCCTGGATCGCCAGGCCGTGGCCGAAGAAGCCCGGGGCGCCGGTCTCGTCGGTGGCGACATGGGAGTCCCGGTGGGCCAGGACCCCTTCGAAGGGCCGCGCCAGCGCCGCCAGGCAGATGGAGTTGGCGGCCGTGCCGGAGGTGACGAAGCGGACCTCGGCGTCGGCGTCCAGCATCGCCCGGATCAGGTCGGCGGCCCGGGCCGTGGTCTCGTCCGAGCCATAGCTGGCGGCGAAGCCCGAATTGGCGGCGGTCATTGCGGCCATGGCCTCTGGCGCAGCCGGCGCGGTGTTGTCGGAGGCGAAGTCGTAGCGGGCGATCATCCCGCCGTTCTACCCCACGCCCGCACGTCGTCCACAAAGAGATCAGGTTCTTCCATGGCGGCGAAATGGCCGCCGCTCGGCATGTCGGTCCAGCGCACGATATTGTAGCCGCGGTCGGCGAAGGAGCGGGGCGGGGCGGGGTAGAGGGCCTCGCCGGGGAAGTTGGCGAAGGCGGTCGGCGTCTCGCACCGCTGGCCCGGCTGCAGGGCGACACCGCCCTCCTCCAGCATGCCGCGATAGTACCAGGCGCCGGTCGCGAAGCTGTCGGTCATCACATAGAGCATGATGTTGGTCAGCAGCTGGTCGCGGGAATAGACCGCGTCGAAGGGCTTGGTCCGCAGGTCCGACCAGTCGTGGAACCGCTCGGCGATCCAGGCGGCCTGGCCCACCGGGTTCGAGGCGCCCAGCCAGGCCAGGGACTGGGGCTTGGAGGCCTGCAGCCGGAAATAGGCGCCCATGACGTCCATCATGCCGGCCTGACGGGTCATCCAGGCGGTCTCTTCCGGCGTCTGCGGTCCGCCCGGCGCGCGGAAGGCCATCATGTTCAGGTGGATGGCTCGGGCGTGGGCGGCGTGATCGAGCCCCAGCCAGGAGGTGATCATCGACCCCCAGTCGCCGCCCTGCGCCAGATAGGTCGAATAGCCAAGCACATCGGTCATCAGGGTGTTGAACAGCCGCGCCGTGCTCCGCTGGCCCATGGGGCGCGAGGGCTTGGATGAGAATCCGAAGCCCGGCAGGGAGGGGATGACGAGATCAAAGGCGTCGGCCGGATCGCCTCCAAACCGCGACGGGAAGGCCAGCTTCTCGATCACGCCCCAGAACTCGTAGTGCGAGCCCGGCCAGCCGTGGGACATCAGCAGCGGGCGCTTGCCGCCAGCCTCGCCCACCACATGGACGAAGTGCAGGTCGAAATCCTCCACCCGGGCGGTGAACTGCGGGAAGCGGTTGAGTTCGGCCACCGCGGCGCGCCAGTCATAGGCGCCTGTCCAGTGGTCGCAGAGGCCCTTCAGCCAGGCCCCGTCGCAGCCATAGGCCCAGCCGTCGGGGACCTCGGGGATCGGCGGCCACTCATAGTTGGCCACCTTGTCCAGCACGGCGCCGACGCGGGCCTCGTCCCAACGGACTTCGAACGGTTTCACCTGGCTCACGGCGCGCTCCCTCATGGCTTCTTATGGGGCGAGGGTGCCCGGCTTGACCTTGGGCGCGTCAAGGCCGATCAGGCGGCCGGGCGCAGCCCCCGCGATATGGCCGGAATGACCTCGGCGATCAGCTTGCGTGCGCCGCCAGACGGCAGCTTGCCGACCATTTCCAGCACGATGCAGCCGTGGGTCGAAGCCCAGAACATCTCGCCGATCCGCACCGGGTCGCCCGCCAGATGGCCGGACTCCACCAGGCTGCGCACATATTGGCTCATGGTCTGCCGCGCCCGGCCAGCCGCGCGGGCCAGCTCCGGATAGTCGACCTCGTTGGGCTGATACATGTCGAACATCAGCTTGTAGGTCTGAGGATGTTCGAAGGCGAAGGTGACATAGGCCTCGCCCACCGCAGCCCCCTTGGCCCGGGCGTCGCCGGGCTGGGCGTAGGCCGCCTCCAGGGCCTCGGCGAACCGGTCGAAGCCGGCGGTGCGCACCGCGGCCAGGATGTCGTCCTTGTCCTTGAAATAGCGATAGGGGGTCATGGGGCTGACCCCGAGCGCCGAGGCCAGCTGGCGCATGGTCACCGCTTCTGGCCCCTTTTGCGCGAACAGCTGCTCGGCCACCTCGCACAGCCGGTCACGGAAATCGGCGACGTCGGACTCGGAAAGGATGCGGGGCATCGGGCTCGCAGGACTGGCTGATCAGCAGGGGTGTGACCCCCTCACTGTTACATTTACGTCGTAAAATCAACCTGCATCGCCTGCGGCCCGCCGCCGCGCCGTGTCGTGGCCGCCGCTTAGGCCTCCACCTCGAAGGTCATGCCCGCATTGGCCCGCAGGCGCTCGACCAGCTTCATCCCCATGGCCGCGCCCGGCGTCCAGACACCGCCCGGGGTGTCGGTCGCCTCATTGATCAGGCAGATGGCCGCCTCGCCGATCATCTTGGAGGTGCAGCCATAGCCGGGGTCCTTGTCGCCGGTGACGGCCACGCGCATCTGCTCGCCGCCCTCGCCCAGGCCGATGAACAGCACGTCGAAGAAGCCGGTCTCCCGCTCTTCCTTGCTGGGGCCTTCGCCGGGCTTGGGGCCGCCCTCGGCGCCCAGGGCCGGAGCCGGCGGGGCGTTGGGATCGACCACCACCATCTCGTCATAGACGAGGTCTTGGCCATAGGCGTGGCCGGTCAGCAGGTTGGAGCGATGGACATTGCGGGTGTTGATCGCCGCCATGACGAACGGGCCGACCGTGGCGCCCAGGTCGCCGTCCTCCTCCACCTTGTCGCCCCGGGGCTGCTCAGGCCCCTTGAAGCCCGGCGTCAGGGCGAAGGGGTCGATCATCAGGGCCAGCAGGCTGGGGTCCTTGGACAGGGCCGCCATGGTCGCCTTCAGGCTGGCGGCGGTGCCGCCCGAGAAGCCGCCCTTCATCTTGCGCACGCGCCCCTTCACCCGCGGCAGGGCATGGCCGAACTTCGCCTTGGCCTCCTGCGCCAGATAGAAGACGCCGAGCTCAAAGGGAATGGAGTCGAAGCCGCAGGAGAAGACGATCCGCGCGCCGGTCTCTTTCGCCTTCGCCTCATGGGCGTCGATCATGTGGCGCATCCACACCGGCTCGCCGCAGAGATCGAGATAGTCGGTTCCGGCCTCCACACAGGCCGCGACCAGGTCGTTTCCGTAGAGCTGATAGGGACCGACGGTGGTGATCACCGCCTTGGTCCGCTCGACCATCGCCTTGAGCGACGCCTTGTCGTCGGCGTCGGCGACCACCAGGGGGGTGTCGGCTGGCGCGCCGATCTCGTCGCGGACGGCGGCCAGCTTGTCGGCGCTGCGTCCGGCCATGGCCCACTTTACGTCGCCGTCCACGCCGTAGCGTTTGGCCAGGTGCTCGGCCACCAGCCGGCCGGTGAAGCCGGTGGCGCCATAGACGATGATGTCGAACTCGGCGTCTTGTCTCACAGGGCGTCCTCCGTCTGGTCCTGGGCCACGAAGCCCGGCCAGTTGTTCATATAGGTGATGAAGCGCGGGCTCAGGCCCTCGGCCGCCAGATGGGCGCGGGTCACCGGCAGGGCGATGGGCGCAAAATCCGGGTCGGCCTGGACCTTCTGCGGATAGTCGTGGTGCAGAATGGCGGCCCGGCCGATCAGCACATAGTCGGCGCCGGCGGCCAGGGCCTCGCGGGCCTGGGCGGCGGTCATGATCTTGCCAGCCACGCCCAGGCGCACCTCGCCCCGGGGCAGGTCGGCGAAATAGGACATCAGGCTGCGGCCCTTAAAGGCGGCTTCCGTCGGCTCCTTGCGCACGTCCCACAGCGACATGTCGAGGAAGTCCAGGGCCGGATGAACCAGCATCTGGGCGGCCAGGTCGCGGATCTCGGCCAGTTCCAGGCCAAAGCGTTCAGGCGACAGGCGCAGGCCGAGCAGGAAGTCCTCGCCGCAGCGGGCGCGTATGCCCTCGACGATCTCGACGATGATCCGGGCGCGGTTTTCGGCCGAGCCGCCATAGGCGTCGGTGCGGCGATTGAGCTCGGGCGAGAGGAACTGGCAGAGGATGTAGCCATGGGCGCCATGCACCTCGACCCCGTCGAAGCCGGCCGCCTTGGAGCGCTCGGCGCCGGCGATGAAGGCCGCGATCAGCTCGGCGACCTCGGCCTCCGTCAGCGCCCGCGCGCCGGTCTCGGGATCGTCCGAAGGACAGACCGGCGCCTGGCCGATCAGCTCCTGGGGTGAGCGGTTGCCGGCGTGATGCAGCTGCAGAACCGCCACGCTGCCCTGCGCCTTGATGGCCGCGGCCAGGCGCGTCAGGCCAGGAAGATGGTCGTCAGAGAAGACGCCCAGCTGGCCGGGAAAGCCCTGGCCGATCTTCTGGACGTGAGCCGCGCAGGTCATGGTCAGGCCAAAGCCGCCCTTGGCCCGCATCGTCAGCCAGTGGAACTCCTCATCCGAGAGGGTTCCGTCCTCGTGGCTCTGAGTGTTGGTCAGCGGCGCCAGCATGAAGCGGTTCGGCATGGCCGGGCCGTGGGCGAAGCTGAGGGGCGCAAAGAGGTCGGGCTGGGCCATGGTCTCGTCTCCGTCGGCAGGTGAACCCTGTTCATAGACGAGCCCGCCGTCCCCACGAAGGGGCGCCGTGGCGGAAGGCCCGGCTTGTATCCCTCGCCACCGCGGGCCATCCAGGGGCCAACAGCAATCCTGGAGGTCACATGCGCGCCGTCTGGTATGACAGAACCGGCCCCGCCCGCGAGGTGCTGCAACTGGGCGAACAGCCCAAGCCCCAGGCTGGCCAGGGCCAGGTGCTGATCGCGGTGAAGGCCTCAGGGGTCAATCCGTCCGATGTGGGCATGCGGGGCGGCGCGTCCGGCGCGCCCATGGCCTATCCGAAGATCATCCCCCATAGCGACGGCGCCGGCGTCGTCGAGGCGGTGGGGCCGGGCGTGTCGCCGGCCTGGGTCGGGCGCCGCGTCTGGTTCTATAACGGCCAGCGCAACGGCCGGGCCTTCGGGGCGGCGGCGGAATATATCGAGCTGGACGTGGACCTGGTTCGGACCCTGCCTGACGAGGTGTCGTTTGCGCAGGGCGCCACCCTGGGCATCCCCTGCATGACCGCCCACCGCGCCCTGTTCCTCGCAGGTCCGGTCCAGGGCCGCACCGTGCTGGTGACCGGCGGGGCCGGAGCCGTAGGCCACTATGCGGTGCAGCTGGCCAAATGGGCCGGCGCGACGGTGATCGCGACGGTGTTCAACGCCGACAAGGCCGAGCGGGCCCGGGCCGGGGGCGCCGACCACACCATCGATTATCGCCGCGAGGATGTGGCCGCCCGGGTGCGCGACCTGACCGGCGGCCAGGGCGTGCATCACGTGGTCGAGGTGGATTTCGGCGGCAACGCCGCGGCCACCCTGGCCAGCGTTAGCCTGAATGGCTCGGTGGCCTATTACGCCACCAAGGGGTCCCGCGAGCCGGCGATCCCCGCTGGCGTGCTGATGGGGCTGAACCTCTCGATCCACGGGGTCTACCTGCCGGTCAGCCCGCACGAAGCGCGGCGCCGCGCCCAGGCCGATATCACCGCCTGGATCGGCACGGGCCAGGCCATCCTGTCGGTCGCCGGGACCTATTCGCTGGAGGATTGCGCCGCGGCCCACGAGGCCGTGGAGGCCGGGACCAAGGTCGGCACGGTGGTGGTCGAGCCGTGACGACGCCCAAGGACGCCATCCTTGCCCGCCGCCGCCTGACCAACAAGCTGATCGCCGCCAGGGACGCCGCCCGCCTGCGGCCCTTCTTCGATCCCGGCGTGACGGTGATCGTCGGCGATGGCGGGGTGATCAGCGGCGTCGAGGCGGTGATCGCCGCCTTCGCCGCCCAGTTCGCCGACCCGGACTTCACAGCCTTCGTCCGCACGCCTGAGGCGGTGGAACTGGACGCCGCCGGCGAGCGCGCGGCCGAGCGCGGGACCTGGGTGGCGGTCTCCCGCAGCCAGGGTGAGCACATCGCCGGCTGGTACCTGGCCGCCTGGACCAAGGTTCGTGGTCAATGGCTGATCGAGAGCGAGACCTTCGTCACCCTGCGGGGGTGAGGTTCTCCGCCGTCGCCGGCTTGCGATAGGCGTAGAGCAGCAGGATCTGGGCGACGATGATGAAGATGGCGGCGCCCGACAGCAGGAAGGCGTCGTCATAGACCTTGGGCGAGAGGACGAACTCGCCTTTCATCACCTTGCGCCAGCCGTTGAAGTGCTGGGTCGATCCCACCACCAGGCCGAACACCGCCAGGATCGAGCCCAGATATCGGGTGATCCAGAAGCCGGGATTGGGGGTCAGCATCAGCAGGCCAAGCAGGCCGATCACCGTCCGCTGGGTCCGGCAATAGGGACAGACATAGACCATGCCGGTCAGCTCCGCCGTCCAGGTCAGGATGCTGATCGCCACCGCGATCAGGCCCAGCAGGCGCATCCGCCCCGTCCAGAATTCGAGCTGCAGCATTGGCGTCCCCCCGGCTTATGCGCACAGTGTTACATTGTAACTACAATTGCAACTCGCCGTTGGGTCGGGGGCTCAGCCCCGCAGGCGGTGGACCAAGCGTTTGAACGCCCCAGGACGGGATCTCGGCCGGGCGTCAATCCTGCCGTCGAGGGTGACTTGGGAGGCGAATGCCTTCCGCGAAACCAGCACCTCGATATAGGCCGCCCGGATGCCATGGCTCAGGTCGTCAATGGTGTGGATCGTGGTCGACAGGCCACTCGCCTGATCCAGGTAGTCGGCGATGTCATAGCCCCAGTCGACCGTGACCAGAGAGCCGTCCGGGTCCATGGGATTGCCGTGATACTCGGGGGACGCCAAGTGCTCGATTGAGCCGTCTTCACGCCGGCGCGCCCGACGAACCGAGGGGGCGGCCTTGCGGACGATGGGCACGGTGCAGATGTGGAAGCCCCCGGGCTTCAGGGTCCGGCCGATCTCGGAAATGGCCCGGTCCGGCGCGAACATGTGTTCGAACACGTCCTGGGTGACGACGATGTCAAAGGTCTCGTCGGCGAAGGTCTGCGCCTCCAGGTCCTCGCTGCGATAGCCGTGCGGATGGGTCTGGCCCCAGGGCGTGGCCGGGTCGTACTGGGTCGCCACATAGCCGGGACACTGTTCGCGCAGGCGGTTGCTGGACACCGAGCACCCGGAGCTCTCGTGAATCGCCAGCTGGCGCCAGTCGGGGGCGAGTTCCGCCAGCACGCGCATCAGCGCGCGCTCCCGCGGGATGGAGCCGCACGCCGAACACTTCAGCCCGTCGCGCAGCCAGGAATCGGGCGACGAAAAAACGACCTCCTCTTCACACACGGGGCACCGGCCCCGGCATTCCAGGAAGGGGGCGTTCATCTAGACCAGCGCCCCGTGGCAGTGCTTGAACTTCTTGCCGGAGCCGCAGGGGCAGGGGGCGTTGCGGCCCGTCTGCTCCCAGCCTGCAGGCAGGGACGAGATCGGCAGGGCCTCGCGCTGATCCCGCGCCAGGCCCGAGGGCAGGGCCCCGGCCGTGGCCGCATTCTCGCCGGTCAGAGGATCGAGGTGAACCTCGGTCAGGCGCTCGGGCGGGGCGGGCGGCGCAGGAACCTCCACCTGGATCTCCACGGTCATCATCCACTTGGTGACGTTGTGGCGCAGGTCGGTCAGCAGCTTCTCAAACAGGGAGAAGGCCTCGGTCTTGTACTCGTTCAGCGGATCGCGCTGGCCGTAGCCGCGCAGGCCGATGACGTTGCGCAGGTGATCGAGGTGCATCAGGTGCTCGCGCCACTGCAGGTCGATGGTCTGCAGTAGGAAGCTCTTTTCCAGCACCCGCATCCGCTCGGGGCTCAACGTCACCTCGCGCTCGGCCGCCCGGGCCTCGGCGGCGGCGGTGATCCGCTCGTGGATCTCCTCGTTGGCGATGCCCTCTTCGGCCGCCCATTCGCGGACCGGCAGCTCCAGGCCCAGCAGTTCGCGGACCCGCTCGTCCAGGCCTTCCACATCCCACTGCTCGGCATAGGCCTTGGGCGGCATATGGCGGTTGACCATGTCCTCGATGGTGTCGGCGCGCATCTCGGCGATGACCTCGGTAAGGTCCTCGGCCTCCATGAACTCCTGGCGCTGCTCGAACACGGCCTTGCGCTGGTCGTTCACCACGTCGTCGTACTTGAGCAGGTTCTTGCGGATTTCGTAGTTACGCTGCTCGACGCGCTTCTGGGCCGTGGCGATGGCGCCGTTCAGCCACTTGTGGGTGATCGCCTCGCCTTCCTGGACGCCGAAGGTGCGCATGATCGAGTCCAGCCGGTCGCCGGCGAAGATGCGCAGCAGGTCGTCCTCGCAGGAGAGGAAGAACTTCGAGCGGCCCGGGTCCCCCTGGCGGCCCGTCCGGCCGCGGAGCTGGTTGTCGATCCGCCGGCTCTCGTGGCGCTCGGTGCCCAGCACATAGAGGCCGCCGGCGGCCAGGGATTTCGCCTTCAGATCGGCGATGTCGGCCTCGATCTCGTCGCGGCGGGCCTGGGCGGCCTCGGCGTCGGGCTCGATGCCCAAACCGCGCTGCTCATCGCGCCACTTGGCCAGGCGCAGGTCGATGCTGCCGCCCAGCTGGATGTCGGTGCCGCGGCCGGCCATGTTGGTGGCGATGGTCACCGCGCCCGGCACGCCGGCGTCGGCCACGATCAGGGCCTCCTGCTCGTGATAGCGGGCGTTCAGGACGTTGTGCGGAATGCCGGTCTGGCTCTTGCCCTGGTATTCGAACACGTGGGTCTTGAGCATTTCCGACAGCAGTTCGGACTTCTCGATCGAGACCGTGCCCACCAGGATCGGCTGGCCGCGGACGTAGCATTCCTCGACCTGCTTGAGGATCGCCTGGTTCTTCTCGGCGGCGGTGCGATAAACCTCGTCGTCCTCGTCCTCCCGGCTGACCGGCCGGTTGGTGGGGATCTCGACGACTTCCATCTTGTAGATGTCGCCGAATTCCTGGGCCTCGGTCGAGGCGGTGCCGGTCATGCCCGACAGCTTCTTGTAGAGGCGGAAGTAGTTCTGGATGGTCACCGAGGCCAGGGTCTGGTTCTCGGGCTGAACCCGGGCGCCCTCCTTGGCCTCGATGGCCTGGTGCAGGCCTTCGGACAGGCGGCGGCCCTGCATCATGCGGCCGGTGAACTCGTCGATCAGGACCACCTCGCCGGCGCGGATGATATAGTCCTTGTCGCGGGTGTAGAGGACGTTGGCGCGCAGGGCCTGGTTCACATGGTGAACCGCCGAGACGTTGGCCGGGTCGTAGAGGCCGGCGGAATCCTCCACCAGATGGCCGCTCTGCTCGAGCATCTCTTCGATGCGTTCGGAACCGGCCTCGGTCAGCAGGACCTGCCGCTGCTTCTCGTCGAGGTCGAAGTTCTCGGGGTCCTTGATCAGCTCCTTAACTAGGACATCGATGGTTTTGTAGAACTCGCTCCGATCCTCGGTGGGGCCGGAAATGATCAGCGGCGTGCGGGCCTCGTCGATCAGGATGGAGTCCACCTCGTCGACGATCACGAAGTTATGGCCCCGCTGGACCATCTCGCTCATCTCATAGGCGAGGTTGTCGCGCAGATAGTCGAAGCCGAACTCGTTGTTGGTGCCGTAGGTGATGTCGGCCTGATAGGCGGCCTGACGCTGGCCCTGCGACAGACCGTGGACGATCACGCCCACGCTCATGCCCAGGAACCGGTAGATCTGACCCATCCACTCGGCGTCGCGCTGGGCGAGATAGTCGTTGACCGTGATCGCGTGGACGCCCTTGCCCTCAAGGGCGTTGAGATAGACCGGCAGGGTGGCGACCAGGGTCTTGCCCTCGCCCGTGCGCATCTCGGCGATGCCCCCTCGGTGCAGAACCATGCCGCCGACCATCTGCACGTCGAAATGCCGCAGGCCGATGGTGCGCTTGGAGGCTTCGCGCACGACGGCGAAGGCTTCTTCCAGGAGCTGGTCGAGGGTCTCGCCCTTGGCCAGTCGGGCGCGGAACTCTTCGGTCTTGCCGCGCAGCGCCTCGTCGGAGAGGGCCTCCAGCTGGGATTCGAAGGCGTTGATCTTGGCGACCCGGGCCTGGAAGGCCTTGACCTTGCGGTCGGGTGCGGAGCCGAAGAGCCGTTGGAAGAACATGTGTGGGGGCGTCCGAGAATGCAGTCGATGCGGGGTCGCGGGCGTTTCGCACGGCGCGCCGTCTGACCTTCGCCTGCCCGGAGTCCCGCTCTTTGAGCGAGGCCGAGACTTAAGCAGCGGCCCTCCCAGTGTCAACGCAGGCGCGCCATACAGCGCAGAACAGGGGCCTCAGCCTGCGGCTTGGGCAGGCCTGTGACCGGCGCCATCCTGGACCAGGCCGACCATGGTCTGGATCAGGCGGGCCGGCAGGATCGGCTTGGCCACATGGGCGGTGGCGCCGGCGGCCAGAGACTCGGCCACGTGATGGGTCATGGCGTTGGCCGACAGGGCGATGATGGGGACCGGGGGCGCCGCGGCGACCCGCTCCAGCGCCCGAATCCGCCGAATGGCGCTCAGACCGTCCAGGACCGGCATCTGCAGATCCATCAGGACGATGTCGAACCGTCCAGGGGCGAAGGCGTCCAGGCCCTCCTGGCCGTTCTCGGCATAGGTCGCCTGGGCCTGGACCAGTTCGAGGATCATGGCGACGATCCGGCGATTATTGGGATTGTCCTCGACCACCAGCACCTTCAGGTCCGGGTCATGGCGGGGGGCTGCGGGCTCAGGCCCCGCCCGTCCGGCGTCTGGCGCCCGCCGAGCGCGGAAGGTCGCCTCGAAGGTTGAGCCCTGGCCGGGCGTCGAGCGCCAGGTGATGGCGCCGTCCATCATCTCGGCGAGCGAACGGGAAATCGCCAGGCCCAGACCCGTGCCGCCGAACTGCCGGGTGATCGAGTCGTCCCCCTGCTCGAACCGGTCGAACAGCCGCGCGCCGCGCTCTGGCGTGAAGCCGCAGCCCGTGTCGGTGACCCGCAGGGTGATCAGCGCATCCTCAGGGCCATCCTCGGCCGAGACATGGAGCGCCACCTCGCCGGCCTCGGTGAACTTCACCGCATTGCTGAGCAGATTGCCGAGGATCTGGCGCACCCGCAGGCTGTCGCCCTCGAACACGCCGGCTGCGTTTGGATCAATATGCGCGCGGAATCCCAGGCCCTTGGCGTCGGCCTTGGCGGCGAAGAGATCGATCATGGCGTGCAGCGCAGGCCCGAGATCGAAGGGCTCGCGCTCGATGTCCAGTTGGCCGGCCTCGATCTTGGCGAAGTCCAGCACGTCGTTCAGTAGCCGCTCCAGCATCCGCCCCGACTGGGCGATCAGCTGGGCCATCTCCTGCTGCCGCGGGGCGAGTTCGGTCATGGCGAGCAGGTCGGCCACCGCCGTGACGCCATTGAGCGGCGTGCGGATCTCATGGCTCATATTGGCCAGGAAGCGGGACTTGGCCTCGCTGGCCTCGACGGCGGCCTTGCGGGCGATGTCGGCCGAGCGCGCGGCGTCGGAAAGACGTCGGCGCTGGGCCGCCGCCAGGGTCTGGGAGACCAGCAGGCTCAGCCGTGAGACCAGCGCGCCGTCCCGGGCGCTGTAGGCTCCGGGCTGGTGAGAGCAGAGCACCAGCAGGCCGGGACCGGACGCCGCCAGGATGGGCGCGTAGATGCCGGCCCCGGGCAGGGGCGAGAGGCCGTCGCACTGGCCCCATTCGGGAACGCGGCGATTGTCGGGCGTCACGGCGGCCCGGCCGTGGGCCACGCGGCTGAAGAAGCCGCCGCCGGGCCAGCGCGCGCCCACGGCGGCCTGATCGGTGGCGGCGGTGCAGACGAAGCCTTCGCCCTCGGGTTCAAGCACCAGGGCCAGATTGAACGCCACGCTGCGGCTCAGCAGGTCGAAGACCCGCGCCTGCAAGACAGCCGGATCCTCCTCGCCCTGGAGCGCCTCGAGCCCGCTGAGCACCAGGTCCTGCTCGCGCAGGCGCTCACGCAGGGACGCCTCGATCTGCTTGGCCGAGGCCAGAGCCTCGCGGAGCTGTTCTTTATCCAGGTCGAGCATCATCAGCCGAAGGTCAGGGCCGAGACCATCAGGTTGCCGTGCCGGTTGCAGCTGTCGACGATCGCGCCCTGCTCGCCGAAGGTGAAGGCGCCGAGGAACGGCGCGCCGGGCATGGCGCGGCGTACCTCTTCGACCACCGCATCCATCTGGTCGCGAACATGCAGCATGCAGCCGCCGCAATAGATGATCAGGCCGCCCAGACTTTCGGCGCCGGCCCATCCGCCCATGGCGCAGGCGTCCTCGACCACCAGGCCGGCCCGTTTGACCAGGGATTCCGGAGAGCCGCGCATCAGGTGCACGACGTCGCCCTCGCTGATGTCGGTGAACAGGGAAAGGTCGCCGGCCACGCCCAGCAGGGCCGGGTGGGACAGGACGAACATGGGCACGCCCTGGACCTCGGCGGCGACCCGTCCCAGCGGGGTCGGGGTGCTCTTGGCCAGGATGGCGCCGGCGCCGCCGACCGCGCCGCAGGTCCAGCCGCCATAGACCTCGCCCGCGGGCCGATGGTCGATCTCCAGAACCTGGCGATCATGGGCGCGGGTGACCACGCCAAACTTGCCCGTGGGGGCGTAGCCGCTCTGGAAAGCGGCGCCATGTGCCCTGCTGGGGAAGAGGACGGCGATCACCACATGGTCCTGCAGCACGCCATCGCTGGAAAACTGGCGCCAGGCGCCGGCGATCGCCTCGTCGGCGGAGCTTCCGCCAATGATCGGCGTCTGGGCGCCAATGACGGACTGAACGCCGGCCAGCACGCCTTCTTCGCAGCCCGGCGGCTGACAGCACCAGACCAGGGTGGGAATCTCGAAGTCCCGCCCGGCGGCGACCAGGGCGCGCTCCACCGCCGCGGCGCCCGCGACATGGGCGTCCTCGCCCAGGGCCGCCGATCCGACGCCATAGGCGCCCTCGGCGTCGATGAGGCCCAGAACGCCCACTGCGCCATCCGGCCCGCTATGAAAGCCCTGTTGGGTCATCACCCCCCCGCAGGAGGTGCCGCCGACGATCTGGACGCCGGGCAGATGCGCGCTCAGCGCCGCGATGAGGGCGGGCTCGGCGCGGTGTTCGGTGGCGTAGAGAACAAGGAGTTGGGGCGCGCCCCCAAGCTGACCGTGCAGGTCGCGGGACGTCTCGAATGCGGCCTGCTCGGCGCAATCGGCGAGGCTGAAGGCGGTGGCGATCTTCATGACGGCCTCGTGGCGTTCTATCGACGAGATCGTCATCCCAAGCGCCTGGTGCGTTCGGGACAGACGAACGAAGACGGAAAACTACCGCAGGACCGGTAAAGGAAGTCCTCGGGGCGAAAGCCGCAGCTGTCGCCCCGAGGATCCGGTGGTCAGGTCTTAGTAAACTTCGAACAGGCCGGCCGCGCCCATGCCGCCGCCGATGCACATGGACACCACGACGTTCTTGGCGCCGCGACGCTTGCCTTCCTGCAGGATGTGGCCCGCGAGGCGCGCGCCGGTCATGCCGTAGGGGTGGCCGATGGCGATGGAGCCGCCATTGACGTTGTACTTCTCAGGGTCGATGCCCAGCTGGTCGCGGGAATAGAGGCACTGCGACGCGAAGGCTTCGTTCAGCTCCCACAGGTCGATGTCGTCGACCTTCAGGCCGTGACGCTCGAGCAGGCGCGGAATGGCGAAGACCGGGCCGATGCCCATCTCGTCGGGCTCGCAACCGGCGACGACCCAACCCTTGAAGGCGCCCATGGGGCTCAGGCCCTTCTTCTCGGCGGCCTTGGCTTCCATGATCACCACGGCGGCGGCGCCGTCCGACAGCTGGCTGGCGTTGCCGGCGGTGATGAACTTGCCTTCGCCGCGGACCGGCTGAAGCTTGGCCAGGCCTTCCAGGGTGGTGTCGGGACGATTGCACTCATCGCGATCGACCGTGTAGTCGACGATGGTCTCTTCCTTCGTCTCCTTGTTGACCTGCTTCATCTTGGTCTTCATCGGGACGATTTCGTCCTTGAACTTCTGCGCCTGCTGGGCGGCAGCCATACGCTGCTGCGATTCCAGCGAGTACTGGTCCTGGTACTCACGGCTGATGTTGTAGCGCTCGGCGACGATGTCGGCGGTGTCGATCATCGGCATGAAGATGGCCGGGTACTGCTTCACCAGGGCCGGGTCGATGTTGTCGCGACCGCCGCCGCCGCCGGGGATCGACAGCGACTCGACGCCGCCGGCGACGACCGCGTCGGCGCCGTCGTTGCGCACATAGTTGGCCGCCGTGGCGATGGTGTTCAGGCCCGAGGAGCAGAAACGGTTGACGGTGGAGCCCGAGGTGGTGATCGGCAGGCCGGCGAGGAGGGCCACCTGGCGCCCGAGATTGCCCGCGCCATGGGACACATTGCCCATAATGCAGTCTTCAATCTCAGAAGCGTCGATTCCCGAGCGCTCGACGGCGTGTTTCACCGCATGCGCGCCCATGCTCATGGTCGGGGTCATGTTGAAGCCCCCGCGGCCCGATTTGGCGAGCCCCGTGCGGGCATAGGAAACGATAACGGCTTCGCGCATACAAAATTCTCCCAAATGAATGCGATCCGGCGGCCCACTTGTGATGCGGGCGCCTGGCGATGATCGCGGCAACCTTTGCATCCCGCGAGGGAAATGGCTAGGGACGGACTGCGCCCGCGGTCTCGTCCCGGGCCCATGGGATGCAGCCTATGATCGTTGAAAAGCCCTCTCGTTTCGGAGGCTTGGCGGCCCTTATGATGGTCGTCGGCCTGAGCCTGGCCGCCTGTGGCGATCGCGGGGGCGACGATCGCCCGCCCCAGCCTGGGGATGAAGCCGTCGCCCGGGTCGATGGCAAAGCCGTCTGGGCCTCTGACGTCAAGCGCGAGGCGGTGGCCCAGGGCCTGATCGGCGAGGGCGAGCCCCTGGACATTTCCTCCGATCTTTTCCGCCGGGTGCTGGACGAGGTGATCGACCAGAAGCTGCTGGCCGCCGAGGCCCTGTCGCGCAATCTGGATGAGGATCCCGTGGCCCAGCGCCGTCTGGCCGCCGCCCGCGAGCGCATCCTGGGCGACATGCTGGTGGAGAGCGTCGTTTCGGACGCCGTCAACGAAAACGCGATCCGGGGCCTGTACCAGGAGCAGCTCAAGCTCGCGCGTCAGTCCGAGGAGATTCGTGCGCGGCAGATCGTGGTGGCGACGCCCGAAGAGGGCGAGGCGGTGAAGAACCTGCTGACCACCGGCGCCTCGTTCGAGGCCCTGGCCATGGAGCGCTCCACGGACGCCGCCACCCGCTTCAACGGCGGCGACCTCGGCTACTTCACCACCGACGTCATGCCCGAAGCCTATGAGGGCGCTCTCAAGGCGGCCAAGACCGGCGAGATCGTCGGCCCCTTCGAGGTCGAAGGCGGCTGGGCGGTGGTGCGGGTTGAGGACCGTCGCCTGGAGGAGCCGATCACCCTGGAGGCCGCGCGCCCCCAGATCATTCGCTTCCTCACCTATGACCAGGTTCGTGACCTGCTGGAAAAGCTGCGGGGTCGGGCCAAGGTCGAGACCCTGATCGGCGCCGGCGAGGCCGTGCCCGGCGCGCCGGTGGAGCCTGCCGATGCGGCGGCCGAAGCGCCCAAGGCCGCCGAGCCGGCCAAGACGCCGGCGCCGGCCGCCAAGGTTCCCGCCCCCAAAAGCCCTGAGGCCAAGTAATGGCGCGCAAGGATAGCGACACCGCCAAGGCGCCGAAGCCCGTCGCGGCGACGACGACGGCCAAGCCTGCGCCCCGCGCGACCGAAAGCGTCACCGAGGTCGTGGGACAGACGATCGAGCGGGCCCTCGATCCCCTGGCCAGCGCCATCAAGCGGGCCGCTCTGAAGCGCGCCGACAAGACCAGCCGCGCCCTGGAGGCTACGCCCCAGCCGCCGAAGCCCGCCAAGGGCGCCTTGCCCGTTTCGCCCCTGGTCGTGCCGTTTCCGACCATGCCGCCCCTGGCCGGGGTGCGGCTGGCGACCGGCCGGGCCGGCTTCTACAAGCATGAGCGCGACGACCTGCTGGTCATGAGCTTCGATCCCGGGACCACCGCCGCCGGGGTTTTCACCCGCCACAAGGTGGGCTCGGCGCCGGTCGACTGGTGCCAGAAACAACTGGCCGCCACCAAGGGGACCGAGGTCCGCGCCCTGGTGGTCAATGCCGGCTGCGCCAATTCCTTCACCGGCAAGCCGGGCGCTGACGCCGTGCGGCGGGTCGCATCGGCCGTCGCCAAGCGGTTCGATTGCCGTCAGCGGGACGTGATGGTGGCCTCCACCGGCGTCATCGGCGTGCTGCTGGACGACGCCAAGATCACCCAGCGCCTGCCCGAGGTGGAGCAGAAGCTGTCGCCGGACGGCTGGGCCGGCGCCGCCCGGGCCATCATGACCACCGACACCTTTCCCAAGGGCGCAGTGGCCGAGGCCGAGATCGACGGAACCAAGGTTCGGATCGCCGGCATCTGCAAGGGTTCGGGGATGATCGCCCCGGACATGGCCACCATGCTGGCCTTCGTGGTCACCGACGCGGCCATCGCCGCGCCCGCGCTGCAGAGCCTGGTGAACCTCTATGTGCGCACCACCTTTAACTGCGTGACGGTGGACGGCGACCGCTCGACCAACGACACCCTGATGCTGTTCGCCACCGGCCAGTCCGGCGCGCCCAAGATCACCCGGGCCGGCGACAAGCGCCTGGCCGACTTCCGCGACAAGCTGGAGGGCGTCCTGATGGACCTGGCCCAGCAGCTGGTCCGGGACGGGGAGGGGGCGACCAAGTTCGTCAAGATTACCGTCGCCGGCGCCGAGAATCCCATCTCCGCCCGCAAGATCGCTCGCACCGTCGCCGAAAGCCCCCTGGTCAAGACCGCCTTCGCCGGCGAGGACGCCAACTGGGGTCGGATCGTCATGGCCGTCGGCCGGGCCGACGAGCCCGTGAACCGCGACGCGCTGTTGGTCCGCTTCGGGGAGCACTGGGCTGCGCAGGATGGCCTGATTGCGCCCACCTATGACGAGGCCAAGATGAGCGCCTACATGAAGCGGCAGGAGCTTGAGGTCTTCATCGACGTGGGTGTCGGTCGCGCCAGCGCCAGCATGTGGACCTGCGACCTGACCAAGCAGTATGTGGCCATCAACGGCGACTACCGCTCCTGAAGCGCCTTCAGCGGCGCTGAGATGACGCCGCCTTGAGCACGTCGCGCAGGGCCTTTTCGGAGTAGGGCTTGCTTATGATCGGCACGGCGGAAAGGTGCTCGGGCAGGTCGGCCTGATCGCCGAAGCCGGTGCCGAAGGCGAAGGAAATCTTCTCGGCCTGTAGCTGCTCGGCCACCGGCAGGCTGGTCTCCTCTCCCAGGTTCAGGTCGAGGAAGGCGAAGTCGGGCCGATCGGCGGCGATGGCTTCAAGGGCGGCGGCGACGTTGGAGGCCATGCTGACCTGGCTGGCGCCGAGCTTCAGCAGCACGCCTTCCAGATCCAGCGCGATGATCATGTTGTCCTCGACCACCAGCACATGGTTCGGTCGGGGCGGTCGCTCATCGGCCACGGGGGCGACGGCCTTGCCAGGATCGGCCGCACGGCCCTCCACGACGAAGCGCCCCGGCACCCGCAACGCCACCCGCAGGCCCGCAGGATCAAAGGTCACCTCAGCCTCGCCGCCCAGCTCATGGGGGATGGAGCGTTCGATGATGGTCGAGCCGAACCCCCGCCGGGTGGGCGCCTTGACCGTCGGCCCGCCCTGTTCACGCCAGGCCAGGTCCAGCGCGCCGGACGCATCGGTGGTCCAGCTCACATGCACCTCGCCGCGGCTGTCGCAAAGGGCGCCGTACTTGGCCGAGTTGGTCACCAGTTCATGGATGACCAGCGACAGGGTCGAGAAGGCCTGGGGTTCGATCAGCACGTCGGGGCCCGACAGGATCAGCCGGTCGGCCTTGGCGGCCAGATAGGCCTCCGCCTCCCCGCGGATCAGGTCGGTCAGGGCCCCGGGACCCCAGTGCTGCTGGGTGATCTGATCATGGGCGCGGGCGAGCGCCTGGACCCGGCCCGAGACCACGTCGAAGAATTGCTGGACGGTGGTCGCGCCATCGCGGCTCTGCGAGATCAGGCCGCGGATCAGGCCCAGGATGTTGCGCACCCTGTGGTTCAGCTCGGCGATCAGAACTTCCTGCCGATGCTGGGCCTTGCCCCGCTCGGCGTTGGCCAGATCGGTCAGCCGCATGACCACTTCCAGAAGCGTCAGCCGCAGGCTGTCCACCGCCGCAAGCTCCGAGGCCGACCAGGGGCGGGACTGACCTCGGACGGTCTCCTTCCAGGTCTCGAAACTCTGTCGCGGGGTCAGGCGGGCGCCGAGCGGGCCGACGGTGACCGCCTTGTTGGGATCGCCGGCCCAGGCCACCTCGCGGACGACCTCCCCACGCTGGAAGATCAGATAGTCGCCCGGCTCCCGCGACAGGGGCACGGCGATGATCCCGGCGGCGTCTTGCCAGGTCTTGGCCTCCGGCAGGTGCGCGGCCAGGTGATGGGTGTGGAACACCCCCCGCGTGGCGTGGTCGTCCAGGAAGCCGACCAGGATCTTGAGCCGGTCGGCGTCCAGGCTGGCGCCGTGGCTGGTCGTCTGGCCGCCCATGTGAAGGGTCACGCCCTCACAGCCGGCCAGGCTGCACAGCTCGCCGAGGAAGGGTGTGAGACTGGCCGGCCCCGAAGCTGTCGCCACCGAACTGACCAGGCGATCGTGCAGGTTTCGCGCCCGCTCCACATGGCGGGCCTCGGTCTCCTGTTCGCGGCTTTCCAGCATGTAGGAGAAGATCTGGCCAAACAGCTCGGCCGCCGTGCGCCGCTCATAGGAGACGTGGTGGGGGCCATAGTGGTGGCAGGCGAACAGGCCCCAAAGCTTGCCCTGGCGCAGGATGGAGATGGAGAGCGACGCGCCGACGCCCATATTGCGGAGATATTCGATGTGGATCGGCGAGACCGCCCGCAGCATGGACATGGAGAGATCCAGCGGGCCGCCGCTGGGGCCCAGGGCGGGGCGGACCTTCGGCGTCTCGGCGTCGATATCGGCGATGATCCGCAGCCAGCTCCGCTCATAGAGGGCGCGCGCCTGCTGGGGGATGTCCGAGGCCGGATAGCGCTGGCCGAGGAACGAGCCGATGCCCGGCCGCACGGACTCGGCGATCACCTCGCCGGCGCCGTCGTGGTCGAAGCGATAGACCATCACCCGGTCGAATTCGGTCAGGGCGCGCACCTGGCGGGCGGCTTCGTGGACGATGTCTTCGATCGTTTTCCGCTCGGCCACGCGATTGGCCATGGAGCGTACGGCCGAGGCCGCCTCCAGCGAGGATTCGGCCCGGCTCGGCTCGGCCTCGATGATCAGCAGGTCGCCCGAATAATGGACCGCCACGTCGAAGGGCTCGCCGCCGGCCTGCAGGGCCAGGTTGAACACCCGCTCCACGGAATCGGCGCCCCGCATGATCTGCAGCCGGCCGCGGATTTCATGCACGGCGTGCCCGTCGAGGACCTCTGTCAGGGATCGCCCGATGAGGTCTTCGGCGGCCTGCCCCAGGAAGCCCTGGGCGTTGTCGGAGGCGTGCGCCACCATCCACTGGCGGGTGACCGCCAGCAGGAAGCCGAACGGCTGGATCGCGCCCAGCAGATGGATCGGTTCCCGATCACAGTTCGTCAGGTCGACATCGGTCAAGGCCGCAAACGTTCCAATTCCAGGGGGGAGGGGGACGCGTGCGGGGACAGGCGTCGGCGGGGGAGCTTCACCGCCAATACAATAGGAAGTCGGGGCTCAGGTCTGTCGGGTAGCGGACGCTTTCGGGGGTCGCTCGGCTCAGGCCGACGTCGGGGCGACGGCTGTGAACCCGGCCTCGAAGGCGGCGAAGACGCCCCGCGCCCCATCCACGGCGGCGGCCGTCTCGGCGGGGTCGAGGTCGCGACTGTCGAGCCATTCCAGAAAGGTGCGCCAGAGGGGCTCGCCCTGGCCGTGGGCGAGATAGGCGATGGGCGCCGCAGGCTGCGCCTCGGCCAGCCGGCGGCGCAGGAGGGCTCCGCCCAGGCGCGAACCCTCCAGGACGTAGAGCGCGCCTACGCGCTCGGCCGCGTTGGTTGGGGCGGGGATGAGAGCGGGGGCGGGCGCTTCGAAGCCCAGTTCGGCCAGGTCGGCCAGCAACGCCCCCGCGCGGCGGCGTTCAGGCCAGCTGGGCGGCAGGTCTTGGGGTGGGGCGGCGTCCAGCGCCGCCTCCAGGGGCGGCAGCACGGCGGCGTGGCCCAGGAGAAAGGCGCCGTAGCCCTCGGGGCTGGCCAGATCGAAAGCGCCGCCCAATCGGTCGACGCGATCGTGATCCTGGCGCGTGGCTGCGCGCAGGGTGGTTCTCAGAGTCATCAAGGCTCGGTGGTCCTGTTGTCGCCCAGACAGCAACGCACGGACGGCGATCAGGTCGCCGTCCGTGCTGCAGAGGTGAGCAGAGCGCGATCTAGTCGATCGGGCTCCAGGCCTTGGGGGCGCCTTCGCGCTTGGGACCGCGGAAGCGATCGCCGCCGGCGGCCGCCTTGGCGGCCTGAGCCGGCTTGGCGCCATCGCGGCGGGGCTGACCGCCGCCGCGGCCTTCGCCGCCGCCACGACCCTGGTCGGGACGCCGGTTACGGGTCTGGCGCAGGGCGGCGGGCACGTCATTGCGCGGATCGCGCGAGCGACCCGAGGCCTGACGGGGTTCTTCCGGCGTGACGTCGGCGATGGCCTTGGTCATCAGGGCCAGGGCCTTGTCGTTGCGGCGGTCGAAGGACGGGATGGTCTGGCGCGTGACCTTCTGGATGTCGCGCAGCAGGTTCCGCTCGTCGTCGGCACAGAAGGCGATGGCCGAGCCATCGGCGCCGGCTCGGGCCGTACGGCCGATCCGGTGGACATAGGCTTCCGGCACGTTGGGCAGTTCGTATTGAACCACGTGGCTGACGGCGTCGATGTCGATGCCGCGGGCGGCGATGTCGGTGGCCACAAGCGCGCGGATCTTGCCCGCCTTGAAGTCCGCCAGCGCCCGTTCACGCTGGCCCTGGCTCTTGTCGCCGTGGATGGCCGAGGCTTCCACGCCGCCCTGTTCCAGGGTCTTGGCCACGCGGTCGGCGCCGCGCTTGGTGCGGGTGAAGACGATGACGCGCTTGAAGTCCTTCTCGGCGAACAGCTCGGCCAGCAGGGCGCGCTTGCGGGTCTGCTCGACGAACAGAACCTTCTGGCTGATGCGCTCCACGGTGGTCGCCTGGGGGGTCACCGAGACCTTGAGCGGGTCCTTCAGGAGTTCGCCAGCCAGCTTGCCGATTTCGGTGGGCATGGTGGCGGAAAAGAACAGGTTCTGCCGCTGGGCGGGGATGTGCTTCACGATGCGGCGGATCGGGACGATGAAGCCCATGTCCAGCATCTGGTCGGCTTCGTCGAGGACGAAGGTTTCGACCCCCTGCAGGGTGACGGTCTTCTCGCCCAGATGGTCGATCAGGCGGCCCGGCGTGGCGACGAGGACGTCGACGCCGGGGGCCATGGCGCGCATCTGGCCGCCATACTTCACGCCGCCGAAGATCACGGTGACGGTCAGGCCGAGATGCTGGCCATAGGTGCGGAAGCTCTCGGCGATCTGGGTGGCCAGTTCGCGGGTCGGCGATAGGACGAGCACCCGGCAGCCGCGACGGGGCGCAGGCTTGGGGTCGGCCGCCAGGCGGTGGAGGATGGGGAGGGCGAAGGCGGCGGTCTTGCCGGTGCCGGTCTGGGCGATGCCCAGGATGTCACGGCCGGAGAGCACGCCCGGAATGGCCTTGGCCTGGATCGGGGTCGGGGTCTCATAGCCCTGGTCGGCCAGGGCCTTCAGCAAAGGCTTGGCCAGGCCGAGTTCAGAAAATTGGGTCAAGTGACTTACAGTCTTTCGGAGTGCGCCGAAGGCGGCCGCTTGCTGTGCAAGGGTCGCGGGACGCGGGTCAGTTTGGGGAAAGCCCCCGCGTGGCGGGGCGATCTATGCGATCTCTTCTGGCGCTCAACAGGCCGAACCTCCGTTTCAGGAGGCCCTCACGCGGGCTGGAGCACCGATAGCGCCAATCAGGGCGCAAGGCACACATCGTCTTTCGCAGGTGCGAAGTCAACCCAAAGTCGTCGGCGCGGCCTGCGGGGTCTCAGTTTGTCTCGCCCTGTTGCATTTGCAGCAGAGGCGCGGAAAGGAGAGGCATGACCGAAAAGCCCATACTCCTGGTCGCCGCCGCGGCCCTGATCGACACCGATGGCCGCGTGCTGATCTGCCAGCGCCCTGAGGGCAAGCAACTGGCCGGGCTCTGGGAGTTTCCCGGCGGCAAGGTCGAGACCGGCGAGACGCCCGAGGCCTGCCTGATCCGTGAGTTGGACGAGGAGCTGGGCATCCAGGTGACCAATGCCTGCCTGGCGCCCTTCGTGTTCGCCAGCCACGGTTATGAGTCCTTTCACCTGCTCATGCCACTTTATCTGTGTCGGCGTTGGAGCGGCTTCGTCACCGCCAAGGAACACAAGGCTCTCGCATGGGTGAAGCCCAACAAGCTCAGCGACTATCCGATGCCGCCGGCCGACGCGCCCCTGGTGGCCTGGCTGCGCGACATGATCTGAAGCGGTTCGCCCAGGACGCGTCCGGCGCCACCGCCATCGAATACGCCCTGCTGGCGGCCGTGCTCGGCCTGGTGATCATCACCGCCGCAGGCGTGCTCCGCGCCCAGATCTACGCCCTGCTGATCAGCGTCTCGGACGCGCTCGTCTAATCCTCGTCCCGCGGCAGCGGGTTCTCCTCGACCCCCAGGGCCTCGGCCAGGCGCATCTTGGCCGAGCCCGGCTTCAGGGGCTGCTGCTGGCTGGCGTGCGGCGCCCAGCCGGTGAGGGTGAGGATTTCGAAGGTGGCCGGGACGCGGCCGTCCTTTTCGCCGAACCGTTCCACATAGAGCTCGAAGGCCCGTCCCAGCACCGCCCGGCTCAAGCGCCGAGGGTGACGATCAGCCAGGGCGTTGGTCTCGCCCATCTGGCGCAGGTCGGCCAGCAGCTTCAGCGGATGGGCGTAGCGCACGGTCACCCGGTCCACATCGGCGACCGGCAGGGCGAAGCCCGCCCGCTGCAATAGGCCAGCCGCGTCCGAGGCGTCGGCGAAGGGGGAGATGCGGCTGCCGGCGCCGCCGGTCAGTTCGGCCTCGGCGTCGATCAGCGAGCGGCGCAGCTCGAACAGGGTCGAGCCCCCCAGGAAGGCGCCGATGAACAGGCCGTCTGGCCTAAGCGCCCGGCGGATCTGAATCAGGGCGCCGACCACATCATTGGTCCAGTGGAGGCCGAAGGTGGAGATGGCCAGGTCCAGGCTGCTGGCCGCAAAGGGCAGGCGCTCCTCATCGGCCACCAGGCGCGGTCCCGGCCGGCCCTTCAGCATGGCGTCCGAAAGATCGGCCTCGACCACCAGACCGACCCGGGCCTTGGCGTCGCTCTGGCTCAGAGCCTTGGCGAACGCGCCCCGCCGCGCCGAGAGATCGACGGCCAGGGGGAAGTCGCGCATGATCGCCTCCAGGCGCTCCACCGCGTCCTCTGAGGCGCGGCGGTGCAGGAAGTCGGCGGCTTCAAAGGCCGGGGCGGCGCGGTCCAGGTGCTTGCGCACAAGGCTGCGGTCGAACAGTCGGGGCGGGTTGGGTGACATGAGCCTGCAAGATGGCCTTTCGGGGCTCGCGTGGAAACCAGGGGCGCGGCTGAAATCGGCCGGGCGCGACCTGCTCGACCTGGTGTTTCCGCCACAGGCCCTGGATGTGGGGCCGCGGCCCCTGTCGCCAGGGCTCTCGGCGGAAGCCTGGATGAGGATCACCTTCCTGGACGGGCCGGTCTGCGACGGTTGCGGGGCGGCGTTCGAATTTTCGCTCGGGCCGGGCGTGCGCTGCGCCGCCTGCGAGGCGCGGCCGCGGGCTTTCTCCCGCGCCAGGGCGGCCTGTGTCTATGACGAGACCTCTCGCGATCCGATCCTGCAGCTCAAGCACGCCGACCGGCAGGACCTGGCGCCGCTGTTCGCCCGCTGGCTGTCGCGGGCGGCCGACGGACTGGTGGAGGAGGCCTCCGCCATCACGCCGGTGCCGCTGCATTCATCGCGGCTGTTTTCTCGCCGGTTCAACCAGGCCGCCGAGATCGCCCGCGGCCTCGCCCGCCTGCGGGACCGGCCCTACCTGCCCGACGTGTTGGTGCGCCGAAGAGCGACAGAGAGCCAGGGCGGCAAGTCCGGATCGGGCCGCAAGCGCAATGTCGCCGGCGCCTTCGTCGTGCCGCCGGGGCGAGCCCATCAGGTGGCTGGACGCAACATCCTGCTCGTCGACGACGTTCTGACCACAGGCGCCACCGCCGAAGGCTGCGCGCGGGCCCTGCTCGCGGCCGGAGCGGCCCGTGTCGATCTCGCCGTGGTGGCGCGCGTCAAGGCGGCCGCCACCTCCTCGTGACCTGCAGCCGCACGGCCAAGGTCTGGACATTTGATCAGGGAAGCCCCTTATCCCCGCCATGCCAAACGTCACCATCTACACCAAGCCCTACTGCCCCTACTGCGTGCGCGCCCTGACCCTGCTGGAAAAGAAGGGTGTGGAGTTCACCGAGATCGAGGCTGCTTTCGATCCCGAGAAGCGCCAGGAAATGGTCCAGCGCTCCGGCGGCGGGACCACCTTCCCGCAGATCTTCATCGGCGAGCGCCACATCGGCGGCTGCGATGACATGATGGACCTGGAGCGCGCGGGCGAACTCGACACCCTGCTGCAGGGCGCCTGAAGCCTGATCGCATGATGCTCCGCGTCGCCCTCGTCCAGACCCGCACGCCAGCCAGCCAGGCGTCGGCCCTCGAACACGTTCTGCTCCTGGTCCGCCAGGCGGCCGAGGGCGGGGCGCAGCTGATCGCGACGCCGGAGGGAACCAACATCCTGCAGAAGGACCGCGAGGCCTTGCTGCCGCAGTTGCGCGCCCTGGAGGAGGATCCGGTCGTGGTCGCCCTGCAGGATGTTGCGCGCGCTTCGGGCGTCGCCATCCTGATCGGCTCGGCCCTGGTCAAGCGCGAGGATGGCCTGTGCGCCAACCGCAGCGCCCTAATCAACCCTGACGGCGAGATCACGGCGACCTACGACAAGCTGCACATGTTCGACGTGGACCTGCCCAGCGGAGAGCGCGTCCGGGAATCGGCCACCTATGCGCCGGGCGATGTCGCCGTCACGGCCACGGCGCAGGGCGCGAAGCTCGGCCTGACCATCTGCTACGACCTGCGCTTCCCGGCCCTGCATCGGGCGCTCGCCCTGGCCGGGGCCCAGATCCTGACCACCCCGGCCGCCTTCACCCGCTCGACCGGGGCGGCGCACTGGGAGGTGCTGTTGCGCGCCCGGGCCATCGAGACTGGCAGCTTTGTTATCGCCCCGGCCCAGGGCGGCTTCCATGAGGACGGCCGCGGCACCTATGGCCACAGCCTGGTGGTCTCGCCCTGGGGCGAGGTGATCGGCCAGCTCGATCACGATGAGCCTGGGGTGCTGTTCGCCGACCTCGACCTGGATCAGGTCGCCAAGGCCCGTGCCGCGATTCCGGCCCTGGCCAATGCGCGGGCCTTCTCCGGACCCGCGGCGATATGATCCGCTACGCCCTGGCCTGCGATCACGGCCACGAGTTCGAGGGCTGGTTCTCGGCGTCGAGCGATTTCGACGACCAGAAGGCCCGGGGCTTGCTGGAATGCCCGGTCTGCGGTGTGCGCGAGGTGCGCAAGCAGATCATGGCTCCGGCCGTGGCGGGCACCAAGCGCAACACGCCCGACCTGCCGCCCAAGGCCCGGGCGGTGATGATGGAGGCGCTGAGCAAGGTGCGCCGCCACGTGGAAGAAAACTTCGACGATGTCGGCGACGCCTTCGCCAAGGAGGCCCGCGCCATCCATGAGGGCAGGTCCGAGGACCGCGGCATTTATGGCCAGGCCACGCCGGCCGAGGTGAAGGCCCTGGTCGAGGACGGCGTGCCCGTCGCGCCCCTGCCGCCAGAGCCGCCCAAGAAGACCGAGGTCAACTAAAACACTCAAGGCGCGGGTTGATGTGGTGCGAGCCTTCCGCCACCGTGGGTTGGGTGGTGTTAGGGGGCGATCTTGACGTGCATGCGAGCCTTGCTGGGGCTGTTGGCGGCCCTGTGCGCCGTGGCGTCGGTTCAGGCGGCGCCGTTGGAGGCCTATGGCCGCCTCCCTGATATCGAAATGGCCTCGATCTCGCCGGATGGCGCGCAGGTGGCGATGATCGTCACCAATGGCGAAGACCGGGCGATCCTGCTGAAGACCGTCGACAGCGGCGCGACCCGGAGCATCCTGATCGGCGAAGCCAAGGCGCGCGGCCTGTCCTGGGCAGGCTCACGCTTCCTCCTGGTGACCACTTCGGTGACCAGCCGCATCGGTGGTGGGGTCATCGCCCCGCGTAGCGAGCGCTTTATTCAGTTCGCCTACGACCTTGAGCGCGACAAGCTCATGCACCTGCTCGATGACGCCGCTGGGGGCCTGAACATCATCGCCGCGCCTCCCGAAGTCCGGCTGGTCGAGGGCGAGCCGCGTCTGTTCCTCACGGGCGTCCACTTCGGAAGCGACGGCCGAGGGCGCACGGCGCTCTATGAGGTCGATCTCAACCGCGGCGGTCGCTCAAGGCTGGTCCATGGCGGAATGCGCGACACCCGCGAATGGCTGGTGGCGGCGGACGGGACGCCCATCGCCACGACCGAGTATGAAGGGCGCACAGGCCGCTGGGTGCTGCGGGTCGCCCAAGGCCGCGATTGGCCCGAGGTGCTATCCACCACCCGTCTGAACGAACCGCCAGTCTTGCTGGGCTTTGGTCGCGACCCGCGGAGTCTTCTGGTGGCGGGTTGGCATGAGGGCGAGGGAGGCCTGCGCGAATATCAGATCGACGACCACGCCTGGGGCGAGGTCTTCGCGCCGGGTGATTCGAACCCGATCTATGATCCGCAGAGCCAACTCCTGATCGGCCACCGCCGGATGGTGGGCGATGAAGACATCGTCCACTTTTTTGATCCGGCCGACCAGGCCGTATGGAAGGCGATCGCCGCCGCCTATCCGGGAGAGCGGGTGAGCCTGGCCGACTGGTCGCAGGATCGCTCACGGATCGTGGTCCGGGTGGATTCGCCAGGCGAGGGGCCAGCCTACGCTCTCGTCGATCTGAAGCGCCGCAAGGCTGACTGGATCGGCCAGGTCTATGGCCGGCTGGGCCCAGCCGACCTGTCACCGGTGCAGCCGGTCGCCTTCAAGGCCCGCGATGGACTGGCTCTCAGCGGATACCTGACGGCGCCCAAAGGCAAGGCGGCCCGGAGCCTGCCGCTGATCGTCCTGCCCCATGGCGGGCCGGCCGTGCGGGACACGCCAGGCTTCGACTGGTGGGCCCAGGCGCTCGCTTCGCGGGGCTATGCCGTTCTGCAGGTGAATTATCGGGGTTCGGCAGGCTTTGGTCCTGAATTCCTGACGGCTGGGTTCGGCGAATGGGGCGGCAAGATGCAGACCGACCTGTCCGATGGAGTCGCCCACCTTGCCGCCGATGGCGTCATTGATCCCAAGCGGGTCTGCATCGTGGGCGCCAGCTATGGCGGCTATGCGGCCTTGGCGGGCGTCACCCTGGATCCCGGCGTCTACCGCTGCGCCGCCTCCGTGGCCGGTTTGTCGGATCTCAGAAAGTTCGTCCTGTGGTCCAAGACGCAAAAGGGGGTCGCCGCCCAACGGTACTGGAACAGGTTCATGGGCTCTGAGGATGATCGCGACCCGGTCCTTCGGGCCAAGTCGCCAGCGCTTCTGGTTGATCGCGTAGAGGCGCCGGTTCTTCTGGTTCACGGCAAGGACGACACCATCGTTCCCTTCGACCAGAGCCGGGACATGGCCCAGGCGCTAAACGCGGCGGGCAAGCCAGTCGACCTGGTCCCCCTGGATGGGGAGGATCACTTCCTGTCCAGGGGCCAGACGCGGCTGCAGATGCTGCAGGCGGTAGTGAGCTTTCTGGAAACTCACAATCCGCCTGACGCACCGTCTTCCTAGGTGGTCCTAGAAGGTCTTGCGCAGACCCAGCGACAGGATGGCGCCTTCGCCGTTCACGTCGCCGCGCAGGCGGGTGACGGTCTGGGCGGCGGTGCCTTCGTAGAAGGTGGTGTCGTGGTTCACCTTGCTCTCGTCGAAGGTGATGTAGGAGAGCGCCGCATCCATGGTGAGCGAGTCGCTCAGCGCAGCGCTGGCGCCGACGCCGTAGAGCCAACGGTCGCCGTCTGGAACCCGCGCGGTGCGCAGGTCATCGGGGGTCGGGGTCGGATCGTACTGGGCGCCGGCCCGCAGGGTCAGCCGTTGGTTGACCATGTAGTCCACGCCCATGCCGCCGGTGGTCACGTCCTTGTACCGCTGGGGCAGGGTTTCGTTGACCGCCGGGGAGGTGACGGTGATCTGGTCGAACTCGCTCCAGCCGATGCGGTTGACCTGGGCGTTGATGGCCAGACGCTCGGTGGCCTGCCAGCGGGCGCCGAAGGTGGCGATCCACGGGGTCGAGAAGTTGGCCGAGCCGCCGATGTCGGTGTTGAACGGGGCCAGCGGGCCGGCCAGGCCAACCACCCGAACATCGCCGTCCAGGTCATGCTCGATCGCCGAACGATAGCTGGCGCCGAAGGTCAGGGCGTCGAAATGGGCCTGGGCGCCCACGGTCCAGCCGAAGTCCCAGCCATTGCCCTTGAGCTGCGAGACGCCGTCCGGGATGGCCGGCGACAGGTTCGGATAGGCGGTCGAGAGGGTGGCCTCGGTGTATTGCGCGCTGACGCCGGCGCCCAGGTCGAGCCAGTCGGTGAGCTGCATGGCGCCGGTCAGCTGGACGTCGGCCGTGGTCAGGCCCGACTCCAGACCGTCATATCGCGCCCAGGCGTTGTCGCGATATTCGGTGGTGAAGTTGTACGGGGCGGCCACCGAGAGGCCGAGGGCGAAGCGGTCGCCCACCGGGGTGGCGATGGCGAAGTTCGGGGCCACGCCGCTCTGGATCGGATTGAAGGCGCGGGGCTCGCCGCCCACCGGTACGGTCACGCCGCCGGGATAGGTGATGGTCGAGCCGGTGTCGGTGACGGTGGCGTCAACGAAGATCGCATGGGCGCCGACGTAGACTTCCCGCGGGGAGCGGGCGATGGCGGCGGGGTTCCACCAGAGGGACGAGACGCCCGTGTCGGCGACTTCGCCGGTATAGGCCCGGCCGGCGCCACGCACCGACTGTTCCTGCAGATAGAAGCCGCCGGCCGCAGCCGGACCAGCGAGGCTCGTTGCGCCGACAAGCGCCAAAACCCAAGCCTTTTTCATAGGTAGAACTCCCAAACACGACAGCTGTGCCGGCCGTGAGGCCGACTGGTGCGGGGGTAAGGGGCGGCCCTGGCTTTGGTTTCCCCATAAACCGGGGCAATCCGACTTGTGTGGCGTAATGGCCACACCTACATCCAGCCTCGACGCGCCTTGCGCTGTCTCAAGGCGAGGCGCGTCAATCCGCCTAACGAGGGGATGCCATGAACATCGACGTCTATTCCGATCGCGCCAAACAGGCGATCCAGTCGGCCCAGAGCCTCGCGCTCGCCCGCCGACACCAACAGCTTGCTCCGATCCACCTGCTCAAGGTTCTGCTTGAGGAGAAGGACGGACTGTCCCGCGCCCTGATCCAGAGCGCTGGCGGCCGACCCGACGAGGCAGACGCCGCCGTCGAAACCGCCCTGGCCAAGCGGGCCAAGGTCGAGGGGGGCTCTGGCCAGCTCTATATGGCCCCGGAGACCGCCCGGGTCTTCGCCAAGGCCGAGGCCGACGCCAAGGCGGCCGGCGACGCCTTCGTCACCACCGAACGCTTGCTGCTGGCCATCGCCGCCGAGGGTGGCGAGGCGGCTGAGGCCCTGAAGAGCGCCGGCGTCAAGGCCAGTGCCCTGGAAAGCGCCGCCAACGATGTCCGCAAGGGCCGCACCGCCGACTCCGCTTCGGCCGAAGAGGGCTATGACGCGCTCAAGCGCTATGCCCGCGACCTGACCCAGGCCGCCCGGGACCAGAAGCTCGACCCCGTCATCGGCCGGGACGAAGAAATCCGCCGGACCATCCAGGTGCTGTCGCGGCGCACCAAGAACAATCCCGTCCTGATCGGCGAACCCGGCGTCGGCAAGACCGCCATCGTCGAAGGCCTGGCCCTGCGCATCGTCAATGGCGACGTGCCCGAAAGCCTGAAGGACAAGAAGCTCCTGTCCCTCGACATGGGCTCCCTGATCGCCGGGGCGAAGTATCGCGGTGAGTTCGAAGAGCGGCTGAAGGCCGTCCTGAACGAGGTCACCGCCGCCGAAGGCTCGATCATCCTGTTCATCGACGAGATGCACACCCTGGTCGGCGCGGGTAAGTCGGACGGCGCGATGGACGCCTCCAATCTGTTGAAGCCCGCCCTGGCTCGCGGCGAGCTGCACTGCGTCGGCGCCACCACGCTGGACGAGTACCGCAAGCATGTGGAGAAGGACGCCGCGCTCGCTCGCCGGTTCCAGCCGGTCTTCGTCTCCGAGCCGACGGTGGAGGACACCATCTCCATCCTTCGCGGCCTGAAGGAGAAGTACGAGGTTCACCACGGGGTGCGGATTTCCGACAGCGCCATCGTCGCCGCCGCCACCCTGTCGAACCGCTACATCGCCGACCGCTTCTTGCCCGACAAGGCCATCGATCTGGTGGACGAGGCGGCCAGCCGGGTGCGCATGGCGGTGGACTCCAAGCCCGAGGAGCTGGACGAGATCGATCGCCGGATCGTCCAGCTGAAGATCGAGCGCGAGGCCCTGACCCGCGAGACCGACGCGGCGTCCAAGGCGCGGCTGGAGAAGCTGGAGGACGAGCTCGTCGAGCTGGAGGCGGAGTCCGCCGGCATGACCGGCCGCTGGAAGGCCGAAAAGGACAAGCTGAGTTCGGCCGCCCAGATCCGCGAGGCCCTGGACCGGCTGCGCGCCGAACTGGTGGCCGCCCAGCGCCGGGGCGACCTGCAGCGAGCCTCGGAGATCGCCTACGGCGAAATCCCGCCCCTGGAGCGGAGCCTGGCCCAGGCCGAAACCGCCGCCGCCGAAGAGCCGGTCAGCCCCGAGGTGGTCGACGCCGAACAGATCGCTGCGGTGGTGAGCCGCTGGACCGGCGTGCCCGTCGACAAGATGCTGGAGGGCGAGCGCGAAAAACTGCTGTCCATGGAGGACTATCTCCGCGGTCGGGTGGTCGGCCAGGAGGAGGCCCTGGTCGCCGTCTCCGACGCCGTGCGCCGGGCCCGGGCGGGCCTGCAGGATCCCAACCGGCCCATCGGCTCGTTCCTGTTCCTTGGCCCCACCGGCGTCGGCAAGACCGAGCTGACCAAGGCGCTGGCCGAATTCATGTTCGACGACGAACAGGCCATCACCCGCCTCGACATGAGCGAGTACATGGAGAAGCACTCGGTCAGCCGCATGATCGGCGCGCCTCCGGGCTATGTCGGCTATGATGAGGGCGGGGCGCTGACCGAGGCGATCCGCCGGCGGCCCTATCAGGTCATCCTGTTCGACGAGGTCGAGAAGGCCCATCCCGACGTCTTCAACATCCTGCTGCAGGTGCTGGACGACGGGCGGCTGACCGATGGCCAGGGCCGCACGATCGACTTCCGCAACACCCTGATCATCATGACCTCGAACATGGGTTCGGAGTTCCTGGCCGCTCAGGCCGAGGGCGAGCCGGTCGAGGCCGTGCGGCCGATGGTCATGGATGTGGTCCGCAGTCACTTCCGGCCCGAACTGCTGAACCGGATCGACGAGATCATCCTCTTCAAGCGGCTCGGCCGGGCGGAGATGGACAATATCGTCGGCATCCAGCTGCAGCGGGTCGAAAAGATGCTGGCCGACCGGCGCATGGCCCTGTCCCTGGACGAGGCCGCCATGACCTGGCTGGGCGACAAGGGTTACGACCCGGTCTATGGCGCCCGGCCGCTCAAGCGCGTGATCCAGAAGGCGCTGATCGACCCTATCGCCCGGAAATTGCTGGCTGGGGATCTGGAGGACGGGGCGGTCATCGCGGTCAGCGCGGACGATGACGGCCTGCTGATCGGACGCGCCCAGGTTCACTAAAACGGTCGACGACTTCCACGGAGTCTGGACGCCCTTCCTGTTCGCAGGGAGGGCGTCTGTCGTTCAGCCCTTGGTCTTGCGCAGGCGCTGGGCGGCGTAGACGTCGGCCAGGGTCAGGCCCAGCAGCACGCCGTAGAAGATCGCGAGCCCCCGCCACTGCTGGCGGCTGGCGGGGCGGGCCTTGAGCAGGACGGCGACCTGGCCCGCGATGTTCAGTCCATGGGCCACGAGCCAGCGCTTGTCGCCGCCATCCAGCAACAGCCCCGCGCCCGCCGACATTTCCCGCAGGCCAAGGGTGCGCACCATAGAGGCCTCGCCAAGCCCTGTGCGGCCTGCGATGGCCGCCGGGCGCGCGGTCTTGATCAGGCCGATGGCGAGGCTCGCCAGGCCCAGGGCGTAGATGGTCGGCCGGGCGGCGACGGGGGTCTTGGGCAGAGAATTCTGGGTCTTGGGAAGCGAGGCCATGCCCATCGAAAGACTTCGCCCGCCGCCGGGTTCCGGCGACGGGCGACAAGTCGTCTCACGCTTATGTCAGATGATCAGAGGTCGATCGGGCTGACACGGCCGCCGCGGGTGACCACCCGGCGCATGATGGCCACGCTCTCGCCGCCGGCCAGGGGGCGGGCCACGGTGATCACGAACCAGGCGCCGTCGGGCAGGTTCGAGAAGGAGAAGCGGTCGGCTGCGTCGCAGGTGGTGCGCCGCACGAAGGACGAATAGTCGTCATTGGGCGCCGAAGGGGTGCGCGCCCGCACCTCGTCCGCCGGCAGGGCGGCGGCCTCGGGCGAGGAATAGAGGATGCTCATCCGCCGCCGCGTCCAGGGGGTTTCCGGCGTCAGGACCACGCCCGCGCCCGAGCAGGTGAAGCGCGCCGGACCCTGGCGATAGGTCAGACGGCCATCGATGGTGTTGCGTCCCGGCACGGCCGACCACGAAAAGTCCTCCGGCCGGAAGACTGTGGGCGAGGGGGCCGAAGCCCCTGGCGGCGGGGGCGGCGGACCCATGGTGGGGGCGCAGGCCGTAGCCAGGGCGAGCGTGGCGGAGACCGCCAGGATGCGAAGCTTGGACATGGCCCGACCATAATTAAGGTCTGTGACAGATGCCAACACTAGATGCGTCATCCCGACGCGGGGCTGCCCACCACCTCAGAGCCAGGGCGCCGGCGTCTCCCGGGCGAGCATCTCTTCATAGGTCGGCCGCGGGCGGACGATGGCGAACTCGGCCCCCTTGACCAGAACTTCAGGGACCAGGGGCCGGCTGTTGTACTCGCTGGCCATGGAGGCGCCGTAGGCGCCGGCGCTCATGAAGGCCACCAGGTCGCCCGCCTCGAAGACGGGCAGCGCCCGATCACGGGTGAAGGTGTCGCCGGTTTCGCAGACCGGGCCGACCACGTCATAGGCCTTGGCCTCGCCCTCCCGCGGGCGGACGGCGCGGATGTCGTGATAGGCGTCGTACATGGCCGGGCGCAGCAGGTCGTTCATGGCCGCGTCCAGCACCAGGAAGCGCCGTCCCTCCGGTCGCTCGTGAATGTGCACCACCTGCGCCAGCAGCACGCCGGCGTTGGCCGCGATCACGCGGCCTGGCTCGAAGGCCAGCTTCACGTCCAGGCCGCGGGTGGCGTGCGCCACGACCTTGGCGTAGTCGGCCGGCGACGGGGGTTCGGGCTGGTTGAAATAGGGCACGCCCAGGCCGCCGCCCAGGTCCAGCCGCTCCACCGTCAGGCCTTCGCCCTTCAGGCGTCCGACCAGGCCGGCCATCTTGGCGAAGGCCTCGGCCATGGGGGCGAGGTCGGTGATCTGGCTGCCGATGTGACAGGCCACGCCGACCGGGTTCAGCCACGCGTTGTTCGAGGCCTGGGCATAGAGCCGCTCGGCCTCGGCGAAGGAAACGCCGAACTTGTTCTCCGACTTGCCGGTGGCGATCTTGGCGTGACCGCCGGCCGCCACGTCGGGATTCACCCGGAACGCAATGGTGGCGCGCTTGCCCAGGCTTTGCGCCACCTGGGCGATGGCGGCCATTTCCGGCTCGGACTCGACATTGATCTCGCTGACCCCGGTCTCCAGGGCGAAGGCGATCTCAGCCCGGGTTTTGCCGACGCCGGAAAAGACGATCCGTTCGGGGGGCACGTCGGCCGCCAGGGCCCGGCGGATTTCGCCCTCGGACACGGTGTCGGCGCCGGCGCCCAGCCGCGCCAGGGTCCTGAGCACGGCGACGTTGGAATTGGCCTTTACGGCGAAGGCGATCAGCGGATCGCGCACGCCTTCGGCCTCCAGCGCCTCGCGCAGGACCGTGTAGTGCCGCTCGAAGGTGGCGGTAGAATAGACATAGACCGGGGTGCCGACCGCCTCGGCGATGTCGGCCAGGGCCACGTCTTCGCAGAAGAGCTCACCCTCCCGCAGCTCGAAATGGTTCATCGGGGATTGGCGTAGGGGTCGGGCAGGGCGCCTTGGGGCGAGGACGAGGTCGGATTGGAGGCCGTGCCCTCGATGGGCAGGGTCCGGGGCGGCGCAGGGTTTGTGGCCCGGGTGCGCGGATCGACCGTGTCCACCGGCTTGCTGGCCGAGGGACGGGGGGCGACGATCTCGCCGGTGGCCGGATCGCCCCACAGGGGCGGCGGGCGCTCCAGACCGCCAGCCTTGCCACAGGCGGCCAGGGCCAGAGCGCTGGCCAGGGCCATGAGAAGCGGGGCGCGGAGGTTCATTTCAGCAAGTCCTTCCAGCGGGCGACCTGGGCGCGAACCTGGTCGGGGGCGGCGCCGCCATAGCTTTTGCGGCTGGCCACGGATGCGGCCGGTGTCAGCACTTCATAAACGCCGGAGCCGATGCGCGGGTCCAGGGCCTTCATCTCGTCCAGGGGCAGATCGGCCAGATCGCAGGCCAACTGCTCGGCCCGCTTCACCGCCGCCCCGGTGATGTGGTGGGCGTCGCGGAAGGGCATGTCGAGGGTCCGCACCAGCCAGTCGGCGAGATCGGTGGCGGTGGAGAAGCCGGCGCCGGCGGCGGCGGCCATGCGTTCGGCGTTAGGGGTCAGGTCGGCGACCATGCCGGTCATGGCGCCCAGCGACAGGTCGAGCACATCGAAGGCCTCGAAGGTCGGGACCTTGTCCTCCTGCATGTCCTTGGAATAGGCCAGCGGCAGGCCCTTCATCACCACGGCCAGCTGGGTGAAGGCCGCCAGCATGCGGCCGGCCTTGGCCCGGACCAGCTCGGCCGCATCGGGATTCTTCTTCTGCGGCATGATGGACGAGCCGGTGGTGAAGGCGTCCGACAGGGCGATGAAGCCGAACTGCGGAGTCATCCAGATCACGATCTCTTCGGCCAGGCGCGACAGATGGGTGGCGCAGATGGCCCCGGCCGCCAGGGCCTCCAGGGCGAAGTCGCGGGAGGAGACGCTATCGAGGGAATTGGCCGTGGGGCGATCAAAGCCCAGGGCCTGGGCTGTAGCGTGGCGGTCGATGGGGAAGGGCGAGCCGGCCAGGGCCGCGGCGCCCAGGGGGCACTCGTTCATGCGGACCGCCGCATCGGTGAAGCGTGAGGCGTCGCGGCCAAACATCTCCACATAGGCCATCAGATGGTGGCCGAAGGTCACCGGCTGAGCCGGCTGCAGGTGGGTGAAACCGGGCATCAGGGTGTCGGCGTGGGCCTCGGCCTGAGCGACAAGGGCGCGCTGCAGGGCCTGGAGCTGTTCCGCCGTGCGATGGCAGGCCTCGCGGACCCACATGCGGAAGTCCAGCGCCACCTGGTCGTTGCGCGAGCGCGCCGTGTGCAGCCGTCCGGCCGCCGGCCCGATCAGCTCGCGCAGGCGGGCCTCCACATTCATGTGGATGTCTTCGTATTCGTCGCGGAAGGGGAAGGTCCCGTCGGCGATCTCGGCCTCGATGCGGGAGAGGCCCCCCTGGATGGCGGCCTCGTCCTCAGCCGAGATCACGCCCTGGTCGCGCAGCATGGTCGCGTGGGCGCGGGAGCCGGCGAGGTCCTGCGGCGCCAGGCGCTTGTCGAAGCCTATGGAGACGTTGATCGCCTGCATCAGGTCGGCGGGCTTGGCCGAAAAACGGCCGCCCCACATGGCCTGACCCTGGCCGGAAGCCTCGCCTTTCGCCATATGGACGTCGTCGTGCGGAGTTTTGGAGGCGTTGTCGGTCATATGAACGGTCAATCAGAGACGAGACCCGGACCCAGCCTGTTCCGCTGGGCCCTCTGGGGCGTCGCCGCCTTCGGCGTCGCGGCCGTGGTCTACATCATCGTTCAGGCTTCGACCAATCCCGATGCGAACCGCGGCCTGCGCGCCTTCGCCAAGGGCGAGATGGCCGCCCTCCAGACCCCGGCCGAACCGCGCCCGGCGCCGGTGACCACCATCTATGATCCGGAAGGCCAGCCGCTGCGCCTCAGCGCCTTCCGCGGCGAGGTGGTGGTGCTGAACCTGTGGGCCACCTGGTGCCCCCCTTGCGTGGCGGAGATGCCGACATTGGCGGCCTTGGCGGCGCACTATGAAGGCCAGCCCGTGCGGGTGTTGGCCGTCAGCATCGACCGCCCGGACGATGTTGACCGGGCGCGGGCCTTCATCGGCCAGCATGCGCCGCTGGAATTCTACAGCGATCCGAACATGAAGCTCGCCTTCGACCTGGTTCCCCCGGCGCCGGGCATGCCGACGACGGTGATCTACGGCGCGGACGGCGTGGAACGGGCCAGGCTGTCCGGCGGCGCGGACTGGGGCGGCGACGACGCCAAGGCCCTGGTGGATCACGTGCTCGCCGCGGAATAGGCCCCAGGCATAAGCACGGTCGGCTCCAGCCGAATCAGGCGCGACGGCTGGCCCGCCGCGCCTGCGCTCGCCGCCCGGCGCGCCCCGCAGGATCAGGCGTTCGTTCGCGCCTTTTCGGGCTGAACCTGCCGGCGGCCATCGAAATAGGCGTAGAGGGCTGCGGCGGCCGCAATGGCGTGCGGGCCTTCGTCCATCTCCACCATCGGCCGAACGGCGGCGTTGGCCCGGCGGAACTGGCTCTCGATCCCCTGGAAGTCGCCGCACAGGGCGATGTCCTCGTCCTCGACCTCATAGCCCGCGGCGCTCAGGTCCCCGAGACTCTCACGCAGGCGGGCGATTTCGGCGGCCCCGATCGGCGCATAGACCCCGGCCATCACGCCAAAAGCGTAGGGGGCCGGCAGGCCGGTCAGCTTCAGATCCCAGGCGATATTGGAGGCCAGCGGATAGAGCCGCATGTCCACCATGCCCACCAGGCGGCGCGCGCCATGGGCGTGGGCCACCTCCATGGCCGCCAGGAAGGCCTCGGCCACCCGGCGCCCGCCCCGGCGGTTCTTGCGATAGGCGTGGGTCGAGAAGATGCGGCTCATCTCCCAGGCCTCGGCGCCCTTCAGGGGCGGGGCGCCCTGGGCGATCATATGGGGAAAACTGTCGGTCAGGATGCAGCCATCCAGGGTGGAGCGCACCCGCAGGCCGACCTCGATCTCGTCGTCCGGCCCCAGGGCCAGCAGATAGACGGCGAGGTCGTCGTCGAAGTTATCGACCTCGCCGCCGTCCACCACCTTGAGGTCGGTCCAGCCGTTCTCCTCGATGAAATGCTGGCGGCGAAGCTGGTGCATCTCCTGCAACTGACGGGCGTAGAGATGGCGGTTCTTGAAGGTCACGATATGGATCACGGCGAAGCTCCAGGGAGGAAGGTCCGCCCTGATGCTGCGCGCGAGCCCTGCGCGACCCTATGGGGTGATCACCCTATGACTGGCCGGATCAGCCCCTGGCGCAGGGCCGCGGTGACCGCCTGCATGCGGGTGGAGACATCGAGCTTGCGCTTGGCGCGCTCCACATGGTGGTTCACGGTCTTAGGCGAGATGTCGAGAATGGCCCCGATCTCCCAGTCGCTCTTGCCCAGCGCCACCCACTCCAGGCATTCGGCCTCGCGGGCTGTGAGCAGGCCAGGGCCGGGGCGATCGGCGGCGATTTCGTGCAGGCGCACGGCCAGGGTGGCGAAGACCACGCCGACGCTTTCCAGCAGGGGGCGATGTTCCGGGTTGAACCGCGAGATGGGGCTGGCCATCCGCAGCACGATCTTCTCGCCGACGGGGCCTGGCGCCTGCACGACGAAGGCGTTGGCGAGGCCTTCGCTCAGGGCGTCCTTCCACATGGTCGCCGCCGCGGCTGGCGCAGCTTCGCGCACGTCGGTCCAGGTGAAGCCGGTCTGGTTGGCGGCGATCCAGTCCGAACAGGGATCCTGCTCGATATAGCGCTCGCGCCAGTAGCGCTGGTCCCAGTCGATGAAGCCATGCCGCGAAACGATCGTCGGGATGTCGGCCATGCGCAGCCCCGACAGACGCGTGCAGCAGTAGCGATCGAAGCCGAAGGCTTCGAGCGTGCGGCGGAAATGCGCCTCCAGCACCTGCAGATCCCGATGCGCCGGCGCTTCCGAGAGGAAGGCCCAGCTCAGGTTCTCAATGGACGGCATCGACGGCGACCCCTTTCAGTCGGGATCGACTTAAGCGGGTTCGCGGTTCTTCGTCACCTGTCCCAGGGACTCCGCCGCGGCCGGCGTCAGGACGCGCAGGAAGCTGACCAGCGAGGTGCGCGCTTCGGCCGGCAGCTGCTCGTAGACGGCCAGGAGCTCAAGGGCGCCAGGGGTGCGCATCCGCGACAGCAGGTCGAGATCGACGCTGGGTTCTTCGTCGGGCGTGTCCAACACGTCCAGCAGGTCGGTGACCCGGCAGCGCAGGGCGCGGGCGATCTGGACCAGACGGGAGAAGGAGATGCGATTGGCGCCGTTCTCGTACTTCTGGATCTGCTGGAAGCTGACGCCGCATTGCTCGGCCAAGGCCTCTTGAGACATGCTGATGGTCCGGCGCCGGATGCGGACGGCCGCCCCCAGGGCGATGTCCATCGGGTCGGGGGTCTTGGTCGAGGACTCAGTCAAGCCATTCTCCTTTAATCACGAGCGCCGCCTGACGGGGCGGCCAGCCAGTGGGCCGATTGTTTCAAACCTGAGAGGTTGTCCAACCGTCACACCACTCGCCTAGCGTGGCTAACGCATGAGTTGCAAGAATAGCGTTCTACGAAAATGGGTAGATGTTGACCCTAGGGACGTTTGGTCCCGGCGCAGCTATCCCAAGATGAGCTCTACGCGCGCCGCAGTTGCATCTCAGACGCGTTTCCAGCTGACTCAGGCGCCACCCCCCGAGGCGCTGATGAAGCCATGGGGTCGGGTCGATGCTGGCCGATCCGCCGCAACTCGCCACCTCGCACCTCGCCCACAGGACGCAGTCCGACTGTTTCAACTCTGAAAGAAAGGGGTCGTTGTCGCCCGTCCTGGGCGCAGGATTTCCGTCCGCCATCACTCACCTCCAAGTGAACAAAAGCAGAACATTGAGCCCGTGGCGACTCCGCTCTGAGTGCGTCCGGCCACCCCCGCCAGTTCAGGTGGCATGGTCCAGTCGGTGCCGGCCCATCGAGGTGCGAGAGGGTCGCTGATGCGGGCGATGGTCCCTCGACTGCCGATCCAGTCTCTTGTTTAGAGATCGCCTAAGCCAGAGGCGCCCGTTAAACACGTTGAAACCATTACGCAAATCGTCGCAGCGAGCCGTCAGGCTGTGGCGGTGAACGGCTCGGGCGACCAAGTCGGCCCTACGCCGCGGTGTTCTGCCCCTCGACCACGCTCTGCAGCACGGCGATCAGGCGCTCGGCCTCGATGGGCTTGGCCAGGTGCAGGTCGGCCCCGGCCGCCAGGCTGGCGGCGCGGTGCTCTGGCAGGGTGTTGGCGGTCAGCATGACGATGGGCGTACGCCCCCGGGCGGCGTCGGTCTCCCGGGCGCGGATCTTGCGGATGGCGGTCAGGCCGTCCATCACCGGCATCTGCATGTCCATCAGGACCATGTCGAAGGGCGCAGCTTCGAAGGCCTCGCAGGCCTCGAGCCCATTCTCGGCCAGGACCAGCTCGACATCGAACTCGGCCAGCAGCACCTCCACGACCTGGCGGTTGATCGGATGATCGTCGGCCACCAGGATGCGCAAAGGGCGCTCGACGGGCGGTACGGCCATGGGCTCGGCGACCGGCTCCCCGGTCGGCGGCAGAGGCAGGTCGAACCAGAAGACCGCCCCGCGCCCCCGACCGCTGTCGGCGTCGATCTCGCCGCCCATCAACTCGACCAGCTGCTGGCTGATCGCCAGGCCCAGGCCCATGCCGCCAAAGCGCCGGCTGATCGTGGCGTCGGCCTGGGTGAAGCGCTTGAAGAGATCGGCCTTCCGCGCAGGATCAAAGCCCATGCCGCTGTCTTCGACCGTGAAGCGCCAGCGGGCGTCGTCCAGGGGCCGCAGGATCAGGCGCACCTGACCCGCCTCGGTGAATTTCAGGGCGTTGGTCACGAGGTTGGCCAGCACCTGCTTCAGCCGCAGGGGATCGCCCACGACCATCGTCTCGGCGCGGGGGTCGATCTCCAGCAGGAGGGCAAGACCCTTTTCGGTCGCCCGGGGCGCCAGGAGGGTTTCGATCATCCGCACGGTGTCTGCCAGATGGAAGGGCTCCGGCGCGATCTGCGCCGTCCCGGCCTCCATGCGCGAGACATCCAGGAGGTCCGACAACAGACGCTCCAGACCCAGGCCAGAGGTGCGGATGATCTGCACCATGTCGCGCTGCACCGGGGTCAGCGTGGTGCGCTCAAGGGCCGAGGCGACGGCCACCACGCCGTTCAGGGGCGTGCGGATCTCGTGGCTCATATTGGCGAGGAACTCGGCCTGGGTGCGCTGGGCGGCCATCTGCTGGCGCCAGGACCGGCGGGCGCGGGTGACCATCACCGCCGCCACCGCCCCAAAGGCCAGCAGGACGGCGAGGACCGGCAGTATGGACCGCCGCAGCAGCGCCGTGCCCGGCTTCTGCGGCGTCCAGGCCAGGACCAGCGGCGCCTCGGCGTCCAGGACATCGATGCTGAGCTGGGCGTCCCCGTCGCGGGCCGCGGCGGCCCCCAGGCCGGTGCGGAGGTCTTCCAGGAGGTAGCGATCCTGCAGCACCTCGATGGAGACCTGCTCGATCGGCAGCAGGGTCAGCAGGATCGGCGCCCGGTCGCCCTGGGGCAGGACCTGGCCCTGGTCGGGCTGAAACAGGCTGGCGGTGGCCAGGCGGATGCGTCCGTCGATGGCGACGAAGCCGCTGGCCTGGATCGGATCGGGATGGCCGCCCTCGACCGGGCGCCAGGGACCCCGGCGGGCCTCGGCGGCGCGAACCTCGGAAATCAGGCCGGAAAAGACCTCGACCGGCGCGCTGGCCAGATCAACCTGATCGCGCGTCTGGCGGTGATAGATGGGCTGATCGGCGCCATCCACCACCAGGAGGCGGCTGAAGTCGAAACCCAGGGCGTAGAAGTCATTGAGGTTGGCGTCGGCCCAGGCCAGGTCGCTGCGATGGTCCAGGTTCAGCATCGCCTCGTCCCACGAGGTTTCGGGGACGATGGAGGCCTCCACCTCGGCCACGGCCGAGGCCAGGCCCTGGCGAACCAGCGCCTGTTCGCGCAGGCGGGTGCTCTCGTCGACCCCGCGGCTCCAGAAGATCAGACTCAGGACGAAGACCGCCATGGCCGCCAGGGCCAGCAAGGCGGTGGGTAGCAGCAGGCCAAGGCCGCTCAGGCGACGCATCGACGACTCTCCACGATCCTCCGAGAACGTACGGGAGCGGGTCATCGATATAGATCAGATATCTATGTTCGTCCAAGTCCGGTGGAGCTTGGACGCCATCTAGCGGTCCTGGCGATCTCGGTCAGAGCGGACCTTCACCCGCTCCGGCGCAGGCCAGATGCGCACGGCCACTGCCGCCGTCACCGAACCGAAGATGGCGATCAGGGCGCCGGCGGCCTGAATCTCGTTCATGCCCGTGGCCATCAGCCGGCCGGCCATGGCGCCTGAAATGAACACCAGGGAGGCGGTGCCCCATTCGGCCATGCCTTGTGAAAACAGCCCTTTGAGCATTGTTCACTCCACTTCTGCGGTCACGCGATCCTGCGCCCGCGGCTCTTAGTCAATCCTTACGGATGTGGGTCTGCGTCATCGCACCGCAGGGCGGTCTTTGCAGCCATCGGGCGGTGCGAAAAGGACAAGGTTGGGTGGAATATTGGCGCCGGCGCCAAAGAGGACGGCGGCGGCGGGGTCGCCGTCCTGTCTGAGGTCGAAGGGCCGGTTCGGCTTGACCCGCCGGGGAACCCAACGCCAAGGTGCGCGTAGTGGGAGGGTGTTTATGCGCTTGAAAGACCGGCTGGGACGCGAGTGGCGGTTTTTGCGCAAGCTCCGGCGCACCTTGGGGCGGGTGAAGTCAATCGCCCCCGACTCTCCGAACCTGATCTGCGACGATCTTCAGGAGGCGATGGACAAGTGGCGTGATCGCCCCGCCATGACCTTCGAGGGGCGGACGATCACCTATGGCGAGCTGGACGGCATCGCCAACCGCTACGCCCATTGGGCCAAGGGGATCAATCTGCGCCGCGGCCAGACCGTGGCGCTCTTCATGCCCAATCGGCTGGAATATTTCTGCGTCTGGTACGGCCTGTCCAAGGTCGGCGTGATCACTGCCCTGATCAATAATCAGCTGACCGGCGCCGCCCTGTCTCACTGCCTGAACATTTCCGGCGCCAGCCATTGCATCGTCGATCCCGAGACGTCCTCGGCGTTCGAGGATGTGCGGGACGGGCTGGAGACGCCGGTTCAGCAGTGGATCCTCGGGGAGGCGCGGGGTGGCCAGCGCGACCTGATCCAGGCCCTGAAAAGCTGCAGCCAGTTGCCGCCGGACCGCAGCGTGCGCGACGGCATGACCGCCCGCGACACCTGCCTCTACATCTATACGAGCGGTACGACGGGCCTGCCCAAGGCCGCCCGCATCACCCATGTGCGCGCCCAGCTCTATATGCGCGGCTTCGCGGGTTCGACCGGGGCCGAGGAGAAGGACCGGGTCTATGTGGCCCTGCCGCTCTACCACGCCACCGGCGGCCTCTGCGCCCTGGGCGCGGCCCTGCTGAACGGTGGGTCGGTGGTGCTCAAGAAGCGCTTCTCGGCGGCCCAGTTCTGGCCCGACATCGTGGCCGAAGGCTGCACCATGTTCGTCTATATCGGCGAGCTCTGCCGCTATCTGGTGAACCACCCCGAAACCGACGAAGAAACCCGGCACAAGCTGCGCCTGGCCTTTGGCAACGGACTGCGTCCCGACGTCTGGTCGGTGATGAAGAGCCGGTTCCGCATCCCCGACATCCTGGAGTTCTACGGCTCCACCGAGGGGAATGTGTCGATGTTCAACTTCGACGGCAAGGAAGGGGCCATCGGCCGCGTGCCGCGCTATCTGCGCAGCCGCTTCAACTTCCGGCTCGTCCAGTTCGATGTGGAGAACGAGGTTCCGATCCGAGGGCCGGACGGATTCTGCATCGAATGCGGCCCCGGCCAGATCGGCGAATGCGTGGGGCGCATCGGTGGCGACGCCCGGGCCGAATACACCGGCTATGTGGACAAGGCCGCCAGCGAGAAAAAGGTGCTCAAGGACGTCTTCGCCAAGGGCGACGCCTGGTTCCGCACCGGTGATCTGATGCGCCAGGACGCCGAGGGCTATTTCTACTTCATCGACCGGATCGGCGACACCTTCCGCTGGAAGGGCGAGAACGTCTCGACCAACGAGGTCTCCGCCCGCCTGCAGGAGGCCCCCGGGGTCCTGGAGGCCAATGTCTATGGGGTCGAGGCGCCCGGCGCCGATGGCCGCGCCGGCATGGCCGCCCTGGTGACGGACTCTGACTTCGATCTGGCCGCCTTTGGCGAGCACGTGGCCCGCGAATTGCCCAGCTACGCCCAGCCGGTGTTCCTGCGAATGATGCCGGCCATGGAGACCACTGGCACGTTCAAGCAGCGCAAGGTCGATCTGGTGGAGCAGGGTTTCGACCCGGCCAAGATCAAGACGCCGCTGTACTTCAAGGACCCCGAAAAGGGCTATGTGAAGATCACCAAGACGGTGTTCACGAAGCTCGTGGCGGGCGGCTACCGCCTCTAGAGCCGCAGGATCAGGCCGTGTTGCGACCGCCTCAGGCGGCCGCCTCGGCGCCTGAGGCTTCTTGCAGCGTCAATCGCAGATGGCAGCGAAGACCGCTTTCTGCGAACTCCAGGCGCGCTTCGCCGTCGATGTCGCCCTGAAGACTTCGCTCGATCAGGCGTGAGCCAAAACCCTGCCGGAGCGGGGGCGACACCGGGGGCCCTCCCTCCTCGCGCCATACGAGGTCGAGGCGCAAACGGCCGTCTTCGTTGCTCAACGTCCACTCGACGCGCACGCAGCCTTCCGAGAGGGAGAGTGCGCCGTACTTGGCGGCGTTCGTCACCAATTCGTGGAAGACCAGGCCCAGGGTCAGGGTCTCGGTTGGCGACAGGGCCACCGAGGGGCCGTCGAGCCTGTAGCGGGACACTTGGTTTCGGAGCGGCGGACACTTGGTTCTGGAGTCGCTTTTAATTCAGCGCCGCCTCGATAGCGGGGTGCGGTGGGGGTGATCAACACCTCAGGCCGTGGATGGATGTGGGCAGGCAGTGGCCCCTATCAGGGTTCCAAGACTCCAGGGCGCGCGGGTGGCCCCAGTAGCTGCCGATGATCCAGACCCCCAACCGGTGACCGCAGGCCGCGCAGCGGAAGAAGCCGGCCCGCTCCAGGGCCTCGACCGTCCAGTCGTTGAAGGCCCTGCAAACCCCGCTCAAAGGCAGTTCGACCTGCGCTCGACACCCGGCGCAGCCCGCGCCGAGGCCCAGGCCGTGTTCCCGACAATGAGCGATAGTCCGCATGGGTTCAGGCCTTCGGTGGCTTGGGCTTGGCTGCGGGTTTCGGCAGTGGCCGGGTGAGCACGACGCGGCCGTCGCCCTCTACCGTCCCGTAGATCGGCACGAAGCCCTTGGACGTCTCAGCCATGTTTTCCTCCTGTCGGATGAGAATTCCAGTCTGGCCGGCCGGCCGCTGTCGGTTAGCGGGGTTTCCCGACAGCAGATCGATGACGACCCCCATCCATAAGCCGACGATTGGGCTCCCTCTCAATTGGAGATTTATGGTGCTCCACTCAAAAAATCGGGACCACCCGTCGCACATGGTCGCGGACCTCCTCCGCCAGGCGGCCAGCCTCTTGGCCCGCACGGCCGCCCGGGAAGGCGTCCGGACCCTAATTGCCTGGGCGATCGACGCCGCGACCTCATGGCCCGGCTGACCCCGCCGCCAGGCGGCTGGTGATGATCACCTCGGCCCTAGATGGGAGCGGGCGCGCCCTCGAGGTCATCGCTCGGCGCCCCGAAATAGTGGACGGTCCCCACCTGCACGTTGCGCCGGTCATGGATTATGACGTGGGCGTCCTCACCGCATTGCGCCAGCGTGATCGCCAGCCGGCGAGCGCTCGCCTCGGCCTCGGCGCCCGAGAAGAACACGAGGGGTTGACCGGCGAACGTGCTGGCGACGCACCAGCCTCCGTTGATCGGGCTCACGGTGACGAGGTGTCCATCGATCAGGTGGGCGGGCAGATTCAGAGCTTGTCCCATTCGTTGCCTCCTTCGCGCCCTTGACGGGCGACTAAAAGTTAACGAACCACCTCAACGGGAAAATGTCCACAGGCCCGCCAGGGCCGCACCGGTTAGAGCCCGGTCGCCCGGCGGCTGGCCGCCTTCACAGCGGTGACACCGATCAGACGGCAAATGCGCTCGCCCCGCGGGGTGGTCGGCCATCTCGCGCGTTCATCCTTGTCGGCGTCTCCGGCCTTGAAGAGCGCCGACCAGGTCTTGCGGATGCGCGCCTTTCGCCACATGGGCACCGCCCGCCAATGATCTGGGCAGAGCCACCAGCGCCAGCGGCCGTGCGTTGTCCGCCTGCAGAAGGGCACCCCGCAGGCCGTGCGCGGCCCAGGCTTACGCACGTCGCTGAACCTGCGCCACCTTCACCCAGCCCCGCCCCTCAGCCGCCTGCCGGCGATCCCAGCGGTAGCCCAGCCGGGTGAGCAGGTCCCAGGGCATGGGCTCAGGGTGGCGGTTGTCGAGGACGTAGGTCCCGCGGTCGGTATCGACCGTCAGGACGGCGTGATAGCCGCCGGTCTCCACCCAGCAGGTGGCCAGCCGCAGGGCGCGCAGGGGCCAGCCCTTGGCCAGCAGCTCGGCCTGCTTGCGTAGGGCGTAGTCCTCGCAGTCGCCGCCTGCGGGGCCGATCGGCGTCCAGTGATCTGGCTTGCCATAGAGGTCCAGATCGACCCGATAAGGCCTGCGGTTCACCTCGGTGTTGACCGCCGCGATCTCGGCCCAGCCGGCTTCGCCCAGGGTCAGCATCGGGGCGCCTCGGGCTCGCGCGCGCAAAGGTCCACCCAGCCGGCCGGTGGCGTGGCCGCCGGGCCATCAGGCATGGGTTCGGCCGGGCGGGGCGGCATGGGACCGCACGCCGCCAGGCAGGCTAGCGCCATCAGGGTCGCGGCCGCGTTCACGCCACCTCCTCCGGTTCGACCGGCCGCCAGACGTCCCACCGGTCGCCGACAGGCGGCGCCGCGGTGAAATAGGCCGCCCAGTCAGCCGCCAGGAGGCTGCGCTTTCCCGCGCCGAAATGATGCAGGATGGTCCCGGGGTTGGCCCAAAGAGCATAGAGGCCGGGATTGGCGGCCAAGGCTTGGCCGCAGACGTCGAGGCGGGCGCCCTCGAGGGGTTCGCCCGCTTCATCGATCAGGTGGACGGGCACGCAGGCGGCCAGATTCAGGGTCCACATCTGCCCATGAGCATCGGTGTAGGTGATCATGCCGCCAGGGTCCTTCGTTCGGGATCTCGGGCGCCACGAGCCATGACGCCGATAAATTCAACAGAGCCCAGCAGGTGACTGGTGCCGGCTCCGCTGCTGGCGATGGACAGGCGGGAGAGATTGGCCAAGACAGTCGTGTCTTCAGCCGAGCGTTCTTCCCCACCGTTATAGTTTCCGCGCAGGGCCGTCTCCGAGACCTCAACTGCGAGCCGAATATCAAGCTCGCCCATCCCGACGCCTGCTCCAATGTAAGTGAGGTTCGCACCCGCCGAGTTCGTCGTCAGAAGGTTGTCGCCAGAGCCTCGCGCGGTTCGAATGGACACTGCGTTCGTGGTCCCATCGTCAGTCTGCCAGAGGGTGCGAGACACGCCATTGGCGGTCGGCCCCTTGGCGCGCACGACGATGGTGTGCGGCTTGGCCAGCAGGCCGCCAAGGTTGGTCAGCGCGGCCAAGCCCGCCCCTCGCGAGGCCAGCGCCCCGTCCACAATCACCGGCGGGGTGACGTAGGGCTTCTCCTCCGGCTGCCAGAGCAGGAAGGCCGCCTTGCCGCCTGGGCGCACGGCCAGCTGGATTCGAGACGAGGTCGACGGCGGAACCCCGGCTCCACCGAACCAGATCCAGCCCGCTCCGCCCGGGTGGGTCGCCGTCGTCACAGTGTTGAGTCCGACGTTCGGCAGGCCCACCGCGCCAGCCACCAGGACCTTGCAGACGACGGATGCCGCGTGGACGTTGGTGTTTCCCACTTGGCCGGCTGGCCGGACCCAGGCGTTGCTGGCGGACTGATTGTCTATCACCAGGACGTAGCCGTTGATCTTGCCTCGCCTCAGCAGGCGCTCGAGCCGCGGATCAGCCGCGATGTCGGCTCGGAAGTCTTCAATGCTGAAGAGGGCACCGGCCTCGCCGCTGCACGCCATGTCTGGCGCAGCTGAGTTGAAGGCATCCGCCGCCAGAGGAGCGACTGGCGTCATCACAGCGTTTCGGCCGATGGCCTTGTTCGTGGTGCCGTCCGCACTTTCCAGGCCATAGCCGGCCACGATCGGCGGCTCATTTTGCGCGAAGGCGTCCCAACCGCCCGCCGCGGGCACAATCAGGTCGACCCCTGGCCGGGAGTATGACCAGCCGGGAAGATCGCTCACCCGCTCGCTGATCACCCCCCGGTGCTTGAAGATCGGGCGGCCCGGCAGCGCCATGCCCTTGAAGTCCAGGGCCAGGTCGAACTGGGGATATGGATCGAACCGCCTCTGAGCCGCGGCCATGGCGCCCTGGATCGCCATCAGGCCACGGCCCCGAGCTCGAGCAGATAGCCCTTGGCCGAGCCCGGGGTGAAGGCGTCGCGCGTGGTGAGTACGGCCCGCACCCTTCCGTCTGCCGCCACGAACGGAATGCCGCCGGTGGAAGTTGAGAGGACCCCGCCATACTCGAGGCAGGTCCCGCCCGCTGCATCGCTGGCGCGGGCGGCGGCGAAGTCGATCAGCCCCCGCCGGGAGGCGCGGTTGGCCCAGAGCAGCGGGTGGGCGGCGTTGTCGCCGACGGGCAGCGTCGCCGGCAAGGCGTCATGGATATGGGCCACGAACCGCGGGGCGGTGGCCGCCGTGTCTTCCCGGATCAGACGGGCGTGAGTGATGAAGCCTGCGGGCAGGCCCAGAGCGCCGAAGTTGAACTCGAAGACGACATTGCCTGCCTCGCCGATCGCGTCGCCGGCGGCGTAGTTCGTGGTGTCGGCCGGCCGGGTCAGCATGGCCTGCAGCACGATGATTTCGGAGTGGTGGACCGGCCGGTGGACGTTATCGGGGCCGAGGTTGGAGGCCACCTTCTGTTCGCCGAAGAGGCCGAGCATGGACAAAAAGGACACGAGGATATCTCCGTCAGAGCAGCAGAAGGGCGGCCAGGCCTGAGGCCTCGACCGTGGTGAAAAGAGCGCGTTCGATGGGGTCGGCCGGCAGCCCGGCCTCGCCGCCATGGAGCACAGCGATGCTGGCGGTCAGCCGGCGGATGACGCCGAACCGATAGCGGCTGGTGAGCACCAGCAGGTCATCTGGCGCGACGGCCTGACCGAGGCCGGGACGGACCTGGACGGGCGCCTCGCCCGCCATCAGCACGCCGCAGGTGAAGCCCGGCGGCAGGGTGTCCACGTAACAGACCGCCCGCTCGTCATGGGTGAAGACCAGAAGCTTGCGATCATCGGCGGCCGACAGGATGTGGGCGCGGGCCGAGATTTCCACCTCTTCCAGGTCCAGGGTCGTCGCCGTCGCCTCCTGGAAGAGAGCCGAGAGCACGTCCAGCTCGGCCCGCACGGCGTTGGAGACCGGCTTGTCCAGGTCGGCGGTGTTGTTGGCGTTGGCCAAGCCGACGTCGGCCTTGTCGTAGGCCAGCGCCACCTTCAGGGCCGCGCGGCTGATCGCGCCCTGCAGGCCGACCACGGAGACGACCTGGTCGGTGTTGTCGATCTTGTCCCAGGCCAGGCCGTTGGAGACGATCCAGTCGCCCATCTGCCAGTCGCCGGTCCCGTCGATTACGGTCCCGCCGGCGGTGGCCACCTTGTAGTAGTGGCCCTTGTTGCCGGCCGCAGCGGCCGGGAGGGCCGGCAGGTTGGCGGCCGCATCCCAGGGGCCTTGGTAGTTCAGCCCGCCCAGGACCGAGGCCGGCAGCTGGCTGGTGGGGACCTTGCCGTCCGAACCCAGGGCCGCATAACCGCCGGCGACGCCCTTGTTGGCGGTGCTCTCCGGCACGTAGCCGCCGTCCCGGATGCGGGTCCCCAGGGCGCCGTCGAAGACCGCCACGTGGCCGTCCACCGCCCCGCTGGGTCCATCCACGCTGCCCGACGAATGGCCCTGCGGCCCCTCAACGCCGGTGATGACGATGGTGCGGCCTTCAGCCACCATCTGGCCCGGCGTGGTCGTGACGATGACCTGTGTCGCCATGATCAGAGCCCCCGCTGGATCTTGGCCGTGGCCAGGAAGGTGTGGCGATCGATCAGGTCGCCTTCAGGCCGGACATTGAGCTCGATCGCCGCCTCGCCGGGGTTCCAGGTCTCCGTGACCGCCTCCGGAATGGTCCAGGTGACGACGTGTCCATCCACCGACAGGTAGTCGGACAGGTCGATGGCCGCGACGTGCGGCGGCTTCAGCATCAGCCGAAGCTCCATGACGCTCACGTTGTCGGGGGTCTCGATGTCGCCCAGATAGAACTCGACGGAGTCCGCCCAGCCGGCTGAGGTCAGGACGAGATAGGCCTGGGGCCTGCGCGCAACGCCCATTAGCGGGGCCTCCGATCATAGAATTCGAGGACGATGACGCTCGCGCCGCCATGGGCGTCGTTCCCACCTGAGGCGGGCTGTGGCCACCAGGCGTTGCTTCCGGCGGTGTTCAGGCCCGCGACCCCGCCCGAGCCGTAGTCGGCGAACACAGGCTGGTTGCCCAAGGCGACCGGGCGCGCCAGATCCGCGCCTCGCCGGGACACGCCGCCCAGGCGCAGACTGTCGGCGTCGTCAAGATCGCCACCGGGGCGGCCGCCCGTATAAGCGCTCACCCCACCGGGGCCGCCGGCACGGATGATGTCTCCGATGCAGTCGCTGGCCAGCGGGGCGGGCGCATGGGCGCCGACTGAGGCGGAAACGCCGCCGGCGGCGCGGCAGATCACCACCCCATCGAGACTCGCAGCAGCCGGCTGCGGTGTCGCTGAGTCACCGTGAACCCTTGGGACCCCTAGCAAGAGCTGCAGAAACTGGCCTCGCCGCACGGGCGACAGCCTCCGGGCATAGCAGCCACCCGAGCCATACCAAGCGATCGAGCTGTCATCGGGGTGGCGCCGCGCTGGGCCGCCCGGCCCGATCGCGCGCACGTCACACCACCTGGAGCCCGGCGGAATGGGCGGCGTGTAGGTAAGATCGACGGCTTCGTTCGCCGGTCCGCCAAACCACCACTGCCGCGCCAGGAGGCGCGGGACAGGCGCCGCCGCCTGAGGCCCAGGGTTGATCCGGCCCGTGCGCCGGGATGTGGGGATGACGCGCATCAGGCCGGCACGACTTCGAAGAGCTGGAAGACCCCGTGGAAGACGATGCCGACGGCCAGGCCGACGCCGGAGGCCACATAGACAAGATCGCCGCCCTCGAGGGTGACGGGGCGCTCTTCGTCGATGTTGAACTCGGTGGGCGCCACCGCGCTCGTCTCGTTGACCGCGGCGGCGGTCATCAGGGCCGGCATGACCAGGTAGGGGACCGTCGGCGCGGCGGCCTTGCAGACATAGAGCTTCAGGCGGCTGGCCGTGACGTCGTCATTGGGCGAGGCCATCAACCGCGTCAGCAGGGCCGGCGCGCCGGCCGGGACCGTGTAGAGGAGCACGGCGTTGGTGAGGTCGTTCTCGGTGACCTTGGCGGCGGTGCAGACGGCGAACCGGGTCACCAGCTTCTGCGGATAGGGGATCTTGTTGAACTGCAGCATGGGGTCGGCCTTCAGGATTGGGCGAGGCAGAAGAGGAAGTCGAACTGGTGGTCGAGATGGTCGAGGCGGGCCGGATCGATGGAGGCGGCGAAGCCAGCGGCCTCGCCGGCAGCCGCGATCGCCGCGTCCCGGGCGTCGCGTGCGGCCTGAGCGTTCGGCTCGACCGACAGGACCAGGTTCACGGCGCCGGCGATGCCGGCGGCCACCGCGCCCACATCGTCCAGGGCGGCGGGGAAGTTGGTCACATGGCCGTTGCCGGCCAGGCCGCCGGGATTGGCGGGCGAGATCAGGCCGGAATTGTAGTAGCCGCCGGCCAGGCGCTCGAGCGGGGTGCTCATGCGAGGATTTCCTTGAAGACGCCCGCCACCTGATGGGCGTGCTCATAGGTGAAGCGGGGCGCTGGCGGCCGCTCGAACACGGCCGGGAAGGTCTCGCGCACCCGGGTGGGCTCGTGGTCGCTGTCGGGCATGAAGATCACGAGGCCGGTGGTCCGCGCCCGGGCGCCGGCGTCGAACCAGCGATAGGCCTCGGGCGTGCTCAGGCCGCTGTAGTCCACGCTCAACTGGCGGCGCGGGGTGCGGCTTTCGCCAAACAGCCGGCCAGACGGGCCCTCCTCGATCTGGTCGCGGGTGATCAGCGAGAGCGAGCGACCGCGGCTGAAGTTGAAGGTGGGCGACCAGGTGGAGCCGATGAACAGGCCGCCGATGTCGAAGAAGCCGGCGGGGTTGGTGACGTCGTCGAACTCAAGCCGCAGCGCCTCGCCCAGGACCGCCGGCGGGGTGATCCAGAGATGGCGCTGGAAGAGGTCGATCTCATCCTCGGTGATCTGGCCGGTCCACCAGTTGGAGGCTTCCCAGTCGAGAGACACCGAGTCGAACAGCCGGCCATAGACGTCGGTCCAGGCGGTCTGCAGCACGGGTTCTTCCCAGGTCCCGCCGGGCGCACGCACGGTCAGGCGATAGCGGGCGGTCAGGCTGAGCGTGTGGAACATCACTCCCACCAGGCTGACAATCCGCGCCGAGGTCAGGGCGGCGGTGAACTGGCAGGCCTGGAGATCGTCCACCTCCATCTGCCGCGCCGGAGCGGCGATGAAGGCCTCTTCGGTCTGCATGTTGGGCAGCGGAAAATCGGTCGACCAGCGCCCGCCCTCGAGGACGGCGGCGCGGGCCAGGTTGGTGTCGCAGAACTTGCCTAGAGCCCCTGTCGTTTGCGCCATCTCAGCCCCACACCGTCCAGGTGATCCGGTCGCGGCTCGGCCGGAACGGCTCCTCGGCGATCAGCACCATCCGCTCGTCCAGGCCCATGTCCGGCAGCGCCAGCCGCACTGTCGTTCCCAGCGGCGTGGCCAGGATGGCCTCGGAGATGTCCAGGACCACGCGGAACTGCCGACGCGCTCGCCCATCGGGTCGCGCCCCAAACAGGGCCAGGAGGGCTGCGGCCAGCGCCTCGGCGTCGGCTTCGTGGCGCAGGGCGGTCATCACCTCGGCGGAGCGCCAGGTGGCCGGCCGGCGGGCCTTCACCTCGGGGTCGATGGCGATCGCCCAGCGATAGTCCTGGGCCAAGGCCTCGGCCGTGGGCGTGTTGCGCAGGGACGGCGCGAGGTCGCTGGCGTCCAGGGTCGTGTAGACCCGTCCCCAACCGACCTTGACCTCGGCCGCCGGCAGCGGCGCGGAGTCGTCGGCCGAGATGGCCACCACCTGGTCGGGGCCAATGGTCAGGGCCTCGACCTCGGCTGGCGGGCCAAAGCTGATCGCCTGCCAGACGCCGGCCCGATCGGGCAGCAGGGCCGCAAGCGCGCTGCGGGCCACCAGGGCGGCCAGGGTCGCAGCGCTCTCTCCCTGGCCGTCCCAGAGGCCAAGGACGGCGTTCGAGCTCAGACCCGTAATGCTGTCGCCAATCCGGTGGGCGGGCACGCCGGAGCGCGCCAGAATGCGGGCCAGGATGGGGCCGGCGGTCTCCACATAGCCGCCTGCCGCGTCGCCCTTCAGGCCGAAGGTCAGCATGCCCACCGGCTCGCCGTTGAGCTTCAGGAGGCCGCGGCCATGGTCGGTGACATAGCTCGCCGCCGCCGGCAGCGCGGCGTCGAAGGCGCCGCCTGACAGATCGCCCTCGTCCAGGTATCCGGCAGGGCCGCCGCGGTCGAAGACCAACTCGTCTCCAGCCACGGGGCCGTCATGGAGCTGGTGGACGCCGGCGCCGGCATTGACCTGGGCGCTGGGCAGATGGGCGCCGGTGAGATCGCCGAAGGCCAGGGGCTTGGTGCGGCCCTTCAGGCCGCCGGCCTCGCCCTCATAAAGCACGCCGGCCTCGCCGTTGGTCCCCGCATAGGTCTGGCTCTGGGCGGGCCGGTCCAGTTCCGAGCGTGCGTCGATCAGACCCAGCCGCACCCGCGAGGGCGCGGTCGAGGACAGGCCGAAGGCCGGCGGCAAGGCCTCGCCGGTGAACACCAGCGTGGCGGCGGCGAAGTCTGCGCCGATCGGCCAGCGCCAGACGCGCACCTGGCCCCAGCTATAGGCGCTGTAGGGATCAAGGCGACGGTCACCGTTGGCCAGGGTCATGACGCCCACGCCCAGCCCCGGGGCCAGACTGGCGAGATCCTCGAACAGGGCGCGGCGCAGGGTGGGCGCCTCGATCAGTCGGTCATCCCAGGCCGCATTGGCCCTCAGGCTGTCGCCCGGCGGGAACGGCCGCACCGCCCGATCGGCGAAGCGCAGGGTCCGGGCCTGGCCCTCGGCCGAGATCAGGTCCGCCTCGACCAGGATGGCGTCGCGGCGGCTCATCGGTACATCACCGCGCGCAGATGGGCGTTGCCCAGTCGCGTTTCATCCGCCAACTCGGCGGTCTGGGAGACCAGGCCGCCCACCGCCGCCTGAACCCCGGCCAGGCCCTCGTCCAGGGCCGCGGGCAAGGCTTCGGCGGCGGCTCGAAGGGCCTGCATATTGGCTGTGAGCACGCCGTGATGGCGGTCGAGCACATCGACGATCGCGCCACGCAACTCGGCCAGGGCCGCCAGGTGCCGATCAGTCTGCGGCGACAGGGCGTCGGCATAGAGGCTGCCCAGGGCCGGCAGGTTGACCAGATTGACCGGCTGGGCCGTCGCGTCGTTGGCCGCGCTCAGCGCCAGGGGGGCGGTGTTGAAAGAGATCTGGGTCAGCAGCGTCTGCAGCTGCTCCATGCCGGCGATGGCGGTGCGTGGGCCGCTGGCGGCGGCGGCCCCGCTCATGCCCATCAGGGCTTCGCCATCGGCGCGGACCTGGTTGTAGAGCGCCAGGCGGTCCTGGGCCGACAGGGTCGCGTCCCGGTCGGCCGAGAGCAGCCGGTCGGCATAGGCGGTGTAGTTCGAGGCCGCGTCCGCATCCCCGCCGCGGGCGGCGGCGACCACCTGCTGGTACTGGCGCAAGGCCTCGTCCCGCTGGGCCTGGGGCGACAGCTCGGCCGAGGCCGACATGCCCAGCTGGTCCAGCCATTGCTGCAGGCGCGGGCGCAGCTGGGCGAAGGCGTCCGTGGTCCGGCCGAGCGCGGCGTCGAGTTCGCCGAACGCGTTGGCCAGTTCGAGCTGGCGCAGGACTTCAAGCTGCTGAAGGACATCGGGGCTCATGGCCCCCTCGGCGATCAGCGCCTCAGCCTGGGCGCGCATGGCGGCGATTTCCGCCTCGACCTTGCTCGCCCGGGCGGCCTGAGGATCGACCAGCTCGAGGATACGGGTCTGGATCGAGCCCTGCAGGCCCGCTGCGCGCTCCAGGGCGTCACTGGCGGAGTCGGCGGCCTCGCCAAGGCGTTTCAGGGCTGCGTCGATCTGCAGGTCGCGCAGATCCTCGAGCTTGCCCAGCACGTCGCCCGAAACCAGGCCGGCGGCCACTAGCTCCTCGGCCTGGGTCTTCAGCGCCTGGTAGCTCTCCTCGATCGCTTCCAGCGCCTTCTTGCGCTCGAAGGCGGCCGGGTCGGTGATCTGCAGGATGGCTTCGTCAATCGTCTCGACCAGGCTGCGGCCGAGCGCGATCTTGTTGGCCGCCTCTTCAAGGTTCTGCGCCTGAAGAACGACCCGCTTCTCAGCCTCGGACAGGTCCGAGGCGCCGGCCTCGATCGCCCGGATGATGGTGGCCCGCACGATCTCGGCCGCCAGGGTCTCCGGATCTTGGTGGCCAAAGAACTGGGCGCCGGTGCTGAAGCCGCCGCCGTCGCCGCCGAAATAGCCTTGGCCCAGCGCGCCCGTATTCTTGCCCTGGACGTAGCCGATCGAGGTCGGGCCATCGAACTTGGTCAGGTCCAGCTTGAAGAGCTCGGCCGCCGCATTGAGGCTCTGGCTGATCGCCCCGGCCGCCTGGCTCATCTCCGACAGCGGGCCGTTGTCCAGCTCCTGGCCGCCGGTCACCGCAAACTGGCCGTTCACCACGCCGATGTCGGCCCGGGCATAGGGCCGCTTATCGTCCTTGAAGAGCGAGCCCAGGGCCAGGCCGGCGATGGCGCCCAGCGGCCCGAGCACGGCCGCGCTCATCATCAGCGAGCCGACGCCGGCGGCCATCGCCGTGCTGGCCCCGAGTGAGGTTGCGAGGTTGGCGGCGCCCGCGCCAAGCCAGCCGCCCGCCATGCTGCCGGCGACAGCGCTGCCCGCCATCGCGCCCGCCGTGGAGAGCCCGAGGTCTAGGTTCTGGTTGCCGCTGCCGAGCCCCATGGACTGGCCGATGGCGGAGCCAAGGGATTGGCCGATCATGGTGTTGCCGAGCAGAAGGCCTAGCTTGGAGCCCTTGAGGCCGCCGATCGCCTGCGACAGGCCGGTGACCTCCCCCACCACTGCCTCGATCATTACCTTGATCGGCTCAGCCAGGAGAGCGTCGAAGACCGCCTCGCGTAGGCGTCGCTCGGCATAGTCGGCCACCTGGTCGAAGCCGAGTTCGCCCGACTCGATGAAGGCCTGCCTAAGGCCCTCCCGCAGCGAGCCGATGGCCCTGGCTGCCTCATCCTCTTCGAGTTCTCGAAGCGCGAGGATCTTTGCGCGCAGCTGGGCTTCATCCTCGGTGAGGCCATTGAATTCGATCTGGTTGCGGCGGCGGATTTCCAGCGCCCGCTGCTCGATCTCCCGTTCACGGTTGGTCATCCGCGCCAGGTCCAGCTCGCGCTGGCGCTCATCATTGGCCGCCGCTAGGTCACCCAGCACCTGGGTGTCGTAGAGCAGCTCGGCCTTCTCCCGCAGCAGGGCGATCTGCTCGGCCGTCAGGGTGGCGCCTTCGCGCTCCAGCACCTGGCGGACGAATTCTTCCTTCTCCCAGGCCAGCATGGCGCCGATGCCGCCCTCGATGGCCGCGGTGCGCGCCCGTTCGGCGGCGATGCGACGGTCTAGATCCCGGGTGGCGCCGGCGACTCGCACCACCTTGTCGGTGGCGATGGCTTCCCGCTCCCGGGCCTCGGCCGCGGCGATGGCGGCGGCGGCGGCCTCCCGCTCGGCGCCGGTCAGCTCGCCCAGGCTGACGACGCCCAGGTCGCGCAGCACGTTCAGGCCGGCCTCGCGCACGGCCAGGGCTTCCAGGGCCGCCTCGCCCTGGACGGCCGCGACCGCCCGTTCCTGCAGCAGCTGGATGTCCAATGTCATGCGCTGGGTCAGGTCTTGCGCCCGCGCCAGGCGGCGTTCGGCCTCGCGGGCGGCGTCGGTCTTCTTCGCCCGATCATCGGCCGCCTGGGCGACCGTGCTATGGGCTTCGGCGGTCGCAAAGGCCGCCGCCGGCGTCGCCATGGCCCCCTGAGCCGCCGCGGCCAATCGAGCCGCTTCATCCCGTCGCTGGGCCAGCTTGGCGTCCAGGGCCGCCACGGCCGGATCATCCACCATGGAGGCGCGGGCTTCCGCGGCGATGTCCGCCGGCAGGCCAGCCTCGCCAGCGCTGGCGGCCAGCAGGCTCATGGACCGGCTGCGGGTGCGCTCGGCCTCCTTCTCGAGGTCGGCCACGTCGGCCTGAGCCATGGCGTGGCGGGCCAGCAGCGTGTTGACCTGAGCGGTCTTCGCCTGGGCCGCCACATAGGCGAACTTGTCCCCGAGGCCGGCCAGGGAATAGGCCAGATCGTCGGACGGCTTGACCGCCTGGCCGGCTTCGGTCGCCAGACCCGCCATGGCGTCCGCCGCACTGACGCCGGCCGCTTCGGCCTCGGCCAGGGCCTGGGCGATCTGCCTCGAACGTTCCTCGAAGGCCAACCCCTCGCTTCGCGCCTTGGCCAGGTGGTCGGTCAGCAGCCAGACCGCGCCGCCGGCTGCGGCGAAGGCGACGCCCCACGGCCCTCCCAGCAGCCCCAGAAGCCCACTGGCGGCCGACTTCATCCCCAGGATAGCCGGCGCGGCGGCGTGGTTGGCGGCGGCCAGCTCCAGTTTCGCCGCCGCCAGGCGCTGGGTCTGGGTCGTGCTGGCCACCATGGCGGCCGAGGCGCTGATTTCCGCCTGGATGGCCGCGACATTCGCCGCCGCAGCGGCCTGGGTGGCCAGGGCCTTGGCGCGCAGGGCGCCGACGCTGGCCAGGGCGCCGGTGGTGACCCCCGCCAGGTACCGGGCCAGGGCCACTGTGGTCAGGGCGCCGGCGGCCGCGCCGACCAGCTCGATATGGTCCACCAGGAAGGCGGCGGCCTCTGCGGCCGTGCCGAAGGCCGCGCCCATGGTCTCGCCCAGCGCGCGGGCGGCTTCCAGCGTCTCCGGGTCCTGGATCTCGTCGTTGAAGGCGGCCATGCCCTCGACGGCGGCCGAGAGGAAGCCCTCGCCGGCGGCCGCGTTGAGGTCGAAAATGCCAGTGGCCGTCGCGGCCATTTCCCGACGCGCCTGGCCGAGCGGCGTGATCATCTGGGCGTCGATCGCCGGCCCGAACTCGCTGCGCAGCTGCTGCGCGAACTTCGGCAGAAAGTCCTCGGCCAGCAGCTTGCCTGACGACACCAGCTCGATGAAGGCGCCCGAGGTCATGCCCATGGCCCGGGCGGCGATCTGGGTCGCGCCGGGGATAGCCTCGGCCAGCTGGCCGCGGACCTCTTCCATGGCCACCACGCCCTTGGACGCGATCTGGCTGACCGCCTCCATGGCGCGACCTTGCTGCTCGGCCGAACGGTTCAGCGCCACCCCGGCTTCCACCAGGCCCAGCCAGATCTCGCGGGTCTCCTCGCCGGCCAGGGCCGTGCCGTTCGTGGCCCCGGCCAGGGACATGAAGCGCCCGACTTGGTCGTTGACCACCAGGCCCAGACGTTCCGATTCCACCCGCAGGAATCCGGTCTCGGCCGCAGCCCCGGACGCGCCACCGGCGACGGCCGACAGGCCGGTCTGGAAGCCCTGGGCCTTAAGCGCCGCGTCGGTCATGTTCTGAGCGATCTCGCGGAAGCCCACGGCGGCCAGCGCCGTGGCCAGGCCGGTCGCCGCCGTGCGGGCGCCGCCGGCCGATCGTCCGAACTGATCGGCGCCGGAGGCCGCGCTATTCAGCCCCCCTTGCGCGACGCGGCCCTTGGCGCCCACGCCCTCGAGGGCGCGATCGGCCGCCTGCGCCGCCTGCACCGCGCCGCGGGCGTCGCCATCGATCCGGAGGCGGGCGCGCAGCTCGCTCATCGCCGCGCCGCCCGGTCTTCGCGCCAGGCCGCCAGGGCTTCGGCCTCCATGATCTGCAGGCGGCCGAAGTCGTCAGGGGCGATCTCGCCCAGGCCCGACAGCCGGGCCGTGGTCTCGACCACCTGGTAGTCCAGGCCGGTCTGGATCAGTTGGGCGCTGCTCATGGTCGAGAGGCTGGTGATGCGCCACTGGGTGGCCAGCGCCATGAACAACCGCACCGCCAGCACATTGGCCGGGAAGATCACGAAGGGCTCTTCCGGCGCGGCCATGGCGGAGAACTCCGCCCTCGCCAGGGCGCGCTGGTCCAGCGTGACGCCGAAGGCTTCGAGGTCGGCGTCGAAGTCCTCAACCTCTTCGGGGGTCAGCTCCGCGGCGGCCCGGCGGCCGGTGGCGATCAACCGGGCCGCCTCGCTCAGTTTTTTGTCGGCGCGGTCCTGGCGCAGGCCTGGTAGGCCGCGATGATGCCCTCGCGGATATAGTTGCGGCTGAGCATCTCTTCCCGCATCTCGGCGGTGAGGGTTTCGGACTCGTCCTTGCCCAGGCCGATCCAGTAGGCGTTGATCCAGGCGTAGGGGTCTTTGACCAGGCCTCCGTTGAGTTCCTCCATCATCGCCTCGACCTCGGCCTTGCCGAGAATCCGGAAGCGGCCGGTGAAGGTGGCTTCCTCGAAGGTCCCACCGTCCTGCGGTGTCTTCACGACCACAGGCCAGTCCACCTCGAGCGGCTGCCCGAGGCTCTTGAAATCGAATTTCGCACCCATGGATCATGGTCTCCCTGCGGGGCTTGAGGTTGGCGGGCAAAGAGCGCGCGGAGCGTAAGGCCCCGCGCGCCCCGAACTGGGCGAGGCGGCGGGCCTCAGGTCAGGACCAGAGAGACCTCATCATCGACGGCCAGGCCCGACGGCTTGGGCATCAGATCGACCTCGGTGACGTCCAGGCCCCGATCGTCCGAATAGGTCGGCATGCCGTTCTCGGCCTTGACGTTCAGGGTCAGGATCTGGCCGGCGACGTTGTTGTGGACGAGCGCCAGGTTCGAGAGCGTGTTGGCCAGGCGAAGGGCCTCGAAGTTCAGCACGCTGGGCAGCAGCGAACCCACCCGCAGCCGGCCGGTGAAGCTGCGCTCGCCTACCAGCTCGACAGACTTCTGGTTGGGTCGATCGCTGAACACCAGGTTGTCGCTCTGCTCCAGCGTGAGGCTGCGCAGGGGCGGCTGGGCGCCGCCGATCGAGAAGGTGGTGCGGCCTTGCGAGACGGGGCCGACATCGAGCCAGCCGGCGAAGTTGGCGTCGGCCGGGGCCAGCACCGCGCCATCGGCCACCGGGATCAACAGGCCGCGCATAGTCACATTCATGCGCGGGCGTTGGCCCTCCTCGAAGCTGAAGCCGACGCGGCCCCGGGCGCCCACCAGCTTGTGCAGGCGGCGGCCTTCCCGCCAGACGATTGAGTCAGAGGGGCTGAGCGACGGGGCCGCCGCCAGGGCGTAGGTCACCGAGGTGTCGGCGACGATGGTCTCGGCATAGCCGCACGCCTTGAGCAGCATGCCCCACTTGGGAGCCACACCGGCCTCGGCCGCGCCGCCCAGGGGAACCGAGAAGGTCAGCTCGCCATGCTCGCCATAGACGAAGCCGCGGGTGGCCCCGAGGCCAGGCTTGGCCGGCGTGCCGGAGACCACCTCGCCCATGGGGCGATAGGCGACCTCTTCGGCCCAGACGGTATTGGCCGCAGCGGCCCCGGCGTCGTCGCCATAGGTGTCTTCGGTCTTGATCAGGAGCAGCTTGCGATCGGCCATGTCAGGCCTCCGTGGCTTCCGAGGCCGCAGGGGCGCTCGGCGGGGTTTCGGGGGATGCGGCGGGCGCCGCTTGTTCGGACGGGGCGGCCTGGACGGCCTGGCCGCCGGCGGCCTCGACCTGCGCCAGGATCTGCGGCGGCGTCGGCGCGCCCACGGCGGCGCAGGCCGCGGCCATGGCCAGGGCGCTCGCCGCCGGCAGCTGCGGCGGGGCGGCCGGGTTGAACTTGTCGCGCGCAGGGGCGCGTCGGGACTT
>NZ_JAUXVZ010000046.1 GCF_030680185.1 Phenylobacterium sp.
GAAAGCGTCTTCGTCGGTCACGGCCAACGCCGGGATGTCGTCCAGCGCGGTCTCGACCGGAAGCAATGCCTCCGACTGCCGGGCCTTATGCCCCAATTCCTCAAGTAAATCCAGCCCGATCGCCCGGGCCTCGGTGAAGGCCCCCACCCGGGTGCGGCGCAGGGCGCTGACATGGGCCTCGGCGCCCAGCCGCGCCGCCAGATCGCGGACCACCGAACGGACATAGGCGCCCTTGCCGCAGTCCATGATCAGCTCGATATGGTCGGCGTCGCTCGCCTCGCCCACCGCCAGGCCGTGGATCAGGATCGGCCGGGCCTTGAGCTCCACCTCTTCGCCGGCCCGGGCCAGGTCATAGGCGCGCTCGCCGTCCACCTTGATGGCGGAGTAGATGGGCGGGACCTGCATGATCTCGCCCTCGAATTCGTGCAGCACCGCCTTGACCTGGTCGGGCGTCGGGCGGACGTCGGAGCGGGCGATGATCTCGCCTTCCCGGTCTAGCGTGGTGGTGGACGCGCCCCAGGCGATGGTGAAGCGATAGCCCTTATCGGCCTCGACCATATAGGCGACCGTCTTGGTGGCCTCGCCCAGCGCCAGGGGCAGGACGCCGGTGGCCAGGGGATCGAGGGTGCCGGCGTGGCCGGCCTTCTGGGCGTTGAAGATCCTGCGCACCTTGCCCACCGCCTGGGTGGAGGTCAGGTCATAGGGCTTGTCCAGGCAGACCCATCCGGAGACGGCCTCCCCCTTGCGCCGACGGCCCATGGGTCAGTCCTCTTCGGGCGCTTCGAGGTCCTGGCGGACCTTGGGATCCTCGAACAGCCGGCTCATATGCTCGGCGGCGTCGAAGGTCTCGTCGTGCAGGAACTTCAGCTCCGGCGTGGCGCGCAGGTCGATCATCCGGCCCAGGCGCCCGCGGAAGAATTTCGAGGCCCGGTTCATGGCCGCCACCACCTCGGGCGCGTTCTCGCCGCCCAGGGGCTGGATGAAGCAGACGGCATGGCGCAGGTCCGGGCTCACCCGGACTTCGGTAATGGTCACCGGCGCGCCGGACAGGGCGGGATCGTCCAGGTCTTCTTCCCGCATGATCTCCACCAAGGCGTGGCGGACCAGCTCGCCGGCGCGCAGCTGGCGCTGGCTGGGACCGCGAAGGGCGGGGCGGGCGCCCGGGGTGCGGGAGGAGGAGGGACGGCGTTTCATGGCGAGGCTCTCGCAAGGTCTGGCCTGGCCGGCGGGTCGAACGCCTGGCGCAGGGAAGGGCGCGCTTCTAGGGGCCGCGCCTCGCGAAGTCTAGGCCCAGCTCGCAGGCCCCGCCAGGGCGCTCACGCCCCTGTGCGCTGGCGGAAGAAGTCGATCACCCGGGCCTCGGCCGCCTTGGTCGGCCCATCGGGCGCCAGATGCAGGGTCAGCGTCGAGTGCGGGGCGATGGGCGAGGGGGCGGCGTCGGCGTCCTCCGGCTCGATAGCCTCGAAGCGGTCGCCGAACTCGGCCCGGTAGCGGTCGAAGCGGGCCTGGCCCACCAGCTGGTCGCCCTTGAACCGCAGACCGATCATCGACAGGTCCTCGGCCTCGAACCGTCCCTTCGCACAGGCGATCTCGGCCGGGCTGACCCCGATGGCGGCCGCCCGTCGCTTCGATCCGGCGGTCAGGGGCAGGGACGGCTGGGCCAGGACCGGCGCCACCACGGCGGGCTCGGTCATCATGGCCAGCGCAAAGCCGCCGGTGAAGCACATGCCCACCGCGCCGACCCCCTTGCCGCCGCATTCGGCGTGGGCCTGGCGGGCCAGGGCGCGCAGCCAGTCGACGATGGGGCTGGATTTGTCGGTGGCCCAGACGTGGAACTCGCGGCGCACGCAGATGGCCTTCAGGGCCTCGGCCGCCAGATAGGGCCGGCTCACCGGCTTGCCGGGCTCCCCGAACAGGCTCGGGCACCAGACGCTCATCCCCGATGCGGCCAGCCGCTGGGCGAAGGTCAGGACCAGGGGATGCAGACCGGGCATTTCGTGAATGACGATCACGGCCGGGCCGCTTCCGCGGCGGTAGACGTCACGGGTCCAGCGGCCATCGTCGAAGGCGAACCGCTCGAAGCCGTCCAGATCCGTCGCCATGTCGCCCTCCCCCGCTCCGGAGGATCGAGACTAGCTCAGCGGCGCAGCATGTCGATGTCGCCCTCGAACCCCGACAGGCGCCAGACCCCTTCGGTCTGGGTGAAGATCAGCAGGCAGGGGCCGTCCTTCTCCCGCGTCGCACAGACGCGGCCGTCGTCCAGGGCCTTGAGGGACCCGGCGATGGCCACCCGGCCGGGCAGGGGCTGGGCCGCGTCATAGCCGTAATACTCGGCCACCCCGCGAAACACCTGGGGCTGGACCAGCTGCTCGCTGGCGGCCTGCGCGATGGCGGGGCCGAGCAGGGCGCCCAGGGCCCCCAGATCGCCGCCGCCTCCGGAGCGGCTGACCTCGGCGGCGATGCGGGCCTCGATCTGGCGACGCAGGGCCTGGCGGTCCACGTGGCGGTCAAAGGCGGCCTGGTCGCCGTCGCGGATGGCGGTGAGCAGGGCGTGGACGTCGCCGGCCGCATCCAGGCGCTGGGCGCCGCCGGCGCAGGCGCTGAGCGTCAGGGCGAGGGCCAGGGGCGCGAGAAGGCGCAGGGACTTGAACATCGATGGTCTCCGAAGGCCGCGATAGCTGGACAGCCTCATGGTGGCGATCCGAAGGCGCGGGCGGCCTCTTCATCGCTCAGATCGTCGATTTCGACCAGCTTCAGCCGCGCCGTCTCGCCGGACACGATCCTCAGGCTGGAGCGCGGGCGTCGCAGGGTCTTGGCCAGAAAGGCCAGCAGGGCGGCGTTGGCCGCCCCGTCCACCGGCGGCGCCGACACCCGAACCTTCAGATAGGGCCGTCCCTCACCGTCCTGACCCCAGCCCTGGAGGGCGTCGCGCCCGCCCTTGGGGGTCAGCCGCACGGCCATGCGCATGGCGGTCCCTCGGGCTTAGATGACCGGGGTGACCAGGGCGCGATAGAGGGCCGGCAGCAGGATGTCCTTGATGCCGATCAGCACGAGAATGACGATGATCGGGCTGATATCCACGCCGCCCAGCGGCGGGATGATCCGCTGCACCGGGCGCATCACCGGAGCGGTGATCGCCTCCAGGGCCCGCGCGACATTGTAGACGAACCGGTTGCGCAGATTGATCACGTCAAAGGCCACCAGCCACGACAGGATGGCGTTGATGATGATCGCATAGATCAGGAGCTGGAGGATCGCCCCAATGATGAAGAAGATGAATTGAAGAATGGCGGCCATGGGGTCCCGATCTGTCTTAGGCCCCGGTTCTAGCTGGCGGGCCTCGCCCGTGACAAGGCGGCGTCGGTCATATGCGCTTGCGCCGCGTCCTCTGGCCGCCCCTTGAGCCGCTTGACAGAAATCCTGCGCACGCCTAACTCCGCGCCTTCCTGGGGGCCGTAGCTCAGTTGGTAGAGCGCCTCGTTCGCAATGAGGAGGTCAGCGGTTCGATTCCGCTCGGCTCCACCAGGACTTCCCCAAGCATGTGACCGCCTGCGCCGTTTCTGGCCGTCCAACGCCAAACCGGGCGCCGGGCTTCGGAACCCTAGCCCAGGCATGGCGTTCTCCACCGCAGACGCAATCTGTGGAGAGAAGTCATGAACCAGATCATCTATATTGTCGGTCTCGTTGTCGTTGTCGGCGCTATCCTCGCCTTTGTCTTTTAAAGACATGCATCCGGACCATTGAGGCGTCGCCGGACAGGCTCTAGCCGCCGGCGACGACTTCAAAACCCTGACGGACCAATGTCAGGGCCGGGCGATCCATACGGATCGCCTTCGTGAGTTTGACCCCCTGGGGTCCTCTGTCTGCGAGACAGGCCCTCATCCGATCCGCTAAAGGGGCGCTTATGCCGTCCCTTGCGCCGCTTCCTCTGCGCCTGCGCGCGCTTGTCCGCCTTGGCCTGACGCGCCTCCGCGCGGCCTTGGACAACCGCGCCGCCCCCCACACCGAGGCCGAACGCCTGCAGATCGAGGCGGAGATCGCCGAGGGCGCGCGGATTTCCAGCGGCTATTTCGCCCTGTTGTTCTGCTCCTGCGGCATCGCGGCGCTCGGCCTGCTGCAGTCGTCGGCCGCCGTGGTCATCGGGGCGATGCTGATCTCACCGCTCATGGGGCCGATCATGGGCATGGGCATGGGGGTGGCGCGGCTGGACGCCCGCGCTTTCGAGCGCGCCGCGGTGGCCCTGGCGCTCGGGGCCGTGGTCTCGGTGGCGGCTTCGGCCCTCATCGTCTGGGCCTCGCCGCTGAAGGATGTGACGCCGGAAATCCTGGCGCGGACCCGGCCGACCCTTCTGGACCTGGTGGTGGCCATCCTGTCGGGCATCGTCGGCGCCTATGTCCTGATCACCAAGCGGCCGGGCGTCGTGGCTGGCGTGGCCATCGCCACGGCCTTGATGCCGCCGCTGGCGGTGGTCGGCTATGGCTTGGCCACGGGCGCCTGGAACATGGCCGGCGGCGCGTCTCTGTTGTTCCTCACCAATGTGGTGGCCATCCTGGGCGCGGTCTTCATGGTCGCCCGCCGCTACGGGTTCCAGCCGGTCGTGCGTCGCCGCCGTCGCTGGGAGGAGATGGCCCTGGTGGCGACGCTGCTGCTGCTGTCCATGCCGCTTGCCGTCTCCCTGCGCGACATCGTCATCGAGGCCCGCGAGACCGCCCGGGTGCGCGGGGCGATCCTGGGCGTCTTCGAGACCGGGGATCAGCACATCACCGACCTGCAGGTCCGCGCCGGCGGGGCGGGCGTCGAGCAGGTCCGGGCCGTCGTGGTGACCGGCCGCTTCCAGGCCCAGGCCGAGCGTCTGGTGGCCCAGGCCCTTGGCGGAACCCCGGATGTGCAGATCGAACAGATTCTGACCGCCGATGGTCTGCCGCAGGCCGATCCCAGCGGCGGCGCCCTGGCCAATCGCGCCCTGGCGACCTCGCGTCCCCTGCGCACCACGCCCGAACAGAAGCTGCGCGACATGCTGGCGGGGGTCGGAACCGTCGGCGCGATCAGCACGCCCTCCGCCGGCCGGCTCAATGCGGCGGTGCAGCTCAATCGCCCCGCGACGCTGGACGACTACGCCGCGCTGGAGGCGGCCGCCCAGCGATTCCTGCCCGAGGTGGAGCTGGAGCTGACCCCGCCCTTCCTGGATCTGCCGGTGGTGGAATTCGCCGAAGGCCGCAGCGATCTCGGTCCGGCCGGCGAGCGCCAGGTGGCGATGATCGCCTGGGCCTTCCAAAGGTGGAACGTTCAGGGGGCCGAAGTCGTTGGGTCGGCCAGCCCCGGACCTCGGGGGCCCAGGCCCCGCGATCTCCGCGTGGCGCAGGCCCGTGCGCAAACCGTGGCCGATCGGCTGGAGGCCCTGGGCGTGCGCGACATCGAAATTCGAGGCGAGGCGCCCACCGCCCCGCCGCAAGACCCCTCGAGCCTGTGGTTCGCCAGGGTGCGGCCCCTGGGCGCGCCGGGCCTCGCGGCCGAGCCCCCCACCGCCCCGGACGCGGAGCCTGACGCGTGAGCGACGCCCTTCTCGCTGGCCTGGTCCTGATCCTGGCCCTGACCCTGTTCGCCTGGGACAAGGTGCGCCACGACCTTGTGGCGGTGACCGCCCTGGGCGCCTGCCTGATCCTGGGGCTGGTGACGCCAGACCAGGCTCTGCAGGGGTTTTCCGACCCCGCCGTGGTGGTGGTGGCTGCGGTGCTGATCATCGGCCGCGCCATCGAACTGACCGGGGTGGCCGCCGCCGCCACCGAGAAGCTGGCGGCCCTGCGCATGCCGTTTCCGCTGCAGCTGTCCATCCTGCTGCTGACGGCCGCGGCCCTGTCGGCCTTCATGAACAATATCGCCGCCCTGGCCATCACCATGCCGGTGGTGGCCAGCGTGTGCCGCGCCGCCCGCCTGCCGGCCGCCGCGGGCCTGATGCCGCTCGCCTTCGCCACGATCCTGGGGGGCATGACCACCCTGATCGGCACGCCGGCCAATCTGATCCTGTCGTCGATCCGGCGGGAGGAGCTGGGGGAGCCCTTCGGCTTCTTCGCCATGTCGCCCTTAGGCGTCACGGTGGCGGGCGTGGGCCTGGTCTATCTCTGCCTGATCGGCTGGCGGCTCACCCCGCGCCGTCAGGGCGAGGAGGCGGCCGGCGGCGGTCGCAACGTCTTCGAACTGATCCCGCCCAAGCCGGAGACCGACGAGGACGGCAAGGCCCAGGAGATCGACTACGAAGCCCTGTTCGCCGAGATCAAGGCCTCTGGCGGCCACGTCCTGGCCATCATCCGCCGCCATCGGCGGATCAAGCTCGACAAGATCGACCGCCTGGCGCCCACCGACCGCATCCTGGTGGTCTCGCCCCTCGATCCCTGGGAGCTGGCCAACAAGGTGGGCGGCAGCCTGGCGGTGGAGCGGTCGAGCGCCGCCGACGCCGTCACCTCCCGGGTGGCCGTCGCCCACGGCTCGCCCCTGATCCGCCGGCCCTACGACACCATCGCCGCCGAGACCGACCAGGAGCTTCGCGTGGTCGCCGCTGGTCCCCGGGCCGCCGGCGCCGAGGGCTCCCTGGGCGCCATGGAGATCCGGGCCGGCGACCAGCTGGTGGTCCATGGCCCCGCCGAGCGGCTGGAGGCCTATCTGCGCTATGGCCGCCTGCTGGAGCTGGACCGCAAGTCCGCCGTGGCGGTGCAGCCGAGGCGCGCGGCGCTCGCACTCGCCATCTACGCGGCCGCCGTCATCGCCGCGGTGGGCTTTGGCCTGCCCACGGCGCTCACCTTCGCCGCCGCCGCCGCGGGCCTCGCGGCCCTGAAATTCCTGCCCTCGGGCGAGATCTATTCGTCCATCGACTGGCCAGCCATCGTCCTGCTGGCGGCCATGATCCCGGTGGGCCAGAGCTTCCAGACCAGCGGCGCAGCGGCCATCGTCGCCGACTGGCTCGGCACAGGCCTGGGCGGCATGCCCCTGTTCGCCGCCGCCGCGGCGGTGTCGGTGGTGACCATCGTCCTGTCGCTGTTCCTCAACAATGTGGCCACGGCCGTCATCATGGGGCCGGTGGCCATCGGCATGGCCCGCCAGCTGGGCTTCCCGCCGGACGCCATGCTGCTGGCGGTGCTGATCGCGGCCTCTTCGGACTTCCTCACGCCGATCGGCCACCAGAACAACCTGCTGGTCATGGCGCCGGGGGGCTACAAGTTCGGCGACTATGCCCGCGTGGGCGCAGCGCTCAGCACACTGGTGGTGCTGGTGTCCTCGGGGATGATTTCGTTACTCTATAGCTAGTATAGCTGGACCCACGGCTGAGCTTGCCTTGCGTCAATTCCGCGCCCCACTATGTACGGGCACCACAGAGATCGGGTTGGAAGCGTTTGTTTTCACGGCTTTTCGGCAAGAAGGATCGCGCGGCGCCGCCCTCAACCCAGGGTCGGCGGGTCTATGCCATCGGCGATGTGCACGGTCGTGACGACCTGCTGGACGCCCTGGTGCGCGAGATCGGCCGCGATGTGGCCGCAGCCCCGCCGCCGGCCCAGCCCCTGGTGATCTTCCTGGGCGACTATGTGGACCGCGGCCCAGGCTCGGCCCGCGTGGTGGAGACGGTCCTGCGTCTCCGCGACGAAAACCAGTTCGAGGTCCGCGCCCTGAAGGGCAACCACGAGGAAGCCCTGTTGCGGTTCCTGGACGAGCCAGGCTTCGGCTCCACCTGGGCCGAGCATGGCGGTTCGGCGACGCTGGCCTCCTATGGCGTCCGGCCCCCGGCCACCCGCACAGATCCGGTGGCCTGGGCAGAGGCCGCCCAGGCCTTCGCCGCCACCCTGCCGGCCGCGCATCTGGACTTCTACCGCCGCCTGGACCTGATGACCGAGGTGGGGGACTACGCCTTCGTCCATGCCGGCGTGCGGCCCGGCGTCGCCCTGGCCCACCAGGAGGAGCGCGACCTGCTGTGGATCCGCGGCGAGTTCCTTCAGGCCACGGGTCCCTTCGGCAAGGTCATCGTGCACGGCCATACGCCGATGGAGGAGCCGCAGGTGACGCCGCACCGGCTGGGCCTCGACACCGGCGCCTACGCCACCGGCGTGCTGACCGCCGTTCGGCTGGACGATGAGGGCCAGAGGTTCATCCAGGCGCGGATCAACCGCGCGGCGGCCTAGCCACATTTGTTCTTCTTTTGTTCGGATAATTCCGAGGCCGGGTTTATCTTGGGGACGGGCGGCGAGAGTCCGTCACGTCTTCGAGTGGAGCTTTGGCCTAATGGAATTCGGACAAGCCTTCCGCGCTGAGCGCGAAAATTCCAGTCGCACGAAACAGATCGCACAACAGGCCAGCGACGGTGTGACGGCATGGGAGATCATGGATGATCATCACCGGAGAACCTCCCGGTTCCCGTCGCCCAAGTTGAGGGGATTGGGGCCCCTGGGCGCAGCCTTTGACATGGTGGCGGCGACTGAGGGGTATCGGGCCGATCTTTCGGCGGGGATGCCTCGGGACGAGGCCGTCGTGAAGAACTTTGGCCCGTTCGCCACGGCGCTCCTGGGCGCCGGCGCGGCGACGGCCCTTGTGCCTGCAGGCGGCGCGGCTTCCGCCTATGTGGGCGGGCAGCTTGGCCACGCGGGGGGTAAGCTCATGTACGGGTCATATATGAATATCAAGGACGCCATCGCGACGTCTGCCGCGCCCTTCCTCACACCCCAGAGTCTCTACAACACCAGGGCGTCCGGGCGGCTACCGTTCTGAGGCCCTAGTCGTCCACCACATCGCCGGCGGGGATGGTGCGGTAGCGGGCCTCCATCAGGGCGAAGGCGCCGAAACAGGCCAGGCCCAGCGCGATCAGGATCATGACGGCGTTCCCATAGGGGGCGCTCTCCATGGCCTGCAGCGCTTCGGACATGCCGGCGGCTTCCGAGGCGTTGGCGTGCAGGCCGGCCCGGCCCATCATCACCCCGGCCACGACGAAGGCGACGCCCCGGGCCCCGTAGCCCAGCCGGCCCAGGGGGTCGGCCAGCCGCGCGACGGTGCCCTCGCAGACCAGCTTCTTGCACAGGCCCCCGCGCACGGCCTTGACCAGATTGGCGATGCCGGCGGCCAGGATGAAGCCGCCGACCCCGATGATCAGCCACTCGCCGCCCGGAAAGCCCAGCGTCTGCTCCACCGCGGCCCGCTCGCCGTCGCGGTCGTCGGGCTCGCCCAGGTCCTCCAGCACGTCCAGCGCGCCGAACACCGAAAAACCCAGCACTCCATAGACCACGGCGCTGACCCCCTGGCCGGCGCGGGTGGCCAGGGCCTTGAGGCTGGTCCCCTGGCGGTCGGCGTCGAACACCGACTGCAACACCCGCCAGCCGGAAAAGCCATAGAGCCCCAGGCCTATGATCCAGAGCAGGACGGCGCCCGCGGGCCACTGGGCCCAGGCCTCGACGGCGCCCACCGACCCCTCGGCCCTGGGCACGCGGTCCAGGGCCGCCAGCACCGCGATAGCGCCGACGCTCAGATAGACAAAGCCCCGGGCGGCGTAGCCGAACCGGCAGGCCAGTTGCGCCAGGGCGCCAAGCGGGGCGGCGCCCAGCCAGCGCAGGGTCTGGCGAAGGGCGGTCTCGGCGTCGTGTTCGGAAGCTCTGGCCATGCCGGGCCGGAACGTGCCCGCGACAGCCGAGGTTCCGGGGCGACCTGAACCTAGTGGGCGTCGTCCCAGTTGGCCGCGGCGCGGGCCTCCACCACCAGGGGCACGGAGAAGGCGACGGCGGGTTCGGACGCGGTCTCCATCACGCGCTTGATGACGGCGATGGCGGCTTCGGCCTCGGCCTCGGGGGCTTCGAAGACCAGTTCGTCGTGCACCTGCAGCAGCATGCGGGTGGAAAGCCCCTCAGCGGCCAGAGCGCCCGGCATGCGGATCATGGCCCGGCGGATCACGTCGGCGGCCGTGCCCTGGATCGGCGCATTGATGGCCGCGCGGTCGGCGAAGGCGCGCATGCCGGCGGCTTTCGCGCCGACCTCGGGGATGTTCACCTTGCGGCCAAACAGGGTGGTGACGAAGCCCTGGGACCGCACCTTGGCCTTTTCGGCGTCCATATAGTCGCGGATGCCGGGGAAGCGTTCGAAATAGGTGCGGATATAGGCCCCGGCCTCGTCCTGCGGGATCGACAGCTGGTTGGCCAGGCCAAAGGCCGAGATGCCATAGACGATGCCGAAATTTATCGCCTTGGCGCGCCTGCGCGTCTCGGCCGGCATGCCCTCAATGGGCACGCTGAACATCTCGGACGCCGTCATGGCGTGGATGTCGAGCCCGTCCTGGAAGGCGCGCTTCAACTGCGGAATGTCGCCCATATGGGCCAGGATGCGCAGCTCGATCTGGCTGTAGTCGGCGCTGATCAGGACATGGCCGGGCTCGGCCACGAAGGCCTTGCGGATCTTGCGGCCCTCTTCGGTGCGGATCGGGATGTTCTGCAGATTGGGGTCGGACGACGACAGCCGCCCCGTCGTGGTGGCCGCCAGCGCGAACGAGGTGTGGACGCGGCGGGTCTCCGGCGCGATGGCCGAGACAAGCGCGTCTGTATAGGTGCCCTTCAGCTTCGACAGCTGGCGCCAGTCGAGCAGCACGCGCGGCAACTCGTGGCCCTGCAGGGCGAGTTCCTCCAGCACCGAGGCGTCGGTGGACGAGGCGCCGGACGCCGTGGTCCGCTTCGGCGCCAGGCCCATCTCCTGGTACAGGATCTCGCCCACCTGCTTGGGCGAGCCCAGATTGAACGGCCGGCCGGCCAGGTCGTGGGCCTTGGCCTCGAACTCGGCCATCCGCAGGGAGAAGTCGTTGGAGAGCCTTCGCAGGTGCTCGGGGTCGACGGCGATGCCGGCCACCTCCATGTCGGCCAGCACGGCCGCCAGCGGACGCTCCAGCGTCTCATAGACGGTGGACAGGCCCGCAGGCGCGAGCCTGGGCTTCAGCACCTGATAGAGCCGCAGGGTCACGTCGGCGTCTTCGGCGGCGTAACAGGTGGCCTCCTTCAGGGCGACCTTCTTGAAGCTCTTCTGCCCCTTGCCGGTCCCGGCCACCTGCTTGAACGGGATGGGCTCGTGGCCGAGCCACAGGCGCGACAGCTCGTCCATGCCGTGGCCGTGCAGGCCCGCCTCCAGCACATAGGAGATCAGCATGGTGTCCTCGACCGGCGCCACGCGCACGCCATAGCGCGACAGGACGGCCAGGTCGTACTTGGCGTTCTGGGCGACCTTCAGGACTGCGGGGTCCTCCAGCATCGGCTTCAGAAGCTCGATGGCGATGGGCAGGGGGATCTGGGTGAGGTCGGATGGCGCGTCGAGCGCCAGGCCGTCCAGCTCCTCATGGGCCAGCGGGATGTAGCAGGCCTCGCCGGGCGCGACGGCCAGGGAGACGCCGCACAGACCGGCGCTGGCGGACGACAGCGCATCAGTCTCGGTGTCGAAGGCCACGACGCCGATGGCGCGGGCCTTCTCGATCCAGGCCTCCAGCGTGGCCACATCGCGCACGCATTCATAGCCGTTGACGTCGATGGGCGGCGCTTCCGGCGCGGCCCGGGGTTCCGGCGCCGGCTGACTGGGGGCCGCGTCGCCCGCGCTCACCCGTCTGGCCAGGCTGCGGAACTGCATCTCCTCCAGAAAGGCCGCCAGCACGCCGGGCTCCGGCTCGGCCACCGCCAGCTCATCGATAGGCGCGGGCAGGGGGGTGTCGCAGTCCAGCTGCACCAGCTGGCGCGACAGGCGGATCTGGTCGGCGAAGTTGATCAGGGTCTCGCGCCGCTTGGGCTGCTTGATCTCGCCCGCGCGGGCCAGCAGCGTATCGAGGTCGCCATATTCGTTGATCAACTGGGCGGCGGTCTTGATGCCGATGCCCGGCGCGCCCGGCACATTGTCGACGCTGTCGCCGCACAGGGCCTGGACATCCACCACCTTTTCCGGCGGCACCCCGAACTTTTCGATCACCTGCTCGCGGCCGATCCTCAGATTCTTCATGGTGTCGAGCATGAAGACCCGGTCGCCGACCAGCTGCATCAGGTCCTTGTCCGACGAGATGATGGTCACCTCCCCGCCCGCGTCCCGCACCTTGCAGGCATAGGCCGCGATCAGGTCGTCGGCCTCATAGCCGGGCAGTTCCAGGCTCGGCACGCCAAAGGCCCGCGTCGCCTCCCGCACCAGGGGAAACTGCGGGATCAGGTCCTCCGGCGGCGGCGGGCGGTGAGCCTTGTACTGGTCATAGAGGGCGTTGCGGAACGTCTTCTCCGAATGGTCGAAGATCACCGCCAGGTGGGTCGGCGCATCGGCCTGGGCCCGCATCTCCACCAGCAGCTTCCACAGCATGTTGCAGAAGCCCGACACCGCCCCGATGGGCAGGCCGTCGCTCTTTCGGGTCAATGGCGGCAGGGCGTGATAGGCGCGGAAGATATAGCCCGACCCATCCACCAGATAGAGCCGCACCGGCGGCCCATCCTGAGTGGG
>NZ_JAUXVZ010000052.1 GCF_030680185.1 Phenylobacterium sp.
CCATCAGCGAGAACCGTTCCGCCGGTTGGGAGCTGTCCATCGATCCAGACCTCGACAAATGCCCCAGAGCACCGCCGATCTGGCTCGCGGGTTGACCCGCAATCCTGCAGAACAGGCGCTGGTGGGCCCGGCAGGACTCGAACCTGCAACCAGACCGTTATGAGCGGCCGGCTCTAACCATTGAGCTACAGGCCCCATCAGCGGAGGGCCTGCGGTTAGCATGGGCTGCACGCGGCTTAAAGCTCCGGTTCAGGTTCAGCTTGCGAGGGTGGAACGCGAAGGCCGTCGCGGCGCTTTCCGCTGTGGCCTATGGTCAAGTTTCAAATGGACTGGAGATTTCGATGAAGACCCTGTTGCGCGCCGGCGTGCTGAGCCTGAGCCTCGCGGCCCTGGCGCCTGCCGCCCTGGCCCAGACCGCGCCCGCGCCCGCTGCGCCGGCCGCCGACTCCATGTTCCGCGCCACCACCCTGAACCTGTCCGGCGTCGGCGAGGTGGACGTGGCGCCCGACATGGCGACCATCAGCCTGGGCGTTCAGACCGAGGCGCCGACGGCGCAGGCGGCCATGCAGGCCAACGCCCAGCAGATGACCCGGGTGATGACCGCCCTCAATCGGGCCGGCATCGAGAGCCGGGACATCCAGACCTCGAACCTGAACCTGTCGGCCCAGTACGACTATGTGGAAAACCAGCCGCCGCGCCTGCGGGGCTATCAGGCCAGCAACCAGGTGACCGTCAAGGTGCGCGACCTGGCTCGTCTGGGCTCGGCGGTGGACGCCACGGTCAACGCCGGCGCCAACCAGATCAACAATATCAGCTTCGGCCTGAACGACCGGAGCCAGGCAGAAAACCAGGCCCGCCAGGCCGCCGTCCGTGATCTGCAGGCCAAGGCCCAGCTCTACGCCCAGGCCACCGGCCATCGGGTCGGCCGGCTGGTCACCCTGAGCGAAGGCGCCAGCTATTCGGCCCCGCAGCCGCCCATGCCCTACATGGCCATGGCCCGCAACGAGAGCATGAAGGACTCCACACCGATGTCCGGCGGCGAGCTGACCGTGCGGGTGGATATTTCGGGTCTCTATGAACTGAGCCGCTAAAGATCTGGCCTTCGCCCTTCGGGGCGGAGGCCTATTCCAGGCCGGCGGCGGAAAAGGCGCTGGCCAGACGATCGGTCATGATCATGCCCGGCAGGGCGCGTTGACCTTCCATCACCGCCGCGAAGACCAGGTCGCGGCCCGCCACAGGCCCCGCCGCCCAGCCGACGCTGCGCGAGCCGTCGGTGGCCGTGGGACAGCTGCTGGCCACAGCCTCCGCCGCGGGGCCAAGACTCTTCAGCAGGCCTTCGACCGTCCGAGCCGGCTGATCCTGGCAACCGGGATAGGTGCGCGCGCACACGGTGTTGGTGCCGTAGCGATGGACGATCTTGCCCGAGGCCCGCTCGGCGATCAGCACGCAGGTGGACGGGTCGCCAATCCGCTGGCCGATTTCGCGGTCGAGGATCGAGGTGTCGACCCCTTCGGGGCCGGCCGGCGCGCAGGCGAAGATCAGCAGGGCGGCCGCCGTGAGGGAGATCGCGGCGGGCCAGCGGGCCATCAGGCCGCCTGCTTCATCTCGTTGCCGTCGCCCAGCAGCACGACGGTGGGGGCGTAGTTGCGGGCCTCTTCCTCCGGCAGCATGCCGTAGGTCACCACAATGACCTTATCGCCCTTCTGGACCAGACGGGCGGCGGCGCCGTTGACGCCGATCACCCGCGAGCCCCGAGGCGCCTCGATGGCGTAGGTGGTGAAGCGGGCGCCGGTGGTGATGTTCAGCACATCCACCTGCTCGTGCGGCAGGATGCCAGAGGCGTCCAGCAGATCGCGATCGATGGCGATGGAGCCTTCGTAGTCCAGGTCGGCCTGGGTCACCGTGGCGCGGTGAAGCTTGGCCTTCATAAGGGTGACCAGCATGGGCGGAGGGCGTCCTTGCGTTCACGAGAACTGACAGGCCCGGCAGCCCGAAGGCCGATGGGGAAAAGGCATATACGCATTTCAACCCGCCGGTTCAATTGCGGCGTTGCAACAGCCTTCCCCAAGGGCGCCCTAGGGTAAGCCCCGACCGGGCAAGGGCTCGGCGTTTTTGGGCGCTGCAACCGAAACCGTGACCTCAGGCCCATTCCGGGCCTGCGCCTTGAGAAAGGCGGTCATCTCCTCCAGCACCGGGGCCCGGCCGCGCAGGGGCCGCGACAGGGCCAGCAGGACGCCGGCGTGGCCAAGGTCTGGATAGATTTCGGTCTCCACCGTCACCCCGTTCTGGCGCAGAGCGTTCGCCAGCGCCTCGGTGTTGCGCGGCAGGACCACGGTGTCGCTGTCGCCGGTGGCCAGGAAGACCGGCGGCGCGCCCGATCGCACCTGATGAACCGGCTGAGTGGCGGCAAGATCGCCGGCGGCGCCAAAGACGGCCTGGGTCGTCCGCCCCTCAAGCGGCAGGAAGTCATAGGGACCGGCCAGGCCGGCGACGGCCCGGATACGCGCAGGATCGACACCGGCGTCGCGCAGATAGCTGTCATCGAGGCCAAGCATGATGGCGTTGTAGGCGCCGGCCGAATGTCCGATCAGCACGATCCGCTGAGGGTCGCCGCCATAGCGGGCGGCGTTGTCCACCGCCCAGGCCACGGCCAGGGCGCCATCGGTGAGGAAGTCCGGATAGGTGACCTCGGGATAGAGGCGATAGTCGGGGTTGATCGCCAGGAAGCCCTCGGCCGCCAGGGCCCGGCCGACCCAGCCATAGTCCTGCCGCCGCCCGTCGGTCCACGATCCGCCATAGAAGAAGATGGCCACCGGCGCGGCCTCTGCGCCTCCGGCCGGCGCATAGACGTCCAGCTTCTGGCGAGGCTCCGCCCCGTAGGCCAGGCCCTGGCCTTGGCGGCTGGCGGGGTCGGTGGGCGTGAGCGTGGCGAAGGCGGTCAGGGGCGAACAGGCGCACAGGGTGAGCGCCAGCCCAAGCACGGCGAGGACGGGCGCGATAGGGGGCAGGGTCATGGGCGGGCTTTGGCTCCGGGTTCGGCTTGACGCAGGCCTGCGCGCCCGGCGGTATGGCGGAAGAGCAGGACATACAAGAACGCTACGAAGGGACGAAACAAATGGACGGCGGCTTTTCCTCAAACAGTCTTGAGGCCATAGGCCCGGCCCTGCAGAGCGTGGTGGACGCCGGCGATCTGGCGGGCTTCGTCACCCTGGTCTGGCGCAAGGGCGAGGTGGTCCGCGTCGACACCGTCGGTCATCGGGATATCGCCGGCGGCAAGCCGATGACCCGCGACACCATTTTCCGCATCGCCTCCATGACCAAGCCGATCACCTCGGTGGCGGCCCTGATGCTGATGGAGGAAGGTCGGCTGAAGCTGGACGACCCGATCACCCGCTGGGCGCCGGAATTTTCCGACATGCGGGTCCTGGCCTCGCCCACCGGCCCGCTGGACGACACCGTCCCGGCCGCGCGGGACATCACCATCGAAGACCTGCTGACCCACCGCGCGGGCCTGGCCTATGGCTTCACCTCCATGGGTCCGATCGCCCACGCCCACGAAGAGGCGCTCGGGCCCGCGCTCGGCACCCCGCATATGCCCGACGAATGGATGAAGCGTCTGGGCGCGTTGCCCCTCACCTTCCAGCCCGGCGACCGGTTCCACTACAGCCACGCCACCGACGTGCTCGGCTTCATCATCGGGCGCATCGAGGGCAAGCCCTTCGACCAGGTTCTGCAGGATCGCGTCTTTACGCCGCTCGGCATGAGCGACACCGCCTTCCATGTGCCGCCTGAAAAGCTGGACCGGGCGGCCAAGCTCTACCGGATCAATCCCAAGACCGACGCCATGGAGGAGGTCCCCTTCCCCTATTATCAGGCGCCGCCGACCTTCGCCGCGGGCGGCGGCGGGCTGGTGTCCACCGCCGACGACTATCTGAAGTTCGCCAGGCTGATGCTGGGCAAGGGCGAGGTCGATGGCGTGCGGCTGCTGAAGGCCCAGACGGTGGAGATGATGACCACCGATCGGCTGACCCCGGCCCAGAAGGAGATTCCCTTCATGGGCATCCCGTTCTGGATGGGCCAGGGTTTTGGCCTGGGGGTCTCGATGATCACCGATCCGGTCAAGCAGGCCTGGATGGGGGCGGGCAACGCTGGCGCCTTTGGCTGGCCGGGCGCCTTTGGCACCTGGTGGCAGGCCGATCCGCAGGCCGAGATGGTGCTGATCTATCTGATCCAGAACTCGATGCCGCTTGGCCCAGAGGCGGCGGCGCAGCTGGCCACGGGCCAGCGTATGGGTGGCCGCGCCGCCCTGCCGGTGTTTCAGAAGATGGTCTACGGCGCCCTGTCCAACTGAGGTCTCAAGCCCCGCCCCTCGATGAGGCGGCGGGGCTGAACCGGTTAGCCGCGGGGCGCCACGCAGATGGGTTTGCCCTGGAACATGTCGCCCAGCAGGCTGCCGTCACGGCCGGCTTCGCGGCGGGCCGCATAGAGGGCGTTGTTTTCGGGCGGCGCGTCCTGGCCGGGGCCGCAGACGGCCACGTCGGTGCGCATGCCCTGCGGACACGTGCAGATATCCTCGCGCTTATCCAGGCGGCTGGCCGGCACCTTGCAGACCACCGGCAACAGGCCGCCGCTGACATCGAGACAGATCTGGGTCTTGGTGGGCGGATTGCTGTGGCTCATGCCGGCGTGATCGCCGTGGCTTTGAGCGTGGGCCGCGCCGGCGATCGCGAGGGCGGCGAGACCAGCCAGAAGAGAGACGCTTTTCATGTTATTATCCTCCAGACCTGCCATAAGCCACGGAAATATGGCGTGTTTCAGGCCTCTGGCTTCCCCTCGGCGCTGGCCTGATGTATGCGCCCGACCATGAGCCTGCGCCCCCTCTTCGTCACCCAGATTTATCAAGCGAGCCTCGCCGAAGAGCGGGACTTCGCCGCCTTCAATGACGAGCTGGACGAGGCCGTGCAGATGCTGGCGGCCGAGGACGCCGCCGGTCGCGCCTGGAGCCGGGCCAACGCCTATGGGGGCTATACCTCCTACGCCTCCCTGGACGACCTTCCGCAGCGGGCGACGGTGTTCGGAACCCTGAAGTCGAAACTCGACCGCCACGCCAGGGCCTACGCCCAGGGGCTGAACCTCGACCTCGGCGCGCGCCGGCTGAAGCTCGACAGCCTGTGGGTCAACCTGCTCAAGCCCGGCGCCGGCCACAGCGGCCACATCCATCCCCACAGCGTGCTGTCGGGCACGGTCTATGTGCGCACCCCGCCTGGCGCCAGCGCGCTCAAGCTGGAAGATCCCCGCCTGCCCCTGATGATGGCCGCCCCGCCCCGCCTGGCCGATGCGCCGGAGGCCGAGCGCAGCTTCGTCTATCTGCAGCCCGAGCCCGGCACGATCCTGATGTGGGAGAGCTGGTTGCGTCACGAGGTGCCGGCCAACGCCGCCAAGACGCCGCGGATCAGTATCAGCTTCAACTACGGCTGGCGGTAGAACGGCGTTCACCATCCTTGCAAGCGGGGCCTTAACCGCCTGGGGCGCAGGCTCATGCGGCAGGAGAACCCGCTCATGGACCCGATCGCCACCGCCAGCTACGGCATGCTCGCCGCCAGCCGCCGCTTTGAAGCCTCCGCCCAGCGAACCGCCACCATGGGCGTCGAAGGCTCGACCACCAGCTATGAGCAGGAGGCCGTCGAGCAGATCACGGCCAAGCACCAGTTCAAGGCCAACCTCGCCACCATCGGCGCGGCTCAGGACATGTGGGACGCCCTGCTGCGCCTTCAGGAACGTCGCTAGGCCTCAAGCCCCGCCCGCGGCCAGTTTGGCCCAGGCGGGCTCGGTCGTGATCGTATCGATATCGCCCCAGCCGTCGCCCCCCAGCCGCAGGGGCGAGGTTTCGAGCAGCAGATAGCCGCCGCCGCTGGGATTTGGAGACTTGGCCTCCTGTCCGATCGCGACGTTCTGCAGGGCGGCCGTCAGTAGCTGCCCGACGCCCCCATGGGACACCACGACGGTGAGGCTGGACTGAGCCTCGTCCGCCACCCGCCCCATCGCCGCCAGGATCCGGCTCTGGGCGTCCCGGGCGGTCTCCCAGCCCTGCACGCTCACATCGGGATGGGCGAAGAACTCGGCCACCACCTCCCAGAACCGCGGCGGGGCGATGTAGCCGGTGGCCGAGCGGTCGTTTTCGCCGAGGGCGGCGTCCACATGGTGGGGCGCCTGCAGCCGTTCCGACAGGATTTCAGCCCCATCCATCGCCTTCTGCTCATCGCTGGACCAGACGGCGCGAACCCGCAGGCCGGCAAGCGCCTCGGCCAGGGCCTCCATGCGCGCCCTACCCTTGGCCGACAGGGGCCAGCGGGGCACCGGGACATCCGGATCGATGACGACCTCGGGGTGGGTGACGAAGAGGATCTGGGCCATGACGCGCTCTTGCTGGGGCGCGCCTGTTTGCGACAAAGCCGCGCCTCGCGCCAGTCTCCCGACCACCCGGATCGAGCGGACATTCGGGCGCCTGTGCGCTTCGGCGAATAACCCGCCTTGCATCGGTCGACCGGTCATCGGAGGCTACGCCCCTGGCCCACAGGTGTTGCGATGCAGTTGAACAAGGCGATGCGTACGAAGGCCCTCTATGCGGGCTCGTTCGATCCCGTAACCCGCGGCCATCTCGACATCATCCGCAAGGCGCTCACCACCTTCGACGCGGTCCACGTCGCCGTCGGGACCAATGTGAGGAAGCAGCGGGCCTTCAGCGTCGAGCAGAGCACCGAGCTCATTCGCAGCTCCGTCCTGGACCTTTGGCCGGACGCCGAAGCGATCCTCGGCCAATCGCTGGAGGTCGGCGAATACGCCCGCCAAAGCCTCGTCCGCTATGCCCGCGACATCGGCGCCACCCACATCGTGCGGGGCCTGCGCGAGGCCACCAATTTCCACGAGGAATTCAATCTCCACGGCCTGGCCGAGCGGCTCGATCCCTCGATCCCGATGGTCCATTTCATCTGCGACGCCCAGTTCCTGCACATCTCCTCCAGCACCGCCAAGGAGCTGGAATCGGTCGGCGAAGACATCAGCTGGCTGGTCATGCCCTCGGTCGAGGCGGCCTTTCGCGCGCGGCGGGCTGGGGCGGTGGCCGCTGATGGAACGAGGGCCTGAGATGCCAGAGCTGGCCGAAGCCGCCGGCGTGATCGCCCGCCGCTTTCAAGAGGCCGGCTGTGACGCCGCACTCCATGCTCTTGATCTGCAAAGCGGCGCTGAACTCAGCTTGCACCCGGATCAACCGGTCGTCCTCGCCTCGGTGTTCAAGATTTTCATCGCCTTGGAATTCTATGCGCAGGTTTCCGCCGGCCTTATCGACCCCGCTGAACGCCTGGAGCTAGACCCCCAATCCCTCACCGCCGGCCCGACAGGTCTGTCCATCTTCTCCGACCCGGTGACGCTCTCCTGGCGGGATCTCTGCCTCCAGATGATGAGCGTCAGCGACAACGCGGCGACCGACCTGCTACTGGCCCGGGTGGGGCTGGACCAGGTTAACGCGCGTCTGCGCGCCTGTGGCTGCTCGAACAGCGTCATCGTGCACGATTTGCGGACCATGTTCGACGAGATGGCCCTCGATATCGGGTTTTCCGACTACGCCCATCTGGCCGCCGCCCGGTCGGGCCACCTCGGCAAGGCCGCGCTGGCGCAAAGCAACGATCCAGGTCGGGTCGACGCCGCCGCCGCCTTCGATCCGACGCGGACAAATCGCTCTACCCCCCGAGAGATGACCGACCTTTTGCGCGCAGTCTGGCGGGATGAGGCGACGACGCCGGAGGCCTGCGCCAGCGTGCGAGCCGTCATGGCGCAACAGGTCAGCAGCCGCCTGGGCCGCGCTCTTCCCGACGGCGCTGTCGTCGCCGGCAAGACCGGGAGCCTGACGGGACGGGTCCGCAACGAGGCCGGGGTGATCACACACGCTGACGGCCGCGCCTTCGCCGTGGCTGTGTTTACGCGCGCCCATCACCCCTTCGAAGGGGTGACCAGCATCGAGGCCGCCATCGCAACAAACGCCGCGGCCGCAATCGCGGCGCTTCGATAGCGGCGAACTTCTGGTGCGGCCCTTACGGTCGCGAGGGCAAGTACAGGTGGCAGACAAAGGCGCGGCCGCCTCGTCTTCGTGTCCTTCGCGTTGCTTTGTGGTCTTCGTGTCCCGTCTTTTCCAGACGACCGGACGCCGCCCACGAAAAACCCCGCCGTTTCCGGCGGGGTTCTGAGGTCTTAGCTGTCGAGGAAGCTGCGGAGTTTCCGCGACCGACTCGGGTGCTTGAGCTTGCGGAGCGCCTTGGCCTCGATCTGGCGGATCCGTTCGCGGGTGACGCTGAACTGCTGGCCGACCTCTTCGAGGGTGTGGTCGGTGTTCATGCCGATGCCGAAGCGCATGCGCAGCACGCGTTCTTCCCGCGGAGTCAGCGAGGCGAGCACCCGGGTAGTGGTCTCGCGCAGATTCGACTGGATGGCCGCATCGATGGGCAGGATGGCGTTCTTGTCCTCGATGAAGTCGCCCAGGTGGCTGTCTTCCTCGTCGCCGATGGGCGTTTCGAGGCTGATCGGCTCCTTGGCGATCTTCAGGACCTTGCGGACCTTTTCCAAAGGCATGGCCAGCTTTTCGGCCAGTTCTTCCGGCGTCGGCTCGCGGCCGATCTCGTGCAGCATCTGGCGCGAGGTGCGGACGATCTTGTTGATCGTCTCGATCATGTGCACCGGGATGCGGATGGTCCGGGCCTGGTCGGCGATCGAGCGGGTGATCGCCTGCCGGATCCACCAGGTCGCATAGGTCGAGAACTTGTAGCCGCGGCGATATTCGAACTTATCGACGGCCTTCATCAGGCCGATATTGCCCTCCTGGATCAGGTCCAGGAACTGCAGGCCGCGGTTGGTGTACTTCTTGGCGATGGAGATCACGAGGCGAAGATTGGCCTCGACCATTTCCTTCTTGGCCTGACGGGCCTCGCGCTCGCCCTTCTGAACGGTCTGGACGATGCGGCGATAGTCGTCGATGGCCACGCCGGTCTCGGTGGCGAGCGCAGCGATCTCGGTGCGGATGTCGCTGATCTGGCCGGCGTCGTTCTCGGTGAACTTGGTCCAGCGGACGCCCAGTTCCTTGACCTTGTCGGTCCAGGCGGGATCGAGCTCGGCGCCGAAATAGGCCTTGAGGAATTCCACCCGGCTGATGCCGTAGGAATCGGCCAGACGCAGCAGGCGGCCTTCCAGGCCCATCAGGCGCTTGTTGATCGCATAGAGCTGCTCGACCAGGGCCTCGATGCGGTTGTTGTTGAGCTTCAGCGTCTTGAGGTGCTGGACGATGACCGTGGTCGCGGCCTCGAAGGCCTTGCGGTCGGAATCGCCCAGGTCCTCGCCGGCCAGCTTCTTGGCGACCAGCTTTTCCTGCAGCCGGCGGAAGGAGTCGAACTCCGAGGCGATGGCGTCGAGGGTCTCCATGACGCCATCGCGAAGCTCGGCCTCCATGGCGCTGATGGTGGGGCCGGCGCCGTCGTCGAAATCGTCGTCGTCGTCGTCGCCCTCGCCTTCGGCCTTGGCCTCGCCGCCTTCGGCGCCCGGCTCGGGCTTGGCCTCGGCGGTGTCCTCGGTCCCGGTGTTCTGGCCGCCATAGGTCTGTTCGAGGTCGATGACCTCACGCAGCAGGATGCGGCCCGAGGCCAGCTCCTCGCGCCAGACCATGATGGCTTCGAAGGTCAGGGCGCTTTCGCACAGGCCCCGGATCATGGTGTCGCGGCCGGCCTCGATGCGCTTGGCGATGGCGATCTCGCCCTCGCGCGACAGCAGCTCCACCGAACCCATCTCGCGCAGATACATGCGCACGGGGTCGTCGGTGCGGTCGTAGGCCGGCTCCTTGGTCGTCTCAACGACGGCCGTCTCCTCGCGGACCGCGACCTCGCCGCCCTCGGCGTCCTCTTCGGCCTCAACAACGTTGACGCCCATCTCCGACAGCATGGCGAGCGTGTCTTCGATGGCCTCGGAGGTCACCTCTTCAGACGGCAGGACCTTGTTGAGCTCGTCCATGGTGACGTAGCCGCGGGTCTTGGCCTGCTTGATGAACTTCTTGACCGCGGCGTCCGTCAGGTCGAGCAGCGGACCATCGCTGGTCTGGGCTTCGGTCGTTTCCGCTTCGGCCGTATTGGTGCTCATCGAATTCTCCGGTTCGGTCCGCCGCCTC
>NZ_JAUXVZ010000058.1 GCF_030680185.1 Phenylobacterium sp.
TAGCGCGCGTCGGTCTCAACCATTGTGGTTTCAGTCGCACACAATGTGCGCCGAGTAGGCACAGACGTCTCAGCTAATATGCGTCGAAACACGCCTTGTATCTCGCGTCGAGCCGTTCACTATTGCGCGCCGCTACAGCTACCCTCAAGCTTGGCGATCATCTGCAAGAAGTCACGCTCCACTCCTGGTTCGAGGGTCGGATAGGACGAGCCCAAGCTCTGCCGATAAGCCCAGAACTTCCGCAGCACCTCCGCCTGAGCGCCAGGGACTAGCGCTCGAAGGAAGGCCCGCATCCGTTTGGCCTTTGAAGTCCCATCAACTGTGTAAGTTGGTGCCGTAACATCGATCCCGAACGAGCGCCGCACGAAGTCGTTGAACGTCTTGTCGTTGAAATCCAGGACATAGCCTTGGCTCATCCCGAGGGCTTCATCCACAAGCCACATGTCGAGAGCGCGCGCTCCCTCATCGTCTTCATTCGGCGCTTGAAAGTAGCTCACCAAGGCTCCCTCAACTGCCTTGCACCCGGCTTCACCCTCTTGCGGCCCGGCGCGTGTGAGCCGTGACCATCAAGTGGCTTACCGCCCAATCTTCCCCGTCCATAAAGTCGTGGCAGTCGGCCAATCCTGCCGCCCTCACCGCGTGGAGCGCAGCATTCATTCGGCGCCTCGCCCATCGCAACTCGGCATTGAGGTCCGTGGGCGAATATTGATCCTGGCCAAGATTGACCATCGTGGCAGCCAGCGTCTTCGCGTCATCTGACGGACGCCAATCATGTACATGCGGATCGAAAGTGATGAACAATGGCCCGAGGGGCCATACGCTCGTCGAGCCGATCGTGTTCGACTCTTCCAGTAAGCCTGCCTCGACGAGATCAAGCACCCCGATCTCCACATCATCTGGAGAAAGCCCGGTAGCCGCAGCGAGATCGTCGAAGTCTAGTTGCGGATCGAACGTTTCGCCGCTCTCACTCGTCCTCACCATGTGCGTTCCGATGGTGATCGCCGCGGGCGAGAGATGAGCAAGAGCTTCCACCCGTTGGACGTACCTGGGAGCGCGTCCAAGAGCAGGCTTCGCGCTTACGCCGTGAATCTGGCTCACGAGGCTGTCGAGAGAAGGTTGATTTTCCGGTGAGATCTCCGGCGAGAGCATGCCCTTCAGCAGCGGCGGCAACTCCGTCAGAGAAAGGCCTAGCCGCAGCGGAATGAACTTCGATGAGCCCTCAACACGCCGGACAAAGCCCGCATCGACCTCCTCGTTGACCCAAGGCTTCTTCAGAGCGACGGAGCTCAAGAGGACGACGAAGTGAGTGCAGGCCTCGAGCCCTTCGTCCATCTTTCGCCGCAGGCTGTCACCCGCGCCAATCTCCCATTCGTCGAACCAGACGTCGATGCCATTCGCCACGAGGTGTTCGGCGATCGGTCGGGCGGCGACCTTGTCCTCGCTAGCGTGAGCAAAGTACACGACCGGTGACTTGTTCGAGCCCTCTGGGGCACCTACGCGCGCGCGATCCAACCTTGTCTCCAACGCTAGAGCGAAACTCTCGGAGCCGGATGTCGTAAGGCGGACCCCGCTTGAAGGGGTCTTCCACGCAAACACCAGCGAATGCGTCCCGGTCTCAGGATCAACCAACGAAGCAGCCGCGGCCCGACCGCGTTCGATCACGACCTCAACGGCCGATGAGATCGCCTTGTTGATCAGCGCCCGCTTGAACTGCTGAGCGTCGAAGGGACGGCCATTCCAAGTGACGTGCACCATCGCTGCGGCCCTTTGTTTGCGTAATGTTCTAGATCAGGATTCGGACTTCATACAACACGTCATGAGGCCTCAGGCTATGCGCTGGCGTTACCCACACTGCAGCGCAGCGTAGCCATCCGCCGCGGCCTGACCATCGACGGACGAAGTGCAAAAACGAGCGTTTTTGAGATTCCCCCAAGCGGGTGTCGTTTTCAGAAGACGACCGCACCATCTGACTGGATGTAACGCCTGGTGTGCATACGGCTCCTGACAGCCCAATATCAGGAGTCGTCTGCACCAATCTCGACTATGCTCAATACTCGTGTGCACCAAAGCGAGGTTTGGGCATGACATCAGACACTCCACCGATTGCCGCGCAAGGCGTGGCCACCCTGCCCGACGAGGCATGGGCGCAAGCCCGGCACCGGACGGAAATCATCGGGCCACTGGCAGCGCTTGAGGTGGTCGGGCATGAAGCCGCCGATGAGGCAGCCCAAGCGCTGGGCCTGTCCCGGCGACAGGTATATGTCCTGATCCGTCGCGCCCGGCAGGGTACTGGCCTGGTAACAGACCTGACGCCCGGCCGATCCGGCGGCGGCAAAGGCAAGGGGCGCTTGCCGGAACCGGTCGAGCGCATCATCCGCGAGCTGCTGCAAAAGCGCTTCCTGACCAAGCAGAAACGCAGCCTGGCGGCGTTCCACCGCGAAGTCGCGCAGGCGGGCTCTGTTGCAAAGATTGGCGGCAGTCAGAGGTAGGCTGTCGCTCTGCGCCGATCAGGCGGCTGCTGCGAAATGGTGGTTGAGCATGCCCATGGCCTCCGTCAGCGCCGAGGGCCCAATGCCAAAAGCTCTCTCCACA
>NZ_JAUXVZ010000061.1 GCF_030680185.1 Phenylobacterium sp.
TGTGAAGCCGGAGATGACCATCTCGAAGGAAGAGATCTTCGGTCCCGTCCTGTCGATCCTCGGCTATGAGAGCCTCGACCAGGCCATCGCCATCGGCAACGACACCGAATACGGCCTGGCGGCCTATGTGAACGGCGCCGATCTGGCCAAGGCCCGCGAGGTGGCGTCCAAGCTCCGCGCCGGCCAGGTGTCGATCAATGGCGCCTCGGACATGACCGCCCCCTTCGGCGGCTTCAAGATGAGCGGCAACGGGCGTGAGTGGGGCGACTTCGCCTTCCACGAATTCCTCGAGGTCAAGGCGGTCATGGGCTACGCGCCCAAGGAAGCCGCCGAGTAGGCTTCGGCTCGAAAGACCAGCGGCCCCCGGCGATGTCGGGGGCCGTTTTCGTGATCGCGCCGGCAAGAGCGCGACGACTGCTCAAGACGATCCCCCAGGAGGATGACGCCGATGATGGACCCCCATTTCCAGGCCATGCTGGACGCCCAGGCCAAGGCCGCCGAAGGCCAGGCCGCGCCGCCCCTGGACGCCCTGCCGCCGGACATGGTCCGCGCCGGCTATCGCATGCAGCGCCAGGCCGCCGACCAGAATGCGCCCAAGGATGTCGTGGCCCGCGACCTGAAGGTGGACGGCGCGGCCGGCGAAATCCCGGCTAGGCTTTACATCCCGGTCGGCGCGCCCGCGACCACCGGCGGACTGGTCTATTTCCACGGCGGCGGCTTCGTGATCGGCGACCTGGAGAGCCATGACGGCCATTGCCGTCGGATGGCGGCCCTGGCCGGCGTGCGGGTGCTGTCGGTGGACTATCGCCTGGCTCCGGAAAATCCCTTCCCGGCCAGCCATGACGACGCCCTGGCCGCCACCCGCTGGGCCTTCGACCATGCCGCGGAGATCGGCTTCGATCCGGCCCGCATCGCCGTGGGCGGCGACTCAGCCGGGGGCAATCTGGCGGCCTCAGTGGCCGCCGATCTGAAGGATGACCCCAAACGCCGGCTGGCCTTCCAGCTGCTGCTCTATCCGGGCATCTGGCCGGAGAAGGAGACCGCGTCCCGCCAGGCCCTGGATGGTCCCCTGCTGACCAAGCAGGCCATCGCCTGGTTCGACAAATGCCTGGCGGCCATCGGCCATCCGCAGTCCCACCGCGCCATGCTGGACAAGGTCGACTGCGCGGGCCTGCCGCCGGCCCTGGTGGTGACCGCAGGCTTCGATCCGCTGAAGGACGAGGGCCGCGACCACGCCGAGCGCCTGCGGGCGGCCGGCGTCCAGGTGGAGCACATCGAATATCCCAGCCTGATCCACGACTTCTACATCATGGCCGATGTGTCGCCCGCCGTGGGCGAGGCGGCCAAGGCCACGGCGGCCTCGCTGAAGGCGGCGCTGGCCTGAGGCCCTGAGCTTCAGATTGCCTGGGCGGGTGCGGCGACGATCACCTCGATCTCGCCCGTAATCTCGTCCCAGGCGGCCTGCATGGCCGGCGTCCAGGCCTCGCCCGTGATCTCGGCGAAGGCCTCGGCCATGGCCTTGTAGAAGGCGGGGAAGATCTCGGCCGGTACGCCGATGTCGTCGTGGTTGCGCAGTTCGGCCCGCAGGAAGTTGGCGGCGAAGGCGTTGGGCCCCAGATAGTCCAGCAGGGTCTCGACAGCCTGGCGCAGCATCTGGCCCCGGGCCGCGCCGCGTTTGTCGCCGATGAACAGGGCCTCGGTCTCGGGATAACGGGCGAACAGGCGCCGGTAGACCTGCGGCGCAGGATCCTCGCTGCGTTCGGCGACGAGGTCGAGGCTGTCGAGAATGGCCTGGGTGTCCATGGCCGTCAGCCTATCCCCCGGCGGCGGAGGCGCCCAGTACGGTGACGATCGCGCCGGTCAGCCGCGCCAATTCCTCGTCGGTGGTGACGAAGGGCGGGGTCAGATAGACCACCTTGCCCATGGGCCGGATCCAGCAGCCCAACTCGGCGAACTGTTGGCAGAGACCGCCCGCGTCCACCGCGGCGTCGAACTCCACCACCCCGATGGCGCCCAGGGTGCGGACGTCGACCACGCCCTTGGCCTGGCGACAGGGCTCCAGGCCAGCCCGCAGGGCGGCTTCGATCCGCGCCACATCGGCCTTCCAGCCGCCCGCTTCGAAGAGATCGAGCGAAGCGCCGGCCGCCGCGCAGGCCAGGGGATTGGCCATATAGGTCGGGCCGTGCATCAGGGCCGCGCCGGCGTCATCGGACCAGAAGGCCTCGAAGATCCGGCGGCTGGCCACGGCGGCCGACAGGGGCAGGGTTCCGCCGGTCAGCGCCTTCGACAGGGTGATGATGTCCGGCGTCACGCCCGCGCCCTGGCAGGCGAACAGATCGCCGGTGCGGCCAAAGCCGGTGAAGATCTCATCGAAGATCAGCAGCACGTCGTGCCGGTCGGCGATGGCCCGCAGGCGGCGCAGCACCTCGTCGTCATGGATCAGCATGCCGCCGGCGCCCTGGATGCGGGGCTCGACGATCAGGGCGGCGATCTCATGGCCCTTCTCCGCCAGCAGGGCGTCCAGCGCCGCTTCGCTGTCGGCGTCGCGGGGCAGGGCGACCACATGCTGGCTCGGCATCACGCCGGCAAACAGGCTGTGCATCCCCTCTTCCGGGTCGCAGATGGTCATGGTGGCCAGGGTGTCCCCATGATAGCCGCCGAGGAAGCTGACGAACTTCGAGCGGCCGGAAACGCCGCGATTGATCCAGAACTGGATCGCCATCTTCATGGCGATCTCCACTGAGACCGAGCCGCTCTCGGCGAAGAAGACGTGGTCGAGATCGCCGGGCAGCAGCGCCGCCAGACGCCTGGCCAGGTCATAGGCCGGCGCATGGGCCAGCCCCCCGAACATCACGTGCGGCGCCCGGGCCAACTGGTCGGAAACCGCCTTTGCGATGTGGGGATGATTGTAGCCGTGGCAGGCGGTCCACCAGCTGGCGATGCCGTCCACCAGCTCCCGGCCGTCCTCCAGGATGATGCGCGCGCCATCCGTCCGGGCCACGGCCAGAGGGGCAGGCGCAGTCTTCATCTGGCAGTAGGGCCGCCACACATGGGGGGCGCCGCGTTCGAGCCAGTCGGTCATGGGGGCCTCCTTCGCCAAGCAAGGCGGCTTTAACGCGGGCGCAGCCTCGTGCATACCGCGCGGCGTGACCGACACCCTTTCCGCTTTCGCCGCCGCCAAGCTGGCCGACCTGGACGCCGCCCACCTGCGCCGGCGGCTGACCATGACCCATCGCCTGGACGGCCTGTGGGTGGAGCGGGACGGGCGCCGGCTGCTGTCCTTCTCCTGCAACGACTATCTGAACCTGTCGCACCACCCCGACGTGATCGAGGCCGCCGCCGCGGCCGTGCGCGCCTATGGGGCGGGGGCCGGGGCCTCGCGGCTGGTGACCGGCGACCATCCCCTGCTGGGTCAACTCGAGGCGCGGCTGGCGGCCTTCAAGGGGACGGAGGCGGCCTGCGTCTTCGGCTCGGGCTATCTGGCCAATGCCGGACTGATCCCGACGGTGGTCGGTCCTGGCGATGGGGTGTTCGTGGACGAACTGGCCCACGCCTGCATCTGGGCCGGCGCGCAGCTGTCGGGGGCGAGGATCATTCCCTTCGCCCACAACGACACGGCCGATCTCGCTGCAAAGCTCGAGGCCGAGCGGGCCGGCCTGCGCCATGCCCTGATCGCCACCGACGGGGTCTTTTCCATGGACGGCGACATCGCGCCGCTGGACGCGATCAGCGATCTGGCGGGCCATCACGACGCCTGGCTGCTGGTGGACGACGCCCATGGGCTGGGGGTGGTGGGCGAGGGACATGGAACCGCCGCCCTGTTCCCGCAGGCGAAGATCGACCTCGCCATGGGGACCTTCTCCAAGGCGGTCGGGGGCTATGGCGCCTACGTCGGCGCCAGCGCGCCCGTCGTGGATCTGCTGCGGACCCGCGCGCGGACCTTCGTCTATTCCACGGGCCTGCCCCCGGCCAGCGCCGGGGCGGCGCTCGCGGCCCTGGACATCATCGCCGGCGACGCAGGCCTCACCGCCCGACCGCTGGCCAAGGCGCGGAGGTTCACCACGGCTCTCGGCCTGCCGGACGCTCAGAGTCCGATCGTGCCGGTAGTGCTGGGGGATGCGAGCCGCACGCTCGGCGCCATGCAGGCTTTGGAGGCGCAGGGCTTCCTGGCCGTCGCCATCCGCCCGCCCACCGTGCCGGCCGGGACCGCGAGGCTGCGGCTGGCCTTCACCGCCGCCCACGACGACGCCGACATCGACCGGCTCGCCCAGGCCGTGGGCGCCCTGATGGAGACCGCCTGATGCGCAGCCTGTTCATCGCCGGCGCCCACACCGATGTGGGCAAGACCTATGTGGCCTGCGCCCTGATCGCCGCGGCCCTGGGGCGGGGCATGTCGGTGGAGGCCTTCAAGCCGGTGGTCAGCGGGATCGATCCTGCCGACTGGGGCGAGAGCGACCCTGGCCGCCTGCTGGCGGCCCTGGGTCGTCCTCTGACGCCGGCCAACCTCCAGGCCATGTCGCCCCTGCGCTTTGCCGCCGCCCTGTCGCCGCCCATGGCCGCCCGCCGCGAGGGCCAGAGCCTGCGCCTGGAGACCCTGATCACCCTCTGCGACCAGGCCCGCGCCCAGGTCCATGCGGACCTGATGTTGATTGAGGGCGCCGGCGGGGTCATGTCGCCGATCAGCGACGACGCCACCAATCTCGACCTGATGGCGGCGCTCGGCCTGCCCGTCGTGCTGGTCGGGGGGTCCTATCTGGGGGCGATCAGCCACACGCTGACCGCCGCCGAGGTGCTGCGGGCCCGCGGGCTGAAGCTCGCCGCCGTGGTGATCAGCCAGGACGCGGACCCGGCCGCGCCGGATTTCGCCGAAACCCTCGCCGATGTGAGACGCTTCTCCTCCGGCGCCCGGGTCATCGCTGCGCCCCGGGGGGGCCAGGACTGGGCGTCCGACCTGCTCTGAACTTCAGCCCCGCCGATGGGAGCCGACCATGCCGATCTCGTCCGCCTACCAGCCCGATCTGCAGTTCGACGCCCTGGGGCCGGACTTCGCCGATCCCGTCACGGCCGCCGACTTCCCCCAGACCTTGCTGCGCTATCGCAACGACCGGGCGGCGATGCAGGTGGGGCTGGCGGGGCTGACGGACGAGGAATGGATCGCCCATTTCGGCCGGTTCACGCCCCTGCCGGACAATCTCAAACAGCCCCTGGCCATGCGCTACCACGGCCACCAGTTCCGCACCTACAATCCCGAGCTGGGGGACGGTCGCGGCTTCCTGTTCGCCCAGATGCGCGACGCTGGGAGCGGCCGCCTCCTGGATCTCGGGACCAAGGGCTCGGGCCAGACCCCCTGGTCGCGGTTCGGGGATGGCCGGCTGACCCTGAAGGGCGGCGTGCGCGAGGTGCTGGCCACCGCCATGCTGGAAGCGCAGGGCGTGCCGACGTCACGCTCCTTCTCGCTGATCGAGACCGGCGAGGCCCTCGAGCGCAACGATGAGCCCAGCCCGACCCGCGGCGCGGTGCTGACCCGGCTTTCGCACAGCCATATCCGGTTCGGGACCTTCCAGCGCCACGCCTTCGAAGAGAGCCCGGAGCGGATTTCAGCGCTGATCGACCACGTGATCGCCCTCTACTATCCGGAACTGGAGGGCGCGCAGGATCGCCCCGCAGCCCTGCTGGAGGCGGTGACCGGGCGCATGGCGCGCCTGACCGCGACCTGGATGGCGGCGGGCTTCGTCCATGGGGTGCTCAACACCGACAATATGAACATCACCGGCGAGAGCTTCGACTACGGTCCCTACCGGTTTCTGCCGCGCAACGATCCCAATTTCGTGGCCGCCTATTTCGACCAGAGCGGGCTCTACAGCTTCGGGCGACAGGCCGAGGCGGTGTTCTGGAACCTGCGCCAGCTGGCCGGCTGTTTCAGTCTGGTGGGGGCGGAGGAATCCCTGGTGACGGCGCTCAACCTGTTCGCCGGCGCCTATCGGGTCGAGCTGGCCGGCGCCATGCGGCGACGGCTGGGGGTGCGCAGCCGCGGGGCCGAGGTGGACGCCGCCCTGGCCCAGGCCGCTTTCCAGGCCCTGGCGGGCGGGGGCGAGGCCTTGCGGTGGGAGCCGTTCTTCTTCGACTGGTTCGGCGGGGACGAGGCCCGCGCCTTGGCCGGCGTGCGAGGTGAGCTCTATCGACAGCCGCCCTTCGCCGAGTTTCGTGCGCAACTCGCCCCGTACCAGCCCATCGACGCCGCCGCCCTGCAGCACGACTATTTCTCAGCGCTGGAGCCCCAGGAGCTGATCTATGAGGAGATCGAGGCCATCTGGGCGCGTATTGACCAGGCCGACGACTGGAGTGCTTTCGAGGCCAAGCTGGCGAAGATCGAGACGGCGCGCCAAGCCTATGGCTTGAGCGAGGCCTAGAGCGGCTTGGGCGCATTGGCGGCCGGCGCGCGGGGCGGCCGGGCGCTCCATTGCGCGAGCGCGACGCCCGCCAGGGTGATTGCGCCGCCCAGGGCCTGGACTGGTCCCAGGGCTTCGGAAAACAGGATCCAGCCGGCGATGGCCGCCACCAGCGGCTGGATGAGGACCACGACCGAGGCCGTCGCCGGCGGCAGCCGTCCCAGCGCCCAGGCGATGGCGCCTTGGCCTGCCACGTGCAGAACGCCGAGCCCTGCGCACGCCGCCCAGCCCCCGGCGCTGGCCGGCAGGATCGGCTCGCCCAGCGCCAAGGCGGCGATCAGCAGCAGGGGCGCGCCCGTCAGGCTCGACCAGAACATGATGCGGGTGGCCGCCTCGGTGCGGCGCGCGGCGCTGACGGCCAGGAAGTAGAAGGCGTACCAAAGCGCGGTCAGGGCGGCGGCCGCATTGCCCCAGCCCGGCGAGACCCCTGGCGCGCCGCCCTTGGTCGCCGCCATCAGGCCCGCCCCGCCGATCGCCAGGCCCACGGCGACCAGGAAGAGCATGCGGGGCTTTTGGGCCAGGAAGATCCAGGCGACGGCGGTGACCACCACCGGGGTCAGATTGGTCAGGACGGTGGCGTTGGCCACCGAGGTGAGGGCGATGCCGTAGTGCCAGAAGCCCAGGTCGAGGGCGAACATCAGCCCGGCGATCATGGCCAGCCGGGAGGGGAGGCGACCCAGGCCGCCCTGGCCAGCGCCGCCGCGCTGAGCCAACAGCGCCAGAAGGGGCAGGGCGAAGGCCAGCCGCCAGAAGCCGGCCGCCGCCGAGCCCGTGTCCGACAGCCGCACGAGAATGGGCACGAAGCCGATCACCACGGCGCCGAAGATCAGCACCGCCAGGGCCCGGCCGCCCGAGGCGGTTGGCGCGTCGCTCAAAGGCCCATCTCCTGGCGTAGTCGCTCGGGCGTCATGCCGGCCTCGCGCAGGGCGCGCAGGGTCTCGGCCTGGTCGCGCTTGGCGTAGCGCTTGCCGTCGGGGCCGACCAGCAGGCGGTGATGGCGGTAGACCGGGGTGGGCAGGTCCAGCAGGGCCTGCAACAGGCGCTGGACGTGGGCGGCTTCGAAGAGGTCGCAGCCACGGATGACATGGGTCACCCCCTGCAGGGCGTCATCGCAGACCACGGCCAGATGGTAGGCCACCCCCACATCCTTGCGCGCCAGGACCACGTCGCCGCCCAGTTCGGGCCGCGCCTGGATCAGGCCTGCTTCGCCGTCCGGGCCGGAGCCCTCTTCCTGAAAGGTGAGGCGTTCGAACCCGCCCAGCCGCGCACGGGCGGCGTCCAGCGAGAGACGCCAGGCGAAGGGCTCGCCCCGGGCCAGCCGCTCGGCTTCCTCGGCTGCGGGCAGCGGTGTGCTGCGGAAGGTGTCCATGGCGCCGTGGGGGGCGCTGGCCATGGCTTGGGCCACCTCCTTGCGGGTGCGGAAGCAGCGATAGACGAGGCCCGCCGCGATCAGGCGCGACAGGGCCGCCTCATAGTCGGCCAAGTGCTCGGACTGGCGGCGCACGGGCTGTGGCCAGGACAGGCCGAGCCAGGTCAGATCCTCGAAGATGGCCGCCTCGAACTCGGGGCGCGAGCGGGTGGCGTCGATGTCCTCGATCCGCAGCAGGAAGGTCCCACCCTTCATGCGGGCGGCCTCGTGGGTCAGCAGGGCCGAATAGGCGTGGCCCCGGTGCAGCAGACCGGTGGGGGACGGGGCGAAGCGGGTGATGAAAGGGGCGCTCACCCCAAGGCGTCTAGCGCTCCAGGCCCCTGGCGAACACCCCCACGTGGCTGAGCACGCCGCGCAGGAAGGCGTCCTCCCCGCCCAGCTCGGCCTTCAGGGCGTCGAACTGCTTGAAGCTGGTCATTTCGGCCAGGCCATGGGCGGCGCACCAGCAGGCGATGGTGGCCAGTTCCAGTCCGACCTCGTCAGCCGGGTCGGCGCCCGCCGAGATCAGCACGTTCCTGACCCGGCGATAGGCGCTCTCCTCGTTTTCATGCACGTGGGCCGGCATGTCGGCCTTGTCCCGCGAGCAATCGTACATGACCCGGTAGAGCGCCGGGTGGGCCATGGCGAAGCGGACATAGGCCACGCCAAGCTCGCGCACCCGGTCCGGCGGCGAGGTCTGGGCGTCGCGGGCCGCCTGGAAGGCGAGGTCCAGCTTTTCCCAGCCTTCGTGGGCGACGGCGTCCAGCAGTTCGCTCTTATCCTTGAAGTGGTGATAGGGGGCGGCTGGACTGACGCCCGCCTCCCGCGCCACGGCCCGCAGGGACATCGCGCCGGGGCCGTCGGCCTCCACCAGCCGCACGGCGGCCTCCACCAGGGCGCGGCGCAGATCGCCATGGTGATAGGGGCGCGGATCGGCGGCTTCGGCTTCTTTCATCGCACGCAGTCTAGGTCGCTATCTGATCGCCGTAAAGATCATCTTGACAACGTTCAGATGGCGCCTATCTTAGCGCTGTTCAAATAACAGATGGCCTCGCTCCCCCGGGGCCCAACTCAAAGGTTTGTGTGTCATGTCTCTCGCTTCCCTCTCGGCCGCCGAACGCGTCTTCGACCGCCTCACCCCGGCCCTGTTCGTGGTCCTCAGCCTGACCCTGGCCGCCGCCCTGCTGGGCTTCCTGGCCTAGGGCGTTCTCCTCCCAGTCTGTCGCCTCGAGGGAGCCCGCTTGGCTCCCTCTTTTTTTGCGCGGACGCCGTGGCGAGACGCCATGGAGCCGTCATAGAATCGCGCCTATGATTGATCGATCAGGCGAGATCGCGCCTGATGCTGGATGCAAGAGAGGAGCTTCGTCTTCAGTCTCTGTGCCTTTGACAGCCGGCCCCATGGGCCCCACCGCCGGGAGCGCCGGCGATGCAGGTGATCGCCCATCCCCCTTCAGGTTGGCCGGCCCTGGTGCTGAACGCCGACTATCGGCCCCTGAGCTACTACCCCCTGTCGGTCTGGCCCTGGCAGGAGGTGATCAAGGCGGTGTTCCTTGATCGTGTGGATGTGGTGTCCACCTATGACCACGTCATCCGTTCGCCATCCTTCTCCATGCGCCTGCCCAGCGTCGTCTCGCTGAAGCACTATGTGACGCAGGACCGGCCCCCGGCCTTCACCCGCTTCAACCTCTTCCTGCGCGACGGTTTCGCCTGCCAGTACTGCCGCTCCGGCGAGGACCTGACCTTCGATCACGTTGTGCCCAGGTCGCGGGGCGGCCGAACCAGCTGGGAAAACATCGTCACCGCCTGCGCCCCCTGCAACCTGGCCAAGGGCGGACGCACCCCGGAAGAAGCCAGCATGCGCCCGCTGATGATCCCCCGCCGGCCCCAGGCCTACGAGCTTCAGGAGCGCGGCCGCCGCTTCCCCCCCAACTTCCTGCACCAGAGCTGGCTCGACTACCTCTACTGGGACATCGAACTGGAGGCCTGAGGCGGCGCTCACCGAGCCCCTCCTGCGCCGGGTGGTCACGTCCAGCTGGCTTCGACTGAGCCTTCTTCAGAGGGCCAACACCCCCCGGACGGTCGCCACGAGCGCCTGACGGTCGAAGGGTTTGGTCAGGGCGGCCTGGGCGCCCAGGGCCTGGGCGGTTTCCAGGATCGTGTCGGGGCTGATGGTGCGCCAGCCGCCGGACATGGCGATGATCGGCAGGTCGGGCCAGCGGCCGCGAATCTGACCAATGGTTTCCATTCCGTCTTGATCCGGCATGAAAATATCGACGATCACGGCGGCGACGGGAAGATGCTGCAGGAACTCGATCGCGCGGGCGGCGGTGTCAGACAGAATAGTCTCGAACCCCTCAAGCTCCAGTATTGCGGCAGTGGCTCGTAACAATGTTACGTCATCGTCGACCAAAAGTAACAGCGGTCGATCAGTCATAAAATCGGCTCCAAAGAATCGAGCCGTATCTAGGGGAATTCGCCGGAGAGCGCACACCTTTCTCGCCCCTGGGGCGAGTGATGCGCGCTATGCGACCTTAGGCCGCTTCGCCCTCAACCCGCGTTAGCCGGCGCGCTGGCGCGGTGGGTCAGGCGCCAGAATATGACCGCCCCCAGGGCCACCGCGCCGCCGGCGAAGGTGACCCAAAGCGCGCCGCCCTGGACCAGCAGCGTCCCGCCCAATGCCCCGCCAAAGGCCTGGCCCAGGGAGGCGGATGATCCGTTGAAGGCCAGGGCCAGCGGAGCCGAGGCCGGGGCCCGCTGGATCAGCCGGGTCTGAATGACCGGAAGGATGGAGAACAGGGCGGTGGAGCCGGTCAGGACGGCCAGACCGACGATCGCATAGGCGCCGAAGCCGGGAACGCCGGTGCGGGCCAGTTCGAGGCTGTGCAGGGCCGCGGCGATGGCGAGGCCGAGAAAGCCCAGGGTGACGCTGAGACCGCCGGCGCCGCGGTCGGCGGCGCGGCCGCCCAGGGTCAGGCCCAGGAAGCTGCCCACCCCGACCAGCATCTGGAAGGCGGCGACGCCGGCGCCGGTCACCTCGATCTGCAGCCGCAGGATGGGGGCGATGTAGGTGGTGATGGTCATGTTGGCGGCGAAGGCCAGGAAGGTGGAGATGAACAGGGGCAGGACGCCGGCGCCTCGCAGGCCCTGGCCGACTCCGGGCCCTGGCGGCGTCACCTTGGGGACGAACAGGGCGATGGCGCTCAGCGCCACGGCGCTCAGCCCGGCCGACAGCAGGAAGGTGGCGCGCCAGCCGAAGGCCGCCCCCACCACGCTGCCCATGGGGATCCCCATCAGGAAGGCGACGGTCATGCCGCCCATGACGATGGCCAGGGCCGAACCCCGGCGCTCCGGGGGAACCAGGGCGCTGGCGGCGGCCGAGGCGGCCGGGCCGGCCATGGCCCCCACTGCGCCCAGGATGGCGCGCAAGGCTAGCAGGGCGCCGAACTCCGCCGTCATCAGGCAGGCCAGATTGAGCAGGATGGCCACCGAAAGGGCCAGGACTAGGACCCGCTTGCGCTCAAACCGCCCGACCAGGAAGGCCAGGGGCGGCCCGGCCAGGGCCGAGGTCAGCACATAGACGGTCTGAAGCTGCCCGACCGCGCCCACCGAGACGCCCAGCTCGAGCGCCATCGGCTCCAGCAGGCCGGCGAAGATGAAGGCGCCCGACCCGAAGGCGAAGGTCGACAGCGCCAGGACAAAGACGCGGAGGTTCAAGGACGCTGATCCCGGCCGGCGCCGAAGGCGCGGCGGCGAAGGGGGCTGGAGCGCATCACTCTTCCTCTCGTGAAGCGGTCTTGCGCCGCCTGATCATCGATCAGTAGCGCTGCGCCCCCGGGGGTCAATCTCAGGATTTCTGAGAGCGGCGCCAGAAGCCGGACATCGGCGGGCTATTCGACCGTGACCGACTTGGCCAGGTTGCGCGGCTGGTCCACGTCGGCGCCCTTCTGCACGGCCACATGATAGGCGAGCAACTGGATCGGGGCCGACATGACCAGAGGCGCGATCAGCGGATCGCAGGCCGGGGCGATGATCACCCGGGCGCCGGGGGGCGCGTGGGCCGCGCCCTTTTCATCTGTGATCAACACGATCGGGCCGCCGCGGGCGGCGACCTCGCTCATATTGGACATGGTCTTTTCGAACAGCTCGTCGCTGGGCGCGATGACGATGACCGGGGTCGCCTCGTCGATCAGGGCGATGGGGCCATGCTTCAGCTCGCCGGCGGCATAGCCCTCGGCGTGGATATAGCTGATTTCCTTGAGCTTGAGCGCGCCTTCCAGGGCCAGCGGGAACATGGCGCCGCGGCCGAAATAGAGCACGTCCCGGGCCTTGGCCAGTTCCGGCGCCAGGGCGCGGATCGCCTCTTCGACGCCGATGGATTCGGCGATCAGGCGCGGCGCTTCCAGCAGGTGCTTGGACAGGCGCGCCTCTTCGGCGCCGTCGATCTGGCCGCGGGCGGCGGCGGCTGCGATGGCCAGCGCCGTCAGGGCCGCCACCTGGCTGGTGAAGGCCTTGGTGGAGGCCACCCCGATCTCGGGGCCGGCATGGGTGGGCCATAGCAGATCGGCCTCCCGCGCCATGCTGGACTCCGGCACATTGACCATGGCCGCGGCCTTCAGGCCCTGAGCCTTGCACCAGCGCATGGCCGCCAGGGTGTCGGCGGTCTCGCCGGACTGGGAGACCCCGAGCGCCAGGATGCCGGCGCCCAGCGGCGGCTCGCGATAGCGAAACTCCGAGGCCACCTCGACGTCGGTGGGCAGGCGTGCCAGGCGTTCAAAGGCGTAGCGGGCGATCTGGCCCGCATAGTTGGAGGTGCCGCAGGCGATGATCTGCAGCCGCTCGGCGGTCTTGAAGTCGAAGCCCCCCGGCGCGGTGGCCCGTCCGGTCACCGGATCGATATAGGCCGACAGGGTGTGCTGGGTGGCGTCGGGCTGATCATGGATCTCCTTTTCCATGAAGTGCCGATAGTTGCCGCGCTCGACCAGGGCTGCGGCCCGGGCCACCTGTTTGATGGTCCGCAGCACGGGCTGGCCCGCGGCGTCGAAGATCTGGGCCTGGGCGTGATCGATCCGCACATAGTCGCCCTCTTCCAGATAGGCGATGCGGTTGGTGAAGGGGCCGACCGCCAGGGCGTCGGAGCCCAGATACATCTCGCCGTCCCCATAGCCGACAACCAGCGGGCTGCCGCGGCGGGCGCCCAGGATCATGTCGTCCTCGCCGGCGATCAGCACGGCCAGGGCGAAGGCGCCGCTCAGCCGGTCGAGGGTCGCCTTCAGCGCCTCCAGGGGGGGCAGGCCCGACTGCAACTGAGCATCCAGCAGATGGGCGATGGTTTCGGTGTCGGTCTCGCTCTCGAAGACGCGGCCCTGGGCCTCGAGCTCGCGGCGAAGCTCGGCGAAATTCTCGATGATGCCGTTGTGGACCAGGGTCACCCGCCCGGCCGTGTGGGGGTGGGCGTTGTGCTCGGCCGGCGCGCCGTGGGTAGCCCAGCGGGTGTGGCCGATGCCCACCTGGGCTTTCAGCGGGGCCTCCATCAGCACGTCCTGCAGGGCGCGGATCTTGCCCTTGGCCCGGCGACGCTCGACCACGCCCGGCGCCGTGAAGCCTGCGACGCCGGCCGAATCGTAGCCCCGATACTCCAGGCGCAACAGGCTCTCGACCAGGCGGTCCTGGACGGGGGTCTTGCCGACGATGCCAATGATGCCGCACATGGCGTTAACCTCACTTTTTGTCGGACGCCGCCGACGCGACTAATGTCTGGCCCCGCGCCGCCTTTAGCATTCGCAAACGCGACGTCGATTAAATCTGGGTTTCCGATCGTTTCGTGAGTTCGACCATGACCAAGCGCGCCTATTTTGGAACCGACGGCATCCGGGGGGAGGCCAACCGCCATCCCATGACCGCCGAGGTCGCCCTGCGCGTCGGCATGGCCGCCGGCAAGGTCTTCATGTCGCAGGACCAGCGGCGCCACCTGGTGGTGATCGGCAAGGACACCCGGCTATCGGGCTACATGATCGAGCCCGCCCTCGTGGCGGGCTTCGCCAGCGTGGGCATGGACGTCCGTCTGCTGGGGCCGATCCCGACGCCGGGCGTGGCGATGATGACCCGCTCCATGCGGGCCGATCTGGGGGTGATGATCAGCGCCTCGCACAACACCTATTCGGACAATGGCATCAAGCTGTTCGGCCCCGACGGCTTCAAGCTCTCCGACGCCCGTGAGCTGGAGATCGAGGCCCTGATGGACGAGGGCCTGCAGGAACGCCTGGCGGCGCCCGACGCCCTGGGCCGCGTGGCCCGCGTGGACGACGCCCAGGCCCGCTATGTCGAGATCGCCAAGGCCACCTTCCCCCGCCGTCTGAGCCTGAGCGGCCTGCGCATCGTCATCGATTGCGCCAATGGCGCGGCCTACAAGGTGGCGCCCACGGCCCTGTACGAACTGGGGGCCGAGGTGATGCGCCTGGGCGTGGAGCCCAACGGCTTCAACATCAACAGCGAGTGCGGCTCCACCCATCCCGAGGCCATGGCCAAGATGGTCAAGGAATACCGGGCCGACATCGGCATCGCGCTCGACGGCGACGCCGACCGGCTGGTGATCTGCGACGAGACCGGCCGGGTGGTCGATGGCGACCAGATCATGGCCCTGATCGCCGCCCACTGGGCGCAGCGCGGTCGCCTGACCGGCGGCGGCGTGGTGGCCACCGTCATGTCCAATCTCGGCCTGGAAAGGTTCCTCGGCGCGAAAGGGCTGAAGCTCGAACGCACCGCCGTGGGCGACCGGGCGGTGATGATGCGGATGCGCGAGGGCGGCTTCAACCTGGGGGGCGAACAGTCGGGCCACGTCATCCTGTCGGACTTCTCGACCACGGGGGATGGCCTGCTGGCGGCGCTGCAGGTGCTGGCGGTGCTGAAGGAGGCCGACAAGCCGATGAGCGCGCTGGCCCGCCAGTTCGAGCCGGTGCCGCAACTGCTGGAGAATGTGCGCTTCGGCGGCGGGCGACCGCTGGAGAGCGAAAATGTGAAGGGCGCCATCGCCCAGGCCGAACTGCGGCTGAACGGTTCGGGCCGTCTGCTGGTGCGGGCCTCGGGCACCGAGCCGCTGATCCGGATCATGGCCGAAGGCGACGACGAGAAACTCATCTTCGACATCGTCCACGAGTTGGCCGGGGTGGTGCGTCAGGCCGCCGCCTGAGGCCGGTTTGGCAGGATTTCAGAAACCCTGTTCAAGCCCTGCGCATTATGTCAGTCTCGTAATGTTCACGTCGCTCGACCGACGTGGAGTCAAGACAAGACAGGGAGATACGCATGGCACACCCCCCCGCCCTCGCGGGTCGTCGCCGTATAAGGTCGACAAGAAGCGCCCCGACCTCAATCGCTTGCATGGCGTTCGTAGGCGCCATTTCCGTCGCCTTCTGGGCTGGCGCCGTCTGGATCGTCCAGCAACTGATGATGCTGTTCGCTGGCGTGGTCTGAGGCCCCAGGCGAGCTAAAGACGCCCGACGCTGGTATAGCTGAAGCCCTGCCGACGGACCTCGGCGGGGTTATAGATGTTGCGCAGGTCGACGAGCACCGGAGCGGCCATGTCGGCCTTGAGCCGGTCGAGGTCCAGCGCCCGGAACTGATCCCATTCGGTGATGATCACGACGGCGTCGGCGTTCTTGGCCGCGGCGTAGGGATCTGCGACGAAGTCCACATCCTTGAGCAGATGGCGCGCCTCGCGCTCGCCTTCGGGGTCGAAGGCGCTGATCGTCGCGCCGGCCGCCTGCAGGGCCGGGATAATGTCCAGGCTCGGCGCATCGCGCATGTCGTCGGTATTGGGCTTGAAGGTCAGGCCGAGCACGCCGACCTTCTTGCCGGCCAGGTCCCCGCCCATGGCGGCAATGACCTTCTGGGCCATGGCCTTCTTGCGCTGATCGTTGACCCGCACCGTGGTCTCGATCAGCTGCACCGGCGCGCCGAAGTCGGTGGCGGTGCGCACCAGCGCCAGCGTGTCCTTGGGGAAGCATGAGCCCCCATAGCCGGGACCGGCGTTCAGGAACTTCGACCCGATCCGCCCGTCCAGGCCGATGCCCTTGGCCACCTGCTGCACGTCGGCGCCGACGGCTTCGCAGAGGTCGGCCATCTCGTTGATGAAGGTGATCTTCATGGCCAGGAAGGCGTTGGCCGCATACTTGATCAGCTCGCTGGTCCGCCGGCCGGTGAAGACGATGGGCGTCTCGTTCAGGAACAGCGGCCGGTAGAGCTCGCTCATCACC
>NZ_JAUXVZ010000063.1 GCF_030680185.1 Phenylobacterium sp.
CGTCGGCGGCGGGGGCCGCGGCCGGTGCGGGCGCCGGGGCGGCCGTCGCCACGGTGGCGGTCACGTTCAGTTGGCGGGCGACCCGGATTTTCAGGCCGTCACGCTCGACTTCGATCTCCGACAGCCCGGTCTCGGTCAGGATGTCGGCGAGGGTGCGCACCAGACGTGCGTCGAGGGGGTCGGCGGAAGCCTTGGGGCTGCTAGCCATGGAGGGGGATCCTTGCTGCTGTGGGCGTCAGGCGCTGAGCCGCGCCGCGGCCTCGACGGCCAGTTCATAGCTCGCCACGCCGAAGCCTGACACGACTCCTGTCGCGGCGAGGGACACATAGGTGTGTCGACGGAACGTCTCGCGCGCCGCCGGGTTCGACAGGTGGCATTCCACCACCGGAATCTCGAGGGTCTTCAGGGCGTCCAGAAGCGCGATCGAGGTGTGGCCATAGCCGGCCGGATTGATGACCAGGGCGCTGGCGGCGGTTCGCGCCTCCTGCACCCAGTCGATCAGGACGCCTTCATGATTGGACTGATGGAAGACCACCGTGCGGCCAAGGGCGTCCGCCCGGCGTTCGCAGGCCGTGCGAACGTCGTCCAGGGTCTCTTTCCCATAAATCTGAGGCTCTCGGACGCCCAGGAGGTTGAGATTGGGCCCGCTCAACACATAGATCGGTTTGGACATTCGGCTCCGCCGGCGATTCCGGTGTCTTGTAACGTTCGCAGGCGGGGGTCACAAGCATCCCGGCGGCAGGCCGCGGTGAGAGTTGAGCATGAACCTGACGATCAATGGTGAAGCCCGCACCGTGGCGCCCCTGCCGCATCTGGCGGCGCTGGTGAGCGAACTGGGTCTGGACCCGCGCAAGGTCGCGGTGGAGCGCAACCTGGAGATCGTGCCGCGCTCGGCCTATGACCGCACCCCGGTGGCCGAGGGCGACCGGATCGAGATCGTGCATTTCATTGGAGGCGGCTGACATGGACGACGCAAGCCAAAGGCCCGCGGCTGACGACACCTGGAGCGTGGCCGGCCGCACCTTCACCTCGCGCCTGATCATCGGCACGGGCAAGTACAAGGACTATGCCACCAACGCCGCCGCCGCCGAGGCCGCAGGCGCCGAGATCGTCACCGTGGCGATCCGGCGGGTGAACCTGTCCGATCCCAGCCAGCCCATGCTGGTGGACCATGTGAAGCCCGACCGCTTCACCTTCCTGCCCAACACCGCCGGCTGCTTCACCGGCGAGGACGCCGTGCGCACCCTGCGGCTGGCGCGCGAGGCCGGCGGCTGGAACCTGGTGAAGCTGGAGGTGCTCTCGGACACCAAGCACCTGCTGCCCGACATGGAAGAGACCCTGCGGGCGCTGAAGCTGCTGATCGCCGACGGGTTCGAGGTCATGGTCTATTGCAACGATGACCCGGTCTATGCCCGCAAACTGGAAGACGCTGGCGCGGCCGCCATCATGCCGCTCGGCGCCCCCATCGGATCGGGGCGGGGCATCCAGAACATGCTGAACCTCGGCCTGATCATCGAGCAGTCCAAGGTGCCGGTTCTGGTGGACGCCGGCGTGGGCACGGCGTCGGACGCGGCGGTGGCTATGGAGCTGGGCTGCGACGCGGTGCTGATGAACACCGCCATCGCCGAGGCGCGCGACCCGATCCTGATGGCCAGCGCCATGCGTCATGCGGTGCTGGCCGGACGTCAGGCCTTTCTCGCCGGGCGGATGCCCAAGCGCATGTACGCCGATCCGTCCTCGCCCCTGTCAGGCCTGATCTAGCCAGACGAAGGCCGAGAAGATCAGGAGCCGAGGTTGGCCGCCTTGGCGTTGACGATGGCGGCCTTGACCGCCTCCATGTCCGCGCCGGAGATCAGGCGGTCGCCGATGACAAAGGCCGGCGTGCCGTTGATGCCGAGGGTCTGGGCCAGCTCGTGGGTGTCGGCGAGTTGCTGCTGGATGGCCGGGGCCTTGGCCGCCTCGCGGACGGCGGCGGGGTTGAGGCCGACCGCCGTCAGGTGACGATCCAGCGCCGCGTCGTCGAGACTCTTTTCCGCCATCAGAAGCTCATGCAGCTCCAGGGTTTTCGCCTTGGCCGCGTCGGTCAGCATGATGGCGGCCGTCTCGTCGGACTGTTCGCCGAAGATCGGGAATTCCTTGAACACGACCCGCACGTCGGGATTGGTCTCGATGATCTTCTGGATCTCCGTCGCGGCGATTTTGCAGTAGCCGCAGCGATAGTCGAAGAACTCGGTGAGCGTGATCGCGCCGTCGGGATTGGCGACGAAGTCGCGGGGGTCCCGTTCCAGGGCCGCGCGATTGGCCTCGATGGCTGAAACCGCCGCCTGTGCGGCTTCAGTCTCGCGCTTCTTGCCCAGCGCCTGGACCGCCTCTTCGATCACCTCCGGGTTTTCGATCAGATAGGCGCGCACGCGCTCGCCAAAGGCGTCGTCGGAGGCCCGGTCGCAGGCCGACAGGGCGAGGGCGGAGGCGCAAAGCGCCGCAAGGACAGGCAAGGGCTTTCTCATCAGACGTCCAGATAGGGAGGTTTGGCGCGCAAAGCGACCCCGGAACCGACCCTGCTGGTCGGCCGGGCGGGTCTAGCGCACCGAGCCGGTGGTGATCGCGCCTTCCTGCGCCAGTTCGCGCAGGTCCTCGCGGGAGGGGTTGGAGGTGAGCACGATGTCGGTCGCGCGGCGCCATTCCGGCGTATCGCGGGTCAGCATGTCGCGGGCGCGCATGGCGAAGACCCGGGCCTGCTGGCGGTCGCCCACATGGAAATTGTACTCCGCCGTGGCCAGCCTGGCCGAGCCGTCGTCGCCGCGGCGATCGTAGCCCTGGGCCAGCAGCCGCCAGGCCACGGCGTTGTCGTCTTCCTGGGTGAGCGCGCGGCGCAGTTCGGCGATGCCTTCGTCGAGCTTGGCCTCGTCATCCATGGCGATGAGGGTCTGGCCGAGGTTGACCCGCAGCAGGGGGGCCTCGGGCATAAGCTCCACCGACCGGCGCTGGGGCGCCTCGGCTTCGGCCGTGCGGCCGAACTCGAACAGAATCTGACCCTTGAGCTCCCACAGATAAGGATTTTCGGGTTGTTCGGCGAGCAGGGCCTCGATCAGGTTCAGGGCCCGGTCGGGCTCCTTCATCTGGTAGTAGGCGATCGCCCGGGCGTACCTTGCCGGATAGGCGTCGTCCTTCTCGCTGTAGTCGACGATGGCCCGCTGGGGATTGAGGAAGCCCTGCAGCTTGGCCTTCATGATCTCGTGTTCGAGCATGGCCTCTTCGGTGTCGACCTTGTCCCAATCGGGCAGGGTCTCGGCCTTGCGTCGCAGGGTGTCGATGCGCTCCGACGACAGGGGGTGGCTGCGGAAATAGGCGTACCGCCGGGCTTCCTGGAAGACTTCCTGATAGCGGAAGTTGTCGAAGAACTGGACCAGCCCCTTGCCCGATATGCCGGAGCGATCGAGCAGGTTCAGCCCCGCCTGGTCGGCCCGGCTCTCCTGTTCGCGGCTGTAGCCCAGGGCGGCGAGCGTACCGAATTGGCTGGCGCTGCCCATCAGGGCGATGGCCGCGTCGCCGGCGCCGGCGAAGGCGGCCAGGACGCCAAGCCCCATGGTCAACAGGAAGGGCTGCATGCCCGCGCGCTGCATCTCGCCGGAGCGGGCGCTATGACCGGCGGCCAGGTGGCCGACCTCGTGGGCGATGACACCCTGGAGCTGGTTGGGGTTCTCAGATTCGAGGATCAGGCCGGTATAGATCCCCATCGTGCCCGGGGCGGCGAAGGCCTGGAGATCCTTGCCGCCGATCAGCAGGATTTCGATGCTGTCGGGATTGAGGCCGGCGGCGCGCAGGATCGGTTCGGAATCGGCGCGCAGGATCGCTTCGATCTCGGTGTCCCGGATAAGGGAGATCCGTTCCCGGGACTGGGCCTGGGCCACCATCGGCGCAACGACCAGGGCTGCTGACAGGGCCAGCCTGGCCAAGGTCTTCCTCCACATGCCCCCGCCGGCCCGCGAGGGGCGGAGGGGGTGGGCCGGGGGGCCGCTCAGGGAACGCAGGGGGGAGGCCATGCACACACTCTCGATCGCTTCCCCCCGACGCCCTTGGCTTGAAGCCTAACCCGTCAGCCGCGCCGCCACCAGCCTCGACGCGGCTTGGCGGGCGGAGAGGTGATTTCCGCCGGATCAGGCTCGGCGGGCGCCGACGCCGGCTCCGGAACACGCTCGGGCTCGGCGGCCACGGCCGCCTGGGCCATCACCGGCGCGGGCTCGGGCTGGGCGACGGGCTCAGGCTCGACGACGGCCGGCTGGGCCGGAGGCGCGTCGGTGACCATGGCCGCATCGCTCGGCGCTTCGGCTACGGCCTCGACCTTGGGTTCCGCCTTGCGACGGGTCCGGGTGCGCTTCGGCTTGGCGACTTCCGGCTCAGCCTCGGCCACGGGGGCTTCGACGGCCGGCTCAGCCTCTGCGACCGGCGCGGCCTCGACCGTCTCGGTCGCCACAGCTTCGGCGGCTTCAGGAGCAGGATTGGCCTTGGAACGCGAGCGGCGACGCTTCGGCTTTTCTTCCGGCTCGGGCAGCTCGACCCACATGTCGTCCTCGCCATGGGGGACGGGGGCTGCGCTGGAGATCGGGGCTGCGGCCTCGACGTCGGTTTCGGCCTGAGGCGCGACCTGGCTCAGCGGGGCAGGGCGTTCATCGCGGGCCTCGCCGGGCTCAGGCACGGCCATCCGCTGGTCTTCCGAAAGGTCGAACCAGACGAAGGGATCCTCGCCATAGGGCACCCAGGGACGGACCCAGGCGAAGGCTTCGCCCGGACGGTCCTCGCGCAGGCGACGGCCACCTCGACGGCCACGACGCCGACGGCGTCCGCCGTTCTCGTCGTCGAGCCGCGGATCGGAGGCGTCGGCGGCTTCCGACGCTGTGGGCGCGCGATCTTCCTCGTCGCGACGGCCGCCGCGGCGACGGCGACGGCGACCACGACCACGGGTGCGGCCATCGGCGTCATCTTCGGCGGCGAATTCGTCACGGGGACGTTCGGAGCGGACCTCGTCCCCATCGTCGTCGTCGGTGACGGAAGAGGGGCGAGAACCGCGAGGTGCGCGAACTTCAACCTCGTCCTCAACCTCGTCTTCGTCCTCGTCGTCCTCATCCTCGTCGACATCGTCGAACTCGGCGTCGTCATAGACCGGGTCGATCCGCGGCGCGGTGCGGGCGACGACGGCATGGTCGGGGCGGGTTTCGCTGGCCGTGCGCTCGATCTCGTAGTCGGCGTGGGGCATGGCGTCATCGACCACGACGGTGACGAAGAGGCCGAAGGTCTCGTGGATGCGGGCCAGATGGGCGCGCTTTTCGTTGAGGATGTAGAGGGCCACGGCCCGCGGCGCCTTCAGCGTCGCCTCGCCGCCGCCCTTGAGCGCTTCGATTTCCAGGGCGCGCAGGGTGGCGAGCGAACTGGACTCCACCGAGCGAACCCGGCCGGTGCCGGCGCAGTGCTCGCAGACATGGGTTGTGCCTTCCAGCACGCCGGTGCGGCGGCGCTGGCGGCTGATCTCCATCAGGCCGAAGGAGCTGATCTTGCCCATCTGGATGCGGGCGCGGTCGTCCTTCAGGGCGTCCTTGAGCTTCTTCTCGACGGCGCGATTGTTCTTCGACTCATCCATGTCGATGAAGTCGATGACGATCAGGCCGGCCAGGTCGCGCAGGCGCAGCTGCCTTGCGGTCTCCTCGGCGGCCTCCAGGTTCGTCTTGAGCGCGGTGGCTTCGATGTTGCGCTCGCGGGTGGACTTGCCGGAGTTCACATCGACGGCCACCAGGGCCTCGGTCTGGTTGATCACCAGATAGCCGCCGGACCGCAGAGGGACCACGGGGCTGTAGATCTGCGACAGGTGGTCCTCGACCTTGTAGCGAACGAACAGCGGCTCGGGGTCGCGGTAGGCCTGAACCTTCTTGGCCTGGGACGGCATCAGCATGCGCATGAAATCGCGCGCTTCCTTGAAGCCGGCCTCGCCCTCGACGAACACCCCTTCGATGTCCTTGTCATAGAGGTCGCGGATCGCCCGCTTCACCAGGTCCTCTTCCTCGTAGATCAGCGCAGGCGCGATCGAGTGGAGGGTGTTTTCGCGGATATTCTCCCACAGCCGCAGGAGATACTCGTAGTCGCGCTTGATCTCGGCCTTGGTCCGCTTGGCGCCGGCGGTGCGCACGATCAGGCCCATGCCCTGCGGCACGTCCAGACCCTGGACCACGCCCTTCAGGCGCTTGCGGTCGGTGGCCGTGGTGATCTTGCGGCTGATGCCGCCGCCGCGGGCGGTGTTGGGCATGAGCACGCCATAGCGGCCGGCGAGCGAGAGATAGGTGGTCAGCGCCGCGCCCTTGTTGCCGCGCTCTTCCTTGACCACCTGGACCAGCATGATCTGCCGGCGGCGGATCACTTCCTGGATCTTGTACTTGCGCATGAGGCGGCGCCGACGGCGGGCCACCTCTTGTTCCATGACGTCGTCTTCATCGACGACGGCCTCGGAATCCTCATCGTCCGGATCGGAGGCCGCGGCCCGATTGGGCTCAAAGGCGTCTTCTTCCTCGGCCTCTTCGCGCAGCAGGGCTTCGCGGTCGGCGACCGGGATCTGATAATAGTCGGGATGGATTTCGTTGAAGGCGAGGAAGCCGTGGCGGTTGCCGCCGTACTCGATGAAGGCCGCCTGGAGACTGGGCTCCACGCGGGTCACCTTGGCGAGGTAGATATTCCCTCTGAGCTGCTTCCGGTTCTTGCTCTCGAAATCGAAATCTTCAACACGCGTTCCGTCGATGAGCACCACGCGCGTCTCTTCGGCGTGGGCTGCATCGATAAGCATCTTCTTCGACATTTAGTGAATCTCCACGGCGCGCCACGAACGTCGAGTTCGGGCGCTGCCGGCTAATTATGAGGGCGCGCGCAGGGTCTCTGTTCACAGCGACGGAGGCGGCCGCGAGGCCGGCCTGTCGCCGGAATGGGGCTGGGGCGACGCTGCCCATGGGTGTGTCCTAGTCACGCCTGCAAGGCGAGGATCGGTGAAGCGTCGTCTCCGAACCTCGTGGCCGGGCCGACGCAAGTGTTTCGCGCGGGTGGGGGGCGTTAGTGAGTCCACGCCCCTCCATGCGCGGCGCGACTTTGCAACAGTGGATGGAAAAAGGAAAGCCGTCGTCGCGGCGCGGGCGAGGGGCCTCAACTGATTAGCGTCCCTTAACCCTTTTTCCACGGCGATCTGATCTACTGGACGTTGAACTCTCAAGAAACGTGATGGTGGGTGTGTAGGCGTATGCTCGCAAGGCTGGGCAAGGTTTTCCGAAGGGCGCGACTGCTGAGCGCCGGTGTCGCCATGGCGACCATCGGTGGCCTGGCTGCGGTCGCCGTGTCGCATGCCGCAGCGCCCGACGCCGGCGTGCTGGGCGTGCGCCTGGGCGGGGATGCGACCGAAACGCGCCTTGTGATCGACCTCGATCGTGGCGCGACGGGCAAGGTGTCTCAGGACGGCTCGGGCGGGCGCGTGGTCATGTCCCTGCCGGGCGTCGACGCCAAGGCCAGCCTTCAAGGGTCGGGCCGCGGCCTGATCCGCGCCTGGATGATCGACCAGTCTCAGGGCGCCGCCCGTCTTCAGATCGACCTGGCCGGGCAGGGCGTGATCAAGCGCCGCTTCCTGCTGCCGCCGGCCGATGGGGTCGGACATTATCGCTATGTGATCGATGTGGCCGCCGTCGGCGCGCCCACGGCGAGCTTCACCGCGCGTCCCGCCAGCCGTCCCACCGCGCCCGCCCCCAAGCCCCTGGCGCTCAAGAAGGTCATCGTCATCGACGCCGGCCATGGGGGCAAGGATCCCGGCGCCCGCGGCGCGCGCTCCTTTGAGAAGGACGTCAATCTCGCCGCAGCCCTCGCCCTTCAGGCGCGGTTGGAGCGCAGCGGCAAGTACAAGGTGGTGATGACGCGCAAGAGCGATGTCTATGTCCCGCTGGAAAGCAGGGTGCAGATCGCCCGTCGCGCTGGGGCCGACCTCTTTATCTCTTTGCACGCTGACGCCGGCGCCGACGCCAAGACCCGCGGGACGTCGGTCTACACCCTGTCCGAGCAGGCCTCGGGCCGCGCCGCCCAGTTCGTGTCCAAGGACGACTGGTTCATGAACTCCAGCCACAACGGCGGCGACAATGGGGTGCGCGACATCCTGTTCGACCTGACCCAGCGGGCGACCAAGAACCGCTCGGCCACTTTCGCCGAACTGGTGCTGGCCCGCGCCGACAACCATATGCCGCTGCTACGGCGGAGCCATCGCGACGCAGGCTTCGTCGTTCTGCTGGCCCCCGACGTGCCGGCCATCCTGCTGGAGATGGGTTTCGTCACCAACGCCGAAGATGAAGCCGCCCTGCTGGACGCCGACCGTCGGACCCGGTTCATGAATGGGGTCGGCGACGCCATCGACGACTACTTCGCCCAGCAGACCCAGGTCGCCGCACGCTGATCGACCGCTCCTGCGGCGTCCGGGGCGTTGGCGCCCGGCGCGATGCACGCTAGATGACGGCCACGGGGTGAGGGCGCCCGCGGAGGTCAGCACAGTTGCATCCCCCTGAGAGATGGGTCGCGATCGTCGGCGTGGCGGTCCTGAGCATTGTCGCCGTGGCGGGCTTCGCCGTGGCGATCTATGCGGCCTGGCTTTTCCACGACATGCCCGACGCCGGCGACCTGGTGGACTATCGTCCCCCCACCTCGACGCGGGCCTATGCCTGGGACGGGACCCTGATCGGCGAGTTCTCCCGCGAGCGGCGCATCTATGTGCCCTATGACCAGATGCCGGCCCACATGGTGCAGGCCTTCATGGCCGCCGAAGACCGCAATTTCTTCCAGCACGGCGGCGTCGACGCCATGGGCCTGACCCGGGCGATGATGAAGAACGTGCTCAACGCCGCCCAGGGCCGGCGGCTGGAGGGCGGCTCCACCATCACCCAGCAGGTGGCCAAGAACGTTCTACTGACCAGCGACGCCACCATCGGCCGCAAGTTCAAGGAAGCCGTGCTCGCCCAGCGTCTGGAAAAGACCCTGGGCAAGGAGCAGATCCTCGAACTCTATCTGAACGAGATCTGGCTGGGCTATCGCTCCTACGGGGTGGGGGCGGCCGCCTATAACTATTTCGGCAAGTCGATCACCGACCTGACCCTGGCCGAGGCCGCCTATCTCGCCGCCCTGCCCAAGGGACCGCAGAATTATCATCCGCAGCGCCGCAAGGAGGCGGCGATCATCCGGCGCAACTGGGTGATCGGCGAAATGGCCGACCTCGGCTGGGTGACCCGCGAGGAGGCCGATGCGGCCATGGCCGAGGACCTGGTGGTCCAGGACGCGCCAACCCGCGCCAAGTACCGCGACGCCGACTATTTCGTGGAGGAGGTTCGCCGCCGAGGCCTCAACACCCTCGGCGCCCGCCTGAACGAGGGCGGCTATTACATGCGCACCACCCTCGATCCGCGGCTGCAGACGGCCGCCCGGGTGGCGCTGATGAACGGCCTGGAACAGTACGACCGCCGCCATGGCTGGCGCGGCGCCTGGGGCAAGGTGGAGATCGAGCCGGGCTGGCAGGAGGTTGCGCGCAAGCAGACGGCCCCGGCCGAGCGCCGCCAATGGCGGGCGGCCGTCGTCACCCGCGCCAGCGGCGGCGACGTGCGGATCGAGGTCGCCGAGAGCGGCGCCGAAGGCCCGCTGGCGGGCGAAGACGTGGCCTGGGCGCGGGCCGGCAAGGGTCTGGCGGTCGGCGACCTGGTCTTCGTCGAGCCCCCGGCCCAGTCGGGCGGAGCTTATCGCCTGCGGCAGGTGCCCCAGGTCAATGGCGCCCTGGTGGCCATCGAGCCCTATTCCGGCCGGGTCCTGGCCATGGTGGGCGGCTATTCGTTCTCGCTGTCGAGCTTCAACCGCGCGACCCAGGCCATGCGTCAGCCGGGTTCGGCCTTCAAGCCGATCGTCTATGCCGCCGCGCTGGAGAATGGCTACACGCCAGCCAGCCAGGTCATGGACTCCATGATCACCCTGCAAGGGGCGCGGGAAGGCGAAACCTGGACGCCCGAGAACTACAACCGCCGCTACTACGGCTCGCTGACCCTTCGGCGAGGTCTTGAACTGTCGCGCAACGCCATGACCGTGCGGCTGGCCCAGGGGGTCGGCATGCGCAAGATCAGCGACCTGGCCGTGAAGATGGGCGTGGTCGACGAGATGGCCCCGGTGCTGGCCATGTCCCTCGGCTCGGGGGAAACGACGCCCTATCGGCTGACCGCCGCCTATGCCGCCTTCGTCAACGGCGGGCGCCGAATCGATCCGCACCTGATCGAACTGGTGCAGGACCGCGAGGGCAAGGTGATCTACCGCGCCGATCGCCGTGACTGCCCGCGCTGCGCGGTCGGCTTCAATGGCGACGAGAGCCCCCGCGTGCCCTTGAGCGGCGAGCAGGTGATGGATCCAATCACCGCCTATCAGATCAATTCGATGCTGCAGGGCGTGGTCCAGCGGGGCACGGCGACCTCGGTGTCGGTGCTCGGCCGTCCGGTGGGCGGCAAGACCGGCACCACGAACGAGTATCGCAGCGCCTGGTTCGTCGGCTTCACGCCGCAGATCGTGGCGGGGATCTTCATCGGCTTCGACGACAACCGGCCGCTGGGCTACGGCGAGACCGGGACGACGGCGGCGGCGCCGGTCTTCACCGCCTTCATGCAGGAAGCCATCAAGGGCGTGCCGGAAGCCGACTTCAAGGCGCCGGAGAACGCCAAGTACGCGACTGTGCGCGGCATTCGTGAAGCCTTCCGCCCCGGCACCGAGCCGCGGGCGCCGACGCCGACCGTGACCCCAGGCTCGGGCGGCCCCATGCCCTACAACAAGGTCTGGCCGGATGGTCGGGTCTCGGGCGCTGGCAATGCCGGGGAGGCGGCCAGCCCCGCCGACGATATGAGCGGATTGTATTAGCCCGACGGTCGCGTTATCCCGCGGCCCCTTGAATCCCTGCCTCTCTATCTCTGGGAGGGCGGGGGAGCATCACCGATTGCCAGGAGCGATCCATGAGAGCGGATGTCGAGGCCATGGCGGCCGACATCGAGCAGTCCATCGGACTGCTCAGGAGGCGTCTTTGACTGGGAACCTGCCCTACGACACCTCGACGAACTGAACGCCCGGGTCGAGGACCCGACCCTTTGGGACAATGCGGCCGAGGCCCAGGCCCTGATGCGCGAACGCCAGCGTCTGGCCGGACAGGTCGACGCTGTGCGCAGCCTCGAACGGGGACTTGAGGACGCCGTCGCCCTGGCCGAGATGGCCGACGAAGAGGGCGACGAGGACAGCCTGGAAGAGGCCCGCGCCGAGATGCGGGCCATCAAGGAGCGCGCCGCCCGCGCCGAGCTCGAGGCCCTGCTTTCCGGCGAGGCCGACGGCAACGACGCCTATGTGGAAATCAACTCCGGCGCCGGCGGCACCGAATCCAACGACTGGGCCGGCATGTTGCTGCGGATGTACAGCCGCTGGGCCCAGCAGCACGGCATGAGCGTCGAGCTGATCGAAGAGACCTCGGGCGAGCAGGCCGGCATCAAGTCGGCCACCCTGCAGGTCAAGGGCGCCAATGCCTATGGCTGGCTGAAGACCGAGGCCGGGGTCCACCGCCTGGTGCGAATCTCGCCCTTCGACGCCAACGCCAAGCGCCATACGAGCTTCGCCTCGGTCTGGGTCTTCCCCGTGGTGGACGACACGATCGAGATCGAGATCAATCCGGCCGATGTGCGGACCGACACCTACCGGGCCTCGGGCGCGGGCGGTCAGCACATCAACAAGACCGACTCGGCGGTCCGATTGACCCACATCCCGACCGGCGTCGTGGTGGCCTGCCAGGCGGGCCGCTCGCAGCACGCCAACCGGGAAGAGGCCTGGAAGATGCTGCGGGCCAGGCTCTATGAGCGCGAGCTGCAGCGCCGCGAGGCGGAGCAGCAGGCCCTGGAAGACCAGAAGACCGATATCGGCTGGGGCCACCAGATCCGCTCCTACGTCCTGCAGCCCTACCAGATGGTCAAGGACCTGCGGACGGACGTGGAGACCTCCGACACCGACGGGGTGCTGGACGGCGACCTGGACGCCTTCATGGGCGCGTCCCTGGCCCAACGGGTGGGGGTCACCCGCGAGGCCTGAATCGAAACGAGGCGCAGATCACCCTGCGCCTCGTCTTGAATCCGGTGATCTGCGCCGGGCGCCGCGCCGAAGGTTGACGCCTTAAAAGACCGGCTTGGGCTGCGGCGCGCTGCTGGCGGGGGCGACGGGAACCTCGAGACCGGATTTGATCGGCGAGGCGTCCGTCGATGCGGCCGCAGGCAAGGACGACGACGAGGAAGAGGGCGCCGTGGCGGCGGGCTGCGGCGCCGGAGGCCGTTGGAACTTCAGGCTGCGCCCCTGGAAGAAGGCGCCGGTCTCCATGGCCAGCTGCTCATGGGTGATGTCGCCGTCCACATAGGAGGTGCCATAGAGGCGGACCTGCTTGGCGGTGATAGCGCCGATCACACGGCCGCGGGCCTCGACCACATCGGCATAGATCGAACCCTCGACATGGCCGGTGTCGCCGATGGTCAGCTTGGCGATGCGCACGTCGCCGCGCACGATCCCATCGATGTGGAGCTCACCTTCGCCGCTGAGCGAACCTTCGAGGGTGATGTTCTCGGCCACCAGGGACGCCACCTTGGGGGCGGTCTTGCGGGGCGGGCCGCCGTCGGGCGCCGACAGCGCCGGCGGGTCGAACTTGGTCGGCATCTTGGCCAGATCCGACTTAGTCTGCTGCTTGCTGAACATACTCGCCCGCCTTCACGAAACGGCTGGGGTTTTGCGCACGGCCGTTGACCCAAACCTCGTAGTGGAGATGAACGCCCGTCGAGCGCCCCGTCGAGCCCATGCCGCCCACGCGCTGGCCGACCGCCACGCGCTGACCGGGTTTGACGGCGATGGCCTGCATGTGGGCGTAGCGCGTCTTGAAGCCCTGACCGTGGTCGATCTCGACCGTATTGCCATAGCCTGAGCGCACGCCGGCGAACGACACCACGCCCGGGCCCGTGGCCATGATCGGCGTCATGAACCCGCCGCCGAAATCCAGGCCGGAATGGAAGGCCGGGCGCTTGGTGAAGGGATCGAAGCGCACGCCAAACCCGCTGGACTGCCGGCCGCCCGAGGTGGGCTTGGCCAGGGGCAGCTTTTCGGCCGCTGCGCCGAGGGTGCGGGCTTCCGAAAGATTGGTGGCCGCGTGCTGGATGCGAGCGGCGAAGTCCTCGTCCACGTCCAGCACGGCGGCCAGGGCGCTGGGGTCCTTGGCCTCGATCAGAGGTCCGCCAAGTTCGCCGGACTTGGGCGCGTAGCCATTCGGGCTGAGGCCGGCCAGGCGGAAGGCTATGCGCAGGCGCTCGGCGCGGCCCTTGGCGAAGGAGTCGGCGGAATCGAGCAGGCGCTCCTGGCCCGCGCGGACCAGCTCGATGCGGCGCACCGGATCGGTGACGGTCAGATCGGCCGAGGCCCTGTGAATTTCCGGCGCCAGGGCGTCGGCGGCGCCCGGCGTCGTCTTGTAGTCGCTGAGCAGCATGGCCAGCGCCGCATGGCGCTTTTCCACCGACAGGGCCAGATCGTCGATCGAACCGTTGGTGGCGTTCAGCTGAGCCACGGCGCTGTTCAGGCGCGCCTGCCGGTCAGCGATCCAGCGCTCGTACTTGGCCTGGGTGCGGGCGATTTCCTGGTCGCTCGCCGACATCTGCATGCCGTTGACCATCATGGCCGCGGTGCAGATCCCCATCCAGAGGGCCGCTGCGCCGACGCCGGCGGCCGCCATTAACTGCTTGGAGGTGGTGAGGACGTAGGCGCGCATCTCGCCGCCGGAGCGGACATAGAGATGGCGTTCGGGGAACAGCTCTTCGAGCGAACGGCGGAGGCGCGTTATGCGTGTCATGCTCATCGCTACAGTGACCAGGAGCAGTGGCGACGATATGCAATGAGACGCATGCCGCGCGCAAGACCCTTCCCGCTACAAGAGAGCGCAGGGCCGCAGATCGCTGGCATTTCAATCATCTCGTTAAACGAGACTGAATCGCCGCGCTACACGGATCGGAGGCGCCCCAAGGCGGGATTCTACATTCCGGTGTAACGCGACAATTCTACAACACCGATCCCGGCCGAAAGGTTCCATCGACCGGCGTTGTTGCTTTAGGCGGGTTCAAGCCTTGAGCGCCTCGGCGGCCTTGAGCACTGCGGCGGCATGGCCGGGAACCTTCACCTTACGCCAGATACCGGCGATCTTTCCAGCTCCGTCGATCAGGAAGGTCGAGCGATCGATCCCCATGTATTTGCGGCCATACATGCTCTTTTCGACCCAGGCGCCATAGGTCTCGACGACCGCGCCGCTCGGGTCAGATCCCAGGGCGACCTTCAGATCGTGCTTGGCCGCGAACTTCCCGTGGGAGGCGACAGAGTCCTTGGAAACGCCCAGGATCGTGGCGCCGGCCGCCTGAAATGCGCCCAACATTTCTGAAAAATCGATCGCCTCCTTGGTGCAGCCCGAGGTGTCATCCTTGGGGTAGAAATAGAGCACCAGGGTCTGGCCGGCGAAATCGGCCAGGCGGATCGGACCCTCGGGCCCCTCCAGTTCGAAGGCCGGGGCCTCGGAGCCCACCTCAAGTTCAGCCATGTTCGTTCCTCGAAAAATGGGATCCGGCTCAGGCGGGCCGGACCAGGACGATCTTCTTCTTGCCCGCCGCCAGTTTTATGACGCCGTCCACCAGGTCTGCGACGCCCAGGGTGCGGTTGGCGTCGGTTTCGGCCGCGTCATTGACACGCAGGCCGCCGCCCTGGGCCAGGCGACGAGCCTCGCCGCGGGAGGCGGCCAGTCCGGCGTCGGCGGCCAGGGCAGCCAGGACGACGCCGGCCTCGAGATCGGCGCGGGAAATCTCGAAGCTCGGCAGGTCCGTGGACAGTTGGCCCTGCTCGAAGGCGGCGACCGCAGCGGCTTCGGCCGCCTGGGCGGCCTCTTCGCCGTGCAGCAGGCTGGTGGCGGCATTGGCCAGCACCTTCTTGGCCTCGTTGATCTGGGCGCCTTCGAGGGCTTCGAGCCGGGCGATCTCATCCAGGGGCAGGTCGGTGAACAGCCGCATGAAGCGGCCGACATCGGCGTCCTCGGTGTTCCGCCAGAACTGCCAGTAGTCGTAGGGACTGCGCATGTCGGCGTTCAGCCAGACCGCGCCGCCGACGCTCTTGCCCATCTTCTGGCCAGAGGCGGTGGAGAGCAGGGGCGTGGTCAGGCCAAAGGCGGGCTTCTGGTCGACACGGCGGATCAGCTCCACCCCGTTGACGATATTGCCCCACTGGTCGGACCCGCCCATTTGCAGGACGCAGCCGTAGCGACGCTCGAGCTCAAGGAAGTCCACCGACTGCATGAGCATGTAGTTGAACTCGAGGAAGGTCATCGGCTGTTCGCGATCCAGCCGGTTCTTGACGCTGTCGAAGCTCAGCATGCGGTTGATGGTGAAGTGGACGCCGTAGTCGCGCAGGAACTGGACGTAGCCGAAGCTCTCCAACCACTCCGCATTGTTGACCATGACCGCGTCCGTCGGCCCGTCGCCGAACGTCAGGAACCGCTGGAAGACGGTCTTGATGGAGTCGATGTTGCCCTGGATCTGAGCGTCGGTCAGCAGGGGGCGCTGGCTGTCCTTGTCGGTGGGATCGCCGACCTTGGTGGTGCCGCCGCCCATCAGCACCACGGGCTTGTGACCCGCCTGCTGCAGGCGCCGCAGCATCATGATCTGGATCATGTGGCCGACATGCAGGCTGGAGGCGGTGGCGTCGAAACCGATGTAGGCCACGATCGGCCCAGCCAGGCAGGCGGCGTCGAGCTCCGCCGGATGGGTGATCTGGTGGATGTAGCCGCGCGTCTGCATCAGACGCAGGAATTCAGATTTGAACGCAGGTTCGCTGGTCATGGCGCCGGGCTTCGAATGGGAAGGCCCGGCCTCTAGCACGCTGGGATCGGATAGTTCGAGAGTCATCTGAGCAGGCTCCGGTCGGGGAGGGCCGGAAACGCTATGTTCGAAGGTTCGAAGTGCGCGCCGACCAAGGGGTGGGCGCAGGGGATCGAGCCGCGCGCCTTAAGGGGCGCGGTAATAGAGGCCGGTGTGGGCGCAGGCGTCGATCATGCGGCTAGCTAGCGGCTTCAAGCCATGGCAGTCAATGCGCATGCGCATATTGGGATTCATGACCGGAACCTCCCTGGACGCCGTCGATATGGCGGTGCTGGAGACCGACGGCGAAACAATCGAGGCCTTTGGCCCGGCCGGTGAGCGCAAGCTGACCGACGCGGTGCGCAAGGTGGTGCTGGCCGCAACGGAAGCCGCCCGCGACTGGCCGCGCGGCGCGCCGGAGCCGGAGGTGTTCGCTGAGGCCTCGGCCGCCATCGCCAAGGCGCATTTCGAGGCCGCCGAGGCCTTCCTCGCCGACAACGACCTGACCTGGGCCGATATCGACCTGATCGGCATGCATGGCCAGACCGTGCTGCATGAGCGTCCCAAGGATGGCCAGATCGGCCGCACGGTGCAGTTGGGCGATGCGGCCTGGCTGGCCGAGGCGACGGACGTGCCCGTGGCCTTCGATTTCCGCAGCGCCGATGTCGCTGCGGGCGGGGAGGGGGCGCCGCTGGCGCCGATCTATCACCTGGCGCGCGCCCGGGCGGCCGATATGAGCCCACCCATCGCGGTGCTGAACATCGGCGGCGTGGCCAATGTCACCCTCTGGTCGGGGGTGGGGGAACTGACCGCCTTCGACACCGGGCCGGGCAACGGGATGATCGACCTGCTGGTCCAGGCCCGTGGCGCGGGCCGTTATGACGACAAGGGCAACTATGCCAGCGTCGGCATGGTGGACGAGGGGCTGTTGCGGGCGCTGCTGGCGCATCCCTATTTCGACGCCCCGCCGCCCAAGTCCCTGGACCGCTACGATTTCTCGCTCGACCCTCTGGAGGATCTCAAGCTGGAGGACGCGGCCGCCACCCTGGTCGCCTTCACCGCCGAGGCGGTCCGCATGGGATTTGAGAAGCTGGAGGCCGCGCCCGCCATGGTGGTCGTCTGCGGCGGCGGGCGGCACAATCCCGAGATCATGAAGGCCCTGCGCGAGCGGCTGAAGGCGCAGGTGGTCACGGCCGAAGACGTCGGCTGGCGCGGCGACGCGATTGAGGCCGAGGCCTTCGCCTATCTGGCGGCCCGCACATCGAAGGGCCTGCCGATCTCGTTCCCGGCCACCACGGGGGCGCCGGAGCCCATGAAGGGCGGACGTATCGTGACCCCGACCGGCCAAGCCAGACAGGAGGGCTGACCATGACCCGCAGCATCATCAAGGGCGCGCTGATGGGCGTGGCGCTGGGCGCCCTGGCATGGGCCGCCCCGGCCCTGGGTCAGGAAAGCCCACACAAGGCCGCGGTGTTCGCCGCCGCCGAAGCCCTGCAGCCCAAGGTCGTCGCCTGGCGCCGCGACATCCACCAGCATCCCGAGCTGGGCAACCGCGAGGTGCGCACCTCCGCCCTGGTGGCCGATCATCTCCGCGCCCTGGGCTATGAGGTCCGCACCGGCGTGGCCCACACCGGCGTGGTGGCGACCCTGAAGGGCGGCAAGCCCGGCGGCGTGGTGGCCCTGCGGGCCGACATGGACGCCCTGCCGGTGGAGGAGAAGACCGGCCTGCCTTTCGCCTCGAAGGTGATCTCCGAATATAATGGCCAGCCGACCCCGGTGATGCACGCCTGCGGCCACGACGCCCATGTGGCCATCCTGATGGGCGCGGCCGAGGTTCTGGCCGGCATGCGCGAGGAGATCGCCGGCACGGTGGTGCTGATCTTCCAGCCGGCCGAGGAAGGCCCGCCCCCCGGCGAAGAGGGCGGCGCGGCGATGATGATCGCGCAAGGCGCGCTGGCGAATCCGCGACCTGGCGCGATTTTCGGCCTGCATGTCAGTCCCGGCGACGTGGGCGCCATTGTCTATCGCAGCGGTCCGATGATGGCGGCGGCCGATTCCTATGAGATCCGCATCAAGGGTAAGCAGACCCATGGCGCCCGGCCCTGGGACGGCGTGGATCTCGCCTCATTGAGCGCCGAGATCGTTCAGGCCTTCAATCAGATCGCCTCGCGCCAGCTCGATGTGGCGCGCTCGCCCACCGTCATCACCGTGGCGGTGATCCAGAGCGGCGTGCGCCACAACATCATCCCCGAAGACATGATGATGGCCGGCACCCTGCGCACCTTCGATCCGGACATGCGCAAGGCGACCATCGAGAAGATGCAGGCCGCCGTGGATAGCATCGTGGCCCGCTATGGGGCGAAGGGTGAGCTGACCATGGGGGGCTCGACCCCGGTGGTGAGCAATGATCCCGAGTTGGCGCGGGCCATGGCGCCGACCCTGGCGAGCGCGGCGATCGGCCAGCCCGAGACGGAGACCGGCCTGATCACCGGCGCCGAGGACTTCGCGGAATTCCAGGCGGTGGTCCCGGGACTCTTTTACCGGCTAGGGGTCGGTTATCCGGCCGGCACGAACCATTCGCCCTTCTTCACCATCGACGAGGCGGCGCTGAAGGTGGGCGTGCGAGCCCAGGTGCTGACGGCGCTGGACTATCTCGACCGGGTGGCGATCGCCCCGGCCGACTGACCCGGCAGGAGGCTCAGGCCTCCGAGGCCGCCATACGCTTATCGAGATAGGCCCCGACCCGGGTCTCAACCTCGACAAGCTGCTCGGTCCAGAAGTGGTTGGCCTGATCGACCAGATCGTAATCGATCACGATGCCCTTCTGGGTCCGCAGCTTGGAGACCACGCGTTCCACCTCCACCGGCGGGGTCACCGTGTCGGCCGAGCCCTGCAGGATCAGGCCTGAGGCCGGGCAGGGGGCCAGGAAGCTGAAGTCATACATGTTGGTGGGCGGCGAGACGGAGATGAAGCCATCGGTCTCGGGCCGGCGCATCAGGAGTTGCATGCCAACCCAGGCGCCGAAGTCATAGCCGGCGACCCAGCACTGTGAGGCGGCCGGGTTGGTCGATTGTAGCCAATCCAGCGCCGTGGCCGCATCGGCCAGCTCGCCAATGCCGGAATCGAACTCGCCCTGGCTGCGGCCGACGCCGCGGAAGTTGAACCGCAGGACCGAAAAGCCCCGCTTCATGAACAGGTGATAGAGCTGGACGGCCACCGGATTGTTCATCTGGCCGCCGGCCTTGGGATGCGGGTGGAGGATCAGCGCCACAGGCGCATTTTCCGTCTTGCCCTGGGCGTAGCGCCCTTCAATCCGTCCAGCCGCGCCGGTCAGAACAACCTCTGGCATGCCATCCTCTCGTGCCGCCGAATACTTGACTAAGGAGCTTGGTCTTCCTAGATCGCACTCATGCGTTCAACCTGGAAAACCGCCGCTGCGAAGCCGGGGCTTGTAACACAGGCTCAATCCGATGCGCGGGAAAACTGCAAGGCGGGCCAGAGCCGATGCGCTTGAGCACCAAAGGGCGTTACGCCGTGATGGCTATGGCCGATCTGGCTCGGCGCGAGGGCGACAAGGCCGTCGCTCTGGCCGAAATCGCCCAGCGCCAGGAAATCTCCCTGTCCTATCTGGAACAGCTTTTCGCCCGCCTGCGCCGCGAAGGCCTGGTGGTCAGCGCCCGCGGTCCCGGTGGCGGCTATCGCCTGGCCCGCACGGCCAGCGAGACCAATATCGCCCAGATCGTGCTGGCCGTGGACGAGCCCCTGCGCGCCACCCGCTGCGGTCAGGACGCTCGACAGGGCTGCATGCTGAGCGGCGAGAAGTGCCTGACCCACGACCTCTGGGAAGAGATGGGCCGGCAGATTCATGCCTATCTGGAATCGGTGTCCCTGGCCGATGTGGTCCAGGGTCGGCTGGCCGACCGCGGGACGGTGGCGGCATGAGCGCCGTCTATCTCGACCACAACGCCACCGCGCCGATCCGACCCGAAGCGCTGGACGCCGCCCATGCGGCTCTGATCGCCGGGGGCAACCCCTCTTCGGTGCACGCGGCGGGACGCGCGTCGCGGGCGCGGATGGAACTGGCCCGCGAGCAGGTGGCTGAGTTGATCGCCGCGCCGGCCTCCACCGTCATCTTTACCTCCGGCGGCACCGAGGCCAACGCCCTGGCCATCGAGAGCGCCGTGGCCACGGGCTCGCGGCGGCTGATTATCGGCGCCATAGAGCATGACGCCGTCCTGGAGACCGCCCGGGCGTCGAGCGCGGAGGTCGAGCTCATGCCGGTGGACGGCTCGGGCCAGGTTGATCTCGCCTGGCTCGCCGCCCGGCTCGAGGCGTGGGACGCCGCCGATGGCCGGCCCTTCGTCGCCCTGATGCTGGCCAACAACGAGACCGGCGTCATCCAGCCGGTGGCTCAGGCGGCCGTCCTGGTGCGCAAGGCCGAGGGCTGGCTGCATGTGGACGCCGTCCAGGCCGCCGGCCGAATCCCGGTCGACAGCCGCGCCCTGGGCGCCGACACCCTGACCATCTCCAGCCACAAGATCGGCGGCCCGCCAGGCGCAGGCGCGCTCACCTTCGGGCCTCGCGCCACCCTGGTGCGCCGCCTGCACGGCGGCGGGCAGGAGCGCGGCCGTCGGGCAGGCACCGAGAACGTCCCGGCCATCGCAGGCTTTGGCGCCGCCGCCGTCCAGGCCTTCGGCGAGCTTGAGTCCGCCGCCGATCAGGCCGCCTGGCGCGACGCCGCCGAGCAGGCCCTGATCGCCGCCGGCGCGGTTGTCATGGGCGAGGGCGCGCCGCGCCTGCCCAACACCCTGTGCTTTGCCGGTCCCGGCTTTCCAGCCGAGCTGCAGGTCATGACCCTGGACCTGGCAGGTGTGATGGTTAGCGCCGGATCGGCCTGTTCGTCGGGCAAGGTCAAGGCCAGCCGGGTGCTGGAAGCCATGGGCCATACCGACCTCGCCGGCGCGGCGATCCGCGTCAGCGGCGGGTGGTCCAGCAAGCCCGAAGACTGGAAACAGATGGTCGAAGCCTGGATCACGGCCTACGACCGCCACGCCGCGCGCCGTCGTGCGCCTGCGGCCTGAAGGAAACTGCGATGCCTGCCGTCAAACAGACCGTCGAACATGTGGAAGCCCTGGAGCGATACCAGCACGGCTTCATCACCTCGATCGACCAGGAGTTCGCGCCCAAGGGCCTGAGCGCCGACATCGTGCGCTTCATCTCCGCCAAGAAGGAGGAGCCCGAATGGATGCTCGCCTGGCGGCTGGAGGCCTATGAGCGCTGGCTGGCCATGGACGAGCCCGACTGGGCCAAGGTCAGCTTCCCCAGGATCGACTACCAGGACTCCTATTACTACGCCGCGCCCAAGACCAAGGAGGGGCCCAAGAGCCTCGACGAGGTTGATCCCGAGCTGCTGGCCACCTACGCCAAGCTGGGCATTCCCCTGCGCGAGCAGGAGGTTCTGGCCGGCGTTCAGGGCGCGCCGCGCTATGCGGTCGACGCGGTCTTCGACAGCGTCTCGGTGGTCACCACCTTCAAGAAGGAGCTGGCCGAGGTCGGGGTGATCTTCTGTTCGTTCAGCGAGGCGGTGCGCGAGCATCCCGAGCTGGTGAAGAAGTATCTGGGCTCGGTGGTGCCGGCCTCGGACAACTATTTCGCCTGCCTGAACAGCGCGGTCTTCTCCGATGGCAGCTTCGTCTATGTGCCGCCGGGCGTGCGCTGTCCCATGGAGCTGTCGACCTATTTCCGCATCAATGCGGCCGAGAGCGGGCAGTTCGAGCGGACCGTGCTCATGGCCGACAAGGGCGGCTACGTCTCCTATCTGGAGGGCTGCACGGCGCGGATGCGCGACGTGAACCAGCTGCACGCCGCCGTCGTCGAACTGGTGGCGCTGGAGGATGCGGAGATCAAATATTCCACCGTCCAGAACTGGTATCCGGGCGACCCGGAGACCGGGAAGGGCGGCATCTACAACTTCGTCACCAAGCGGGCCGACTGCCGCGGCGACCGCTCCAAGGTCGCCTGGACCCAGGTGGAGACCGGCTCGGCCATCACCTGGAAATATCCCTCCTGCGTCCTGCGCGGGAAGGACAGCGTCGGCGAGTTCTATTCCATCGCCATCACCAATGGTCGCCAGCAGGCCGACACCGGCACCAAGATGATCCATCTGGGGGAGGGGACCCGCTCGCGGATCATCTCCAAGGGGATTTCGGCCGGCCGCTCATCCAACACCTATCGCGGCCTGGTTTCGGCTCACCCCAAGGCCAAGGGCGCGCGCAACTTCACCCAATGCGACAGCCTGCTGATCGGTAAGGAGAGCGCGGCCCACACCGTGCCCTATATCGAGGCCCGCAACGGTCAGTCGGTCTTCGAGCACGAGGCCACCACGACCCGCCTGTCCGACGACCAGCTCTTCTATGTGATGCAGCGGGGCCTCTCCCAGGAGGAGGCGGTCCAACTGCTGGTCAACGGCTTCGTCAAGGACGTGCTGCAGACCTTGCCGATGGAGTTTGCGGTCGAGGCCCAGAAGTTGGTCGCTATTTCTCTTGAAGGGTCCGTCGGATGACCCAGCAACAACGTCGGACGCCATCGATGACCCTCAAAGCCGCCTTCGAAGCCGAACTTCTCCGCCGGGAAAATGAGCGCCGGGCTCGCGAAGAGGCCGAGATGCAGCGCCAGGCCGAGGATCTCGGCCGCGCCGAGGCGCTGGAGGCGGCTTTGGGCCAGGACGCCGAATTCCTGGCGGCCCGCGAGCTCACGCTTGAGCGCCGCCGCTACACGGTGACGCTGGACCATGCGGACTATCGCGTCGCCGCCTATTTCGAAGATGGCCGGGTCAGCGTCACCGCCGCCGACAAACGCAACGCCACCACCTCGGCGGCGCCGCGCAAGCAGCAGTTCGCCGAGAGCGTCGAGGACGCCCTGCTGATCATGGCCCAATTCCTGGCTGACGAGACCCGCTGATGCTGTCGATCAACAACCTGCACGCCCGCGTCGCCGAGGCCGAAATCCTGAAGGGTCTGACCCTCGACCTGCCGGCCGGCGAGGTCCACGCGATCATGGGACCCAACGGGGCGGGCAAGTCGACCCTGTCCTATGTCCTGACCGGACGTCAGGGCTATGAGGTGACCGAGGGCACGGCGACCCTGGACGGCGAGGACCTGCTGGCGCTCGAACCCGACGAACGGGCCGCTCGCGGCCTCTTCCTGTCCTTCCAGTACCCGCTGGAAATCCCCGGCGTTCCGGCCATGACCTTCATCCGCACGGCGATGAACGCCCAGCGCAAGGCCCGAGGCGAGCTCGAGGTCAGCGCGCCGGAGTTTCTGAAGCGCGCCCGCGAGGTGGCCGGCCAGCTGAAGATCGACTTCGACATGCTCAAGCGGCCGCTGAACGTCGGCTTCTCGGGCGGCGAAAAGAAGCGGATGGAAATCTTTCAAATGGCGATGCTTTCGCCGCGCCTGCTGATCCTCGATGAGACCGACTCCGGCCTCGATATCGACGCCCTGAAGATCGTCGCAGACGGGGTCAACGCCCTGCGCAGCTCCGACCGCGCCATGCTGGTGATCACCCACTATCAGCGGCTGCTGGACTATATCCGGCCCGACAAGGTCCATGTCCTGGCCGCAGGTCGCATCGCTGCGTCTGGCGGGCCCGAACTGGCTCATGAGCTGGAGCGCGAAGGCTACGACAAGTATGCGAGGGCCGCTTGACCCTCGCCGCCGCCCTGCGCGAGCGCGACGTCGCTCTGCTGCCCAGTCGTCGTGACGAGGACTGGCGCTGGACCGATCTGCGCGCCCTGATCCGCGAACTGCCCGCGCCGTCGCCGGCGGTGGCTGCGCCGGCCCAGCCGGGGCCGTTTGGCGCCATCGGCGAGGCAGAGATTCTGGTCGTCAATGGCCGGGTCCTTGGCGAGGAGGGTCTGCTTCGGCTGGCCGCGGGCGAAACGCGCACCGTCCGGCTTCGCTTCGTGTCCGCCACGGCGGCGACCGCCCATGGGGCGAGCCTGTCGATCACGCTCGCCGCCGGGGCGCGCCTGACCCTGCTGGAGTCCTATGAGGGCCTGGCGGCCGGCTATCTCGCCGACGCCAACCTCGCCGTCACCCTGGCCGAAGACGCCGTGCTGGAGCGCATCATCCTGGCTCAGGACGACGAGGACGCCGTCAGCGTCAGCACCGCGACGGTGGACCTCGCCCCGCGGGCGCGGCTGGCCCAGACGACGCTCACCACCGGCGCCAAGCGCCAGCGGCTGGAGACCCGGGTCACCCATCCCGGCCGTGACGCCGCCGTGCGGATGGACGGCGCCTATCGCGTGGCAGGCCGTGGCCATGCCGACCTGACCAGCGCGGTGAATCATGCGGGAACGGATGGGACCACCGACCAGCTCATCAAGGGCGTGGTCGATGACCAGGCCCGGGCGGTCTTCCAGGGCCGCATCACCGTCAGTCCTGGCGCCGACCGGACCGATGCGCGCATGGGCCATCACGCCATTGTCCTGTCCGACCGCGCCGAGGTGGACGCTAAGCCCGAACTGCTGATCTTCGCCGACGACGTGGCCTGCGCTCACGGCAATACGGTGGGCGCTCTGGACGAGGACGCCCTGTTCTACGCCCGCCAGCGGGGCATGCCCCAGGATGTGGCCCGGGCCATGCTGACCGAGGCCTTCATCGGCGAGGTCATCGACCGGATCGAGCATGAGGCCGTCCGCGAACACCTGCGGTCCTGGGCGCAAGACGGGCGGATCGCCTGATGGCCTTCGACGTGGAAGCCGTGCGCGCGCAGTTCCCAATCCTGCAGCGGCAGGTGAACGGCAAGCCGCTGGTCTATCTGGACTCCGCCGCCTCGGCCCAGAAGCCGCAGGCGGTGATCTCGGCCATGACGGGAGCGATGGAGCATTCCTACGCCAACGTCCATCGGGGCCTGCACACGCTCGCCAACGAAACGACGGAGGCCTATGAGGCCGCCCGCCGCGCGGTGGAGCGCTTCATCAATGCCGACGAGGGCGAGGTCGTCTTCACCAAGGGCGGGACCGAGGCGATAAATCTGGTCGCCGCGGGCCTGGCCAGGACGCTCTCGGCCGGCGACGAAATCCTGCTCACCCAGATGGAGCACCACGCCAATATCGTCCCCTGGCACTTCCTGCGTGAGCGCCTGGGCGTGGTGCTGCGCTTCGTTCCGGTGACGGACGCTGGCGAACTCGACCTGGACGCCTATCGCCAGATGCTGGGCGCGCGCACCAAGGTTGTCGCCTTCAGCCACATGTCCAACGTGCTGGGCACGGTCAATCCAGCCACTGATATCACCCGCATGGCGCACGAGGCCGGCGCCCTGGTGCTGGTGGATGGGTGCCAGTCCATCGTCCACCAGCCGGTGGACGTGAAGGCGATCGACGCCGATTTTTATGTCTTCTCCGGCCACAAGCTCTATGGGCCGACGGGGATCGGCATCCTCTATGGCAAGGCCGAACGGCTCGCCGACCTGCCGCCCTATCAGGGGGGCGGGGAGATGATCGGCCTGGTCAGCGAAGAGGCGATCACCTATGCGGATCCGCCTCATCGTTTCGAGGCGGGCACCCCGCCGATCATCGAGGCCATCGGCCTGGGCGCGGCGATCGAGTGGCTGAACGGCCTGGACCGTCCGGCCATCGCCGCCCACGAGGCCCATCTCTATGATCGGATGATGGAGGGGCTGGCCGGCGCCAACTGGCTCCGCGTGATCGGCGAGGCGCCGGGCAAGGGCGCCATCCTGTCCTTCATGATGGAAGGCGCCCACGCCCATGACGTGGCCCAGATTCTCGACCGCTACGGCGTCGCCGTCCGCGCCGGGACCCATTGCGCCGAGCCGCTGATGCGGCGCTTCGGCGTGACCTCCAGCGCCCGGGCCTCGATCGCGCTCTACAACACCGAGGCCGATATAGACGCCTTCGTCCAATCCCTTTCCAAGACTCAAGCCTTTTTCGCGTGAACGCCATGGATGACGCCCCCACCAACACCGACGACGCAGCGCCGCTGTCGAAGGCGGAGCTCGACGCCCTGACCGACCAGCTGATCGACAAGCTGAAGTCGGTCTATGACCCGGAAATCCCGGTCGACATCTATGAGCTCGGCCTCATCTACAAGGTCGATGTCTCCGACCAGAAGGACGTGGCCATCGACATGACGCTGACCGCGCCCGGCTGTCCGGTGGCCGGCGAAATGCCGGGCTGGGTGCAGGACGCGGTGATGGAAATCCCCGGCCTCAGGTCCTGCAAGGTCGATCTCGTCTTCGACCCGCCGTGGGATCCGTCTCGGATGTCCGACGAGGCGAAGCTTCAATTGAACATGTTCTGACCCCATATCCTGATCATGGAAAACCTCAGCATCACGCCAGCCCCCCGCGCGCGCCGCCCCCGGCCCCAGGTGGTCTCCCTGACGGAGACGGCTGCGGCCCGGGTGCAGGAGATCATGGCCCGGGCGGAAAAGCCTTACGCCGGCCTGCGGGTGGGGGTGAAGAACGGCGGCTGCGCCGGACAGGAGTACGTCCTGGAATACGCCGAGACGGCCGACCCCATGGACGAGGTCGTGCACGACAAGGGCGTGACCATCCTGATCGAGCCCAAGGCGGTGCTGTTTCTGATCGGCACCGTGATCGACTACGAGACCACGCGCCTGTCGTCCAAGTTCGTGTTCCGCAATCCCAACGAGACCGACGCCTGCGGCTGCGGTGAGAGCGTCACCATCGTGCCGCAGGACGCCGAACTGGACTCCTAAGCCTTATCGGCCCTGGAATTTGGCGGGCCGCTTTTCCAGGAAGGCGACGACCCCTTCGCGGGAATCCTCGGTGCGGCCGGCGTCGCGCTGCACGACGCGCTCGGCATGCAGTTGGTCGGCCCATTTGGCGTCGAGACCATCCCAGACCAGTTTGCGGATATAGCCCAGCGCCTTGGGGCCGTTGGCCAGGGCGCGGGCCAGCTCCATGGCTGTGGTCATCAGCTCGGCGTCGGGGACGCAGCGATTGATCAGCCCCCATTCCAGCGCCGTCTTCGCCGGCAGCTTTTCACCCAGCAGGGTCAGTTCCATGGCGCGCGCCTTGCCCACCATGCGGCTGAGCAGATAGGTCGCCCCGCCGTCGGGCACCAGGCCGATGCGGCGGAAGGCCTGCAGGAAATAGCCGCTTTCGCCGGCCACGATCAGGTCGCCCATCAGGGCGAGCGAGCAGCCGATGCCAGCCGCCGCCCCATTCACCGCCGTGACGATCGGGATCGGATAGTTCCGCAGGCTGGTGACGAAGGGGTTGTAGATCCGCTCCAGGGCCGCGCCTGAATCCGGCGGCTCCTTGCTGGCGGTGGCGGGCGCCGGGTCGGCGCGCCCCGACAGATTGGCGCCCGAGCAGAAGCCGCGACCTTCGCCGGTGATGACCACGCAGCGCACGCCAGACTCAGGCTTGGCGAAGCCATCCATGGCGTCCTGAAGCTCGGCCATCAGATCGAGGCCGGCCGCGTTCAGGGTCGCCGGATCTGAGAGGGTGACAAGGGCCACGCCCTCGGCGACCGAGGTCTTGATCTTCTGATAGGTCATGGCGCGTCCTCCGTACTGTGCCGCGTTCGCCGCGATCCTGAAGGAACCTACGCGGCGTCAGCCAAGGAGGGAATGGGCCGGCGGCGTTCAGGCGGCGGTGGGGATGGGATCGGCCATGCTCACCAGATTACGGCCGCCATGCTTGGAGGCATAAAGCGCGCTGTCGGCCCGCTCCATCACATTGTGCCCGCTCTCGCCCGGATGCCGCTCGGCGAAGCCGGCCGAGACGGTGATCTTGCCCAGGTCCTCATTGGTCGAGCGCCGCTTGAGCACCCGCGAGGCGATCTCCTGACGGATTTCCTCCAGGGTCGTGAAGGCCGCATGGTGGTCTTCGGACGGGAAGATGATCGCAAATTCCTCGCCGCCATAGCGGGCCGCCAGCCTGGGCGTGGCGCCCAGCCGGCCGATGACGCTGGCCACATAGCGGATCACCTGATCGCCGGTCTGATGGCCCCAGGTGTCGTTGAAGCCCTTGAAGTGGTCGATGTCGATGAGGGCCAGGGTCAGGCTGCGGCCGGTGGCGTCGGCCTCCTGGCAGGCCCGCTCAAGCTCTTCGTCGAACGCCTTGCGGTTGGCAAGGTTGGTGAGGCCGTCGGTGGTGGCGTCGCGACGCACCTGCTCCAGGTGTTCACGCAGCCGGGCGACCTCGCTAGAGGATTCGCTGAGGCGTCGTTCGAGGGACTTGTTCTCGGCCTGCACCCGCTGGGTGGCGCCGGCCAGGGTTTTCACCGTGGCCTCCAGGCTAGCCATGCCCTTTTCGGCGGTGAGCGATTGAGAGGCGGTGGCCAGGGTCAGCCCATAGGCCTCGCTGGACTGCTTGGCCGAATTGATGGCCGCCGAGACGGAGGCCAGTTCGCGGCTCAACTGATCGCCGGTGTCGCGGATCTGATCGTTCAGCTTCGCCTTGGGCAGATAGAGGGCCGCTAGGCCCTCGCTCACGGAATCGGTGAAGGCGTCGCCGATTTCCAGAAGCCGATTGATCTCCTGGCCCAGGGCGCCATCGGGATCGGCCAGATAGTTGACCCAAAGCTCGAAATTGACGGCGGTGGGCCAGATTCCGTGGCGCTCCATCTGCTCGACGGCTCTGCGCGCCAGGCTAAAGCCCTCCGGGCCTCGGAGCTTGGTCTCGACTTCCTGAGACATCTAGAAATTCCCCGCCCTCCGCTGTCGTCGTTCAGGACCGCGGATATTCCCCCAATTCGTCGAACGGAGGTTAGCGGGCAGAGCCGAACGAGCCGTTAAGGCCGCGCGCGGCGCGCCTGATTTAGTCGTCGCGGGTGGGCGTGGGGCGCAACAGGAAGGCGGGCGTATCGGCCCCGAAGCCTCGAACGCCATTGCGGTTGTCATCGGCCTCGTCGCGGCTCTTGACGCCCCGGATCGGGCGCTCGGCCCGGCTCGACTTCGGCGCGGGTTCAGCCGGCGCTTCGACTGCCTTGCGGGCAGGGCGTTCGCGCCGGGCGGTCGCCCGCGGCTTGGCTTCGGGCTCGGCCTCTGGAGCCGGCGCGGCCGCCGGCGCCTCGGTCGCGCGGCCGCGGGTCCGGCTACGGCGGGGCTTATCCTCGACAGCCTCAGCCACGGCCGGCGTCGGTTGGGCGGCTTCGGCCTCGACGACCGGCTCGCTTGCGGGCTCCGAGCGTTCGGGGCGACGGCTGCGGGCCGGGGCGCGCGATTCGCCCCCACGGCCGCCAGAGCTGCGGCTGCTACCGCTGCGACCGCCGCTACGACCGCCGCGATCGTCGGTCAGGCTCGCCCAGTCGAGGTCGAGATCGACCTTCTGCGGGGTCTGGCCGATGAGCTTCAGCACCTTGTCCAGCGACTTGGAGTCCGCCGGGGTGACGATCATATAGGTCTCGCCGGTGCGCCCGGCGCGGCCTGTACGGCCGATCCGATGCACATAGTCATCGGCATGGTGCGGCACGTCGTAGTTGAAGACGTGGCTGACGGCCGGGATGTCGAGGCCGCGGGCGGCGACGTCGGAGGCCACCAGCAGTTTCAGCTCGCCCTTGCGGAAGCTCTCCAGGGTCCGGGTGCGGGTCGCCTGGTCGAGGTCGCCGTGGATCGGGGAGGCGTCGAAGCCGTGGGTCTTAAGCGACTTGGCGACGATATCGACCTCGGTCTTCCGATTGCAGAAGACGATGCCGTTCTTGACGTCGGCCCGCTCGGCCAGGGCCCGCAGGGCGGCGCGCTTGGCCTTGGAGTCCGAGACCGGCAGGTCGCAGATATACTGGGTGATGGTCTCGGCCGTGGTCGCCGGGCGGCTCGCCTCGATCCGCGTGGGATCGTTGAGGAACTGCTTGGTCAGGCGGGTGATCTCCGGCGGCATGGTGGCCGAGAAGAACAGCACCTGGCGGCGCGGCGGCGTCATCTTGAAGATGCGCTCGATGTCCGGGATGAAGCCCATGTCGAGCATGCGGTCGGCTTCGTCGACCACCAGCATCTGCACGCCGGTGAGCAGCAGCTTGCCGCGCTCGAAATGGTCCAGCAGACGGCCGGGAGTGGCGATCAACACGTCGACCCCGCGGTCGAGCTTGGCTTCCTGGTCGCCGAACGAGACGCCGCCGATCAGCAGGGCCCAGCTCAGGCGATGGTATTTGGCGTACCGCTCGAAGGAGGAGGCGACCTGGTCGGCCAACTCCCGAGTCGGCGCGATGACGAGCGCCCGGGGCATGCGGGCCTTGGCCCGGCCCGCGGCGAGGCGGTCGATCATCGGAAGGGTGAAGGCGGCGGTCTTACCCGTGCCCGTCTGAGCGATGCCCAGGACATCACGACCGGCCAGAGCGACCGGGATGGCCGCCTCCTGAATGGGCGTGGCGTCAGTGTAGCCGGTTTCGGCGATGGCCTTCAGTGTCGAATCCGACAGGCCCAGAGAGGAAAATTCAGTCATTCATCGGCAAATCAAGATCAGCGGGCGTCACGTCGCGCCCCTGATCGACAAGCGCGGCGTGATCGACGCGCGCCGCGGAACATAGGCGGAAGCGCTTTCAAGT
>NZ_JAUXVZ010000021.1 GCF_030680185.1 Phenylobacterium sp.
ATCGCCGCCTGTTCGACGACAGCGCGGTCGTAGCGCGAATGCAGGCTGAGCATCACAGTGCGGAAAGCGCGCGCATCTTCGAGCGTTTGGCGCAGGTCGGCGCCGGCGCGATCCTCTGAGCCGGTCCGCAGCACCGCGCCATCAAGTAGACTTTCGATCAGATAATCTTCAAGCGCGCGTTCGTCTTTCAGATATTGCGTCGACTTGCCGCGCATCACCTTGTAGAGCGGCGCCTGGGCGATGAAGATATGCCCGCGCTCGATCAGCTCCGGCATCTGCCGATAGAAGAAGGTCAGCAAGAGGGTGCGGATGTGGGCGCCGTCCACGTCGGCGTCGGTCATGATGACGATCTTGTGGTAGCGGATCTTGTCGATGTTGAAGTCGTCGCGACCGATGCCGGCGCCCAGGGCCGTGATCAGGGTGCCGATCTGGTCTGAGGACAGCATCTTGTCGAAGCGGGCGCGCTCGACGTTCAGGATCTTGCCGCGCAGGGGCAGGACGGCCTGATTGTCCCGGTTTCGCGCCTGCTTGGCCGAGCCGCCGGCGGAGTCCCCCTCGACCAGGAAGATTTCGGACTTGGCCGGGTCCTTCTCCGAACAGTCGGCGAGCTTGCCGGGCAGGGAGGTGATGTCGAGGGCGGACTTGCGCCGGGTCAGATCGCGGGCCTTGCGGGCGGCCTCACGGGCGGCGGCGGCCTCGGCGATCTTCTGGATGATGATCTTGGCCTCGTTCGGGTGCTCCTCGAACCAGGTGGACAGGCCCTCGGACACCAGGCCCTCCACCGCCGGCCGCACCTCAGACGAGACCAGCTTGTCCTTGGTCTGGGACGAGAACTTCGGATCGGGCACCTTGACCGACAGCACGCAGGTCAGGCCTTCGCGGGCGTCCTCGCCGGTCAGGGAGACCTTCTCGCGCTTGGTGGCGCCGGAGCTTTCCGCATAGGAGGTGATCAGCCGGGTCATGGCCGAGCGGAAGGCCGCCAGGTGGGTGCCGCCGTCCTTCTGCGGGATGTTGTTGGTGAAGCAGAGCACGTTCTCGTGGAAGCCGTCGTTCCACCAGAGCGACAGGTCGATCTCGACGTTCTCGCGGCGGCCGCGGATGACGATCGGATCGCGGATCAACGGGGTCTTGGCCTTGTCCAGGTGTCGGACGAAGGCCTCGATGCCGCCCTCATAGGCCATGACCTCTTCGAAGGGCTCGGCCCCGCGGAAGTCCTTGAGCCAGATGGTGACGCCGGAGTTCAGGAAGGCCAGTTCCCGCAGACGGTGCTCCAGCGTCTTCCGGTCGAAATCGATGAAGGCGAAGGTGCTGGTCGAGGGAAAGAAGGTGAGTTCGGTGCCCGACAGCGGCAGGCCGTTCTCGCGCATCGGCGCCTCGCCGGTCTCCACCAGGGGCGAGACGGTGTCGCCGCGGCGGAACTCGATCTCATAGGCCTTGCCGCCGCGATAGATCTTGAGCTTCAGCCAGTCCGACAGGGCGTTGACCACCGAGACGCCGACCCCGTGCAGGCCGCCGGAGACCTTGTAGCTGTTCTGGTCGAACTTCCCGCCGGCGTGCAGCTGGGTCATGATGACCTCGGCCGCCGAGACGCCTTCGCCCTCGTGCATGTCCACCGGAATGCCGCGGCCGTCGTCGGTGACGGTGACCGAGCCGTCCCCATTGAGGATCACCTCGACGCGGCTGGCGTAGCCGGCCAGGGTTTCGTCGATGGCGTTGTCCACCACCTCATAGACCATGTGGTGCAGACCAGACCCGTCGTCGGTGTCGCCGATATACATGCCCGGCCGCTTGCGCACGGCGTCGAGGCCCTTCAGCACCTTGATGGACTCAGCGCCGTATTCGGCCTGGCCGTTGCTTTGGGGCGCGTCGCCGGCGCCTTGGGTCTCGTCGCTCATGAGGTTCTTCTTACGCGTCCAGTAGGGCCAGGCCCGAAGCGTCCACCCGGACGCCCTGGGCTCGGCCACGAAGGTCTTCGAACAGGTGCTCGTCGGTTCCGGTCAGGAAGGCCTGCAGGCCGAGCGCCTCGATTTCGTCGAACAGAGCCCCCCGCCGACGGCGGTCCAGGTGCGCTGCGACTTCATCCAGTAACAATATAGGGTTTGGGGCTGATTCTGCACGCGAAAGTCTCGCCGCCTGGGCCAGGACCAGGTTCAGGATCAAGGCCTTTTGCTCGCCGGTGGAGCATTCCGCCGCGGGTCGGTCCTTCTCCAGGTGAATGACGGCCAGGTCCCCCCGGTGGGGGCCGGTGAGCGCCCGCCCGGCGCTGGCGTCCCGGTCCCGGGCGGCGGCCAGGGCGGCGACCAGACGGGTTTCGATCTCGCCGGTCTCCACTCCGTCCTTGGCCATCTGCTCCCATTCGCCGGTCAGGGTCAGCCGCGCCTGGGGGAAGGGGCGTTCGCCGCGGCTGTCGATCTCGGCCTGCAGGTCGGCGAGGCTTGCGGCCCGGGCGGTGGCCATCTGCGCCCCGGCCTGCCCCATCCGCGCCTCCAGGGCGCCCAGCCAGGCGGGATCATGGGGGCCGTCGGTCAGCAGGCGCATGCGCTCGCGCTGGGCCTTTTCATAGGCGCTAGCCTGGCCGGCATGCTCGGGCCGGGCCGCATAGACCAGGCGGTCGAAGAACCGGCGGCGCTCGGCGGCGCCTTCCAGGAACAGGCGATCCTGGGCCGGGGTCAGCCAGACCTGGCGCTGCAGGTCCGACAGCCGTCCCGGCGTCACCGTCTCGCCGTCCAGCCGTACGGTGCGGCGGGCGGCGCCCGCGATTTCCGTGCCTGTGCCGACCTTCAGCACATCTTCGCCAAGCCGGATTTCAGCCGCCACCGCCCAGGGCCGCCCGCGGGTCTCGCCGGGCAGACGCCGGCCGATCTCGGCCAGGGCTGCGCCGCGCAGGCCCCGTCCCGCCGTCAGCAGCGAGATCGCCTCAAGCAGATTGGTCTTGCCCGCCCCATTGGGCCCGGCCAGGACGACCGGGCGCCCGTCCATCTCCAGCTCGCCGCGGACATAGGAACGGAAGTCGGTCAGGGTCAGGCGGGTGAGAACGGCGCGGGTCACCCGGGGCTCATAGCCGGTTTCGGGGCCGGGGGCGAAACCTCCGGCGCCGGCGCGGCCTAGACCCGTAGCGGCATCAGGACGTACTGGACGTCGCCGTCGCTCGGATCCAGCACCAGGGCAGGATCGTTGGGGCCGCCGAAGCGGAACTCGGCCTCCGGCGCGGTGATCTGGTCGGTCACGTCCAGGATGTAGCGGGCGTTGAACGACAGTTCGAAGGCGTCGCCGGAATAGTCGGCCTCGATCTCCTCCACCGCCTGGCCGGCCTCCATGTTGCGGACGGTCAGGATGATGCGGCCGGGCTCGATGGCCATGCGCACCGAGCGGCTCTTCTCGGCCGAGATGGTGGCCACCCGGTCGACAGCCTTGGCGAACAGCTTGTTGTCCACCCGCAGGATGCGGTCGTTGTCCTTGGGGATCACCCGCCCATAGTCGGGGAAGGAGCCGTCGATCACCTTGGAGGTCAGCGCCGTGGCGCCCAGCTCGAAGCGCACCTTCTGGGGCGAGAGCTGCAGGTCGATCTGTTCACCGGCGTCGTCCAGCAGGCGCCGCGCCTCGCCGATGGTCTTGCGGGGCACGATCACGCCGGGCGCGCCGACCGAGCCTTCGGGCGCGGGCATTTCAGCAAGCGCCAGGCGGTGGCCGTCGGTGGCCACGGCGCGCAGCTTCTGGATGCCGCCGTCATTGACCACGTGCAGATAGAGCCCGTTGAGATAGTAGCGGGTCTCCTCGGTGGAGATGGCGAAGCGGGTCTTGTCGATCAGGCGGATGAGCTCGTTCACATCCACGCCGATGCGGGCCGACAGGCCTTCGGCCGACATGACCGGGAAGTCGCCGGCCGGCAGCACCGGCAGGTTGAAGCGCGAGCGCCCGGCCTGGACGGTCAGACGCGGATCCTCGCCGGTGAAGCTCAGGGAGACGTCGGCGCCCTCGGGCAGCTTGCGGACGATCTCATAGAGGGTGTGGGCCGGGGCGGTGATCTGGCCCGGCTGATCGACCTGGGCCAGGGCCTCGTCGATGATCTCCAGGTCCAGGTCCGTCGCCGAGAAGCTCAGCCGCTCGCCCTCGGCCGAGAGCAGCACATTGGACAGGATCGGGATGGTGTTGCGGCGCTCGACGGCGCTCTGCACGTGACCCAGCGCCTTCAGGAGCGCCGCCCGTTCGATGGTAAGCTTCATTTGCGTCCGAACCTCCATGCGCCGGAAGGGCGATTCCCCGGCGCCCCCCGATGGAAGGGACTTGGGACTTTACTCATTTGCTGCGCAGGCGAAAGCCCCTGGCGACCGCGCCAGGGGCTTATAGGGTCAGGCCTTGGTGTCTACCGAACCGCCGGCCTCGCCGTTCTCGCTCGACGCATAGGGATTGCCGGCCGCGCTGTCGGCCTGCGGCGCGCCGGCGTCAGGGCCAGAGCCCTTGGCGGCCACGACCACCATGGCCGGGCGCACGATGCGGCCGAACAGCTCATAGCCGGTCTGCAACACCTGCAGGACGCCGCCGGCGCCGATATCCTCGGACGCCTGCTCCATCATCGCCTGGTGCTTATGGGGGTCGAACTTCTCGCCGCGGGGCGGGTCGATCTTTTTCAGGCCATTGCCCTCGAAGGCGGTCTGCAGGGCCTTCTCGGTCATCTCGACGCCCAGCACGAAGTTCTTCACCGCCGGATCGTCCAGATCGGCGGGCGCAGCGGCCGTGGCCCGCGAGAGGCTGTCGGCGGCGCTCAGCAGATCGCGGGCGAACTTCTGGATGGCGTAGGCCCGCGCGTCATTGGCCTCGCGCTCGGCGCGGCGCTTGGTGTTCTCGGCCTCAGCGGCGAAGCGGAGCACCTGCTCCTTGAGCGAGGCGTTCTCGGCCTTCAGGGCCTCCATCATCTCGATGGCGGCGTCGGCGACGGCTTCGGTTTCGGCCGGCGTGTGATCGTCGGTCATGCTTCTTTTCCTTACGCGTTCATCACCTGGCCCAGAACCTTGGCGGTATAATCCACCAACGGAATGATCCGGGCATAGTTCAGGCGGGTCGGGCCGATCACCCCGATCGCGCCTAGAACCTTCTGTCGGCCCGTCATATAGGGTGCGGCGATCACGGAGGAACCCGAAAGCGAGAAGAGTCGTGTTTCGGCGCCGATGAAAATGCGCACCCCTTGCGCCTCTCGCACCCCGTCCAGCAGGCCGATCAGCTGCTCCTTCTGCTCGAGATCGTCGAACAGCATGCGGACCCGCTCCAGGTCCTCCAGGGCTTCGCGGTCGCCGAGCAGGTTGGCCCGGCCCCGCACGATCAGGGCGCGGTCGGAGCCTTCGCCCCCGCCCCAGGCGGCCAGGCCGTCCTCCACCAGCCGGGCGGCCTTGGCGTCCAGCTCCCGGCGGGAACGGTCGAGGTCGAGGCTGACCTCGCTGCGGGCGTCGTCCAGGGTCTTGCCGCGGAGCTTGGTGTTGAGGAAGTTCGAGGCCTCCTGCAGGGACGAGGGCGTCACCCCGGCGCCCAGGGCCATCAGGCGGTTCTCCACCACCCCGTCCTCGAAGACCATGACCGCCAGGGCCTGGTCGCCGCCCAGCGCCACGAACTCCACATGCTTGACCTCGGCGTCGCGCACCGGGGTCACCACCACGCCGGCGCCGCCAGCCAGGCCCGACAGCAGGGACGAGGCCTCGTTCAGGGCCTCTTCGAAGCTGCGGCCCTGCACCCGCAGGCGCGTCTCGATCAGCCGCCGCTCATCCTCCCCCACATCGCCGACCTCCAGCAGGCCATCGACGAACAGGCGCAGGCCCGCATGGGTCGGCAGGCGCCCGGCGCTGATGTGGGGCGCGCCCAGCAGGCCGAGCTGGGTCAGGTCCTGCATGGTGTTGCGGATGGAGGCGGGCGAGAGGGAGACCCCGCCGCGGGACAGGGTGCGCGAGCCCACCGGCTCGCCGGTCTCCAGATAGCTCTCGACGATGCGGCGGAAGATGTCGCGCGCCCGCTCGTCCAGTTCGGCGAGCGAAGGCCCGCGGGAGAGCAGTGGTGTGTTCACGATCGGCGGCCAGGGCCTTGTGTGATCTGAGAGAGTTGCGGGCGGCCCATGGACGGGCCGTTCGGATTTTAGGATAAGCGCGCGCCACGTCCGTGCAAGTCGCGCCGCGCCTGTGCGGCCTCGATACCACGTCCGATACGACCTCAGGAAAGGTTCTCGTCATGCGCCCCTCGCAACGCGCCCCCGACATGCTGCGCGCCGTCACCCTGGAGACGGGCGTCAACCGCTATGCCGAAGGCTCCTGCCTGGTCAGTTTCGGCCACACCAAGGTGCTGGTCACGGCCAGCCTGGAGGAGGGCGTGCCCCCCTTCCTGCGCGGCCGCGGCCAGGGCTGGGTGACGGCGGAGTACGGCATGCTGCCCCGCGCCACCCACACCCGCGGTCGCCGCGAGGCCGCCCAGGGCAAGCAGTCGGGCCGCACTCAGGAAATCCAGCGCCTGATCGGCCGCTCTCTGCGGGCCATCACCGACATGAAGGCGCTGGGCGAGCGGCAGATCTCCATCGACTGCGACGTGATCCAGGCCGATGGCGGCACGCGCACGGCTTCGATCACCGGCGCCTGGGTCGCCCTGCGCCTGGCCACTCGCTACCTGATGGACGAAGGCGTGATCACCGCCGACCCGATCCTCGATCAGGTCGCGGCGGTCAGCTGCGGGGTCCACCAGAACCTGCCGGTGCTCGACCTGGACTATGAAGAGGATTCCGACGCCGAGGCCGACGCCAACTTCGTCCTGACCGGGGCCGGCGACATCGTCGAAATCCAGGCCACCGGCGAGAAGCGTGGCTTCAGCCAGGCCGAGTTCGAGGCCCTGTTCGGCCTGGCCCGAAAGGGCATGGACGAACTGTTCGAGATGCAGCGGGCCGCCGTCGCTAGTTGAGGTCGGCGCAGTCGCCGCTCAACCTCGTCACCCTCGGACTTCATCCGAGGGTCCAGGCGCACGGCGTCTGGCTCGGTGTTCATGGACGGTCGGGTCAAGCCCGACCGTGACGGGGAAAGGGACGTTGCGCCGTCGTTCCCGCCGAAACGCAGAACGGCCGGATGCGGGAGGCGCATCCGGCCGTTCTTCTGTCTTGGGTCGTTCTGGCTCTGGAGAGAGCGCTCGGGCCTTAGAAGCCGATCAGCAGGTTCCGCTGAGCGGTGGCCGGGATACGGGCCAGTTCATGGGCCAGCGGAGCCATAAAGCGGGCGATCAGGCGTTGAATCTTAGCAAACATGTTCTGCCCCTTTCAGTGTGCAGTGCAACAATGTTGCATCGCATATAGGGCCAGCCCCCTAGCCCCGCAACGGCCAAGTGCAAATTTCTGACACCCGTGACGCAATGTCACGGGAATGTGTTGTGGCAATGCAACATGTGGCCGGCCTCAGGCCTCGTCATCGTCGTCGAACCCCTCATCGGCGGGTCCGGGCTCGTAGTGAAGGATGTCGCCGGGCTGGCAATCGAGTTCCCGGCAGAGGGCGGCCAGGGTCGAGAAGCGCACCGCCCGGGCCTTGCCGGTCTTGAGGATCGACAGGTTGGCGATGGTCACGCCGACCCGGTCGGCCAGTTCGGTGAGCGACATGCGTCGCTCCAGCAGTACGCGGTCGAGAAGCACTCGGATCGGCACGGTCGGCTCCTCAGATGGTCAGTTCGGCTTCGCGGCGCAGGCGGGCGCCTTCGCGAAACACCTCGGCCAGCACAAAGACCACCAGCACCGAGAACCAGGCGGTCAGGCTCAGCGTCGGCTCGACGGCCTCGGACGCCGGCAGAATCCAGGTCGACAGGGCCCAGAAGGCGTAGCGGCCCAGTTCCAGGCCGGCGAGGATCAGCCCGACCACCCGCAGGCGCCGGACATTGTCCGGGTGGAACGGGTCGCCCGCGGTCAGGGTGGCGAAGATGCGCCGCAGCTGGGCGACGATCACCAGCACGCCACCCATATAGAGCCCCGCCGCCAGCAGGCCCACCGCCACCACGGGGCCGCGGTTGACCACCTCCTCGCCCCCGGCCGTGACCGAGATGTCGGCCAGCAGGTCGGGATTGAAGGAGAAGAGCAGGGCCGCCAGCATCAGGACGCCGGCGACGCTGACCCCGATCCACAGGGCCACGAAGACCACGTCGAGGATGATTTTCAGAAAGCTCGAAACCGAGCCTGGCCCTAGCGCCCGCATGGTCTACGCCCCCTTGGATTGGCCCGACGGCGTCAGACTAGAGGATCGAGGCGCCGGCCACCACGGTCAGGATCGGCAGGGCGGCGAGGCAGACGGCGCAGGCCAGGGCGAAACGGTCGAAGGCGTTGGAAGCGCGGAAGCTGTTCATGAGGAATCTCCAGGTTTCTGTGTGTCGCCTTGCGGCGGGAAAGTGCGGCGGAGCGCCTTGGCTCCATGTCGGTATTCGATATGGGCATGCCGTTTTTCGATCAAGGAAATTATCGAAAAACGATATTAAATCGGTGTAACGAAGTGACGGATCGTTCATCTGCGGGCGCGCCTTGAAGGGCTGCGCCCAGGCGTTTGCCGCCGCGGGGGCGGGCGCCTATGCTCCGCGGCCTCATTGCGAAAGGACGGCCATGGCCCTGAAGCTCGAACCCGGCGCCCGGCTGGTGGTCGCCACCCATAACCCCGGCAAGGCGCGGGAGCTGGCGGCGATCCTCGAGAACCGCTTCGACCTGGTCACGGCTGGCGAGCTTGGCCTGCCCGAGCCCGAGGAGACCGAGACCACCTTCGTCGGCAACGCCCTGCTGAAGGCCCGCGCCGCCGCCCGTGGCTCGGGCCTGATCGCGCTGGCCGATGATTCCGGGCTGAGCGTCGCGGCTCTCGATGGCGCGCCGGGCGTCTATTCCGCCCGCTGGGCTGGTCCAGACAAGGATTTCAGCCTGGCCATGGCCAAGGTCGAGGAGCGCCTGCAGGCTGCCGGGATCGAGGACCGCAGCGCCTGGTTCACCTGCGCGCTGGCCGTCGCCTGGCCAGACGAGGGGCCGGCCCTGGTGGTCGAGGGGCGGGTGGACGGCCAGCTCACCTTCCCAGGGCGCGGCGGGCGGGGCTTTGGCTATGACCCGATCTTTACGCCGGACGGCGGCGCGCTGACCTTCGGCGAGATGGAGCCCGCGGCCAAGGACGCCATGAGCCATCGTGCGCGGGCCTTCGAGAAGCTCAAGGCCGCCCTGCTTTGACCGAGCCTGGGCCGCAACCGCCGCCCCTGGGAGTCTATGTCCACTGGCCCTATTGCGCGCGGATCTGCCCCTATTGCGACTTCAACGTCTATCGCGACCGTGGACGCAGCGCCGAGCAGGCCGCCCTGGTCGCGGCCATCGTCCAGGACCTGGCGACCCAGGCGGCCCTGACCGGACCGCGCACCCTGGTCTCGGTCTTCTTCGGCGGCGGGACGCCGTCGCTGATGGACCCCGACGCCGTGGCCCTGATCCTGGAGACGGCCCGCCGGCTCTGGACTCCGGCGGGCGACCTGGAGGTCAGCCTGGAGGCCAACCCCACCGACGCCGAGACCCAGCGCTTTGCGGCCCTGGCCCAGGCCGGCGTCGGGCGGCTGTCCCTGGGCGTCCAGGCCCTGAACGACGACGCCCTCAGGTTCCTCGGCCGGGATCATGATGCGGCGACCGCCCGCAGGGCCCTGGCGGTCGCCGCCCAGGCCTTTGGCCGGGTCTCCCTGGACCTGATCTATGCCCGCCCTGGACAGACGCCGGCGGCCTGGACGGCCGAGCTGGAAGAGGCCCTCGCCTATGGGGTCGAGCATGTTTCGCCCTATCAGCTGACCATCGAGGCCGGCACCGCCTTCGACCGGGCGGTGCGCCGCGGCCAGCTCGTTCCGCCCGATGACGAGGCCGCCGCGACGCTCTTCGAGACCACCCAGGCGGTGCTCGCCGAGGCGGGCTTCGAGGCCTACGAGGTGTCCAATCACGCCCGGGGCGAGGCGGCGCGATCTAGGCACAATCTCGTCTATTGGCGGGGCTGGGACTATGTCGGCGTCGGCCCCGGCGCCCATGGGCGCATCACCCTCGGCGGCCATCGCCACGCCACCGAGGCGCAGGCGCGGCCCGCCGCCTATATCGGCGCGGTCGGCGAATCAGGTCGCGGCTTTCCCGTCCTGGAGCCGCTTTCCGCCGAGGCGGCCGCTGAGGAGCGGGCGCTGAGCGGCCTGCGGATCAAGGCGGGTGTCGCCTATTCTGAGTTGGTGGCCCTGGGCCTCTCGCCCGACCACAATCGCGTGAAAACCCTTGTGGCGGAGGGACTATTGGCAGAAGACAACTACAAGTTGCGCGCTACCCCAGCGGGACGACTTGTGCTTGACCATGTGACGCGACGGCTGCTGGTCTGACGGCCACGCTTGCCTTGCCGCTTCCGACCGGCGAACCCTCCCCCCATGGCTCATCCTGTCGCCCCGCCGCCCCTGTCCGATCAGCCCCTGTCGCCGGGGCTCTATATCGTTGCGACGCCGATCGGGAACCTGCGCGACATCACCCTGCGCGCCCTGGACGTGCTGTCGGCCGCCGACCTGATTCTGGCCGAGGACACCCGGGTGACCGGCAAGCTTCTGGCCGCCTTCAAGATCTCCGGCCGCATGGAGCGCCATGACGAGCACGCCGCCGAGCGCGCCCGGCCCAAGGCCCTGGCGGTGCTGGAACAGGGCGGCCGCGTGGCGCTGGTGTCGGACGCGGGCACGCCGCTGATTTCCGATCCGGGCTACCGGCTGGTGCGCGAGGTCGCCGCAGCCGGCTTCCCGATCCATCCGATTCCCGGCGCCTCGGCCCTGCTGGCGGGACTGTCGGTGGCGGGGCTTCCGTCGGATCGGATTCTGTTCGCCGGTTTTCCGCCGCCCAAGACCGCTGGGCGCCGCGCCTTCCTTCAGGACCTGGCCGGCATCCGGGCGACGCTCGTTTTCTTCGAGGGCGCGTCGCGCCTGGGGGACAGCCTGGCCGACATGGCGCAGGTGTTCGGCCCCCGCGAGGCGGTGGTCTGCCGCGAACTGACCAAGCTCTATGAGACGGTGGTGCGGGGGCCCCTGGACGCGCTGGCCGCCGATCCCAGTCTGGCGGCCCCCAAGGGCGAGATCGTGATCCTGGTGGGGCCAGGCCGCGAGGCCGAGGCCACGGCGGCCGACGCCGACCTGGCGCTGAGCGAAGCCCTCTCGCGGCTGAAGCCCGCCGAGGCGGCGGGCGAGGTGGCCCGCGCCCTGGGGCTGTCACGGCGGGACCTTTATCGCCGGGCCCTGGAAATGAAGGCGGAGCAGACAGGGTGAGCTTGCGCCAACCCTCGACGCGCACGGCGGCCCGGCAGATCCGCGGCGCTCTGGCGCGACGGTCGGGACGTCGCGCGGAAGTCTGGGCGGCGCTCTGGCTGATGGCCAAGGGCTACCGCATCCTCGGCTTTCGCCTGCGCACCCGCCTCGGGGAAATCGACCTGCTGGCCCAGAAGGGCGGCGTGCTGGCGGTGATCGAGGTCAAGAGCCGCACGACCCTCGACGCAGCCCTGGCCGCCGTCACGCCGGAACAGCGGGACCGCCTGCGCCGGGCGGGCCAGGCCGCCGCCGGCGCCCGGCCGCGGCTGAAGGCCCTGGCGATCCGGCTGGACCTCGTCGCCCTGGCCCCCGGTCGCCTGCCGCGCCACCGGCCTGACGCCTGGAACGGCGCCTGATGGGTCAGAAGCGATGACGCGGATCGAGGCTGAAGCCGTCCTGATCAAGGCCGGCGCGACGGAGGACGAGAACGCCTTCCCGCTGTTGGAAGCGGCCATAGCCTGCGCCCTGCACGAGGACCCGACCCGCGATCCCCAGGCGGTGCGCGATCTGGCCGCCGCTGGCGTCCAGCGGCTGAAGGCCCGCCTGCGCTGGGAGAGCCCGGAAGAGGCCCTGGCCGAGGCCATGTCCGGGGACCTGCGCCTGTCGGGCGACCTGTTCACCTATGAGCACCCGGACAATACCGACGTCATTGCGCTCGCCCAGCGGCGCAAGGGCATGCCGGTGGCCCTGGGCGTCTTCTATCTGCACGTGGCCAAGCAGGGGGGGCTGAACGTCAAGGGCGTCGACTTCCCCGGCCACTTCCTCCTGAGGATCGAGACCCGAGAGGGGCCCCTGGCGCTGGACCCCTTCAGCGAAGGCCGGGTCGTCCTGCCTTCGGAGCTGACCCGCCGCGCCCTGCATGCGGGCCTGACCCCAAATGTCGCCGACCGCCTCGACCTTCTCATGGCGCCGGCCAATGACCGGGAGGTTCTGATCCGGCTGCAGAACAACATCTTCGCCGCCGCTGCGGCGGTGGGCGACTTTCCCCGCGCCGAGCGCTCGGCCCTGCGCCGGGCGCTCCTCGATCCCCAGGATCACCGTCCCTGGCTGGACGTGGCCGCCGCCCGGGAGGGCCAGGGCGCCCTGGCCGGCGCCCTCGAGGCGCTCGCCCGGGCCAGCGAACTGGACCACGGCGCGGCCCTGGCGGCGCGGGCGCAGCGCGAACGGGTGCGCCTGAAGATCAATTGAAGCCCGCCGATCGCACATCGGCGTCTGGCGTTCGGCGCCTGGCCCGCCTATGTCCGACATCAGGTCGCCCAAGGCCGGAAATCAAACGGGGAGCCCGCCATGGCCTTGAAGGTCGCCGTCCAGATGGACCCGCTCGAGTCGATCAACATCGAGGGGGATACGACCTTTCTGATGATGCTCACCGCCCAGGCCCGGGGCCACAGCCTCTGGGTCTACACGCCTGACCGCCTGTCGCTGGACAGCGGCAAGGCCATGGCCCGCGGACGGTCCGTGCGGGTGCAGGACGTCAAGGGCGACCACGCGACCTTCGGCGAATGGGAGCGCCGGGACTTGGCCGAGATGGACGTGGTGCTGCTGCGCCAGGACCCGCCCTTCGACATGGCCTATATCACCGCCACCCACATCCTCGACGCCATCCATCCGAAGACCCTGGTGGTCAACAATCCTACCGAGGTGCGCAATGCGCCTGAAAAGCTGTTCGTCACCAGCTTCCCCGGCGTCCAGCCGCCGACCCTGATCACCTCGGACATCGAGGCCATCTACGACTTCCGCGCCCAGCACGGGGACATCGTGCTCAAGCCCCTGTATGGCGGCGGCGGCTCCGGCGTGGCCCGGCTGCTGGCCGATGATCCCAATCTCGACGCCCTGCTGGAGCTGCACGCCCTGATCGGCCGCGAACAGGTCATCGCCCAGAAGTTCATCCCCGCCGTCTCCAAGGGCGACAAGCGCATCCTGCTGGTCGATGGCGAGCCCGTGGGCGCCATCAACCGGGTGCCGGGCGCCGGCCAGATCCGCTCGAACCTGCGGGTCGGCGGACGCGCCGAGGCTGTGGAGCTGACCGCCCGGGATCGCGAACTCTGCGAGATCATCGGCCCGGAGCTGAAGGCCCGCGGCCTGCTGTTCGTCGGCATCGATGTGATCGGCGACTACCTCACCGAGATCAATGTGACCTCGCCCACCGGCGCCCGCCAACTCCAGAAGTTCACCGGCATCGACGCCACCGCCCTGATGTGGGACCGTGTGGAAGCCATCCGCGCTCAGGCATAGTATAGCTGTCGTGGGGTAACCCTGGGTTTAAGGGTTGCTCCCCATTCTCTTTGCGTTCTATCTTCGTTCCCGACTTGATCCGCGCTCTGCGTGGCTCTGTGGATAGATTCGCCCCAAACCAGGGTTCCACCCGGGGCGATGCGGATGGGAGACACGCCATGGCGGGGGTGGTGACGGTCGCCTTCGAGGGCGTCGAGGCCCGGCGGGTGGATGTCGAAGTCCAGCTCACCGGCGGGGCCGTGGCCTTCGTCGTGGTCGGCCTGGGCGACAAGGCGGTGGCCGAGAGCCGCGAGCGGGTCCGGGCGGCCTTTGCGGGCCTCGGTCTCGCCCTTCCGGCCCGCCGCATCATCGTCAATCTGGCGCCCGCCGACCTGCCCAAGGAGGGCAGTCATTACGACCTCCCCATCGCGCTGGCGGTCATGTCGGCCATGGGGATCATTCCCGCCGACGCCCTGCACGGCTGGGCTGCGGTGGGCGAGCTGTCCCTGGACGGCCGCATCGTGCAGGTGGCCGGCGCCCTTCCGGCCGCCGTCGCCGCCGGCGGCATGGATCTCGGCCTCATCTGTCCGGAGGCCTGCGGCGCCGAGGCGGCCTGGTCGGGCGAGACCCGCATTCTCGCCGCGCCCTCCCTGATCGCCCTGGTCAACCACTTCCGCGGAACCCAGATGCTGGCCCCGCCCAGCGCCGGGCCGGTGGTGGAGGGCGAGCGAGCGCCGGATCTGCGCGATGTGAAGGGCCAGGAGAACGCCAAGCGCGCCCTGGAGATCGCCGCGGCCGGGGGGCACAACCTGCTCTTCATGGGGCCGCCGGGCTCGGGCAAGTCGATGATGGCCGCCCGCCTGCCGGGCCTCTTGCCGCCGCTGTCGCCGGCCGAGCTGCTTGAGACCTCGATGATCCATTCGGTGGCCGGCCTGATCGCCAAGGGCGAGCTGACCCGCCAGCGGCCGTTCCGCACCCCCCACCACTCGGCCAGCATGGCCGCCCTGACCGGCGGCGGTGTGAAAACTAAGAAGACGATGTCCCGCCCAAACAGTGGACGTCCCTCGGTGGCCTAATTTCGAGCAGGAACTTCTAAACGTCAGCATGCCAGCTTTGGCGTCATGTTCGACCAGCTGGAAATATCGACGAGTAGCGCGATTCCACATCGGCTGGATTGGCTGCCGAGTGACCGCAGGATTGTGCTTACAAAACACAAGCAGGTTCGCCGCTCTGTGCAGCGAGTGGATGGGCACGAGATTCTGTGCTCGTTCGCTCCCGAGATCCCATCAGCGAGCAGCCCACGTATGGAGCATGCGTGGGGGCCATACGAGCAGATAGGTCTGCTTCGCCCCGGCGCAATCTTCGAGAAAAAGCAGTTGGTCGGATCTGCGTCTGACCTAACTGAGCTGAAGGCCCTCCGCTTCCGCCCACAGATGGTTCGAGACGTGAGCGTGATGAACGGGGTTTACCATGCATCGGTGGGCTCTCACCCCGACGAGCCCCCTTCCGAGCCCTATACAGGCGAAGCATCGTACTGCGTTGGCATGGCCGAGGGCCGCCGCATCTACATCCCGTGCTTTGAGCTGATCCGCTTTTATTTCGGCACGCTGAGCGCTGTGGCCGACAGGTTTATGGCGAACGCCATTTTCGGTCAGATTGGTGAGGGCATCGTCGACCCAGCTGAGACCAAGTTCGTCGATGACGGCGTATTCCAGATCGCGCCGCTAAGTGGCTTTGCCGACAAGGCCAGCGCGCTTCGGCTGGCTATGCTGCTCACGTCACCGGACTTATTGAGGCTTTGGCAGCGTAGCGTTCCTCCTGGTGAGCGCTACATGCCGCAAGTGATGCTTCCGCCGACCAGTCATTCGCTGATGCTTGTCGGCCGGCGGGAGCAGATTCGCCATATGCTTGGTCAATGGGAGGAACGCGCGTTTCTCGCATGGTCCATCACAAGTGACTTCAGACCCTCGCCGTTCCGCAAGCTCATTATCAAGTCGCCATTTGGCACGGCCGGCGACGAGGTCGCGCTCGAGGACACCGCCGGCGAAGCCGCCTCGCGCTACACTTACGTGGTGCCGCCAAGCGCGCGCCTTCAGAGCCTGCGGCGACCGGGCGCGCGAGTAGGTAGCTATTCGCCGTTCGGAGAGACCGTTCGACAAGCCTTTCCGGGGCTAAGTCGCGTGACCGTGGAGTATTCTTTCAGCAAGCCACGCCGACCAAACCTGCATGCCGCTGCAGCGAGCGAACGTGAGGTGGAGGAGCTGAGCTTCCTGGCGCCGGGCCATGACAAGCGTGTCGGCGGCCTGTCTTTGCGCCCAACCACCCACTTTGCGCCGTGGGCTCAGCCTGAACGTCCCACCCGCCAACTCTTCGACGAAGAGATTGGCGAGCTCGCACGATTGGTCACGCTTCCGGCCGAGCGCCTTGCCTCGCCGGTTCCAGCCTTCCTCGCAGCGATGAGAAGGTGCGCATCAGCGGGGACCGGCGGCCTTGAGCTGCAGGATCTGTGGAACAGCGTGCCTGGTGGCGTGACGACGCTTGCAGCGCCCAGGTCATGGGGCGTCGGATCAAAGGGTCGCTTCTTTGTGGTCGGCTCGGTCCGAAACAGGCATGGCGTTGCTTACGCCTTCGAGTTGGTGCGCAGGAACGGTGGCGAGCGGATAAGTCTCGGCGTTGTTGCTCGAGCTGACGGCGCGCCCCTCGATCTGCGAGGTCTATCCGCAATCGCAAAGCACGCCGTTTCCCAGATCGCAGCGCGTGGGGAGGACCGAAGCCAGCGTTCTCGCGGCCTCTGGCCAAGTCAGAACGTCTTCTCCGATGTCGTCTCGCGTCCGATCCCACACACCAGAATGCGGATGATGCCGGCGACGCTCGCCAACGATCTTCAGGCCGTGACTGAGATGCTGACGTCCAGGACGACCGAGGCTGTCATCGCCGCCTGAGGCCTCTTGATTAGAGCCGCCTACTGGTCGATGAGCTGCTCGAGCGAGCGCAGCAAATGCATAATCTGCATACGCCGCGTCGGGGGCGCCAGCCGCAGCTTCTGCTCGATGCTGACAAGGGTGGCGTTCGGGCGGATCCCCTCTCGCCGTTCAACCCATCCGCTAAGCGCCTGAGCCGTTCGGCCGCTCAAAGAGACCTTTTCATTCAACACCTTGCTTAGGTGCGCCTGGCTTACGCCGCAGGTGTCCGCGAGGGCTGTCTGGGTGACGCCTTCGTCGGCCATTCGGCGTTTGATTTCATTAAGATCGAGCCTGGCAGCCATTGACCTGAGTGAATGTCTTGCATAACCTAGCTATGCATTTACATGGAGGGCGACGCCCTTGCAACGGGTCATCGGCGGTTCGGATGGCGAGTATCGGTTCCTGGAGCTTCCGGACGCCGACGAATGGCTGATGGACGGCGTCCGCTGGGGCTCCTTTGAGCATCCCCTTACGCCAGCCTTTTGGGTCACGCAGGCTTGGTTGCAGGGCGAGCCTGCCGAGGGCTTCGCGCTCTGCGCCAACCTTGTCGAGGAAGTGGTCACCTGTCTGTTAGGCGGTCACGGCGCGCCGGCCGAAGTCGGGCTGGCGGCTTCATCTCGCGTCATCGAAGCCCTCCGAGGAAGCGGGTCTGCTCGGATGAGCGTCGAGCGAGCCGAAGAACTCCTTCGCACTCCTTTGTCCATAAACGGCAGAGAGATCAGGTACCGCTTCGCAGGTCAGCGAGCGCGCTACCTTCACGGCTGCCTCGAAGGTCTCTCGGAACTGCCTGAGTCGGGGCTGGACGACGTCGAGCTGCGAGACGCCCTCTGCGGCCTGCCAGGAATCGGCCCGAAGACTGCCTCCTGGATCGTGCGGAACCGCCGCGGCAGCGACGAGGTCGCGATCCTAGACGTCCACATCGTGCGGGCTTGCGAGCACATGGGGGTGTTCCCGAAGGGCGCAGATCCAGCTCGCCGGTACTTCGAACTCGAGACGCGGTTTCTGGAGTTCTGCCGTCGAGGGGAAGCGCGCGCCTCGGTTGTCGACGCGGTGATGTGGGCGACAATGCGAAAGCTCAGCCGCCCCATGCTGAAGCTTCTGGTTGACCCGGTTCCCGCTATGGGCGAGCCTTTGCCCCTGTTCGCATGGGGGGAGGAACAATGTCCGGCAGTGGGGGAAGCCGCAGCGATTACGGCTCCAGCGGTCGATCTGGTCCGGGCATAGGCGGTGGCGGCGATGGCGACGGCGGCGACCCCTGCCGCAAGACCCGGCGCGGCCCCATCAACAGTCCGCAGGCCGCTGTACTGACCCCGCTGGGTGTCGGCGGCGTACTCGATGTCGATGTACAGCCAGGCCCGCCGCCGGTGCTGGTGGTGAAGGACAAAGCAGGTCGACCGGCCGGTTCGCTAACGTTCCTGGGCTACCTTGAGCTGATCGACTGCATCCGCACTCGCGGCGTTCGCTACCAGGCGACCATCCTAAGCGTGTCTGGCGGGGTCTACGAAGTTCGCGTCGAAGCGATCTGATGGTGCTTACAATTGTTGGCGGCGTCTATCTGGAGCAGTGCGTTCAGCCGCTCTGGAGCGCCTTGTTCGGTTCTGCCGGCCGCGCCTTGTCCGCGGTCACGGACCTCGCGCCGCAAGAATTGAAGCTCGTCACCTACGCTGATGAGGGGACGCGCAGTCAGGTGGAGATGTTGGCGGCCTCCGCCGGCGGGGCGGTCGAGATCCACCCGTGCGATAGGACCGTGTCGTTCGACTATCTGCACCCGCTCGCGACACCAGTGATCAGTCCGGCCTTGAGCCGTATCGTTCAGTCGGTGCCCATCAAGGTCAGAGGCACGGTCGTTCTTCGCTACGGGATGTTAGAGGGCGATGCGATCATCGATGCAGACGTGGCGATCTACGATCCTCAGTCGGCTTTCGGCGCCGTGGCGTTCAGCGCCAACGGTTCGAGCGCGCGGCGCCTGGCCGTTGTCCTGAACCAAGCCGAGGCCATGTCGATCAGTGGCCTCAGGGAGCCGATGGCGGCCGCTACCTGGCTTCTCAAGGAGGAAGGCGCCGAAGTCGTCGTACTGAAGATGGGTCCGGCCGGCGCGCTCGTGATCACGGCGGATGGCAGGGAACGCGTGCCGCTCTATCGAACCGAGCGGGTGTGGAAGGTCGGTTCCGGCGACGTCTTCTCTTCGACCTTCGCGGCCCTCTGGGGCGTGCAGGGCATGGATCCTGTCCGTGCCGCAGATTGTGCGTCGAGGGCGGTTGCGCACTATTGTGACACCAGGAGCCTACCGGGCCCCGGGCTCGCTGAACTTGAGGCGCTCACCTACGAGGAGGTGCAACCTGGCTCAGGCCGTGTCTACCTCGCCGGTCCTTTCTTCGACCTTGGCCAGCGTTGGCTTATCGAAGAGGCCCGTCACCTCCTGCTCGAAATGGGTGCCCAGGTCTTCTCGCCGGTCCATGAGGTGGGGCCGGGCCCTGCGAACATCGTGGCGCCGGAGGACCTTGCGGGGCTCGATAGATGCGACGTGGTGTTGGCGATCCTCAATGGCCTCGATCCGGGTACGATCTTTGAGGTGGGCTATGCGGTGAAGGCCGGCACGCCAGTCATCGCGTTTGCGCAGAACATCAAGGACGAGGACCTGAAGATGGTGGCGGGCTCGGGCTGCGAGCTCACGGACGATTTCGCCTCGGCCATCTACCGCACGATCTGGCGGCTTCCCGCACTGTGACCGCCCTCCTGCTCTCCGGCGGGATGGACTCCATCAGCATCGCCTGGTGGAAGCGCCCGTCCGTGGCGATCTTCGTCGACTATGGACAGGTGCCTGCGAAGGCTGAGGAAGCCGCGGGGCGGGCCGCGGCCGAGGCCATCGGCATCCGCTACGAAGTCGTGCGCGCAGATTGCTCTGCGCTTGGCTCAGGGGACATGGCCGGCAAGCCGGCTGCGGCCATCGCGCCTGTCTCGGAATGGTGGCCGTTCCGCAACCAGTTGATCTTGACCATCGCCGGGACGGCGGCGCTGCAGCTTGGCGAGACAGAGCTGATGATCGGGGCCCTTCGTACCGACAGTCAGCACGTCGATGGCCGTGCGGAGTTCATTGACTTGATCTCGCGTCTGATGTCGATGCAGGAAGGCGGGCTGCGGGTGAGCGCGCCAGCCATCGCGCTGTCGGCCGACGAACTGGTCAGGCAGTCAGGCATTCCGCAGTCCGTCCTTGGTTGGGCGCACTCGTGCCACAAGAGCAACCTCGCCTGCGGCCAGTGCCGCGGCTGCATCAAGCACTACGAGACCTGGGAAGCTGTTGGCTGGGATCCTCACTGAACCCGAGCCGATACCCGGCCGGCCCTGGGCGCCGTTCATGCCGCTTCGGGGCGACCCGGAGCCGCTCGCCGCACCCTGGTACGGGCCTGCCCGGACCTTTCACGAAATCGCGGCAAACCGACGTTCGATCATTGGCGGCCCGATAGGATGGGCTGAGGTCGGCAATCTGCTCTGGCACCTGACGCGTCCCACTGGTCCTTCAGGGATCGGCCGGGCGGGGCTTCCGGTCGAACGACGTGCTCCGCCTTCTGCAGGCGGCCTCCATCCGTTTCACTTGGTGTGTTTCAGGGCGGGAGATGTTGGGGCGAAACTATATGAGCCCGGCTCTCATAGCTTCGCCCCTCTCCTGACAGATCCGGAGAGAGCTCGTGACTTGAACGCTGCCGCAGTCCGGGCGGTGACTGGCGCCGACGTAGGCTGCACGGTGCGCTTCATCGCCGACGCAGCCAAGGTCGCCGCTGCCTACGAAGGCGCCGAGAGCCTGCTGTTTCGGGAGGCTGGCTGCCTTCTGGCGTTCACCTGTCTCTTCGCCGAACAGCTGGAGCTGGCTGCGTGCCCGCTTGGTTTCCTTGGCCAGGACGTCGTGGCGCCGCTCGGCTTCGACCCCACCAAATTCATAGCCCTGGGTGGAGTGGTGCTGACTCGAAGCCTGAAGATCGAGGTGAGCAGGTGGTAACGTCCGACTGGCGTCGATCAGTCAACGAAGAGTGACCCGAGGGCGGTTGGGGCGTAGGGGCGAACAGGTGGCGCCTGGGGCAATCCGCGCCGTTGTGAGGCGGCCGCCGCACAACAAGACGTGGACGACGGGCGGGAGAATCGCCGCCACTTGGATTGGTCATGCAGCGTGAGGACGCCGTGACCGAACCATCTCAAACGCGCGATCGACACCCAACCCGACCTGTGCTCAGGCGCGGTAATGGTATGGGGCGCAGGTGGCATTCATCCTGCGACAGGTCGACGAGGGCGCCGCGAGGTCTGCCGCAAGGCGGGGATATCCGAGGCGACGTTCTATGTCTGGCGGAAGAAGTACGCCGGATTGATGCCATCGGAGATGAAGCGGCTGCGCTAGCTCGAAGACGAGAATGCGCGGCTCAAGCGGATCGTCGCCGACCTGTCGCTCGACAAAGAGATGTTGCAGGACGTCATAAAGCGAAAGCTCTAGGAGCTGGTCACACTTAGCGCAGCCTAGGACGATGGCGGCGATAGCTCAGATGCCAAGGTTCATGAGAGCTATCTCGAACCAGTTTATGAATGTGCCCGTTTACCCCTCTCAGCGGATCGGATAGCCCGATTGTCAGCCGTGGCGCTTTGCAAGGGTCCATCGTCTGTTCGGCGCCAGGAGCCGATATTGCGGTCCGAACGCGAAGCAGACGGTCACCGGAAGCTAGTGACGTGCGAAGCCCTTCTGCGAGCGGCGATCAGCTCGCGCTACTCGACGGGTCAGGCTCCTTGAGCGGAAATTCGATGCGCATTCCACCATCAGCCATCGGCGTAACTGCACAACTGCTCTCCGAGCGCTACACCCACGCCGAGCTGAACTCGATGTTCTACGCCGCGGGATTCGAGGAGGACGCCCCAACCGGCAACAAGCTCCACAAGTGCCAGGAGTGGCTCCGCTGGGCCAACAAGAACGACCCTGACACGGCGCTCGAGAAGTTCGGCCGAGTGATCGCCGAGTACATGGACGTCGAACTCGCCCAGGCCAGGCCGTGGGCGCCGGACCTCAATGCAGAGCCGGATCCGCGCGAGCGCATCCAGGGTACCCATCCGGTGGAGACCGCGTCAGCGAGGTTTGCGGGGCTTTCTGATCCAGCGTGAGACGGTGCGTTCGACGGCGGCCTGGCAATCGCGGGTGGGATCGGCGTTTGGATTGAACCTTGCTCCGAGAATGTCGAAGG
>NZ_JAUXVZ010000023.1 GCF_030680185.1 Phenylobacterium sp.
CCCGGCCCCGCGAGGACCGACCATGGCGAAGCCAGCTTCCATCAAGATCCGCCTGAACTCCTCGGCGGACACCGGCTTTTTCTACGTGACCAAGAAGAACGCCCGCACCAAGACCGACAAGCTGGTCATGAAGAAGTACGATCCCGTCGTGCGCAAGCACGTGGAATTCCGCGAAGGCAAGATCAAGTAGGATCGCCTCGCGCATCAGCGAACAAGGAAACGCCCGGCTGGATCAGCCGGGCGTTTTGCGTTTCGTCCCTTGAAGTCTTTTAAGTTAGAGCCTTTCTCGACCCGATAACCGCTTCACACTTATCGGGAAAGGCTCTGGGCCCCGGATCGTTTTACGCCGCCCGGGCGATGACCTTGTTGCGGCCCGAGGACTTGGCCTCATAGAGCCCCTCGTCGGCCCGCTTGAGCAGGGCGTCGGGGGTGTCGTCCGGCCCGAGTGTCGCCGCGACGCCGATGGAGATGGTGGCCGTCAGAAGTTCGGTCCCATGGGCCACCCGGAAGGGCGAGCCCGCCACATGCAGGCGGATACGCTCGGCGATGCGCTCGGCGTCCTCCAGACGGGTGCCGGGCATGACCACCACGAACTCCTCGCCCCCGTGGCGGCACGGCAGGTCCACGGCCCGCACATTGGAGGCTAGGCGCACGGCGAATTCCCGCAGCACCTCGTCGCCCACGTCGTGGCCGTAGCCGTCATTGATCTTCTTGAAGTGGTCGATGTCGATCAGCAGGGCCGCCACCGGCTCGCCCCCATGGGCGGCGCGCTTGACCAGGGCGTCGAGCTGGCCGGTCATGTAGCGGCGGTTGTGCAGGCCGGTAAGCTGATCGGTGACCGCCAGTTCCAGGGAATGGTCGAGATTGTCCCGCAGATAGTCGGTGTAGCGTTTGCGGCGGATCTGGGTCCGGGCTCGGGCCGACAGCTCCTGGGGATCGATGGGCTTGGCCAGCAGATCGTTGACCCCGATCTCCAGGGCCTTCATCAGCCGCGGCCGCTCATCGAAATCGACAATGGCCAGGATCGGCAGGTGGCGGGTCGCCTCGTCCGAGCGGACCTGGGCGCAGAAGCGCAGGCCATCGAAGCTGCGGGCCGTGGCGTTGACGATGATCAGGTCCACCGGACCCCGGGCCGACAACAGGGCCTTGTCGGGCTCTGATTCGATCACCGGGCGATGTTCGATCGAAAGTTCCGAGGCGATTCGCTGCGCCTGGCGCTCGTGGTCGTCGACGATCAGCACCCGGCCGCCCGTGCCGCCCAGGCGTGAGCCGGCGCCGGCGATGACGCCGATCCGCCGGCCAGAGGCCTCGCGCACCCGCAGTTCGTCGATCACGGTCTTCAGGCGGGTCAGGCTGCGCACCCGGGCGAACAGCATGACGTCGTCGATAGGCTTGGTGAGGAATTCGTCGGCGCCGGCCTCCAGGCCCGCGATCCGGTCGGCGCGGCCGTCCAGGGCGGTGACCAGCACCACCGGCACGTGGCGGGTCTCAGGGTCGTCCTTCAGCCGCCGGCAGACCTGGAACCCGTCCATGCCGGGCATCATCACATCCAGCAGCACGATGTCTGGCTGCTCGGCGGCGGCCATGGCCAGGGCGGTGGGGCCGTCATAGGCCGTCAGCACCTCGTAGTACTCGGCGCTCAGCTTGGCCTCGAGCAGGCGGACATTGGCCTCGATATCGTCCACGACCAGGATGCGTGCGGACATGGCGGCCTACTCCAGGAGTCGGCGAATGGTGTCGAGGAAGTGCGACACCGATATGGGCTTGGAAATATAGGCCTCGCAACCGCCTTCGCGGATGCGCTCTTCATCGCCCTTCATGGCGAAGGCGGTGACGGCGACCACGGGGATATGGGCCAGCTCGTCGTCTTCCTTCAGCCATTTGGTGACCTCCAGGCCCGAAATCTCCGGCAGCTGGATGTCCATCAGAATGAGGTCGGGACGGTGCTCTCGGGCCAAAGAGAGGGCTTGCAGGCCTTCGCGGGTCTGCAGGGTCTCGTAGCCTTGTGCGTCGAGCAGGTCATGAAACAGCTTCATGTTCAGCTCGTTATCCTCGACGATGAGGACCTTCTTGGCCATGGTCGTCTCGACGATGCTCTTTTCGGACGGCGAATGTTCCGCCGACCCCACCTTTGGTCCCTGTGATCCCACAAATATCCTTAAACTGGCGTTAGCCGCACGAGAGAGCCAGTGGTCCACACGCCGCACCCTTCCGCCGAACCCGAGCCGAACACCGACGCCGTCGCCGCCACATCCACGGCTCAGGCTGGCCAGGACCGCGTCCGGGCGCCGGACCTGGCGGGCCTGGGGCTGGACGTCGCTCGCCCCCTGGTGATCGTCGATGTGGACGAGGTGCTGGGCCACTTCATGGAGGGCTTCGGCGCCTTCCTGGCGGGTCGGGGACTGGAGTTCCGGGTCGAGCGCTTCGCCTTGTTTCAGAACATCTATCGCCCCGGCGCGGCCGAGCATCTGCCGATCGAAGAGGGTCGAGCGCACTATGACGACTTCTTCCGCTATGGCGCCGGCGAGATGCGGGTGGCCGAGGGCGCGACCGAGGCCCTGCGCCGCCTATCCGAACGGGCCGGCGTCATCATCCTGACCAACGCCCCGGGCCAGGGCCGGCTGGCCCGGGCCCGCTGGCTGGGTCGCCACGGCCTGGACTATCCCCTGCTGCTCAATTCGGGGCCAAAGGGGCCGCTGGCCGCCGCCCTGGCCGAACAGGCCAAGGGGCCGGCGGCCTTCATCGACGATCTGTTGCCCAACCTCGATTCGGTGGCCGAGGCCGCCCCCGCCGTCGCCCGCTTTCAGCACGTTGCCGATCCGCGCCTGCGGCCGCTGGCCCCCAGCGCCCCGACCCGCCATACCCGCATCGACGATTGGGACGCCCTGCGCATCGCCATCGCCGACTCGATCTCCTAAGCCGCGCCCACCCACCATGATCCGCATCGGCGTCGATTTCGGCGGCACCAAGATCGAGGCGGCCGCCCTGGATGGCGAGGGCGCCATCACTGCGCGACTGCGGGCGCCCAATCCGGGAGACTATGGGCGGGCCATCACCGCCGTCGCGGATCTGGTGGCGCGCGTCGAGCAGGCGGCCGGCGCGCGGGCCGAGCAGGTTGGCGTCGGCATGCCGGGTTCGATCTCCCCGCGCACAGGCCTGATCCGCAACGCCAACTCCGTCTGGCTGAACGGCGAACATTTCGGCGCCGACCTGGAGGCCGCTCTGCTGCGCCCGGTGCGTCTGGCCAACGACGCCAACTGCCTGGCCCTGTCGGAGGCCGCCGATGGCGCCGGCGCAGGCGCCCGCGTGGTGTTCGCCGCCATACTGGGCACCGGCTGCGGCGGCGGCGTGGTGGTCGACGGCCGCTTGATCGAGGGCCGCAACGGCGTGGCCGGCGAATGGGGCCACAGCCCCATGCCCTGGAGCACGCCTGAGGAGCACCCCGGCCCCGCCTGCTGGTGCGGTCGGCGCGGCTGCCTGGAGACGTGGATTTCCGGCCCGGCCTTCGAGGCCGATTACGGCGCGGAGCTGAAGGCGCCGGAGATCATGGCCCGGGCCCGAACCGGCGACGCCACCGCCCAAGCCGCCTTCGCCCGCTATGTGGACCGCCTGGGGCGCGCCCTGGCTGTGGTGGTCGATCTGATCGATCCGGATGTCATCGTCCTGGGCGGCGGCATGTCCAATGTGGCCGAGCTCTATGCGCGTCTGCCCGACGCGCTGGCGCCCCACGTCTTCGCCGATGGGGTGGACACGCCGATCCGCCAGGCGGTCCACGGGGACTCCTCGGGTGTGCGGGGCGCAGCCTGGCTTTGGCCGCTTCCAGCCCCATGAAGGCCCTCTGTCGCGACTGCCTGTGGACCGGGCCGGCGCCCGCCACGCGACGCTGCGCCGCCTGCGGCTCACCCCGCATCGTGGCCCATGAGGAGCTGATGGACCTCTCCATGGCTCATCTGGACTGCGACGCCTTCTACGCCTCTGTGGAAAAGCGTGACCGGGCGGAGCTGCGCGACAAGCCGGTGATCGTCGGCGGCGGGGTCCGCGGGGTGGTGACCACCTGCTGCTACATGGCCAGGGTCTATGGGGTGCGCTCGGCCATGCCGATGTTCAAGGCCCTGGCGGCCTGCCCCCAGGCCGTGGTGATCAAGCCGGACTTCACCAAGTACCGCGCCGAGAGCCGCATCATCATGGGGCTGATGGCCGAGCTGACGCCCCTGGTGCAGCCCCTGTCCCTGGATGAGGCGTGGATGGACCTGTCGGGCACCGAACGCCTGCACGGCGCGCCGCCGGCGGTGACCCTGGCTCGGCTGCAGGCGCGGATCGAGGCGGCGACCGGCCTCACCGTCTCCATCGGTCTGGCGCCCAACAAGTTCCTGGCAAAGATCGCCTCCGATCTCGACAAGCCCCGTGGCTTCTCGGTGATCGGGGCCGCCGAGGCCCGCAGCTTCCTGGCGCCGCGGCTCGTGGGCCTGTTGCCCGGCGTCGGGCCGGCCATGGTGAAGTCCCTGGAGGCGGCGGGCCTGCGCACCATTGGCGACATCGCCCGGGCCGAGCAGAAGGATGTCGCCCGCCGGTTCGGCGCCCATGGCCTGCGGCTTTTCGATCTGGCCCATGGCCGCGACACTCGGCCCGTGGATCCCGACCAGACCCGCAAGGGAATCAGCGCCGAAACCACCTTCAACACCGACCTCGCCGACTATGACGCGCTGGAGGACCGCCTGGCCCCCCTGTGCGAGCGGGTGGCCCGCCAGGCGCGCGCGGCTGGTGTGTCCGGCCGCGTGGTGACACTGAAACTCAAGACGCCGGACTTCCGCATCCTGACCCGACGCAAGGCGCTGGCGGTGCCGACTCAGACGGCCCGCACCCTGTTCGCCGCCGGCCGCGACCTGCTGCGCCGCGAGGCCGATGGTCGCAGCTACCGGCTGATCGGCATCGGCCTGGCCGAACTCGGCCCCGCCGGGGCCGGGGAAGCCGACTTTTTCGGAGAGGGCGAACAGAAGGCGCTGACCGAGGAGCGGACCGCTGACGCCATAAGGGCGCGCTTCGGGCCAGAGGCCATCACCTCAGGTCGGGCGCTTCGCTCAAAACCCAGGGTTCAAGATTGAGTGATGATCGGATAAGCTCCGACAACAGCGACAAAAAGATAAGCGTTGGCCGCTTGGTGTCGTCCTTCGACGATTTCAACCCTTTCAAACGCCATCCTTTTCCATATCTAATCCCTAAGCGGCGGGACCCAGACGCCCGCCAGGAGACGTTTTCGATGGCCGAGCGCAAGCAAGGTGATGTGTCGACGGGCGTCAAATCGGCGGTCATCACTCAGACCAAGCCGAAGACGCAGAAGCCGTCCATGTACCGCGTGCTGCTGCTGAACGACGACTACACCCCTATGGAGTTCGTCGTTTACGTTCTGGAGCAGTTCTTCAACAAGTCGCGCGAAGACGCGACGCGGATCATGCTGCACGTCCACCAGCACGGCGTGGGTGTTTGTGGTGTGTTCACCTACGAGGTGGCGGAAACGAAAGTCGCGCAGGTCGTTGATACCGCCAGACGGCATCAGCACCCGCTTCAATGCACCATGGAAAAGGATTGAGAGGCCCCCGATTGCCCTCGTTTTCGCGCCAACTCGAAGAATCTCTGCATCGCGCCGTCGCTTACGCCAATGAGCGAAAGCACGAATATGCGACGCTGGAGCACCTGCTCCTGGCGCTGATCGACGACGAAGAAGCCGCCGCCGTGATGCGCGCCTGCGAAGTCGACCTCGGTTCCCTGCGGGGAACCCTCACCGGCTATGTGGACAATGAGCTCCGCTCGCTTGTGGTGGACGACGGCGAAGACGCCAAGCCCACGGCCGGTTTCCAGCGCGTCATTCAGCGCGCGGTCATTCACGTCCAGTCCTCCGGCCGCGAGGATGTCACCGGCGCCAATGTGCTGGTGGCCATCTTCTCCGAACGGGAGAGCCATGCCGCCTACTTCCTGCAAGAGCAGGACATGACTCGGTATGACGCTGTGAACTACATCGCCCACGGCATCGCCAAGAAGGCCGGCGCCACCGTCGAAGGCAAGCCCGTCAAGGGCGCCGAGGACGAGGAAAAGCCTTCGGTCAAGACCGGCGGAGAGGCCCTTGAGGCCTACTGCGTCGACCTGAACGAGAAGGCCAAGGAGGGCAAGGTCGATCCCCTGATCGGCCGCGCCGCCGAGGTCGAGCGCTGCATCCAGATCCTCTGCCGCCGGACCAAGAACAACCCGCTGCTGGTAGGCGACCCGGGCGTCGGCAAGACCGCCATCGCCGAAGGCCTGGCCCGCAAGATCGTCAACAAGCAGGTCCCTGCGGTCCTGGCCGAGGCGACCATCTTCTCCCTCGACATGGGGGCGCTGCTGGCCGGCACCCGCTATCGCGGCGACTTCGAAGAGCGGGTCAAGCAGGTCGTCAAGGAGCTGGAGAACCACCCCGACGCGATCCTGTTCATCGACGAGATCCACACGGTGATCGGCGCCGGCGCCACCAGCGGCGGGGCCATGGACGCCTCTAACCTGCTGAAGCCGGCCCTGGCCTCGGGCGCCCTGCGCTGCATGGGCTCGACGACCTACAAGGAGTTCCGTCAACACTTCGAGAAGGACCGGGCGCTTGTCCGGCGCTTCCAGAAGATCGACGTGAACGAGCCGACCCTGGACGACACGATCAAGATCCTGAAGGGCCTGAAGACCTATTACGAGGAGTTCCACAAGCTCCGCTACACCAACGACGCCCTGAAGGCCGCCGTCGAGCTGTCGGCCAAGTACATCAACGACCGCAAGCTGCCGGACAAGGCGATCGACCTGATCGACGAGGCCGGCGCCAGCCAGATGCTGTTGCCTGAGAGCCGCCGGAAGAAGACCATCGGGGTCAAAGAGATCGAGGCCGTGGTGGCCAAGATCGCCCGCATCCCGCCCAAGTCGGTCTCCAAGTCCGACACCGAGGCCCTCAAGCAACTGCAGGAGGACCTGAAGCGGGCGGTCTACGGCCAGGACGACGCGATCGAGCAGCTGTCTGCAGCCATGAAGATGTCGCGGGCTGGCCTGCGCGATCCCAACAAGCCGATCGGCTGCTACCTCTTCTCGGGGCCCACCGGCACCGGCAAGACGGAGACCGCCCGGCAACTGGCCTCGACGCTCGGGATCGAGCTCCTGCGCTTCGACATGTCGGAGTATATGGAACGCCACACCGTCAGCCGCCTGATCGGGGCGCCTCCTGGCTATGTGGGCTTCGACCAGGGCGGCCTGCTGACCGACGCCGTCGATCAACATCCCCACGCCGTGGTCCTGCTGGACGAGATCGAGAAGTCCCACCCGGACGTCTACAACATCCTGCTGCAGGTCATGGACCACGGGGTGCTGACCGACTCCAACGGCAAGAAGATCGACTTCCGCAACGTGGTGCTCATCATGACCACCAATGCGGGCGCGGCTGACGCTCAGCGCAACACCATCGGCTTTGGCCGTGGCAAGGCTGACCACGAAGCCGAAGAAGCGATCAAGCGGGTCTTCACCCCGGAATTCCGCAACCGCCTCGACGCGGTGGTGGCCTTCCGTCCGCTGGATCCGTCGATCATCCGCCAGGTGGTGCAGAAGTTCGTCATGCAGCTGGAGGCCCAGCTGGCCGACCGGCACGTGACGATCGAGACCAGCGACGAGGCGGCCGGCTGGCTGGCCGACAATGGCTTCGACGAGCTCTATGGCGCCCGGCCTCTGGCCCGGGTCATCCAGGAGCACATCAAGAAGCCGCTGGCCGACGAGATCCTGTTTGGCCGGCTGGTCAAGGGCGGCCACGTCCGCGTGGTGCTCAAAGACGGCAAGCTCGACTTCGAGATCGAGGGCGACACCCGCGAACCGGGCGCCCCCATGATCGAGGATCCGTCCAAGGATGCGACGGCCGAATTGGCCGACTAGGCCTGGTCGAACACCTGAAACGTCAAAGCCCCGGCCATATCTGGCCGGGGCTTTTTCGTGGGCGAGATCGGGACGCTGTCAGGCGATCTTGGCGGCGATCTGCTCGGCCAGGGCCTTGAGTTCGGCTAGATCGGCCATGCCGCCCGAGGCGTGACGGCCCACCGCCTCGCCCTCCCAGCGGGGCAGGATGTGGAAGTGCGGATGGAAGACCGTCTGGCCCGCGACTGCGCCATTGAACTGGGTGATCACCACCCCGTCGGGCGACAGCGCCGCGCGCACCGCCCGGGCCACCCGCTGGACGCCGAGAATCAGCGGCGACAGCACGGCGGGATCTTCCTCCAGCAGGTTCCGGGCGGTGGAGTGCTTGGGGATCACCAGGGTGTGCCCCCTCACCTGCGGAAAGACGTCCATGAACGACAGGACGTGGTCATCCTCGAACACCCTGGCGCAGGGCGCCTCGCCGCGCAGGATCTTGGCGAAGATGTTGTTGGCGTCGTAGGTCCCGTCCAGGCTCATGGCCGCGCTCCCTCTGGCGTTGATGGCTCGTGCTTAGCAAATCGCCGCAGGACCTGCGACGTCCTCACCCCTGGCGGAAGGGGGAGTATTCTTCCGACAGCCACTCCATCTCATCGTCCACGGCGGCCTTTTCGCGGGCGACGAAGTCCTCCACCGGGCCGCGCAGCGCCGGATCGGCGATGTAGTGGGCGGAATAGACCGGCGTCGGCAGATAGCCGCGGGCGATCTTGTGCTGGCCTTGAGCGCCGGCCTCTACCCGGGCCAGGCCTGCGCCAATGGCCCATTCGATGGCCTGGTAGTAGCAAAGCTCGAAATGCAGGAAGGGCACGTCCTCGACGCAGCCCCAGTTGCGGCCATAGAGGGCGTCGGCGCCGATCAGGTTGAGGGCGCCGGCGATCCAGCGGCCGTTGCGCCGCGCCATGATCAGCAGCACCCGATCGGCCATCCGCTCGCCCAACAGGGAGAAGAACAGCCGGTTCAGATAGGGCTGCCCCCACTTGCGCGAGCCCGTGTCCATATAGAAGCCGTAGAAGGCGTCCCAGGCGTCCTCGGTGAGGTCGGCGCCAGTGAGGCGGACGATTTCGAGCCCGGCCTGGGCGTCACGACGCTCCCGCCGGATGGTTTTCCGCCGCCCTGACGAAAGGTCGGCCAGGAAATCGTCGAAGCCGCCATAGCCCCGGTTGTACCAGTGATACTGCTGGCCCTGGCGCTGGGCCAGGCCCTGGTCGCCCAGCCAGGCCCACTCTTCGGCCGTCGGAAAATTGACGTGGACGGAAGAAATTCCCATGCGCTCGCACACGGTAAGCGCGCCGCCGAGCAGCAGGTCGTAGCCCTCTTCCGCCGGCACGTCGGGCCGGACCAGCAGGCGCGGCCCCGTGGCCGGGGTGAACGGGGCGGCCGACAGAAGCTTGGGATAGTACCGGCCGCCGGCCCGCTCATAGGCGTCGGCCCAGGCGTGGTCGAAGATGTATTCGCCCTGGCTATGGGCCTTCAGATAGAGCGGCATGACCGCCCCCACCTCACCTGCCTCATCGGCGATGGACAGGTGCTGTGGCCCCCAGCCGGCCCGCTCCACGGCGCAGCCGGACTGTTCCAGGATGTCGAGGAAGTCGTAGGAGACGAACGGATTGCCGCTGGGCGCAGCGCAGGCGTCCCAGCTCGCCTGGCCGATCTCGGCGATACGGCGGCTCACCTTGACCGCCGGCGTCAGACTCACGCGGCGAAGCCCTCGAAGATCATGTTGTCGCAATGATCCTTCACGGCGTCCCATTGCTGGGGCTGTCGGACGGTCCAGGCCACGACGGGCATCCCCTGCGCCCTATAGGCGTCGGCCTCAGGGCTCGGCAGCATGTCGAGGCCAAGGGCCAGGAAGTGGGGCCGGGCGATCGAGACCTGCTCCAGTCGGGCGTAGGACTGGCGCTGTTCCTCGCTCAGATGCTTCACGCCGCGGTAGCTGAAGGAGTCGAGGCCCCGCAGGACACCGGGATAATGGTCGGCGTACCAGGCGTGGGAATAGGGATTGAATCCGATGATGCAGAGCGGGCCGGCATGGTCGGCGATGATCTCGTGCACCCGCCGCTCCAGCGGACCCACCTCGCCCCAGGCCGTCTTCAGCTCGATATGGACCATGGCCCGGTGTCCGATCAGGGCCAGGGTCTCCAGCAGGGTCGGGATGGTCTCGTCGGTTCCCTTAAGGGAGAGCGCGCCGAGATCGGCGGCGGTGCGGTCGCGCAGGCGGCCCTCCGCGCCTGTCATCCGCGTCAGGGTCTCGTCGTGGAAGACCATCGCCTCCCCATCCGAGGACAGGTGGACGTCGAGTTCAATGCCATAACCAGCGGCGCAGGCGGCCTGAAAGGCGCCCAGGGAGTTTTCCGGCGCGCCATCGGGCGTCCACAGGCCGCGGTGGGCCACCGGCGGGTGGAACAGGAGATCCCAAGCCTCGCCGAAGCGGTCCTTCACGACAGCTCCACCACCGCATCGACCTCGACGGCGAAGTTCATTGGCAGGCGATAGACCCCCACCGCCGACCGGGCGTGACGGCCGATATCGCCGAAGGCGTCGACCATGAGGTCAGAGGCGCCGTTCACCACCTGGGGAATGTCGAAGAAGTCGGGGCCGGCCTGGACGAAGCCCCCCAGCTTCACCACCCGGACCACGCGGCCGAGATCGCCCCCACAGGCGGCCTTCATCTGGGCGATCAGATTGATGCCGCAGATGCGGGCGGCGTGGCGCGCCGTCTCCAGATCGACGTCCTGGCCGACGACGCCGGTGACGCCGCCCTGGGCGTCCCGGGACACCTGGCCGGAAATGTGGAGCAAGGCGCCGGCCCGAACGAAGGGCACATAGTTGGCGACCGGGGCGGAGGGCTCGGGCAGGCGTACACCCAGCGCGGCCAGACGTTCTTCGACAGTGGACATGCCCTAGTGTCTAGCGCCCGCGCCCGCATGAGAAAAGCCCGGTCCGTGGCCGGACCGGGCTCTTATCGTATGGCTCAGACGCCGAGGCGCCGGATGGGCTTAGCGCGCGGCTTGCAGGCGCTCGACGGTCGCGGTGACGCGCTCGTTCAGGGGCTTCATGGAATCCTTCATCGACGCCGTGAAGAGCTCCGACATCCGGGTCATTTCGGCCATGTAGGTTTCCATGGCGGTCTTGGCGAAGGCGGTCTGGAGCTCGACGGCTTCCTGCAGGCTCTTGGCCTGGCTGAGCGACTTGGCGGCGACCATCTGGTCTTCCATGGTCTTCTTGGAATAGGCCATGGCCTGCGCACCGACGGCTTCGGCGCCCTTGGCGGCGGCCGTGGCGGAGGCGACCATCGCTTCCAGATTCTTCTTCGAATAGGTGTTGGTTTCGGCCAGCGCGGTCAGGGACTTCTCGATGGCGTCCTTGAAGGCGTGATTGCCGGCCAGGGTGAACTGCTCGGCGGTGGACTTGGCGTTGGTTTCAGCGGCGGCGGCCATGGCTGATCTCCTTGACGGGCGACAGGGGGCGGTCTGGCGAACGGACGCGGCGGACCGCGAGAAACTGGCGAACAGGTACTTAACGCACACGCAACATCCCATGTTGCAGCGCAGCGGTCAATATCACTTTTGTGCGTCGCACAATTTCTGACGTGAGCGTCAAACCCGTGCTGCGGAAAGCTTCACCACTCGCCCAGCAGGCGGGCGGTGCGGCATTTTGGAATGCTCAACAGGTGTTTACCCTCGCGCAAGGGGCGATATGCCATGTTAGCCTTCTGTCCTCGGCGTGCGCCTCGGGGGGCGCGCCGGAAAACCCAGACACGACGGACGAAGCGATGTTCAAACGCGCCCGCCGCCCGATTCTCGCCGGCCTCTTCGCGCTCGCCGCGGCCTGCAGTCTTGTGACCGCCCCGGCGGCCCAGGCGCAGATTCCCTATCTGCAGTTGCCGGCCCAACAGCCCAAATACGCCTCGATCGTGGTCGACGCGGCCAGCGGCGAGGTGCTCTACGCCAAGCGGGCCGACAGCGACCGCTATCCAGCCTCCATCACCAAGGTGATGACCATCTACCTGTTGTTTGAGGAGTTGGCCGCCGGCCGCCTCACCCTGGAAGATCGTATCCCCTTCTCCACCCGCGCCGCGGCGGCCCCGCCCACCAAGCTGTTCGTGAAGGCCGGCGATTCGATCACGGTGGACGAAGCCCTGCACGCCCTGGCGATTCGCTCGGCCAATGACGTGGCCGTGGCCGTGGCCGAGAAGCTCGGCGGCAGCGAGGCGCGGTTTGCCGCCCTCATGACCCTGCGGGCCCGCGAGCTCGGCATGGACTCCACGACCTTCGTGAACGCCTCGGGCCTGCCCGACAGCCGCCAGATTTCCACCGCCCGGGACCTGGCGGTCCTATCCCGCGCCGTCATGCGTGACTTCCCGCAGTACTACACCCTGTTCAGCACGGCGCAGTTCACCTTCCGGGGCACGGTGATCCGCGGCCACAACAGCCTTCTGCGTCGCGAGCTGGGGGTGGATGGCCTGAAGACCGGCTACACCAACGCCTCGGGCTACAACATCGCCATTTCCGGCGTTCGCCAGGGCCGGCGGCTGATCGTGGTCGTGCTGGGCGGCGCCTCGACGGCGGCCCGCGACAACCATGCTGAGGACCTGCTGCTCACCGGCTTTGACGTGGCCAACCGCCGCGACCGCGGCGAGCGGATCACGGTGGCTCAGAACCTGTTCGAACCCGATCCCAGCGGCCAGATCATGCGCCCCTCCCGCGAGCAGGGAGACGGCGAACAGGACGGCCTGAAGATCGTGCTGGCCTCGGCCCCGCCGCCCCCGGCCGCGACGCGATCAAACGCCGCCGCGCCGACTGGCCAGTGGCAGGTCCAGGTGGGCGCCTTCCGGTCGAGAGAACTGGCTCAGGAACAGCTTCAGTTGACGCGGCGCCGCTTCGCCAGCGCCTTCACCGGCGCCGACACCATGGTCACCGATCCCAGCTCCGGCTTCTATCGCGCCCGCTTCACGGGCTTGAGCGAAGCCAAGGCCAAGGACGCTTGCGAAATCCTCAAGGCCCGCAATCAGGCCTGCATGGTGATCGATCCCGCCTGAAACCGCTCAGCGGCGGATCAGGCGATCGCGGGCGGCGTTGAGCTGGGCTGCAAGGCCCGCCGAGCCGCCGGCGTCCGGATGGGCGCGGCGCATCAGCCGGGTATAGGCCGCCTGAATCTCCTCTGGGCCGGCCTCGGCCTCGACACCCAGAATGGACCTGGCCTCCGTTTCGCTCATGCCGCTGGTCCGGGGCGCCGGTCCGCCCGCCGCGCCGTGGCTACGGGCGCTCATGGCCAGCCATAGCCCCAGAACGACCAGCACCGGCGCAAAGGCCCAGCCTCCCCGCACCGCCAGAAAGGCGGCGCCGGCGAAGGCGGCGATCGAGGCGACGCCAGACAGCACCCTCAGGCCCGGACGCTGAAACACCGGCCGGCCCCGACGTCCCAGCCAGACGAAGACGGCCAGGGCCGCGGCGCCGAGGGCCAGATAGAGCATGGGTCTATTCGGCCGCCATCAGGGTCTGCCCCGTAACCTCGCCCAGACCGAGCGCGCCGATCAGAGCGCGCAGCTCCTGGCGGGCGGCGACATGCTGCAGCGAGATGGAGACCGGCCGGATGGCCGGCGACAGGTCGGCGATGGTCAGGCCGAAGGGATAGAGCTCACGATAGATCACCCGGTCCCGCAGACCGGGGCCAACGCGGAAGCCGACGCGGCGGGACAGGGCCTTGACCCGCTCGTCCAGGCGGCGGCGGTTGCGGGCCTCGGTGGGGGCCAGTCGGTTACGCAGAACCACCCAGTCGATAGAGCGGCCGTCGGCCACGGCGCGCGCCTTGCGGCTGTCCCAGACGGTGACCGAATAGAGGCCCGGCCGTTTCAGATCCAGGGTCACCGGATCGACCACGCCCAGCATGTCGAAGTCGACGAAGCTGTCATTCATCGGCGTGATGATGAGGTCGGCCAGGCCGTGGGCGGCCCGGGAAATGGCCGTGTCGCCGCCCGGGGTGTCGATCAGCACGAAGTCGGCGGCTTCATTGGCGGCCTCGAAGGCCTGCTGGAAGGCGGCCAGGGCTTCGCCATCTGTGGCCAGAGCGAGGTCGGCGCTCAGGGGGAATTCCAGCGGCAGCGGGGCCTCGACTTCATTGGCCGCCAGCCAGGCGCGACGGCTGGCGAAGAAGTGGCCCATGGATTGCTGGCGCAGGTCCAGATCCAGCACCGCCACCTTGGCGCCGCCATACATCAGGGCCACGGCCAGATGCAGCGCGATGGTCGATTTGCCAGCGCCGCCCTTCTCGTTTCCGACGACGATCACACGGGGTTGGGACATCCGTCCTGCTCCATCGATTCGGCCAAGGGGACCAATAGGTTAACGAGAGGCTTATGCGGGCCCGAAGGTCAACTTGGCAGGTCGCAACCCCTGTGGACGGATGGACGCACCCCCACCCATCGGCCATAAGCCCGACACGCTTTTCCAAGCCTCCGAGGCCCCATGTCCGCCGATTTCCTGCCTGTTGTCCGCACCGTGGCCGAACTTCGCGCCCAGGTCCGCGCCTGGCGGGGGGCCGGCGACACCGTAGCGATGACGCCCACCATGGGCGCCTTGCACGAGGGGCACCTCTCTCTCGTGCGATTGGCCAAGGCCCGCGCCCGCCGGGTGGTGGCCAGCATCTTCGTCAACCCCACCCAGTTCGGTCCGAACGAGGACTTCGACCGCTATCCCCGCAACGAGGCGGGCGACGCCGAGCTGCTGGCCAGCGCCGGCTGCGATCTCCTTTACGCCCCCGATGTCAGCCAGATTTATCCGGCGGGCTTCTCAACCAAGGTCACCATCTCCGGCGTCTCCGAGCCCCTGGATGGCGCGGCCCGGCCAGGCCACTTCGACGGGGTCGCCACCGTGGTGGCCAAGCTGCTGAACCAGGCCCAGCCCGACGTGGCGGTGTTCGGCGAGAAGGACTACCAGCAGCTGCAGCTGATCCGCCGGCTGGCGCTCGACCTCGACCTGCCCGTCGAGATCATCGGCGCGCCGACGGCCCGGGCGGAGGACGGCCTGGCCCTGTCGTCGCGCAACGCCTACCTCACGCCTGAACAACGCATCATCGCCGGGCGGCTCAATGTCGTGCTGGCCGACGCCGTGTCGCGACTGAAGGCCGGCGACAGCGTGGAGAAGGTGGAGGCCACCGGCCGCGCCGCCCTGGAGCGCCAGGGCTTCGAGCGGATCGACTATTTCGAGGTGCGCCACGCCCTGGACCTGTCGCATCCCGGCCCTGGCGTGCTGAGCGTTCCGGGGCGCGTTCTGGCGGCGGCCTTCCTGGGCAAGACCCGGCTCATCGACAACATGGCCGTCTAGAGCGCGTTCAGATAAGTGGAAACCGGTTATCGGACGAAACGCGCTCATAACTTAGAGTTTAGCCGCTACCAGAGGCCGGCCTCGCGGAGCTGCCGGGCCAGTTCCGGCGGGACTTCGTGGGCGCCCTCGCCCTCCAGGTCCGGCGGCGCGTCCTTGGCTTCCAGATAGCGCCAGCCCTGGAAGGCCCGCCTCGGCGTCGGCGCTACGCGGACCAGGGTTTCGTCGAGCAGCATCTCACAGCGGGCGTTCGGCCCCTCGCCCACCGTGGCGATCTCCAGGATGCGCTGCCGCGACAGGATGGCGCCCTTGTAGACGCGGTAGATCGAGCCGCCGTCGGTCAGCTCGGCCGCCCGCTTGGGCGTCTGGCGGGTGCGCAGGATCCAGGGCTGGCCGGCCTTGGCCTGCGGCGCGCGCCAGTCCAGGAGGTCTTCTACCGTGTCGCAGCCGACAACCAGCTTGATCAGATGCAGGGTCATGCGGCGCGGTCTAGAGCGCGTTCCGATAAGTGGGAACCGGTTATCGGGACGAAACGCGCTCAAGACTTCGAGTTTAGAGCCTGATTCAACGATCAGACGATTCCGTCTGATCGCATCAGGCTCTAGGACGCCTGGGTCAGTCGCGCCAGCACCGCGCCTTCGCTGACCTGATCGCCCGCCGCGACGGAAACCGACTCCACCACGCCGTCGAAGGCGGCGGCGAGCGCGTGCTCCATCTTCATGGCTTCCAGGGTGACCAGGGTCTGGCCGCGGGTCACGGCGTCGCCAGCCTTCACGGCTACGGCGACCACCTTGCCGGGCATGGGGGCGATCACCGCGCCGTCGCCGGCCGGACCCTCGCCCGCCACGGATGCGGGCGGCGTACCGGAGAAGGCGTAGGCCTCGCCGGCCTCGAACACCACGATTGCGCCGGACGCATCCAGCAGGACGTCGGCCGACAGGGGGCCGTCGTCGAGGGGCGCCTCGACCGCCTGACCCTCCTGATAGAGGCGCAGGTGGCTCTGCCGGATCGCGTTCAGCCTGAAGCCCGTCAACACGCCCCAGGGATCGCTGGGCTCCGAGGCCGAGGCCGGCGCCTGCGACAGCAGGCCCTGGGCGGCGGCGGACAGCACGCGCGCGCTGGGCTCGGCCGCTTCTGTGAGCCTGTCCTGTCGCGCGGCGATGAAACCGGTGTCGATTTCGCCACGCCGGAAATCCGGATCCTCAAGACAGCGCACGAGGAAGCCCGCATTGGTGCGCACCGGCCAGACCTGGACCTGCGCGCAGGCGTCGGCCAGACGGCGGGCGGCGACCTGACGGCTGGCGCCATGGGCGATCAGCTTGGCGATCATCGGATCGTAGTGCGGGCTGACCGTACCGCCCGCCTCGACGCCGGTATCGACGCGCACCGTATCCGGCAGCACGAAGTGCTCGAGGTCGCCGATGGACGGCAGGAAACCCGCGGCCGGGTTTTCGGCATAGAGGCGCGCCTCCATGGCCCAGCCGGTCAGGGTGATCTGATCCTGGGTCAGCGGCAGAGGCTCGCCGGCCGCGACCCTCAGCTGCCATTCCACGAGATCCTGGCCCGTGACCGCCTCGGTGACCGGATGCTCCACCTGCAGCCGGGTGTTCATTTCCATGAACCAGATGCGGTCGGCGCGCAGGCCCTCGCTGGCGTCGGCGATGAACTCCACCGTGCCGGCGCCCACATAGTCCACGGCTTGCGCGGCGCGAACGGCGGCGGCGCAGACGGCCTCGCGAACCTCGGGGCTCATGCCCGGCGCCGGGGCCTCCTCGATCACCTTCTGGTGGCGGCGCTGCAGGGAGCAGTCGCGCTCGAACAGGTGGACGACCTGGCCATGGCTGTCGCCAAACACCTGCACCTCGATGTGCCGGGGCCGGGCGACATAGGTCTCCAGCAGGACGCGGTCATCGCCGAAGGCCGCGGCGGCCTCTCGCCTGGCTGCGCCGAGCGCCTCGGCGAAATCGGCCGGACGCTCAACCTTGCGCATGCCCTTGCCGCCGCCGCCAGCCACGGCCTTGATCAGGACGGGGTAGCCGATCTGCTCGGCCTGGGCGGCCAGATGATCCGCATCCTGGTTCTCGCCGTGATAGCCAGGGGTGACCGGCACGCCGGCCTCGATCATCAGGGCCTTGGCCGCATCCTTCAGCCCCATGGCGCGGATGGCCGCAGGCGGCGGCCCGACCCAGACGAACCCTGCGGCCATCACCGCCTCGGCGAACTCGGCGTTCTCCGACAGGAAGCCATAACCCGGATGGATGGCGTCGGCGCCGCTGGCCGCCGCAGCCGCCAGCACCCGCTCGACCGACAGATAGCTCTCCTGCGCCGCCGCCGGCCCCAGGCGCACGGCCTGGTCGGCCTCGCGCATATGGGGCGCCTGAGTGTCGGCGTCGGAATAGACCGCCACGGTGGCCAGGCCCATCCTGCGGGCCGTGCGGAAGATGCGCCGGGCGATCTCGCCGCGATTGGCGACCAGCAGGGTCGTGATCATTCGGACCAGCGGGGCTTGCGCTTCTCCAGGAAGGCGATGACGCCCTCCTGCCCTTCCTCGCTCACCCGCACCCGGGCGATCACCTTGGCGGTGTCCTCCATCAGGCCGTGGTCGATCTCCTGATAGGCCACGTGCTCGACGATCTTCTTGGATTCGATCACCGCCATGGGGCCGCAGGCCATCATCTCGGTGGACAGGCTGGCCATCGCGGCCTCCAGCGCCGCATCGTCGGCCACCACCTGGGTGATCAGACCGATCTTCTCGGCGTGGGCGGCGTCGAAGGTGCGGCCGGTGGCGAACAGGCCCCGGGCCGTGCGGGGGCCGATGGCGGCGACCACATAGGGGCTGATGGTTGCGGCCACCAGACCGAGCTTCACCTCGGCGAAGCTGAAGCTCGCGTCGGCCGTGGCGATGGCCATGTCGCAGGCTGCGGCCAGCCCTGCCCCGCCGCCATAGGCGCCGCCCTGCACCAGGGCCACGGTCAGGGCCGGGATATCCCACAGGAGCTTGAGCATCCTGGCCATCGCCATGGCGTCTTCGCGGTTGTCGTCCTCGGTGTGGCCGGCCGCCGCCCGCATCCAGTCGAGGTCGGCCCCGGCGCTGAACGTTCCGCCGGCCCCGCGCAGGAAGACCAGGCGCACATGCTCGGCGCCGTGCAGGGTCTCGAAGGTCTCCGACAGGGCGGCGATCAGGTCGGCGTCGAAGGCGTTGCGACGCTCGGGCCGGTTGATGGTCACGATGGCCACGCCCTCGACGGTCGCCTCCAGGCGCACCAGCGGCGAGGTGGCGTCGGTGTCGAGGCCTTCGACCAGGGGATCGACGATGGGATTGCTCATGGTCTTAAGGCTTCCTCACATTCGGAAGACGCCAAACCGCGTCTCCGGCACGGGCGCATTGAGCGCCGCAGAAATGGACAGGCCAAGCACGTCGCGGGTCTGGGCCGGATCGATGATCCCGTCGTCCCAGAGGCGGGCGGTGGCGAAATAGGGATCGCCCTCGGCCTCATATCGTTCCCTGACCGGCGCCTTGAAGGCCGCCTCGTCCTCATCGGCCCAGGTTTCGCCGCGGGCCTCCAGGCCGTCACGGCGGATGGTGGCCAGCACGCTGGCCGCCTGCTCGCCGCCCATGACGCTGATCCGGCTGTTGGGCCAGGTCCACAGGAACCGGGGGCTATAGGCCCGCCCGCACATCCCGTAGTTGCCGGCCCCGAACGAGCCGCCGATCAGGACGGTGAACTTGGGAACCTCGGCGCAGGCCACGACGGTCACCAGCTTGGCCCCGTCCTTGGCGATGCCGCCGGCCTCATAGCGGCCGCCGACCATGAAGCCGGAAATGTTCTGCAGGAAGACCAGCGGGATCTTCCGTTTGCAGGCCAGCTCGATGAAATGGGCGCCCTTCAGCGCGCTCTCGGAAAACAGCACGCCGTTATTGGCCAGGATGGCGACGGGATAGCCCCAGATGCGCGCAAAGCCGCAGACCAGGGTCGTGCCATAGAGCGCCTTGAACTCGTCGAAGTCCGAGCCGTCGACAATGCGGGCGATGACCTCGCGCACATCATAGGGCGCACGCACGTCGCCCGGGATCAGGCCATAAAGCTCTTCAGGATCGAAGGCGGGCGGGCGGGGCTCGGCCAGGGCCATTTCGTGGGACTTGGTGGTGTTCAGATTGGCGACGATGGACCGCACGATGGCCAGGGCGTGTTCGTCGTCATTGGCCACATGATCGACCACCCCGGATCGGCGGCCATGAGTGTCGGCGCCGCCAAGCTCTTCGGCGCTGATCACCTCGCCGGTGGCGGCCTTCACCAGCGGCGGGCCACCGAGGAAGATGGTGCCCTGGTCGCGGACGATCACCGTCTCGTCGGACATGGCTGGCACATAGGCGCCGCCGGCGGTGCAGGAGCCCATGACGCAGGCGATCTGCGGTATGCCCACCGCGGACATGTTGGCCTGGTTATAGAAAATGCGGCCGAAGTGCTCGCGGTCCGGGAACACGTTGTCCTGCTCGGGCAGGAAGCCGCCACCGGAATCCACCAGGTACAGGCAGGGCAGGCGGTTCTGGATCGCGATTTCCTGCGCCCGCAGGTGCTTCTTCACCGTCATCGGGTAGTAGGTGCCGCCCTTGATGGTGGCGTCGTTGGCGACGATGACGCACTCGCGCCCGGAAACGCGGCCGATGCCGGTGACGACCGAGGCCGAGTGC
>NZ_JAUXVZ010000030.1 GCF_030680185.1 Phenylobacterium sp.
CTTGTATACGGCCTCAACCCCTCAATTCCGCCACGGAGCGCGCCTCGCCTATGGCCAAGATCAAAGTCGCCAATCCCGTCGTCGATATCGACGGGGACGAGATGACCCGGATCATCTGGAAGATGATCAAGGACAAGCTCATCTTCCCCTATCTCGACCTCGACATCGCCTACTACGATCTGGGGATCGAGTATCGCGACAAGACCGACGACAAGGTGACGGTCGAAGCCGCCGAGGCGATCCAGAAATACGGCGTCGGCATCAAGTGCGCGACCATCACCCCGGACGAAGCCCGGGTTGAAGAGTTCGGCCTCAAGCAGATGTGGCGCTCGCCCAACGGCACCATTCGCAACATCCTGGGCGGCGTCGTCTTCCGCGAGCCGATCATCTGCAAGAACGTACCCCGCCTGATCCCCGGCTGGACCCAGCCGATCATCGTCGGCCGCCACGCCTATGGCGACCAGTACCGGGCCACCGACTTCCTGGTGCCGGGCAAGGGCAAGATGACCATCCGCTGGGAAGGCGAGAGCGGCGACGTCATCGAGCGCGAGGTGTTCGACTATCCGGGTTCGGGCGTGGCCATGGCCATGTACAACCTGGACGACTCGATCCGCGAGTTCGCCGAGGCCTGCCTGGCCTATGGCCTGAACCGCAACTATCCGGTCTATCTCTCGACCAAGAACACCATCCTCAAGGCCTATGACGGGCGCTTCAAGGACATCTTCGCCGAGATCTACGAAGCCAAGTACGCCGAGAAGTACAAGGCCGCCGGCATCGTCTACGAGCACCGCCTGATCGATGACATGGTCGCCTCGGCGCTCAAGTGGTCGGGCGGCTTCATCTGGGCGGCCAAGAACTATGACGGCGACGTGCAGTCCGACCAGGTGGCCCAGGGCTTCGGCTCGCTCGGCCTGATGACCTCGGTGCTGATCACCCCGGACGGCAAGACGCTGGAGGCCGAGGCTGCCCACGGCACCGTCACCCGCCACTATCGCCAGCATCAGCGCGGCGAGAGCACCTCGACCAACTCCATCGCCTCCATCTTCGCCTGGACCCGCGGCCTGGAGCATCGGGCCAAGCTGGACGGCAACGAGGCCCTGGCCAAGTTCGCCAAGACCCTGGAAGAGGTCTGCGTCTCGACCGTCGAAAGCGGCTCGATGACCAAGGACCTGGCCCTGCTGGTCGGCGACACCCAGGGCTGGCTGACCACCGAAGGCTTCATCGACAAGGTGGCGGTCAATCTCGACAAGGCCCTGGCCGCCCGAGGCTAAGGCCCATTCCCTACGGTTCGGCGCGCCGCGCCGGACCGCCATGGGCGGCGACCGCGCCAAAGGCGCGTCGCCTGGCCATCAGGTCGCGCAGGTCGGCCTTGTTGGCCATGAGCTTTCGCGCGTCCGACACCACCTTGTCGGCATGGATGCGAAGCGCCGCCAGGCGATGCGGGTCGCGTTCCTGCTCGGCCACCAGGGCGAGGATTTCCAGCATGCGGATCGCCACCGCCGGCGCCTGGGCGCCGTTCTGGCGGATCATGTCGAAACAGGCGTCGGCCAGGCCCGCATAGTCGCTGACCGGCCGCACGAGGATCACCCGTCCGTCCAGAATGGTGACTCCGGTCGGAAAGTGGCGCGGCGCAACCCGGCAGAGAGCCGAGCCCAACTGGTCCAGGACGGCGATGGCCGTCATCGGGTCGTTGATCCCCGGCGACAGGGCGCGCACCGCCACCTCCACCAGCTGGCGCACACTGTATTCAAGATCGCTGCCCGAGGTTCGCTTTGAGCCGAGCGCGGTGGCCCGCTCGACGGCCTCATCGGCGCCTTCGGCGCCCGGCGGGTGGACCAGGGCGACGCAGCCTCCGGCGACGATGAAGTCGCCCGGCCGGACCAGCAGACGCACCCGCGCCCCAGCCTCCTGCGCCCAGGCGGCCAGGGACTCGACATCGAGCTCCTGCAGATAGCCGTTGCGACGATCGGTGATCGGGCGGGCCTGCGACCAGTCGAGATCGAGGTCTGCAGGACTGAGGCTGTTGGGCTCCGGTTCCTCAAGGGTGAGCTTGTCCAGGGCGGCGAACAGTTCGCGGCGGACCAGGTCGATCACGGTGTCGATATTGATCCGCGTCGACATGTGGTGGACGTAATAGACCAGCAGGACCACGCAGAGCCCCGCCAGGGCCATGGCGCCGGCCAGCGCCAGGCGAGGCACGAACAGGTCGTCCTCCCCGCCCCGAACCTGCCGCAGGACCACCAGGCAGTAGGCGAAGGCCCCCAGGAAGACCCCCAGCACCACCTGGTTGCCCCGGTCGCGGGTGAAGTTGTCCAGCAGACGCGGCCCCATCTGGCTGGACGCCAGGGTCAGGGCCGCGATGGTGATCGAGAACAGGGTGCCCGTGACCCCGATCGTCGAGGTGGCGATGGCGCCCAGAAGGGTCCGGGCCCCGCTCTCGCCGCCCTGGTAGAGCAGGGCCTTCAGCGCCTCGGGGATCCAGTCGGCGCCCTCGGCCGCCACCGCGCCAAACGCGGCAGCCGTGCCGAGCCCGACCAGCACCGAGGGTACGACCCAGAAGGTCGTCCGCAAATCGTGCGCCAGCTTGTGTAATCGGGCCCCCATGGCGTCGGAAACGCATAGGTCAAGCTTAGGCTCCTCAGGGAGCCTCGCGCCCGACTCTCGCGGGGCCAGGCAAATGGCGGCCCGACTTCAGGCATGTTAAGCGTGTCGCACAACCCGCAAAGCTTGGCCGAGGGGACCCGACCGGCCCATGGTCAAACGCCAGCTCTTCCAGATCTTCCTTGTCTGTCTCGTGCTGTTCGCCTTAGCCTTCGCCGCTGCGCCCTGGTTCGCCTATCGCGCCCTGAAGGCCAATGCGCGGGACCAGGATGTGGCGGGCCTGGCCGAGATGGTGGATTTCCGGGCCCTGCGCACCAGCCTGCGCGACCAGGTTCGCGAGCCGCCGCCCCCAGAGCGCGTCGCCGGGGCGACGGAGGCGCCCGACATCTGGCGCGACCCCATGGGCGCCATGCGCCGAGCCCTGGAGCCCTTCGCCGAACCGCTCGCCCCCCTCACGCCCGCCCCTGCCCGCCTGGAGCCCTATTTGACGCCGGCCGGGCTCTATGACGTGGTCCGCGGCTATGAGCCGGGCGCCGCGCCGCCTGAGCCCCCGCCTGCCGAGGGCGCTGGCCGCCAGGCTGCGCCGATCCGGGAGCCCTGGCCCAGCCTGCGTTACTGGGGGATCAACCGCACCCGGTTCGCCGTCCACCCGCCAGGCCAGCCGGCCGAGGTCAGCGTGCTCACCTTCCAGCGCACCGCCCTCTTCCAGTGGAAGCTGGTGCATGTGCGCCTGCCCGAGCGCGTAGACGCCTGAGGCCTGGCCGGACCTTCGAGACGTGGACCTCATTGCGCGCATCGCGCCCTTCTTCGCGATCATCGCCGCCGGCGCCCTGGCTGGCCGGCTCGGCCTGCTTGGGCCGCGGCTTGCGAAAGGGCTGTCGGCCTACACCTTCTGGATCGGCTTCCCGGCCCTGCTGATCCACTGGTTGGGCGACGCCCCGCCGCCGAATATGAGCCAGGCCGCAGCCCTTGGCCTCTATGGGCTTAGCCTGACCGCAGTGCTGCTGTTCGCCTGGGGCCTGGCCCTGAGGCTGGGCCTGCCCCGCCAGAGCGCCGCCGGCCTGCCCATGGCGGCGGCCATCGGCAACACCGCCTTCCTCGGGGCGCCGCTCGCCGTCGCTGTCCTGGGCGAGGCCGTCCGGCCCCAGGCCGCGGCCCTGGTGGCGGTGGATTTCATCGTGCTGATGGGCCTCGCCGTGGCCATCCTGCAGACCGGCGCCGCTTCGGTGGGCGTGGGCGCGGCGCTGCGCCGGGTGCTGGCCAATCCCACCGTGCTCGGCGCCTGCTGCGGCCTTCTCCTGTCGGCGACGGGAACGCGGCCGCCCGGACCTGTCGACCAGGGGCTCGGCCTGCTGGCGGCGACGGCAAGCCCGGTGGCCCTGATCGCCCTGGGGGGCCTCATCGGGCGAGAGGGCGCCTGGCCCGACCGCGCCGCCCTCGGGCCCCTGGGGATGGCCCTGGGACTGAAGCTCCTGGCTGCGCCTGTGCTGGTCTGGCTGGTCCTGGGCCTCGGCGGGGTCGATCCGGCGATGCGTGCGGTCGCCACCCTGCTGGCGGCCTGCCCTACGGCGGTGAACGTCTTTATCCAGACCCGCGCCCTGAACGTCTTCGCCCGCGGCGCCGCCGAGGCGGTGATCGCCGGCACGGTGCTGAGCGCGCTGACCCTGACCCTGGCCGCCCACTTCCTACGCTAGAATGTTCTTGTTATGTTCATACCATCGACGCCGCGCCGTTCAGGCGGGTGAGAGGATGGGAGAGATCAGATGACCACGCCGCCGACCGCCGGAGCCGCCGGCCCGGTTCTGGGCTATATGACCCTGGGTGCAGACGACCTGCCCGCTGCGGTCGCCTTCTATGACGCCGTGCTGGCTCCTCTGGGCCTGAGCCAGCTCTACGCCTTCGAAGGCTGGACCGGCTATGGCCGAGAGGGCGACCCGTCCGGCCAGACGCTCTGGGTCTGCAAGCCCTTCGACGGCCAGGCTGCGCGGGCCGGCAACGGCGTCATGCTGGGCTTCTATGCGCCAACGCCCGAGGTGGTGGACGCCTTCTACGCCGCGGCCATGGCCCACGGCGGCGTCGATGAGGGCGCCCCCGGCCTTCGCCCGCAATATGGCGAGGGCTGGTACGCCGCCTATGTCCGCGATCCGCAGGGCAATAAGCTCGCCTGCGTGCGCACGCCGCCGGCCTGAAGCTCGGGCCAGAGCGTAAGACCCAGAGGCGGCGGCCGGCCTAGCCGGTGATCGCCGCCTTCAGGGCCGCAAGGCCTTCCTCGGCGCGCGCGCCATCGGGGGCGCCGCCCTGGGCGAAGTCGGGCCGGCCGCCCGCGCCCTGGCCACCCATGGCGATCACCGCGGCCTTGGCGAGGTCGGCGGCGTTAAACCGATCCTTGGCCGCGCCGGTCACCGCAACGGTTACGGCGGCCTTGCCGTCGGCCACCCCCACCAGGGCGATGATCCCGTCGGCGATCTGCTTCTTGAACTCCTCGGCGATAGGCCGAAGATCCTTGCCGCCGACGCCGTCCATGACCCGCGCCAGCACCTGGACGCCGGCGATTTCCTCCGGCCCCGCCTGGGCCGCGCCGCCGCCGCCCATGGCGAGCTGGCGCTTGGCGTCGGCCAGCTCCTTTTCGGCCTTGCGCCGCTGAGCCTCCAGGGCCTCGACCCGGCCCAGAACCTCGGAGACCGGCGTCTTGAACAGCTCCGCCAGCTGGCGCGACACCAGGGCCTGGTCCAGCAACCAGCGGCGAGCCGGCTCGCCGGTCAGCGCCTCGATCCGGCGCACACCCGCGGCCACGCCGCTTTCGGAGACGATCTTGAACAGGGCAATGTCGCCGGTGCGCGCCACATGGGTGCCGCCGCACAGCTCTACCGAATAGGGACCGCTGCCATCCAGGGCCCGGCCCAGGGTCAGGACGCGGACGACGTCGCCATACTTTTCGCCGAACAGGGCCATGGCCCCGGCCTCGATGGCCTCTTCGGGGGCCATGTTCTTGGTCTCCGCCGGCAGGTTCTGGCGGATCACCGCATTCACCTCGGCCTCGATCTGGTCGATCTCCTCCAGGGTCACCGGCTGGCCGTGGCTGAAGTCGAAGCGGATGCGTTCGCCGTCGACCATCTGGCCCTTCTGGCTCACATGCGGGCCGAGCACATTGCGCAGGGCCGCGTGAAGCAGGTGGGTGGCCGAGTGGTTGGCCCGGGTGGCGGTGCGCCGCTCGGCGTCGAGGGCCAGGCGAACCGGCGCGCCGGCGACCAGGGCGCCGTCGGTGACCTCGATCACATGCACGTGGAGGTCGCCGGCCTGCTTCTGGGTGTCGAGCACGCGGGCCTGGCCCCCGTCCCATTCAACCTCGCCGAGATCGCCCGCCTGACCGCCGCTCTCGCCATAGAAGGGCGTGTGGTCGAACAGGACCTGGACGGTCTGGCCGGCCTCGGCGCGGGGGATTTCTGCACCCGCCTCGACCAGGGCCAGGACCTTGGCGGTGGTTTCGGTGGTGTCGTGACCGACGAATTCCGTCGGACCCAGACGCTCGCGCAGGGCGAACCACTCGCCGGACGCCGCCACCTGGCCAGACCCGGTCCAGGCCTCGCGGGCCTGATCCTTCTGGCGCTTCATGGCCGCATCGAAACCGGCCAGATCGACGGAGAGACCCATGGCGCGCACGGCGTCCTGGGTCAGGTCGAGGGGGAAGCCATAGGTGTCATAGAGCTTGAAGGCCGTTTCGCCCGGCAGCTCGCCGCCCTCGGCCAGCCCGGCCGTGGCCTCTTCCAGCAGGCTCATGCCCCGGCCCAGCGTGCGGCGGAAGCGTTCCTCCTCCTGGCGCAGGGTCTCGGAAATCGTCGCCTCGGCCCGGCGGAGCTCGGGATAGGCCTCGCCCATCTCCGACACCAGGGTCGGCACAAGGCGGTGCATCAGGGGTTCGGCCGCGCCCAGCATGTGGGCGTGGCGCATGGCCCGGCGCATGATCCGGCGCAGCACATAGCCGCGGCCCTCGTTCGAGGGCGACACGCCGTCGGCGATCAGGAAGCTGGTGGAGCGCAGATGGTCGACGATGACCTGGTGCGAGAACCGCGCCTCGCCGCGCGCCGCCGCGCCGGTGGCCTCTTCGCTGGCCGCGATCAGGGTGCGGAACAGGTCGGTGTCGTAGTTGGAATGGACGCCCTGGAGGACCGTGGTGATCCGCTCCAGCCCCATGCCGGTGTCGATCTGCGGCTTGGGCAGGTCCTTGCGCGTGCCGTCGGCGAACTGCTCCCAGCGCATGAAGACCAGGTTCCAGATTTCGACGAACCGGTCGCCGTCCTCATCCGGGCTGCCGGGCGGGCCGCCGGCGACGTGGTCGCCGTGGTCGTAGAAGATCTCGGTATTGGTGCCGCAGGGACCGGTGTCGCCCATGGACCAGAAGTTCTCTTCCAGGCGCACGATCCTGGAGTCCGGCAGGCCGGCGATCTTGCGCCACAGGGCCGCGGCGTCGTCGTCGTCAGGGGCGATCGTGACCATCAGGCGCGCGGGGTCCAGACCAATGTCCTTGGTCATCAGCTCCCAGGCCAGTTCGATGGCGCCTTCCTTGAAATAGTCGCCGAAGGAGAAGTTCCCCAGCATCTCGAAGAAGGTCTGGTGGCGGCCCGTATAGCCGACATTGTCCAGGTCATTGTGCTTGCCGCCCGCCCGGACGCACTTCTGCACCGACACGGCGCGGGGCGCTGGAGGCGTCTCGGCGCCGGTGAAGTAGTTCTTGAACGGGACCATGCCGGCGTTGACGAACATCAACGTCGGATCGTTCTGCGGCACCAGGGGCGCCGAGGGGATCACCAGGTGATCGCGACCCTTGAAGAAGTCGATGAACGTGCTGCGGATCTGGTTCAGGCTGGACATGGCTTGCATATAGGGCGCGCAGGCTCCGCCGCGCAGGGGAATTTTGCCGGTCGTTTACGGGAGTCCACGGCCTGCGCAAAGAAAAAGGACGCCCTGGCGGCGGGCCAGGGCGTCCTCCTCCGCAAACGAGGCGCCGCGTTGGGGTCCTGATAGGACCGGACGCATATCGGCGGGGGTGTCCGGCCTGGGCGCGGCGCAGCCTGCGGAGGTCCTGTGACAGGCCCTCGGTCGGGGGCTTTTGGGAGCCCCCTTGCGAGGTCAGTCGTCCTTGTCGTCGGGGCCGCCCACGAGCAGCTCTTCCTCGATCTTGGAGGTGGCGCCGCGCACCGCCTTCTCGATCTCATCGGCCACGTCGCGATTGGCCTTCAGGAATTCCCGCACATTGTCGCGACCCTGGCCGATCCGCTGGCTGTTGAACGAGAACCAGGAGCCGGACTTCTCGACCACGCCGGCCTTGACCCCCAGGTCGATGATCTCGCCCAACTTGGAGATGCCTTCGCCATACATGATGTCGAACTCGACCTCGCGGAACGGCGGGGCCACCTTGTTCTTCACCACCTTGACCCGGACATTGTTGCCGACGATCTCGTCGCGCTGCTTGACCGAGCCGGTGCGTCGGATGTCCAGGCGCACCGAGGCGTAGAACTTCAGCGCATTGCCGCCGGTGGTGGTCTCCGGGCTGCCGTACATGACGCCGATCTTCATCCGGATCTGGTTGATGAAGATGACCAGGGTCTTGGTCTTGGAGATGGAGCCGGTGAGCTTGCGCAGGGCCTGGCTCATCAGTCGGGCCTGCAGGCCCGGAAGGCTGTCGCCCATCTCGCCTTCGATTTCCGCCCGCGGGGTCAGCGCCGCCACGGAGTCGATGACGATGACGTCGACGGCGCCCGAACGCACCAGGGTGTCGGTGATTTCCAGGGCCTGCTCGCCGGTGTCGGGCTGCGAAACCAGGAGGTCGTCCAGGTTCACGCCGAGCTTGTGGGCGTAGGACGGATCGAGCGCGTGCTCGGCGTCCACGAAGGCCGCGGTGCCGCCGCCCTTCTGGACCTCGGCCACCACATGCAGGGCGAGCGTCGTCTTGCCCGAGCTTTCAGGACCATAGATTTCGACGATCCGCCCCTTGGGCAGGCCGCCGATCCCGAGCGCCAGATCCAGACCCAGGGAGCCGGTGGAATAGGACTCGATCTCGACGATCTTGCCCTTGTCCCCCAGCTTCATCACCGAGCCCTTGCCGAAGGCCCGATCAATCTGAGACAGCGCCGCCTCGAGCGCGCGCTGCTTGTCGCCTTCTTCTTTACCCACGAGTTTCAACGCCGACTGTGCCATTTGAGGGGACCCCTTATCCCATGATTCCATCGGGCCGACCGGGGCGATCCCCGGCTCGCGCGGCCAGGACTCAGTCGTACGCTTTTTGTTCTATGTTCGCAAGATGTTCTCTTTGGCCGCATGGCCCTGCGATTTGATCGGGGACAAGGCCAAGCCGTCGGACGCCGGCAATGCTGGCCACGGCGGGGAGACAGCCCATGGCGACGCTTATCTTTCACTCGATGGCCGGCAGCGCCTATCTGTGGACCGCCATGCTGGCGGCCGACGAAAAAGGGATCGACTACGAGCTGAACCCCCTGGTCCTTGGCTCAGAGGCCCATCTGCAGCTCCACCCGTTCGGCAAGATGCCGGTGATGCAGCACGGCGAGGTCATCCTCTACGAGACCCTCGCCATCACCCATTATATCGACCGCGCCTTCGAAGGCCCGCCCCTTCAGCCTTCCGACGCACTTGGCCAGGCCGAGGTTCTGCGCTGGATCAGTCTGGTCAACGCCTATGTGTTCCCGATCATGAACCGCTTCATGAAGGAGCGCCTGGTGCGTCCGAACTGGGGGTTCGAGGTGGATCAAGCCTTCCTGCAGGCCGCCCGCGACCCGCTCCGTCTGCAAATGCTGCTGATCGGCGACGCCGTGGCGGACGGCGGCTATCTGGTTGGGCGTCAGATGACTCTGGCAGACGCCTTCCTGCTGCCCCACCTGCTGTTCTTCGGCCGCACGCCAAGGCCTGGCTCGAGCAGATGATCTCCAGGCCAAGCTATGTCGGCAGCCCCATGGATCACGCCTATGTCGCCTTCCACAGTCTGTCCAGCAAGCCCGCCACGGTATGGACTGAGGACTGAGGGCCCTACCTCAACACGTTGAGCAGCGAGCTTTCCTTCAGGGCGATGAAGACCTGGGCGGCCGCCTGCACGGAGATCTGGGCCTGCTCGAGGTTGGAGATGGCCAGGGTCATGTCGGCGTCGACGATGTCGCCGATCATGCTCTTCATGCTGTTGGTGCGGATGATCAGGTCTTCCTTCACCGCCTCCACGCGGCTCTGAACCATGCCGTTGCGGCCAGCGGTGTTGATCTGGTCGTTGTAGATGCCGTCCCAGACCTGCAGCTGGTTCTCCAGGAAGGTCCGCTGGGCGTCGGTGAGATTGCCGCTGAAGGGACCGTCGGCCCCCTCATGGAAGGCCTGCATCGCCTTGAAGGCCTCCATCATGCCCGTGCCGAAGGCGTCGGCCAGGAAGCCGGTATTGACCAGGGTGGAGTCGTCCACCTTGGCCTGGGCGATGAAGGTGTCGTTGTGGAAATAGTCGGCCACATTGGTCGCCGGGATGGTCAGGTCGCTCAGGGTCGTGGCCGAGAACGGCGGCGTGTCCACCTGGCCGCCAGCGAACAGGTACTTGCCGCCATAGCGGCTGTTCAGCCCTTCGACGCCGTTGCGGAAGGCGCCCTGCATGTCCTGCATCAGGGTATCGACCCGGCCGCTGGCGATGGCCTCGGCGATGGCCTGGCGGGCGGTCTGGGCGGCGTCGGCCACCTGGTTGAGGGCGAAGTCCTGGGTGATCAGCTTGTCGCTGACCAGCTTGTTCTGGTCGGTATAGCCGGCCAGTCGCGTGTCGATGGATCGCATCGCCGTCAGCATCTCGGCGTTGCGGGAATAGTCCTTCAGATCCGAGCCGTTCTTCTGGCTCGAGACCTTTTCCCCGGCGTCGGTCTGGCGCTGCTGAGCGGCGATCAGATTGGCCAGGACGGCGCTGTAGTTTCCGCCGGTGGAGACGCGGCTCACCATGGTGATGGTCCTCAGACGATGTTGGTCAGGACGTCGAACAATTCCTTGGCCGCCTGGATCATGCGGGCCGAAGCGTTGAAGGCCTGTTGATATGTGGTCATTCGCACCAGCTCCTCGTCGAGATTGACGCCCTCGACGGCTTGCCGGCGGTTCATAGCCTCGGTCTGAACCGCCAGGGCGCTCTGCTTGCGGGTGTCGGCCGCGGCGGCCTCCCGGCCGACCGAGCCGCCGAATTCTGAGGCGTAGCGTGACAGCGTCATGTTCACCGCCCCCAGGGAGCCGGCCGCCGAGAACCGCGTCACGACGTCGCCGGCATTGGCCAGGGCCAGGGCGCCGCGACCGTCCCCAGGGGTCAGAACCGGCTGGCCCGGCGCCATGGACAGGTCGAGCTTGGCCAGGCCGATCTTCATCGGGTCGGCGATGAAGGCCGAGGCCACCTGCAGCCGGTTGGCCCGGCTCGTACGCTCGGTGACCCCCAGGCCGAAGAGTTCGCTGATCGAGGGACCGCCGGCGCCGCGGGAGGTGTTGTCCTGCACCACCGAGGCTGTGGCGTAGAAGGGGTCAGACCCGGTGAAGGCCAGGGCGCCATTGGCGTCCAGGCTGTACTGGCCATAGAGCCCGACGCCGGTGGTGTTGCTGTTCAGGGCGTTGACCAGATCGGCCATGGTGGCGCCCGCCGGCACGGTGACGGTCACATCGCGGATCGGCTTGCCGTCGGCCTGGGCCAGACGCAGGACCATCTGATCACCCGCCGTAAACCCATGGGCGTCGGTGAGGGCCAGGCCGCTGTCATAGTTGGTGACGCCGTCCGAGCGGACGATGTCGTTCAGGCCGAAGAAGTGAGAAAAGCCTCGCCCGGCCTTCTTGGAGGTCCCCTCGTCGATCGCCACCCCGCCGGCCGCGGCCGACAGGCTGAGCGCGCCGTTGGTGAAGGTGGCCGATCCGGTCGCGCCCAGGCTGGCGTTGAGGTCGGCGAGGAAGCTGGCGGGGGTGAAGGCCGCCGCCGGCCCGCCGTCGACGCTCATGGTCCCGGCGCTGAAGTCGATATCCACCCGGCGGGTCAGCTGACCGGCGGCGTCGACGATGGCGACCGTGGTGGCGCCGGTGAAGCCGCTGACCGCGGTCGGCAGGTCGAGCCCCGTATAGCGTCCGGTCAGGCTCGCCTGGGCCGGCACGGTGCTGGCGCCGTTATGGGCGGCGTTGATGGCGTCGGCCGCTCGGCTCATGAACTCGCCGAGCTGGTCCGACAGGCCCGGCAACTTGTCGTCGCGCAGATCCAGGAGGCCGCGGAGCTCTCCGCCGGTGATGGTGATCGGCTTGGCGATCCCCGACCCTGCCGTGGTGATCGCCGTGATGTAGCCCTTGGTGCTGTCGGTGCGCGAATAGGCCAGCACCGCGGCCCCGTCGCCCGCCAGCATCACCCCTTCGGTGGAGCGGATCATCAGGCCGCCGGTGGGGCGGGCCGAGACCTGGACGTTCATCAGCGTGGTCAGCTCGTCGACCAGCTGGCTCTGGATGTTCTCTGAGCCCGAGGCGTCGGCATTGACCATCTTGGCGCGGCTGATGTCGGCGTTCAGCTTGTTGATCTGGTCGAGCAGATCGTTGGCCCGGTCGATATTGGCGGTGATCTGGGTGTCGACCGTCCGGGACAGGTCCTGCAGGGAGTTGTTGATCCGGGCGCCTTCGTTGAGGAAGTCCTCGACGGTGGAGAGCGCCTGGCTGCGCAGCAGGCTGGATGACGGATCGTTGGCCGTCGCCGCAAAGGCGCTCCAGATGTCGTCCAGCCGCCCGAAGAAGAAGCTGTCCCCCGACGGGTCGCCGAACAGGGACTGGGCGTTGTCCATATACTGGGCGACAGCCTCCCAGCGCCCGGCCTCCGAGGACGAGCTCAGGCTGGCCAGCTGGAGGTACTGATCGGTCACCCGCTTGACGCCGGAGACCTCGACGCCCATCCCGCGGCCGCCGACCACAAGCTGCTGCTGGTCCACGGTCTTGCGGACATAGCCAGGGGTGTTGACGTTGGCGATGTTGTCGGAGACGGCGCGGAGTCCGACCTGTGACGCCACCAGGCCGGAATTGGCTGTCTTAAGGACCGCTGTCAGCGACATGGCCTTCACCTTCCACCCGGCAATCCTCGCTGCGGCGCCCGGCGCATTCTGCCGGGCATAGAGTGAACGCGCACGCGAGGGTCCGGAAAAACCCAACCTTTTCAATACCGACCCATTCAGGGCCCGGAATAGACAACCTGAGGGTCGCAAGTCTGGCGCCAGCCCGCGTCGCCCTGCTCGGTAACCCTTTTGAAAGGCGGCAGACTCGTCCGGGCCACGATCGGTCGACTGGGCAAGTTCCGCCTGCGTCAGCGCGACAGCCGGAACGACGCTCCGGAAATTTATCTCATTTAATCATAGGCTTGGATGGCGGTTCGAAACTGGCGTGAAGGTTGCTGAAGTTGTGTCGAACACCCCGGCGCAGCAGGCGCCCCCCTCTCCCCATGTCCGGCGCAATTGCTTCTGCGCCCAGCCTGCTGGTCCTGATGTCGTTTTCGTTGCCGCTTATCGCCGTTCCGCCCCCCGCCGTCTCCGGAGCCGGCGGCGCGGCTGCGCCCGATGCGTCGGGCCAGGCGGCCTCGGCCTTCAGCACCCTGCTGTCGGCCCTGCTGGGCGACACCCCCGAAGCGCAGGGCCAGGCGCCGGTCGTACCCGGGACCAAGGGCAAGGCCCTCGCTTCGAAAGACACCCCGCAGGGCGAGATCACGCCCCCGGACGACGACGCCGAGGCGATGACCGCCGAGGCCGCCTTGCTGGCGGCGGCGGCCCAGACGCCCGCCCCGCCCGTCCCGATCATGGGTCCAGGCGAGGGGCCAGGCGCCGTCATCGACCCTGCGCTTGCGGGAGTCGCCTCGCCCGCCGAGCCGCAACAGCCTTTGCCCGCTGCGGATGTCGAAGCCGATCTGGCCGCAGCGATAGACGCGCGCCCGGTCGAGACCCCCGACACCGCCCCGCCGGCGGCCGAGACGGCTCCTCAGCGTCCGGTCGCCATGGAGACGGCCGCCGAGGCCGCCCCGCGTCCGGCGCAAGCCACGGACGCGGGGCCGCCCGTCAGCAGCCCCCCCGTTGAACAGGCCGCCCAGGCTGCGGATCGGCGCCCGGCGCCGGCCCCGGCCGCGCCGCCGGTCGTGGCTGAAGCCGCACCTGCCCCGCCACCGGCGGCCCCTGCCGCGGCTCAGGCGAGCGTCACCGCCGCAGCCCAGCCGCTGATGACCGCCGCCGTCGCGGCCTCGGCCACCAGCGTCAAGGCGACCCAGACCACGGAGTCTGTCGAGGGCGCGGCCGCCGAAGACGACGCCCCGGCGCAACCGACCGCGGCCAAGGCTGGCGACGCCAAGCCCAACACCGTTGTCGAGCAGGCCAAGCCGAACGCCTTCACCCTGATCCAGCCCAATCCCGGCCCGGCCGCCCCCAAGCCTGAGGCTACGGCACAGCTGGCCGCGGCGATCGAGCCCGCCGCGGGCGACGCCGCGCCGACCGACGTCGAGACCCTGGACACCTCAGCCCACCTCGACTCCCCCGACCAGTCCAGCGCGTCTACGGCGGCTCACGCCTCGGCGGCCCACCTCGAAGCGCGCGAGGCCGCCCGCGTGGCGGCCACCTCGGCCACGGTGGCCGATCTGGCCGCCCAGGTGTCGCGCAAGCTGCAGGGCCGCAACACCCACTTCGACATTCAGTTGACGCCCGAAGGCCTCGGCCGCGTGGACGTGCGTGTCGATATCGACTCCCAGGGCAAGCTCACCGCGGCCATGGCCTTCGACAATCCCCATGCGGCGGCCGAACTTCGCGGCCGGGCCGGTGATCTGCAGCGGGCCCTGGAACAGGCTGGCTTCGACATCTCCGGCGGCCTGTCCTTCCAGTCGCCGCAGGATGGTCGCGGCGGCGGCCAGTTCGCCGACCAGGCGCCCGACCGGGAGGCCTGGCAGGGCCGCGCTTTCCAGAACGCCCTTGGCGTCGCCGACGAGGCCGAAACCGCCGCGGTCGCCGCCAGACTCTACCAGCAACGCCGGTCACCCACCGGCGTGGACCTCCGGATTTAGAGAACCACCATGGTCGATTCCGTCACCAACCAGAACGCCGCGGCCAACTCCGGGACCAATGCAGGGACCCAGCGGCTGGCCGAGAGCTTTGACACCTTCCTCATCCTGCTGACGACGCAGATGAAGAACCAGGACCCGCTCTCGCCGATGGATTCCGGCGAGTTCACCCAGCAGATCGTGCAGATGACCGGGGTCGAGCAGCAGCTGCTGACCAACGACCTTCTGAAACAGCTGGTGGGTTCGGCCGGCGACGGCGTCGCCGACGCCGTCAGCCTGATCGGCAAGGAGGTTCGGGCGGCGACCGATAAGGCCAACCTGTCCAAGGGCGAAGCCGAGTGGATCTATCGCCTCGACCGCGAGGCGAAGAGCGTCAAGATCGAGGTGCTCGACGACAAGGGCTCCATCGTCCACGTCCAGGCCCTGGAAAATGTCGCGGGCGGCGAGCACGAGTTCAGCTGGAACGGCAAGAACGTCCTGGGCGCCCAGCTGGCCGATGGCGGGGCCTACACCCTGCGCATCACCGCCACCGACTCCGTCGGCGCCACGGTGGGCCACAACACCTTTATCCAGGGCCTGGTTCGCGCCGTCGAGCAGGTTGACGGACAGACCTATGTGACGATCGGGGGCAGCCGCGCCCTCTGGCAGACGATCAGCAGCATCGGCCTGCCGAGCGAGCCGACCGCCAACACCACCCCGACCCCTAATCCCAGCAACGACAGCGAAGACGAAGAGACCCCGGCGCAGGCGGCCTGAGAGCCATCCTGAAAGGGTCCGTCCGAGTCCCCCCCACAACCTCTAGAGAAGGTAAGCCCCCATGAGTATCAACAGCGCCATGCTCGCCGGCGTGTCGGGATTGACCGCCAATTCCTCCGCACTCGCGGCGATCTCCGACAACATCGCCAACATCAACACCGTCGCCTACAAGCGAAACCAGGTGAACTTCGCCAATATCGTCACGGCCCAGGCCGTGACGGGGCGCTACAGCGCCGGCGGCGTCCAGGGCCTGACGCGCCAGTACATCAGCCAGCAGGGCCTGATCCAGAGCGCCAACTCCTCGACGGACCTGGCCATCTCCGGCGACGGCTTCTTCATCGTCACCGAAAAGGGCGCGGGGCTCACCGAAGCCGACAAGCGGGTCTTCACCCGGGCCGGATCGTTCAGCGTCGATTCCGACGGCTACCTGCGCAACGACGCCGGGTTCTATCTGCAGGGCTGGCCGATCGCCGCCGATGGCACCATCAACTACAACCCGTCCGACCTGACCGAGCTCGACTCGATCAACGTCAAGAACCTCGGCTCGGCGGTGCAGGCGACGGCCAATGTCGTCATCAACGCCAATCTGGACAAGCGCCAGACCATCTCGGCGGCCGAAGGCACATACGACGCCGCCACCCGTTCGATGGCCGACTGGGAAGAGAATTCCGATCCCCTGACCGGCACCCAGCCGGACTTCAGCATCGAAATGAACGTGGTCGACACCATGGGCGGCACCCACAAGGTATCGATGAGCTTCCTGCGCTCCTCGGCCAACCCCAATGAGTGGCATGCGGAAATCTTCGCCATCCCTGCGGCCGATGTGACCGGCGGCCCCTCGGGCCAGATCGCTTCGGGCATCGTCATGTTCAACCAGGACGGCACCATCGACCTGGACAACACCACCCTGTTCGGCGCGGCTGGCGCGGCCCCGACCATCAGCCTGGCGGCGTCAGGCACGGCCGGCACGCCGCGCTGGGACGACGGCCTGGGCGTCGGCGCTCAGAACATCACCTTCGACCTGGACAAGCTGACCCAGTACGCCAACGCCTCGACCGTCCGCCTGGTGAACCCCGACGGCGCCACGGTCGGCACGGTGGTCGGCGTCGAGGTCGATGAGGCTGGGGTCGTCTCGGCCATCTTCGACAACAGCCAGGTCCGGCAGATCGCCAAAATCGGGGTCGCCACCTTCGCCAACCCCGATGGGCTGCAGGCCGTCAGCGGCAACTCCTACCGCGCGACCATCGACAGCGGTGAGTATGTGATCAAGCAGGCGGGCCAGGGCGGCGCCGGCGCTATTTCCCCCTCGACCCTCGAAAACTCCACAGTCGACATGTCCGCCGAGTTCACAGGCCTGATCACGACGCAGAAAGCTTATTCCGCCTGCTCGCGCATCATCACCACCGCCGATCAGATGTTGGATGAACTTATCAGTATGCGCCGATAACTTGGAGAGTAACTGGGATTTAGCGAAGGTTAACGCCCACTGAATTCTCTAACTGTATCATTTCAGTACATGGGGGAGTGAATGGTTACTCCGATTTTCACTATCGCGATTCACGAGCTGTTATGTCAGCCGGCCTATTGTCTGCCCCAACGATGATGGTGGGAAAGGCGTAAAGCCATGTTGCAACAACAGCAGACCCGAACGAACAGCCGTGGCGAGCCCTATGTGATCGGTCCGACCGGCGCGCCCCTGACCCTGGCCGATCTGCCGCCGGCCGACACCGGGCGCTGGGTGATCCGGCGCAAGGCCGAAGTGGTCGCCGCGGTCCGCGGCGGCCTGCTCAGCCTGGACGACGCGCTGGCCCGCTACGGTCTGACGTCCGAAGAGTTCCTCGCTTGGCAGAAGTCGATCGATCGCCACGGTCTGGCCGGGCTGCGGACCACACGACTGCAACAGTATCGCTGAACCTGAACTCCCCCCAGGTCGGTTCGCGATAAGACGGCCGCGCCCCGCAAGAGGCGCGGCCGTTTTCTATTGCCCCCTCGTTCGTCGAACATTGGCATGCGATAAGCAGGGCTGGCCACTGAACGGGTTTTGGGGGGATCAGGTGTCAAAAGAGGACAGTCTGTGGTTCGCGCTCGCCGGGACGGTGGTCTGGGCGGCGGCGACTCTGTTCTATGCGGCTTTCGCCGGCGGCCTGATCGAACGGGCCTTCTGGTTCTACGCGCTCAACGCCGCCCTGGCGGCCAGCGCGCTGGCCTTCGTCTTCCACCTCACCGCCCGGCTGAGACGGATTGCGCGCCGCAACTGGCTGGCGGCGGCGGCGACGTTCAGCGCGCCCGGCCTGGTCGGCGCCGGCGTGGTGATGATCCTGTTCGAAAGCCTCATGCCCGGCCTGCCGCCCGAAAGCCTCGGCCGCTACGGCGCCTTTGTGGCCGTCGCCTATGTGGTGGTCGCCACGCTCGCCCTAGAGCGGCCCGCCAAGTCCGCTTGACGGCGCAGGCGTGCTGGCGGCGAAGGCGTCGGAGAGACGCCGCACCTGGACGATGATCCGTTCCCGCTCGCCGGCCCGGCGCTCCACCAGCAACCGCGCCACCTGGGCGTCGTCATGGAAGGCGTAGCCCTTGATGGCGTCGAGGATCGCCTTGGCCAGGTTGTCGAGATCGAGCCACGGCGGATCGCCGACATATTCCATGGTGATCTCGACCGCATACTCGCCCCAGGCCGGCCGGCCGCCGCGCCAGGCCTTGCGAAAGAACTCATAGATCAGGGGCTTGTAGTACTTGGCCTGGGTGGTCAGCCCGTCGACGACCACGTCCATGGCGCCCTCGCCCTCCCGGGCGCGCACCTTACCGTGGTGGGTCCAGCCATCGTTCATGCCCCTCTCTAGCCTGCAGACGCTTTGCAGTCTCGCCCGGCCTCGCTAAACCGACGCGACACCCAGTTGCTGGAGGCTTCCCCGATGACCGCGACCCGCACCGAATCCGACACCTTCGGCCCCATCGAGGTGCCCACCGACCGCTACTGGGGCGCCCAGTCGCAGCGCAGCATCGGCAACTTCAAGATCGGTTGGGAAAAGCAGCCCCAGCCGATGATCCGCGCGCTGGGCGTGGTCAAGCGGGCCGCAGCCGAGGCCAATATGGAGTTGGGCCGGCTGGACCCGAAGATCGGCGCGGCCATCGTCCAGGCCGCCCAGGAGGTCATTGACGGCAAGCTCGACGACCACTTCCCCCTGGTGGTCTGGCAGACCGGCTCGGGCACCCAGTCGAACATGAACGCCAATGAGGTGATCTCGAACCGCGCCATCGAAGTCCTCGGCGGGGTGATGGGCTCCAAGTCGCCGGTCCATCCCAACGACCACGTGAACATGAGCCAGTCGTCCAACGACACCTATCCGACGGCCATGCACATCGCCTGCGCCGAACAGGTGGCCCGCGAGCTGATGCCCGCTCTGGAGCACCTGCACGTGGCGCTCAAGGCCAAGACCGAGGCCTTCAATCACATCATCAAGATCGGCCGCACCCATACCCAGGACGCCACCCCCCTGACGCTCGGCCAGGAGTTCTCCGGCTACGCCCATCAGGTCTCCAGCGGCGTACGGCGGCTGAAGGAAAGCCTCTATGGTCTCTATGAGCTGGCCCAGGGCGGCACCGCCGTCGGCACCGGCCTGAACGCGCCGGTGGGCTTCGCCGAGAAGGTGGCCGAGAAGATCGCCGCCATCACCGGCCTGCCCTTCATCACCGCGCCCAACAAGTTCGAAGCCCTCGCCGCCCATGACGCCATGGTCTACAGCCACGGCGCGATCAACACGGTGGCCGGCTCCCTGTTCAAGATCGCCAACGACATCCGCTTCCTGGGCTCCGGCCCCCGTTCGGGCCTCGGCGAGCTGTCCCTGCCGGAGAACGAGCCCGGCTCCTCGATCATGCCGGGCAAGGTGAACCCCACCCAGTGCGAGGCCCTGACCATGGTCTGCGCTCAGGTGTTCGGGAACCAGTCGACCATGACCTTCGCCGGCGCCTCAGGTCACTTCGAGCTGAACGTGTTCAATCCGGTCATGGCCTACAACTTCCTGCAGTCGTGCAAGCTGCTGAGCGATGCGGCCATCTCGTTCACCGACAACTGCGTGGCCGGCATCGAGGCCCGCGAGGACAACATCAAGGCCGCCCTCGAGCGCTCCCTGATGCTGGTCACCGCGCTGGCGCCGAAGATCGGCTACGACAACGCCGCCAAGATCGCCAAGACCGCGCACAAGAATGGCACCACCCTGCGCGACGAAGCCGTGGGCGGCGGCTATGTGACCAACGAGGAGTTCGACGAGGTCGTGCGCCCGGAGAAGATGATCTCGCCGGGCTGATCTCAAGAGCCTTTAGATGGCGCGCGTTTTGATCCGATAACCGGTTTCCACTTATCGGAACGCGCTTCAGACGAGTTCCACCGCCACCGCCGTGGCCGCGCCGCCGCCGCTACACAGGCGGGCGAGGCCGCGCCGACCGCCGCGCGCCTGCAGGGCCGCGATCAGGGTGGCCAGGATCCGCGCGCCCGACGCGCCGATCGGATGGCCCAGCGCGCAGGCGCCGCCATTGACGTTCAGCTTCTCGCGGGGAATGGCCAGCTCGCGCTCGGCGATCATGGCCACGACGGCGAAGGCTTCGTTCACCTCAAACAGATCGACCTCGTCCAGGCTCCAGCCGGCCTTGGCCAGGGCCTTGCGCATGGCCGGAACCGGGGCCGTGGTGAACTGGCCCGGCTCATGGGCGTGGGCGGCGTGGGCTGTGATGCGCGCCACCACCGGCAGGCCAAGCCTCTCGGCCACCGAGGCTCGGGTCAGCACCAGGGCCGCAGCCCCGTCGCTGATCGAACTGGCGTTGGCCGCGGTGATCGCCCCGTCCTTGGCGAAGGCGGGCTTCAGGGTCGGGATCTTGGCCGGGTCGGCCTTCAGCGGCTGTTCGTCGGTCGCGATGGTTTCGGCGCCCTTGCGGCTGGCGACCTCAACCGGAACGATCTCGCCTTCGAAGGCGCCGGTCTCCGTGGCGGCCCGCGCACGGGCGAGGCTCAGAATCGCAAACTCGTCCATGGCCTCGCGGGTGAACTGGTAGGCCCGCGCGGTCTCCTCGGCGAAAGACCCCATCAGCCGTCCGGGCTCATAGGCGTCCTCCAGACCGTCGAGGTACATGTGGTCGAAGGCCGTATCGTGACCGATCCGCGCGCCTGCCCGATGCTTGGCCAGCAGGTAGGGGGCGTTCGACATGCTCTCCATGCCGCCGGCGACGATGATGTCGGCCGATCCAGCCATCAGGGCGTCATGGGCCATGATGGCGGCCTGCATGCCTGAGCCACACATCTTGTTGACGGTGGTCGCCTGCACCGAGCGGGGAAGGCCGGCGCCCAGGGCCGCCTGCCGGGCTGGCGCCTGACCGAGGCCCGCCGGCAGCACACAGCCCATGAAGATCTGCTCCACCGCCTCGGGCGAGACGCCGGCCCGTTCGACGGCGGCGCGAACGGCCGCGGCGCCAAGCTCCGTGGCTTTCAGCGAAGAGAGCGCGCCCTGGAAGCTGCCCATGGGCGTGCGGGCGAAGGCGGCGATGACGACGGGATCGGCGGCTTGGGTCATGGACCCAGATATAGGCCGGGCGGGCGTCAGGCTCCAGCCGGCGGCGCCTACGCCGGGACAGCCGCCCGCGTGCCGGCGATGAAGCCGCCGCCGAGCACCCGATCGGGATCTTCCGGCGCATAGAGCACGCAGGCCTGGCCGGGCGCGACGCCCTCTTCGGCGCCGTCCAACTCCACGCCAGGTTCGCCCTCGACCCAGGCCATGCGGCCAGCCACCGGCTCGCGGGTCGAGCGGACCCGGGCCAGCACCGGCCGGCCCTCGTCGCAGGCGGCTTCGAAACTGGCGGACTCGCCCAGCCAGTTGGTTTCCTTCAGCCGCAGGGCCGCCGTCATCAGGGCTTCGCGCGGTCCGACGATCACCTGGCGGGCGGCCGCGTCGATCTTCACCACGAACAGAGGATCGCCCACGGCCACGTTCAGACCGCGGCGCTGGCCGATCGTATAGCGGGTCACGCCGTCGTGCCGGCCCAGCACCCGGCCGTCCATGTGGACGATGTCGCCAGGCTCGGCGCCATGGGGGCGCAGGCGGTCGATGACCGTGGTGTAGCGGCCTTCGGGCACGAAGCAGATGTCCTGGCTGTCGGGCTTGTCGGCGATGGCCAGGCCAAGTTCGGCCGCCACGCGGCGCACCTCGCTCTTGGGCAGGCCGCCCAGGGGGAAGCGGAGGAAGTCCAGCTGCTCGGCCGTGGTGGCGAACAGGAAGTAGCTCTGATCCCGCGTCGCATCGACCGCGCGCAGCAGGTGGGGCCGGTTGCCGCCCGAGGCGCGGCGCACATAGTGGCCGGTTGCCAGGGCCTCGGCGCCCAGGTCGCGGGCCACGTCCAGCAGGTCGCGGAACTTGACCGTCTGGTTGCAACGCACGCAGGGGATCGGCGTCTCGCCCCTCAGATAGGCGTCGGCAAAGTCCTCAATCACCTCCTGGCGAAAGCGGCTTTCATAGTCGAGGACATAGTGCGGTATGCCGATGGCCTCGGCCGCGGTGCGGGCGTCGTGAATGTCCTGGCCCGCGCAGCAGGCGCCCTTCTTGGCCAGGGCCTGGCCGTGATCATAGAGCTGCAGGGTGACGCCGACCACGTCATAGCCGGCGCGGGCCAGCAGGGCCGCCGTCACGGTGGAGTCTACGCCGCCGGACATGGCCGTCACCACCCGGGCGCCCAGCGGAAGGCCGACTGCGGCGCGCGCGGCTTCGACCGCGGCGTCTGCGGTGGCGGAGCTCGGCGAGGACAGGGTGTGGGCGCTCATGGCGCCTATTTAGCGACTGCCCGGCTCATTTGCGAGGTGCGCGGCGGCGCGTAGTCCCTTCGAGTCTTCGATCGATGTAACTTGAGAGTTGATTGGTCAACCGGACAGCTCTGCCATAGGTTGCAGGCATCGTCGGCGAGTAACCCCAAGGGCCGGTGATCGAGAGACGTTCGGTGCTCCCGCTTTCCTTTTGCGAGCGAGCGATATGCAGCGGTACAGACTTTATGTCGTCACGGCGGGGGAAGACATCTTCCGCACCCTTGAGCACGATTATCCCAGTGATCACGAGGCTTTGGCGCAAGCCGCCCGCCTCCGGACCGACGATCACGCCGTCGAGGTGTGGACCGGCGAACGGCTCGTGGCCCGGCTGGGCGAAGATTTCGATTTCGGCGGCCACGCCTAAGACGTACGCAAGCGGCGCCCGGCGCCGCGCCAGCGCCCCGCGATCGACGCTTCCGGCCCACTTTAGGGTCGCCGCCTGGGAGCCTAGCTTTGCTTCGCGCCTTTGTTTGGCCAAAGCCCTGCTTAAGTAAGGCGCGGACACCAACGGCAAGGGAGCCTGAGCCGGCGTGAGTTCCGGAACGACCAACACCTTCGCAGGCGGCCCGAACCGCCGCGACCTCATGGTTGGGGGCGCAGGCCTGATGCTGGCCGCCGCGGCCCCGAAGACCTTCGGGTTCGACGATGTCGGCCTCATGGCCCGCGACCTGGCGGCCAGGCCCTATGCGCCGCCCGACACGACCCTCCCAGATCAGCTCGGCGCCCTGACCTACGACACCTACCGGCAGCTGGGTTTCCATGACAGCCAGGGCCTGTGGGCCGACCAGCGCCTCCCCTTCCAGGCGCAGTTCTTCCATCGCGGCGGCCGTTTCCTCGAAAAGGTCGAGATCTTCGAAGTGGCCGACGGGCGTGCGCGCCCGGTGGCCTACGATCCGGCCATGTTCCGCTATGGCCGAGGACCGCTGAGCGATCTCGTCACCGTGGAAGACCCGACCCTGGGCTTCGCGGGCCTGCGCCTGCTCCATCCTTTGAACAGCGCCGACAAGTTCGACGAGACCGTCGCCTTTCTGGGGGCCAGCTATTTCCGCGCCGTGGCCCGGGGCGGGGTCTATGGCGCCTCGGCGCGGGGCCTAGCGATCGGCGCTGGCGAGCCGGCCGAGGAGTTTCCCCGCTTCCGCACCTTCTGGCTGGTGCGCCCGGGCCGCCGAGACCGCAGCCTGACCCTCTATGCTCTGATGGACAGCCCCAGCCTGGCCGGCGCCTATCGGTTCGTGATCACGCCGGGCGCGCCGACCGTGACCGAAGTTCAGGCCGAACTGCACCCTCGCACTGAGACGCCTCGCGTGGGTTTCGCGCCGCTGACCAGCATGTTCCTGTTCGATCCGCAGACGGCCCGGCGGTACGACGACTATCGGCCGCGGGTGCATGACTCCGACAGTCTCATCATCGCCAATGGGGCCGGCGAGCGGCTCTGGCGGCCCCTGTCCAACCCGACGACGCTTCAGGCGAGCGGCTTTGCCGACAATAGGCCTCAGGGATTTGGCCTCGCCCAGCGCGCCCAAGGGTTCGCCGCCTATCAGGATCTGGAGGCGCGCTACGACCAGCGGCCCAGCATGTGGGTCGAGCCCCTGGACGACTGGGGACCTGGGCAGGTCCGGCTTGTGGAGTTGCCGACGCCTGACGAGACCGAGGACAATATCGTGGCGGAGTGGCGCTCGCCGACGCCTCTTGCCCCCGGCCGTCCGCACCGCTTTGGCTATCGCCTGCACTGGGGTGGCGAACCAGCCCCCGCCGCCAAGCTCGCGCGCGCCCGGCAGTGGCGGGAGTCGGCCCTCGAAAGCTGGCACCATGACGACCCCGAGAATGCCGGCTGGCGGCGGGTGCTGATCGACTTTGACCCCACAGGCAGCGATGTCACGCCTGAGGCCAGGATCGATCTGGGAGACGTTCGCGTCAGACATGTGGTGGTCAAGCCCAACACCGCCGCTGGCGGCTGGCGGCTGACCTTCGAGTTCCATCCGGCCCAGGCCCGGGAGATCGAGCAACGGGCCGTGCTGGTGAACGCCAGCGGTCCGTGCAGCGAAGTCTGGGTGCGTCGATGGTTGGCCTGAGCCGCGCCATGGGGCCGGCGACCCGCCGCCGTCGCCGGAAACTGCGGCCCTCGCGCCTGAAGGTCGCCCCCCAGGCCGCCGCCCCAGTATCGCAGCGGCCCCGCGCCCCCTATCCGGCGCTGCGCTCCCTGCCCGATCCGGCGCCCTTGGACATGCCCGAACAGCGCCTGTACAAGGGGCCCAACCGGCTCACGCCGATCCTGGATGTGGGCCTGCGCCGCGTCCTGCTGATCGGCCTGACCCTGGCCATGACCGCGGCGGCGGGTCTGCGGATGGCCGAGATCCTGGCCCCCGGCGGCCTGGGACTGGCCGATCTCGGCATGCTCGCCCTGTTCTGCATTCTGTTCGCCTGGATCGCCTTCGCCTTCCTGAGCGGGGCGGCGGGCCTCCTGCTCAGCTGGAGGGCGGCCGGCGAGCGTTGGCGACCGCGCCCCGTCATCCTGACCCGCACCGCCCTGCTGGCGCCTGTCTATAACGAGGATCCCGACCGCGTCCTGGCGGGCTTGGAGGCGATCTATGAGGATCTCGTCGCCTGCGGCGTGGCCGAGCTCTATGACATCTTCGTCCTGTCCGACACCCGCGACCCTGACATCGCCCGGGCCGAGGCCACCGGCGTCCTGCGCCTGCGCGCCCGCACAGGGGCGCCTGACCGGTTCTTCTACCGCCGCCGGGCGCTGAACTGCGACCGCAAGGCCGGCAACATCGCCGAGTGGGTCACCTCCTGCGGGGCCGACTACCAGGGCATGGTCATTCTCGACGCCGACAGCCTGATGAGCGGCGACACCCTGGTCCGCCTGACTAGCGCCCTGGAGCATGACCCCAAGGCCGGCCTCATCCAGACCCTGCCCACCATCATCAACGGCTCGACCCTGTTCGCCCGCATGCAGCAGTTCGCCGGGCGTCTCTATGGCCCCATGGTGGCCAGGGGCCAGGCCTGGTGGTCCGGCGCGGAAGGCAATTACTGGGGCCACAACGCCATCATCCGCACCCAGGCCTTCGCCGCCTGCGCAGGTCTGCCGCATATTCGGGGCGGCAAGCCCTTCGGGGGTCACATCCTGAGCCACGATTTCGTCGAGGCCGCCCTGCTTCGCCGCGGCGGCTGGGCGGTGCGGATGGCCGCCCATCTGGACGGCTCGTACGAGGAGGCGCCGCCCTCCCTGGTGGACATGGCCGTGCGCGATCGCCGCTGGTGCCAGGGGAATCTGCAGCATTCGGCCGTATTGCCGGCCAAGGGCCTGCACTGGGTCAGCCGGCTGCACATGGTCCGGGGCATCCTGTCCTACGCCACCTCGCCCCTCTGGCTGGGATTCCTGATCCTGGGCGGGATTGTCTGGGCCAACCAGCGCCACGCCCCGGGCGCCGATCCCTCTGCGGCGCTCGCCCTGTTCGGCGTCACCATGGCGATGCTGATGGCGCCCAAGGCCATGGCGGCGGCGATGGCCCTCAGTCAGGCCGGCGCCCGTCGCGCCTATGGCGGCGCCCTGAGGCTCGTGGCGGGCGTGGTCGCAGAGCTCATCCTGTCATCGCTGATGGCGGCGTCCATGATGCTGATGCAGAGCCGGGCGGTGATCGACGTCCTGCTGGGTCGCGACTCCGGCTGGAACGCCCAGACCCGCGATGACCCCCAGATCTCCCTGGCCGACGCCTGGCGGCGGCATCGGCGGCACACGGCCGTGGGCGTCGCCTGGGTGGCGCTGGCCGGCGCCCTCGATCCCATGCTGCTGGCCTGGACCAGCCCCCTGGCCCTGGGCCTGGTGTTCTCGGCCCCCCTGACGGTCTGGACATCGCGCGCCGTCGGCGCCGGTCGCAGCGGGCTCTTTCGAACGCCGGAAGACACTGCGCCCCCTCGGGTGATTTCCCGTGCAACGGCCCTTCGCCTGCGGCAAGACGGGGAGCGAGCGGCGCGGCTGGAGATCGATCGGCTGATGGTCGATCCCGTGCCCCCCTATGCGCCCGCCATCGTGCGGGTCGAAACCCCGCGCCAGGAGGCCGACGTCATCTCATGAGCCAGAGCCAGACCTCGGAGATCGTTCACCTGGGCGGTTGCCTGTGCGGCGGCGTCCGCTACGAGCTGGCGGGACCGCTGGCCGATATTCAGCTCTGCCATTGCAGCCTTTGCCGCAAAGCCCAGGGATCGGCGTTTGCGGCCAATATCCCGGTCGATCAGGACAAGCTGCGCCTGACCTCCGGCGAAGAGCTGCTGAGCCGGTTCGAGTCCTCCCCTGGAAAGGTTCGGACCTTCTGCGGGCGCTGTGGCTCGCCGCTGATGAGCCAGGCGGTCGCCGTGCCCGGCGTCGTCCGGCTACGGGCCGGCAGCCTGGATGCGCCCACCGGCGCCCGCCTCGGCTTTCACATCTTCGCCGACTCCCACGCCGACTGGTGGCCGCTGGACGACAAGCTGCCCCGTTATTCCGAACGCCCGCCGGCCTGAGCAGGATCGTCGGCAGCCGCGACCAGACCCTGGCGCGGATTGAGCCGCGCCGCCGCGCCATGCGGCAGGGCGACCTGGAAATCGCTGAAGCGGCGATCCGGCGTCATGTAGTCGGTGGACACATATTGCGCGCCGGAGGCGAAGGCGGCCTCACGCCGCGCCGGATCATTCTGGCGCGCCTCGAGCGTATCGGCGTCGGCCCGGGTGCGGACGATCAGGCCCGCGGCGATGGCCGCCTCGATCCGCTCAGCCTGTTCGAGCGGGGAATTGAGGGTGATATAGGCCGCAGCGTCCTCGTCTTCCTCGATGTTCACGAACAGCACCCGGCCCTCCAGCGAGGCCCGCGCGCCGCGATAGAGATCGACCTGCGCCCGCGGCGCGTCCAGGGCGAACATCACCTTGCCGCGGGCCTCGCCCAGGTTGGGCCAGCCCCCGGCCGCCACGGCGGCGCGCAGGGTCGCGGCCTCGCCACGGACCAGATCCGGCGTGATCAGGGCCTCTGGCGGAAAGACGCTACGGATCTCGGCGTCGACCAGGTCCATGGCCGCGGCGTCAAAGGGGGCCGGCGTCACCGCGCCGGGCGCCGGCAGGGCCGCGCCCTCTTTCAGGTTCATCAGGATCAGCAGCGGCGCGTGGTCGGGATTGGCCCGCGACCAGGCCGCCACCTGAGCCAGGCATTCGACGAACAGCGGACACGAGCTGCGGTAGTCCACATCCTGCACATGCAGCACCTTCAGGCCCGGCCGCCGGAGCGGCGCCAGGTCATAGGCCTCGGCCGCGGGAACCAGTCGCCGGGCCAGGGGCGAAGCATAAAGCCCCGGTTCCGGGTCGTTCAGCACGTCGATCTCCAACTGCCGCGCGCCAGCCTCAAGCTGGTCAGTCAGGGGCGCGTGGGCGTAGTCGAGGCTGCGCGCCATGTCCGGCGCCATGGCGCTGAGCATGGCCATCTCCGCCGCCGGGATGGCCAGCTTGTAGGAGTTGTGTGTGCCCACCGCCTGGATGGCGTTCATCGGCAGGACGTCCACGACGGCGCGCGTGCAGCCGTCACGGCCGTGGGGCGCCTCCAGATCGCAGTCTGCGGGCAGGGACAGGGCGGCGGCGAGGATAAGGGCGGTGATCATGGGCGGGGAATATCTCATCCAGGCGTCGGTTGGATGACGGCCAAGCCTGCGCCAACTTGCCGCAAGATGTGGGCGAGCGCCATTACGCCACATTAAGCCTGGCTGTGCACGGTGAGGCCAGATCCGGAGCGCCCTGTGCCACTGACCCCCAAACGCCTGCTGGGATTCGCCTTCGCATCAGCCGACCTGCTGATCGAGGTCTCGGCCAGGGGTCAGATCTCCATCGCCCTGGGCGCCGGTGAGGCGCTCGCAGGCTCCGCAGACCGCGCCCTGGAAGGGGCTCAGCTGGCGGATTTCGTCGCTGCGGAGGACCGCCAACTCGTTTCGGTCCTGCTCGACGGCCTTGAAGAGGGGCGGCGCGCGGGGCCCGTGGTGGTGCGCCTGCACAGCCAGAGCGGCGAGAATGATCGCGCGGCGAGTCTCTCGGCCTTTCGACTGCCTGGCAACGGTGGGGCGACCTCATGCGTCCTGTCCCGGGCGAGCGCGCCGCGGGCGCCGGGGCCGCACGGCCTGCATGATCGCGCCACCTTCGAAACCGCCGCCGTCGCGCTTCTGGCCCATGCCCACGAGCGGGGCCTCGACATCGAGCTGGCGATGATCGAACTGGCCGGCTTTGAGGCCGTGGCCGCCCAGGCCGGCGAGCCGGAGGCCTCGGACATGCGCGCCCGCCTGGCGGCGGTGATGCGCGCCGAGTCCTATGCCGGCGCTTCGGTCGCCCAACTGGGGGAGGACCGCTTCGCCCTGCTGCGGGAAGAAGGCGAGAGCGCCCAGGACCTGTCGCGCAGGGTTCACCGGCTGCTGGCCCTGAGGGCGGACCAGGACGTCCGCCCGGTGATCCAGGCCCTGGGGGCCGGCGCCGACATGCCGGCCGACCAGATGCTGAAGGCCATTCGCTATGCGGTGGACCTGTTCCTGCGCGACGGTCGCCATTGGTCGCCGCCCTCCACCCTCGGGGAGGCCTTCCAGCTGTCGGTGGCCCAGACCCTGGCCCGCGTCGGCGCCCTGGGGCGGCGGGTGGAGGCCAAGGACTTCGCCCTTTTCTACCAGCCGGTGGTCAGCCTGGACGGGCCGCCGCAGCTGCACCACCACGAAGCCCTGATCCGCTTTGGCGACCAGGGCGCGCCCTTCCCCATGATCCGCATGGCCGAGGAGATGGACCTGGTCTGCGCGCTGGACGCCGCCGTGGTGGACAAGGCCCTGGAAAAGCTCGCCCGCACGCCCGGCCTCACCCTGGCGGTGAACATGTCTGGCCGGTCGGTCAGCAAGGACGCCTTCGTCAGTCAGATCAAGAGCCGCATCGCCAGCTACCCCGAGCTCCGGGGCCGTCTGATGTTCGAGCTGACCGAGAGTGCGGCTGTGGCCGATCTCGATGCCGCAGACCGCCGGCTCCAGACTCTGCGCGCCCTGGGCTGTGACATCTGCCTGGACGATTTCGGGGCGGGGGCGAGCTCACTCGCCTATCTCCAGCGCCTGCATGTCGATGTGGTGAAGATCGATGGGGCCTTCATCCGGGAGCTGGAGCATGACAGCCGTGGCGCGGCCTTCATCGGCCAGCTGGCGCGCATGTGCGGCGAGATGAAGATCGCGACCCTGGCCGAAATGGTGGAGACCCAGCTGATCGAGGATGTGGTCCGCAAGGCCGGCGTCCAGATGGCCCAGGGCTGGCTCTATGGGGCGGCGCAGAAAGAGCCCGCCCTCGTCCCGGCTCTGCAGTCATCGCCGCCGCCGACCGCCGCCCCGGCGCGACGCCGGGGGGCGGTGGACAGCTGGGGCTAGAGCGCCAGAGGCCGGGAAGTCAGACCCGGCGCGCCGCGATGTGGTTGTCGATCACCGCTTCCAGCACGGTCAGCGGCATGGCGCCGGAGAGCAGTCCAGCGTCATGGAAGGCGCTGAGATTGAACTGATCGCCCAGCTCCGTACGGGCCTTTTCGCGGAGCCGCAGCCAGGTGAGCTTGCCGACCATGTAGCTGCAGGCCTGGGCCGGCCACACGCAATAGCGCTCGATCTCGGTGGTCGAGGACGAGGTGGGCGAACCATCGATCGACGACATGGTCTCGATGGCCTTTTCGCGGCTCCAGCGCTTGGCGTGCATGCCGGTGTCGACCACGAGGCGCGCGGCGCGGAACAGGGCCGCCTGCAGATAGCCGAGCTCGCCCAGCGGGTTGTCCTCATAGACCCCCATCTCCTTGGCCAGCTCCTCGGCATAGAGCGCCCAGCCCTCGCCATAGGCCGACAGGAAGGTGGCCCGGCGGATCATCGGCAGGTCGGCCTCCTGTTGCAGGGCCAGCTGCATGTGATGGCCCGGCACGGCCTCGTGATAGGTCAGGGTCGGCAGGGTCCAGGTGGGATTTTCGGCGGAATCCCGCAGGTTGATCCAGAAAATGCCCGGCCGTGAGCCGTCCAGGGTCGGCTGGTTGTAGTAGCCCCCCGGCGCGCCGGCCTCGATGAACTTGGGCACCCGGCGGACCTCGACCGGGGCCTTGGGCAGGGTCCCGAAGTACTCCGGCAGGCGCTTGTACATGGCCTCGGTCATGACATTGAGGGACTCGATCAGCTCCTCCTTGCCCGCGTCGGTATTGGCGAAGTGGTGCTTCGGCTCCTTGAACAGGGCGGCGATCCGCTCGCCCACCGAACCCTGGCTATAGCCCTCCGCCTTGAGGATGACGTCGGCCCGGGCCGACAGCTGCCGGGCCTGCTCCAGGCCCATCTGGTGGACCTCTTCGGCGGTGAGCGTCGTGGTCGTCGAAGCGCGCAGGGCGTGCTCGTAATAGGCCTCGCCATCGGGCAGGCGCCAGACGCCGGCGTCATGGACAGCCCGGGGCGCAAGCTCGCCCATCAGGGCGATCTGGCGTTCGAGGGCCGGCAGGACCTTGTCGGCATAGATCGCCTGGGCCTGACCGGCATAGTCGCCGGCGATGCCCTTTTCCGCCGCGCGCTCGGCCACCGAGGTGACCAGGGGCGACTGGCCAGGCTCTGCGCGCAGGCCGCTCATCTGGGTCAGGGTGCGCTCGATCACGAAGTCCGGCGGGATCACGCCGAGATCGACATCGCGGCGCACCCGCTCGATCTCCTGGTCCATCACCGTGGCGAAGGCCTCCAGACGCGAGAGATAGGCGTCGGCGTCGGCCTTGGTCTCGATGACGTGCTGGGAGCCCAGGAAGTCGGGCACGCTCTGATAGGCGCCCGTGAGCTGCGAGATCACATAGGGCTGGCCGGCGCCCTCATCCCCGTAGACGAAGCTGCGATTGGCGGCATCGTCGGTCTCCAGGACAAACAGCACCGCGTCATAGTTGACGGCGTCCATGCCGGTCAGGCCGCCGCGGGGGATGGCTTTCAGGCGGGCCAGCTGGTCGGCGGTCTTGGCGCGTTCGGCGGCGAGCGCCGCCGTCGAGGCCGGGCTGAGCTGGCTCTTGGCCGCGGCGCGCGGGCCGGAATCGAGGCCCAGCCGGGTGACCAGCTCAGGAACGTCGTTGAGGGCCTCCTCGTAGAAGGCCTCCAGCAGGGCGTCGAGCCGGACGTCGGCGGCGGTCTGGGCGAAGGCGGTGGAGACGCGACCTGCGCCGCCGGCCAGGGCCAGGGCGCCGGCGGCGGTGAAGAGCATTTGGCGACGGGTCTGCAAGGCGGACTCCTCTTTCGGGACTGTTACCTGTGTTACCGGCCACGCTACGGCGCGTGACCGGTCAGGAAAACCCGAAAGGCGCGGCCAGCCTTGTAAAAAACGCCGTCAGTCGTGGTCCTTGCCAGCCTTCCTGTCGCCGCGCGCGAGCTTGAAGACCACGCCCGACAGCAGGGCGAGCGCCACAAGGTTGGGCAGGGCCATGCTGGCGTTGGCGATGTCTCCCATCCGCCAGACGAAGGTGATCTCCTGGAACGACCCGACGAAGATCATCAGCACCCACAGCAGGCGGAACGGAATGGCCAGCTTCGGGCCAAACAGATGGGTGACGGCGCGCTCGCCGTAATAGCTCCAGGTCAGCAGCGTGGTGAAGACGAACAGGATCAGCGCCACCGAGGCGATCAGCGACCCGATCGGGAAGCCGAAGACCGGCAGCGGGAAGGCCGCGGCATAGGCCGCCTCGGTCATGGCGAAGCCGTTCAGGTCCGAGGACCAGGCATGCTCCTGCATCACCGTCACCCCATCGGCGCCGGTGGCGGGGAAGGCGCCCTGGACGGTCAGCAGGACGAGGCCCGTGGCCGTGCAGATGATGATGGTGTCGATGAAGGTGCCCATCATGGCGAAGCGACCCTGGCGGGCGGGGTCGTCGGTCTGGGCCACAGCGTGGGCGATGGCGGTGGAGCCCTGGCCAGCCTCGTTGGAGAACAGGCCGCGGGCCACGCCCGAACGGATGGCGACGATCATGCCCGCGCCCAGGAAGCCGCCGACGGCGGCGTGGCCCGTAAATGCGCTCTCGAAAATGGTGGCGAAGGCGCCCGGCAGGTCCTCGATGTTTATGATCAGGGCGATCACCGCCATGGTGATGTAGGCGAGGGCCATGGCCGGCACGACCTTTTCAGCGATGGCGCCGATCGACTTGATGCCGCCGATGATCACCGCGAACACCGCGCCCGCGACGATCAGGCCCGCCAGCCATTCCGGCGCGCCGGTCAGGCCGTGGATCGAGTCGGCCACGGAATTGGCCTGGATCATGTTGCCGGTGGTGATCGAGGAGAACAGGGTGCCGATGCAGAAGAGCACGGCCAGCCAGCCCCACTTCTTGCCCAGGCCGCGGCGGATATAGGTCATGGGGCCACCGCGGTAGTGGCCGTCTGGCCCCTGCTCGCGGAAACGGATGGCCAGCGAACCCTCGGCGAAGGCCAGCGCCATGCCGATCAGGGCGGTGATCCACATCCAGAAGAGGGCGCCCGGACCGCCCAGCGTGATGGCGGTGGCCACGCCGGCCAGATTGCCAGTGCCGACCTGGCCTGACAGGGCGGTGGAGAGGGCGGCGAAGGGCGAGATCTCGCCCTTCTTGCCGTCGCCTTCGGCGTCAGCCTGCTTTTCGCTCTTGAACAGGCCGACAAAGGCCGACCCGAGGTTGAGGATCGGATAGAAACGCAGGCCGATCATCATCCACAGGCCGACACCCAGCAGGGCGATGACCATGGGCGGGAAAGGAATGACCGAGACCCCGTTCCAGGTGCCCCCCCAGATGAAGTCGCTGACATTAGTCACGTGGGCGTAGAAGGCCTCAACGGCGCTGGTCTCTTCCGGCATGAATGTCCCCCTAGACAGGCGCCCGACGCGCGAAGTCGCGAACCTAGACTCGCCTGCGCGGATTTGACCAGAGGTGACGCATCGGCGAGCCTTCGATGGCCCGTGCGGCGAAACGCCTGTGCGCAGGAGAAGCGATCAGCGCATCATGGCGCCTGACTCACAGCCACATGTCTTCAGAGAGAGCCTTCGGATGCCCCTTCGAGACCGCCTCGCTCCCGTCCTCGCCGGTGTGTCGGCCGCCTGTCTTCTGACCCTGGGCGGCGGCGCGCTGGCCCAGGAGACCCCGGTCGGCGCCATCGCCCGGACGGCGGCCTTCAACGAGGCCAAGGCCCAGCTGGCCAGGGATTTCGACCAGACGGTGGCCGACATCATCACCCTGACGGAAATCCCGGCGCCCCCCTTCCAGGAGGCCGAGCGGGCCAAGGCCTATCTGGCGATGCTCCAGGCCCATGGTCTCACCGAAACGACCACCGATGCGGAGGGCAATGTGATGGGCCTGCGGCGGGGCTCCGGCCCGGCCGGCGGGCCGGTGATCGTGGTCTCGGCCCATCTGGATACGGTTTTTCCCGCTGACACGGATGTGAAGGTTCGCCGGGAAGGCACGCGGTTGATGGCGCCCGGCGTCGGCGACGACACCCGGTCCCTGGCCGTCCTGCTGGCCTATATCCGCGCCATGGACGCCGCAAACATCGTGACCGAAAAGGACATCCTGTTCGTCGGCACCGTCGGCGAAGAAGGCCCGGGCGACCTGCGTGGCGTGCGCCATCTGTTCACCGAGGGGGCCTATAAGGACCGGGTCAGCGCCTTCTTCTCCTTCGACGGCTCCGATCCCTCGCGGGTGGTGACCGGGGCGGTGGGCTCCAAGCGTTACCGCGCCATCTTCCGCGGCCCGGGCGGCCATTCCTATGGCGCGTTCGGTCTGGTCAATCCCATGGCCGCCATGGCCATGGCGACGGCGGGGCTCTATCAGATCGAGGTTCCGCAAACCCCGCGCACGACCTATTCGGCCAGCGTCACCGGCGGCGGCGTGTCGGTGAACTCCATCCCGGCCGAGGTCTTTACCGAGTACGACATGCGCTCCGAGAGCCCCGAGGAGCTCGCGAAACTGGAGACCCAGCTCCTGGCGATCTTCGATCAGGCGGTTGCGGCGGAAAATGCGGCCCGCTCGGTGGCCGAGGGCGAAATCACGGTCGAGCCCCTGGTCATCGGCGACCGGCCGGCGGGCGGGACCGATCCCGACAGCCTGCTGGTCCGCAGCGTGGTGGCGGCCATCGAAATCCAGGGCTTCGCGCCGCAGCTGTCCGCCTCCTCGACGGACTCCAATGTCCCCATGAGCCTGGGCGTGCCGGCCATCACCATGGGCTCCGGGGGCTCCGGCGGGCGGGCTCACGCTCTCGACGAATGGATCGATGTCGAGCCGGTGGAAAGCGTCCGCGGCATGACCGTCGGCCTGCTGGCCATACTGGCGGTCGCTGGCGTCCAGTGAGGCGCCAGGGTCGCAATGGCGACAAACCCGGCTGCTAAGGTTCGCGCGCGGTAGCCGGCCAGGGGCGCTGCGGCGTACAAGCAGGGTTGAAGGAAGAGTATCGTGACCAGCCAGACGCCCAAGCCGCCGCGCCACTATCCGACTCCGTCGGCCAAGTGCGCCGACCTGTGCGTGCACATCATCGGCCTGACCGCGGCCCTGATCGGCGGCGGCGTCCTGATCGGCCTGTCGATCTGGCGGGGATCACCGATCCTGACCACGGCGGTGGTCATCTATTCCGCCGGGCTGTTGCTGATGCTGGGCTGTTCGACGGCCTACAACTTCGCCCCTCACCGCCATCGGCCGCTCCTGCGGCGGCTCGACCACGCCGGCATCTTCATCATGATCGCCGGCTCCTACACCCCGTTCACCGTGGCGGGCCTCAGCGGCGTCTGGGCTGTCGCCATGACGGCGGCGATCTGGGGCGTGGCGGCGCTCGGCGTCGCGGGCAAGCTGTTCCTGAGCGGCCTGGATCGCAAACTCTGGGTCATCATCTACCTGGCCCTGGGCTGGGCCGTGGTGGTGGCCCTGGGGCCGCTGATGGCCGCCCTGCCCCCGTCGTCCCTCCTGCTGCTTGCGATCGGCGGGATCGTCTACAGCGTCGGCGTCATCTTCTACATGATGCGCAAGCTGCCCTTCCGCCGGGCCATCTGGCACGGACATGTGGTCGGCGGAGCCGGGGTCCACTACGCCGCCGTGCTGGTGGGCGTCGTCTTCGGACAACAAGCGGCCGGCTAGGCCCTTCGGTCCATCGGGCCAGCGTGGACCCCGCGCCACAAATCGCAGCTTTTCGAGCCTCGCCCCTCGCATGGGGGGTGCAATTTCCCGCCAGGGCGTCCATTTGAACGCCACGCCTCACCCCCAGCCCGCAGGTCCGACCGTGGTCGACGCCGTCCACCGCTTTTCCGATATTCTCGCCGGCCTTGCCGCACGCAAGGAGGCGAAGGTGACGGTGGCCGACGTGCTGGACGCCTTCGGCGATCGGGCCTTCGGCGCCCTCTTGGCGGTGTTTGCAGCGCCCCTGGCCCTGCCCATGCCCCCCGGGGTGTCGGCCATCCTCGGCGCGCCGCTGATCTTCATCGCCTTCCAGCTGATGATCGGCCGACCGACCCTGTGGTTGCCCAAGGCCCTGATGAACCGCTCCATGCGGCGGGCGGAATTCCAGACCATGGCCGTGCGGCTGGCCCCGCACCTGCAGCGGCTTGAGCGTCATCTGCGCCCGCGCTGGCGTTTCCTCTATGGTCGGGTCGCCGACCGGCTGATCGGCGCGGTCTGCGTCACCCTGGCGGTGATCGTCTTCCTGCCCATCCCGTTCGGCAACATGCTGCCCTCCTTCGCCATCGCCGCCTTCGGCTTCGGCCTGCTGGAACGAGACGGGGTGGCGGGCCTGGTGGGCGCAGTCGCAGCTGCGGCCAGCGTGATCATCCTGGCCCTGATCTGGAACGCCCTGCTGCTGGCCGCCGTGACCTTCATCGGCGCCCTGGGCGACTCGTTCGAGCGGGTGGTCGGGCTGTTCTGAGCAGGCGGGCTTCTGGCCGTCACGCCGCCTTGTTCAGTTCCTGCTTCACCCGCTCGGCCAGGGTCTTGATGTCGATCGGCTTGGGCAGGAACGAGATATTGTCCTCCCCTTCCAGCAGATTCGAGAACTCCGCCTCGGCATAGCCGGAGATAAACATCACCGGCGCGCCCGCCAGGTACTGCCGCGCCTGCTTCAGCAGATCAGGCCCCTGCATGCCGGGCATCACCACGTCCGAGATCATCAGGTCGATCTCGCCGGCGTGCAGTTCGGCAAGCTCCAGGGCTTCCTCGCCCGAGGCGGCCTCGATCACCTCATAGCCTCGGGCGCGCAGCAGCCGGGCGGCCACGCCGCGCACCGCGTCCTCGTCCTCAACGAACAGGATGCGGCCGGCGCCGGACAGGTCGCGGGCGACGGTCTTCGGCTTGATCAGCGGGGTCGGCGCCGCCACGCCAGCCGGCGGCGCATAGACCGGCAGGAAGATGCGGAAGGCCGAACCTTGCCCCGGTTTTGACGCCACCGCGATCCAGCCGTCGGACTGCTTGACGATGCCATAGACGGTGGCCAGACCCAGGCCCGTGCCCTCGCCCACCGGCTTGGTGGTGAAGAAGGGGTCGAAGATCTTGTCCAGCACCTCCGGCGCGATGCCGGGACCATCGTCGGACACCTCGATCATCGCCTGGTCGCCCTGGGCGCCGGCATAGCCGAGCGCGGCGGCCTCGGATTCCGAAACCCGGGCCGTGCGGATGCGCACCGTGGTGCCGCCATAGGCGCGCACGGCGTCGCGGGCGTTGACCGCCAGGTTCATGACCGCGGTCTCGAGCTGACCCCGGTCGACGCGCACATGGGGCAGATCGCGGCCGTATTCGGTGTCGACGGTGACGTCCTCGCTCAGGACCCGGCGCAGCAGCACCTCGAACTCGCTGATCAGTTCGCCCAGCTCCAGGATCTCCCGCTGGACCGTCTGCTTGCGGGAGAAGGCCAGCAGCTTGCGCACCAGGTCGGCGGCGCGGTTGGAGGTCTGGCGGATCTCGTTCAGCCCCTCATAGGAGGGATCGCCGACCGGATGGCGGGCCGCCAGACTGTCGAGCTGCATCAGGATGGCGGTGAGCAGGTTGTTGAAGTCGTGGGCCACGCCGCCGGCCAGTTGGCCGATGGCCTGCATCTTCTGGCTCTGGGCCAGCTGCAGCTCCATCTGCTTCTGGTCCGAGACGTCCACCAGATAGGCGACCCAGCGCCCACCGGTGCGCGACAGATAGAGGTGGGCGATCTTGCTCGGGTCCCGCGACAGGCGGACCTCAAGGGCCCCTTCGGCGCCCTGCGCCATCCGCTGGGCGGCGTCCTGGCGCGAGGCGGCCTCGATCAGGTCGCCGAAGGCCTGGCCGCGCGAATAGGGGCCGGCCATGCCGGCGAGCGCCGGATTGGCCTCGACGATGACGGCGTTGAAGGGGTCTTCGCCCTCCAGCAAGGCCGCGCCGAACGGCGAGGCGGCGGCGAAGGCGTCCAGCACCTTGGGCGGCGGGGCCTTGGCGCCGGCCGCGGCCGTCAGCACCTCGAGGGCGCCGGCCGGCAGGGCGAGCGGCTCGGGCGCGGCGGGGCGCAGGCGGACCAGGAACCGGCGGGTCCCGACCGGCGAGATGTCGGCGGCATGATCGACGCCCGCAGCCCGCAGGGTGGCGTGGGCGGTCTCGCCGCGCCGCGCGGCGCCCAGGGCCGAGAACAGGCTGGCGGCCGAAGCTCCGCCCTTGGGCAGGCGCGGACCGTCGCCCAGCACGCCGCGCCAGGCGCCGTTGCTGGCGTGGATGCGGCCATCGGCGCCGGCCAGCGCCGCGGGTTCGGCCAGGGCCTCCACCAGGCGCTCAGCCCCGGGCTCGGCGTCGGCGGCGGGCTCCAGGGTCGAGCGCAGGACGAAGAGGCCGAGGCACGCCACGCCCGCCAGGCCGACGAGCAGCAGCAGCCCGGCCAGGGTGGCGGGTCCGGCGTTGATCGCTGGCGCGGCGGCGAAGGCCACGGCCATCAGGAAAAACACCACCGCCACCGCGGTGAGCGGATCAAACCGGCGGGCCGGCGCGGGGCTCTGCGGGGTCTCTGCCATGGCGGACCTGCGGCTTGCCTTGGGGCGTGGGACCAGGCGTCCCACCGAATCATCGAGCATCATACTCCACAAGGTCACCTGAGACCCTTACGAGACCTTTCTGTGGCAGGAAGGTTTCCGCACGGGCCTGAGAAAGTTCGTCCCGCCGAGGGCTCGCCAAAGCCGGCCTTCGCCACCACATTGCAGCGGAGGCGCCGACCAAGGCGCAGAGGCGAACACTCCGGGAGACGACCATGACCGAGACCACCGACTACACCCCGCCCCAGGTCTGGACCTGGAACAAGGGCAGCGGCGGCCGGTTCGCCAATATCAACCGGCCCATCGCCGGCCCGACCCACGACAAGGACCTGCCCGTCGGCCGCCACCCGATGCAGCTCTATTCCCTGGGCACGCCCAACGGCCAGAAGGTGACCATCATGCTCGAAGAGCTGCTGGCGCTTGGCCATGCCGGCGCCGAGTACGACGCCTGGCTGATCAATATCGGCCAGGGCGACCAGTTCAGCTCGGGCTTCGTTTCGGCCAATCCCAATTCCAAGATCCCGGCCCTGGTGGACCGCAGCGGGCCCGAGCCGATCCGGGTCTTCGAGTCCGGCGCGATCCTGATCCACCTGGCCGAGAAGTTCGGCGCCTTCCTGCCTACCGATCCGGCGGCGCGGGCCGAATGCCTGTCCTGGCTGTTCTGGCAGGTGGGCAGCGCGCCCTATCTGGGCGGCGGGCTGGGCCACTTCTACGCCTATGCGCCGATCAAGATCGAATACGCCATCGACCGGTTCGCCATGGAGGTGAAGCGCCAGATGGACGTGCTGGACCGCCGCCTGGCCGAGAGCGAGTATCTGGGCGGCGCCGACTACACCATCGCCGACATGGCCGTCTGGCCCTGGTACGGCGGCATGGCCAAGGGCATGCTCTATGGCGCCGGCGAGTTCCTGCAGGTCCAAGAGTACAAGAACGTCATCCGCTGGGCCGACCAGCTGGGCGAGCGGCCGGCGGTCAAGCGCGGGCGCATGGTCAACAAGACCTCGGGCGAGCCGTCCTCCCAGCTGCATGAGCGGCACGAGGCCAGCGACTTCGACACCAAGACCCAGGACAAGGTCGCCCCGAAGGCCTGAACCGCCAGTCGGTCAGCGGCGGCCGCCCTTGGCGCCGCTGACCAGCCACTGGGACGCGGCCAGCACCACGGCGTCCTCGACGACGCCGGTGCGGCCCTGGCCATAGCGGCGCATGGCGCGGACCCGCAGCTTGAAGGTCCAGTAGGAGGCGGCCACCGCCGCGCCTGCGGCCAGGACGGCGGCGACGTTGCGCTGCTCGCGCGGGGCCAGGGCCGCCCCGGCCAGGGCGCCGGTGACGATGCGCGCGGCGATGCCGGGGATGACGATCCGGTCGGGGGCGAAGGGCAGCTTGTCCCCCATGGCCTCGGCCACAGCCAGGGCCGACAGGCCCGTGGAGACGGCCGGGTGGCCCAGCAGGGCCATGGGCCCGCTTTCCTCCAGTTCGCCGCGGGCGACGGCGGCGCTGGCCACGGCCAGGGGCGCCATGGAGCGCATGCCGGCCACCAGGCCTATCAGGATGGATCGGATCACGGCGTCATCTCCCTGTGGTGTTCAGGGAGCCGAACGGTCAGGCGCGCGCTCGGTTCAGCCGCCGCAGCCAGGAAAGATCAGCACCGAGCCTAGCGCATCGGCCGGGCGCGCGCGGTGGACGGCGCCTTGGCCCCCAGGATGAAGCCGATGATCTTGGCCACGGCCTCGAAGTGGGCCGGCGGAATGGCCTCGTCGATCTCCACGGCGGCGTAGAGGGCGCGAGCCAGCGGCGGATCCTCGATCACCGGCACGCCGGCCTCTTCGGCCGCCGCACGGATGCGCAGGGCCACCGCATCCAGGCCCTTGGCCACGCATTCCGGCGCGCCGGCGGTTCCGGCCTCGTACTTCAGGGCCACCGCATAGTGGGTGGGGTTCATGACCACGACGGTGGCGGTGGGCACCGCCGCCATCATCCGGCGCCTGGCCTTTTCGTGGCGCATCTGGCGCAGCTTGGCCTTGATCAGCGGGTCGCCGTCGGTCTGCTTGTACTCCTCCTTCACCTCCTCGCGGCTCATGCGCATCTTCTTCATGAAGCGCTGCTTCTGCCAGATCCAGTCGACGCCGGTGATCACCAGCATCAGGGCGATGACGGCGAAGATCAGCTTGCGCAGGATCTCGGCGCTGAACGGCAGCATGGCGGCGGGGTCCAGCGCCGACAGGGTGCGAAACTCGTGGAAGTGGGGCTTGAGCACCAGATAGGCCACGCCGGCCACCGCCAGGATCTTGGAGATCGACTTGACGAACTGGGCCAGGCCGTCGGGGCCGAAGATCCGCTGGAAGCCCGACAGGGGCGAGACCTTCTTGAAGTCCGGCTTCAGCTTGTCGGGCGTGAACAGCAGGCCGTGCTGCACCAGATTGCCCGCCATGCCGCCCAGGGCCGCGGTCAGCAGGACGGCGCCCAGCACAGGCGCCGCGGCCATGATGGCGATGCGCGCCACATTGACGCCGGCCGCCCCCTCCAGCGGGATCTGCTCGGGATGGGCGATGAAGGGCAGCAGGGCGAAGGTCATGGTCTTGGCCAGCCAGCCGCCGAGGATGGCCAGGGTCCCGGCCGCGAAGGTCAGCGCGGCCAGGGGCGCCAGGTCCTGGGTCTTGGCCACGTCCCCCTTTTCGCGGGACTGTTCGAGCTTTCGCGGGGTCGCCTCTTCTGTTTTCGAGGCGGCGTCGTTGTTCTCAGCCATGGATCACGCTCACAGGAACAACGCGATCAGTTCGCGGTAGCGCTCCACCCAGACCATGCCGAGCACGCCGAGGCTAAGCGCAAAGATCGACAGCGCGCTCAGCACCAGCAGCGGCGTGGCCACGAAGAAGATCTGAAAGGCCGGCATCACACGGCCCACCAGGCCGGCGGCCACATTGAAGATCAGCGAAAACACCACCACCGGCGCGGCCAGCTGCAGCCCCAGCGAAAACGACTGCGCCGCCGTCTGCACCGCCAGCTGGGCCGCATCCCCCACCGGAACCCCGCCCCCGAACGGAAACACCCGGTAGGACGAGACGATGGCCGCCAGGAACATGTGGTGCAGGTCGGTGGCCATGATCAGCGTCACCCCCATCACCGTCAGGAAGGTCGACAGCGAGGTGGACGGCTGAGCCTGGCCGGGATTGGCGGTCTGGGAAAAGGCGAGCGTCGACTGGATCGACACGATCTCGCCGGCGATGCCCAGCGCCGCCAGCATCATGCGCAGCACCAGGCCGATCATCAGGCCGATCAGGATCTCGCGGAAGATGTCGGCGAACATGGCGCCGTTGGTGGCCGGCACCGCCCCCACCTGCCCCCCCAGCACCGGAAACAGCATCAGGGCGAACAGGACGGCGAAGGCCAGCCGGATGCGGACCGGCACCGAGCCGTCGCCGACGCCGGGCATCAGCATCAGCAGGGCGCCCAGGCGCGCAAAGATCAGGCCGGCGGCATAGACCTGGGGGGCCGAGGCATAGGCTTCCATGCCGCCCCTACATCGCCGCGATGCGGGCGGCGATCTGGTTCATGAAGTTGGACATCAGCGCCCCCATCAGCGGCAGGAACAGCAGCAGCGAGATGAAGATGGCGACGATCTTGGGCGCGTAGACGAGCGTCGCCTCCTGGATCTGGGTGAGCGCCTGCATCAGGCCGATGGCCACCCCCACGACCAGGCCCACGATCAGCACCGGCGCCGACAGCTGGATGGTCAGCCAGATGGCGTCACGGCCAACATCCAAAACCTCGGCGCCATTCATCGCGCGCCCTTTCGACAAGCGTGGGGAACTGCGCGGGAAGATGCGGCGAACGTGGTTAACGAAGGGCTACTTCATTGGCAGACGATGGTCTGCCACGGGCTCATTGCGGCGGTTGGGGATGTCCGCTCCCGGGCACGCACTGGAACCTAAGCCAATGTGGCTCCATCGGGCTCATCGGCGACGTTGATAAGACCCGCTGTAGGGTGACGGTCGAGCACGTGCTAGTCCGAGCGCAATGAAATCATGCCTCACATCCGTCCTACGCTGGACCAGCGGACAATTGGGTCGAGCAGCGACCTTCTTGGACAAGCTTACGCATCCCACCAGTCCCAAGCCGAACTTCATCGACCTCGCCCCGACGGACGAGGCCGACAAGGAGGGCGTCTACGCCGGTGCCCTCAACTACGCCATGAACAACGAGAGAGTGTTCAACATAGCGCTCACGGGTCCGTATGGATCGGGCAAGAGCAGCATCATCAAGTCGTTTCTGAAGCGATACGAGCGACCGGCGCTGAACATATCGCTGGCCGCCTTCGTACCAGGGGTCGATGCCGCGAGTAAGGAGGTCCATCGTCAAGAAATCGAAAGAAGCATCCTGCAGCAGATGCTATATGGAGCTGACGCGAACAGGCTCCCTCTATCTCGCTTCAAGCGGATTCGGTCGCCCGGCTTCTGGTCGGTCTTCAAGACCTTCTTCATCCTGATCGGCGTAGCCGCCACGGTTTACGTGTTCCTCAACCGCCGAGCCGTAATCTCCGGCTCCTTCCTTAGCCCCCTGGCGGTAAGCAACTGGCTTCATCTGGGGAGCATCGCAATGGTGGGTCTCTTCATGTGGCTGATGATTCACCACTTCTACGTCGCAAGCTTCGGCCTGTCATTGAAGAGTATATCTTTAAGGGACATCGAGATAAAGCCCGCTTCGGATACAGGGGAATCCATACTAAATCGTCATCTCGACGAGATTATCTACTTCTTTCAATCCACAGACTATGAGCTGGTGGTCGTCGAGGATCTCGACCGCTTCAACGACGCGGACATCTTCGTCACGCTCCGGGAAATCAATAGCCTTGTGAACGCCAATGCCGGCGTAAAGCGGCAGATCAGATTCCTGTACGCCTTGAGGGATGATATGTTCGTCAACACAGACAGGACCAAGTTCTTCGAATTCATCATCCCTGTCATCCCCATCATCAACGCGTCGAACTCGATCGACATGGTGTTGAGTCAAGGCAAGCGCCTGGAGCTGATTGAGCGTCTAGACCAACAGTTTCTGCGTGAGGTCTCGAGATACCTTAGCGATCTTCGGCTGATCACGAACATATTCAACGAATACGCGATATATGTGGCGAACCTCGAAGCCGACGACCAGAACCTACTCGACGCGAACAAGTTGCTCGCCGTACTGATATACAAGAACGTCTACCCGAAGGACTTCGAGGATCTCCACCGCGGAGAGGGCAATCTGGCGAAGATTCTCGCTCGCCATGATGAGTTTGTCGCGCAGGGCGAGGCCGCCCACAGGTCGGAGATCGCCGCCCTAGAGCAAAGGACAGCCGCGGCTGAGCGGCAGATCCCCGCCGACGTGCGGGAGCTGAACCAAATCTACGCTATGGCGCTCATCGAGCAGCTCCCGGACCACGTCGGCCAGATCAATGTCGAGGGGCAGCCTTGGATTTCTCTCCGGCAGCTGCCCGAACAGGACCCCTTCGAACCGTGGATCAGCGCTGGGCGGGTGAACTGCCGGATACAGCAATCCTACAACCAGCCGGTCCCGCTGTCAGGCATTGAGGACAAGGTCGATCCCGAGCGAACCTATTCGCAACGCAGGGATGAGATCCTCGAAAAATCAGTTGCGAGAAAGCTTGAGAACCAGCGTCAGATAGCAGAGCTTAGGGCGGCTATCTCGAAGCTTCGGACAATGAAGTTCAATGAAATTTTCCGCGTCAGTCCGGAAAACATCGAAAATATGTTCGAGGGCACAGGGGAAAACGTCGAGCTAGCGCGCTTCCTCATCATTGAAGGCTATCTTGACGACACTTATTATCAATATACGTCGTTGTTTCATTCGGGTCGCCTATCGCCACACGACAACAAGTTCCTTATCCAGATACGCGCGTTCATCACGCCCGATCCCGACTTCCAGATCGACAATGCCAAGGAAGTCATCGACGCTATGCGCGAGACGGATTTTGGGCAGGGCTATGTCCTCAACGTTAGTCTGGTCGATTGCTTGCTGAGCGATCAGGGCCTCTACTCCGATCAGATCACAAAGCTTCTTGGGCTCATTTCGACAGAATTCGACAGGTGCGAAGACTTCCTTGAAGCCTATTATGCGCGCGGAAAGAAAACACCGGTGTTGCTCACGAGGCTCACAGCATTCTGGGAAAGGTTCATAACGGCGGCGCTCTCGAGCCCGCGCGGCATGTCCCATGCCACCCGGCTCGTTGCGGGCCTGTCCGAAGAGGCGCTCCGAGCCCAAGCCACGGGAAACGACCTTCCCGCGTTCGTGTCGGAACGCCTGCCGGAAATCCTAGCGCATGTGCCGGAACTACCGCCCCAGCGCCTCCAGCTGTTGGACTTCGAGGTAAAGAGCCTGTCTGCTATTGGCGATCACCCCTCCATCGCGCGAGCAATGGTCGAAGACAGCCTATTCGAGCTGTCAGTCGAGAACATAGAGTACATCTATCTGCATATTCTGGGCGGCTCGGACCTCGAAGCTCTGCAAACGAGAAACTACACCACACTCAGATCAATGGGCAGCGATATTCTGGAAGGCAGGATCGAACGCAACTTCGATGCATACCTAGATGAAGTCCTTCTGAAACTCGAGGGCAATTCCTGCGAGGACATCTCGTGCATACTAGCGATCTTGCGACGCGACGATGTCAACCATGAAAGCTTGCGTGAATTCGTTGGGCGGCAGTCAGTGCTTGTACCCGACCTGAGCGAAGTTCCCGAAAAGCTGCATGCGATGTTGTTCGAGCTACGCAGGATTAGTCCGAGTTGGGAGAACTGCCTCGCATTCCTGAGAGGTAATGGATTTGATGACGAGCACTTGATTTCCTATCTGGACAGCGCCGGGGTGAGAGCAGTCCTGCTCGAGAAGCCTATCCCAGCCGATTCGGCTTCGCGACCGCTGCGGGAGTTTCTCGTCAATGCCGCTGCTCTCTCCGATCCCGCCTATGCCGATTACGTCGAAGCGCTCCCGCTGCCGTTCAAGCAGTTTCCCGCATCTGTAGAGGCTTCAAAGCGAAGAATTCTGATAAATCGGCGGAAGATCACCCTTAACAAGGAGAGCTTCGACGATCTCGCCGGCGACAGGGAGTTGCAGGCGCTATTCGTTACGAAGAACATTGATTCCTATCTAGAAAATCCGGAAATATTCGCGCTCGACGACGACTTTCTCGAGAACGTACTCCAGGCGGAGATCACTGATGAGCAAAAGGCATCGGTGATAGGGCTTATGGACCTAGGTGCGGTCGCCAATCTTCCGGAACGGGCCGCCCTCCTCGGCCCAATCATGGATCGCATCAACACCGACCTGTCAAAATTGAATGCCGACGTGGCAAAAAGCCTAATCGCGCATTCAGGACCAGTCTCGACGCGTATCTCGATACTGAACAAGGTCAGCGCTGCCCTGACGAACGACGATGTCCGCCAGGCCCTTGCCGACCTTCCGCCGCCCTATTCCGAAATAAGAACCGGAAACTATACAGTTCGATTGGACAAAAATTCGGAAAACATGGATCTGCTCGGTTGGTTAGACTCGAGGAAAATCATATCTTCGTGGAAGGTGGACAAGGGCTTCTTCTCCGAATACCTGCGCGTCTATCTCTACAGGCGCTGAAACGACGCGCGGAACGGCAGATTCCATGTCGCAGCGGTGGAAGTAGCTGCCTCGTTGCAATTTGAATGAGCCTCCGAAGTTGACAAGAGGGTTGCAATGGGTCGGCTCCGGCCGTTCGATCGGCCTAGCCAAGGTCTTCTTTTTGGAGCAGTCCCGGAGTCCGCTCCTGGCCCCCCCTACTCCGCCAAGAACCCCTCCACCTCCGCCATGAACGCCTCCAGCTGGTCGTGATGGACCCAATGCCCCGCGCCTTCGAAATTGACCAGGCGGGCGTTCTGGAAGTGTTTGATGCGGCCATCGGCCTCCGGGTCTGAGGCCCAGGATTCTTCGCCGCGCATCAGCAGGACCGGGCAGGTGATCTGGCTCCACAGGTAGTGCTGGTCGGCGTGGGACAGGCCGCCCAGGCCCCAGCGGGAATGGTTGTCGAACTTCCAGCTATAGGTGCCGTCCTCGTTCTGCAGGGCGCCGTGCAGGGTCAGGTGGCGGGCCTGTTCGGCCGACAGGTGGGGGTTTTCCTCGGCCATGCGAGCGACGGCGTCGTCCAGGCTGGCATAGCGGCGCGGGCTGCGACCGGAGTTCTTGCGGCGGTCCTCGACCCAGTCGCGCAGGCGCTGGTCCACGGTGCGTTTGGCCTGCTCGGCCATCACCGCCGGCGACGGGCCCAGGCCCTCGATGGCGATGATCTTCTTCACCTGGTCAGGATAGGCGCCGCAGTAATTGAGCGCGATGCCCGCCCCCATGGAGTGGGAGATGATGGTCACCGGCCCCATGGCCTTCTGGTGCACGATCTGGGCGATGTCGTAGATGTAGGAGGCCATGTCATAGCCGCCGCCGACCGACCAGGCGCTGTCGCCATGGCCGCGCAGGTCGGGCGCGATGATGTGGTAGCGGTCGCGCAGGCGCTGGGCCACCCAGTCCCAGTTGCGGCAATGGTCGCGGCCGCCGTGCACCAGCAGCAGGGGCTCTGCCCCCTCATTGCCCCAGTCCACATAGTGCAGGCGCAGGCGCTGGGAGAAGTAGAAGTGGGAGGTGGGGCCTTGCATGGCGCTCTCTTTCGCTGGGGTCGTCGGATTAGGCCTTAGCACCGGGACGGCGGCCGGCTCCACCCGCCAGATGCGCTGCGCCCTAAAGCCACTTGGAGCGCTTGAAGCCCACATAGAGGCCTGTGCACGCCGCGGCGATGACGGCGAGCACGGCGGGGTAGCCGTAGCGCCAGTGCAGCTCGGGCAGATAGTCGAAGTTCATTCCATAGATGCCGGCGATGGCCGTCGGCACGGCCAGGATGGCGGCCCAGGCGGCCAGCCTGCGGGTGATCACCCCCTGGCGCTGCTGCTCCAGCAGGTTGGAGACTTCGAACACCGAGGTGAGCGTCTCGCGCAGGGCGCCGACGCGGGAGTTCACCCGCCGCACATGGTCGCGGATGTCGCGGAAATAGGGCCGCACCTCGGGGTCGATGCAGGGAAACTCCAGCCGCTCCAGCCGGCTGGCCACCTCCTCCATCGGCCCCAGGATGCGCTCGAAGCGCAGCAGCTCACGGCGCAGCTGGAACAGGGCGCGGATCTCGGCCCGGCTCAGGAAGGTGTCCAGCGCCCGCTGCTCCATGGCCAGCACCGCCTCTTCGGCCTGATCGACGATGGGGGTGTAGCCATCGACCACGAAGTCGAGGATGGCGTGCAGCACATAGTCGGGCCCGTGGCGGAGCAGGACGGGCGAGGCCTCCAGGTGGGCGCGCAGGTTCACATGCCCCCGGGCCGAGCCGTGGCGGACGGTGATGATGTGGCCCGCGCCCAGGAAGATGTGGGTCTCGCCATAGGCGATCACCTGGCCCTCGTCGATCTGGGCGGTGCGGGCGACGACGAACAGCTCCTCCCCATAGGTCTCGACCTTGGGCAGCTGGTGGGCCGAGAGCGCATCCTCCACCGCCAGCGGGTGCAGGTGGAAGCGGGCCTGCAGGGCGCGCAGCTCGGCCTCGTCGGGCTCCAAGAGGCCGATCCAGACGAACTCGCCAGGGCCGAGCGCCAGGCCGTCGGCGCTCAGCGAGGCCTCACGCACGCGGGCGCCGTCCTTGTAGACATAGGCCGCGACGATGCTCATCGGGCGCTACCGGACAAAGCTGGCGCCGTTCACGTCCAGCACCGCGCCGGTCATGGAGGCCGGCGCATCCAGGGCCAGATAGGTCGCGATGCTGGCCACCTCGTCCGGCTGGGCCACCCGGCCGAGCGGGATGTCGGCCAGTAGCCTGTCCCCGCCCCGGCTGGCCAGATAGTCCTCCGCCATGCCGGTCATCACATAGCCGGGGCAGATGGCGAAGGCGGCGATCCCTTGACCGGCATAGCCACGGGCGATGGACTTGGTCATGGCCACCATGCCGGCCTTGGGGGCCGCATAGTGCCAGTGGGCCGGCGAATCCCCGCGATAGGCCGCCCGGCTGGCCACATTGACGATCCGGCCGCGAAGGCCTCCGGCGTCCGGCTCGCGGTCCTTGGCGTGCAGCACCATGCGACGGCAGAGATCGGCGCTGGCCTGCAGGTTGATCTGCAGCGTGCGGGACCAGCTGGCCTGCCAGGCCTCGTCCGGCGCATCCACGGGAATGGCCTCGAACACGCCGGCATTGTTGATCAGCACGTCGATCCGGCCGTCCAGCACCTCGAGCGCCGCCGCCCACAGCCGGTCGCCGGCCCCGGCCTCACCGAGATCGGCGGCCAGGATTCCGGGGGCTGCCGTCGTGCCGTGGCCCAGCACCTGGGCGCCGCGGGCGCTCAGGGCCTGGACGACGGCTGCGCCGATGCCGCGGGTGGCGCCGGTGACGAGGATGTGGGGCGGGGACTCAGGCATGGGCCGAAGCTAGCCGCGAGACCCCGCCCCGGCCATAGCGGCGTTAGCGCGCGTCGCGGCGGGCCTGGGCCACGGCGCCGGCCTTGCGCTGACGGCCCCGCTCCATGGGCCGCATCAGATCCTCGCGGCGCTGGCTGACAGCCTTGCGCATCCCCTGGTGGGCGTGACGGCTGTTGGGGGCGGCGGAGTCCTTGGCCTCGCGCTTCATCTGCAGGGCGCGCTGGGCGTTCTGCGTCATCTCCACCCGGGCGGCCATCTTGCGGCGACGCTCGGCCTCGCCATTGGCCCGGCGCAGGGCCATGGCCAGCACCGCCAGCTTGGCCTTGGAGCCGTCGTCCTTGGCCGAGGCCGACGCGCCCCGGGGCTCGCCCTTGCCGCGCATCTCGCGCCGACGCTGATGGGCCATGTCGCGGGCCTTGTTGCGCCGCTCGCGCACCAGACGGATCAGGTCGCGCAGGTCCTCGTCCGAGGTTTCCTGGATCTCAGGATGATGGGTGCGATCGACCAGTTCCTGTTCGTCGCCGCTCAGGGCGCGGGCTTCTTCCTTGCGTGTGATCGCCATGGGTCTCTTCCGTTCTGCGCGGGCCAGGGCCCGCAGGTACAGTCGCCAGATTGCGACGACCGGCCGCCACCGAGTTTGAGAAACGCAAAGGCCAAGCTTAGGCTCCCGCCCGCCTCGCCTAATCGGCCGTCCGGCTAAGCCACGATCCGCACCGGAATGCCCTTCACCGCGGGCGTCAGGGCCTGTTTGGAATGGTGGGCCACCGGCGCCAGCACGTTGCACTCCGGATAATAGGCGCCCAGGCAGCCGGGCGGAATGTCATAGGCCGTCACCCGCAGGCCGCCCTTGCGCCGGTCGATCCCGTCGTCGCTATCGGTGACCAGGGTCACCACCTGGCCCTCGGTGAGGGACAGCCGCGCCATGTCCGCGGCGTTGATCAGCACCACGTCCCGCGTCCCCTGGATCCCGCGGAAGCGGTCGTCATAGCCATAAACCGTGGTGTTGAACTGGTCGTTGGACCGCAGGGTCATCAGCCGGAAGAGGTCGGCCTGATCGGCGAAGCCCACCGCCGAAAGGCTGGACGGCACGATGAACTTCGCCCGGCCGCCCTCCATGCCGCTGAAGTCCCGCTCCCGCGCCGGATGGCCCCGGTGGAAGCCGCCCGGCTGGCGGAAGCGGCCGTTGAAGTCGGCGAACTTGTCCGGATAGGTGACCTCGATGGCGTCTCTGACCTTCCCGTAATCGGCGGTCCAGGCGTCCCAGTCCACATTGGGGTTGGGCGTCAGCAGGGCCTTGGCGATCCCGGCCACGATGGCCGGCTCGGACCTCAGGTGGGGGCTGGCCGGCGGATGCGTGCCGTCCGAAGCGTGGATGCAGCTGGTGGAATCCTCCATCGAGACGGTCTGCGGACCTGTCGCCTGCACGTCTTCTTCGATCCGGCTCAGGCAGGGCAGCAGATAGGCGACCCTGCCGTTCACCAGATGGCTGCGATTGAGCTTGGTGGCGATCTGGACGGTGAGGTCGAGCCCCGTCCAGGCCGCCTCCACCCGCGGGCTGTCGGGCACGGCGCGCAGGAAGTTGCCGCCCAGGCCGACGAAGGCCCGCACGGTGCCATCCATGACGCCCTCGCACACCTCCACTGTAGTCATGCCCTTTTCCCGCGGCGGCTCGAAGCCATACTGCTCGGCGAGCTTGTCCAGCGGGGCCAGCTCGGGCTTCTCGGTGATCCCCACCGTCCGCTGGCCTTGGACGTTGGAATGGCCGCGCACCGGGCAGAGGCCTGCGCCCGGCCGCCCCACATTGCCCCGCAGCAGCATAAGGTTGCAGACCATGTTGACGTTCTCGACGCCGAGCCGCTGCTGGGTCAGGCCCATGCCATAGACGCCGATGGCCGCCGAGCTTTCGGCATAGGCCCGCGCCGCGCCCGCCAGAGCGGCGAGCGACAGCCCCGACTCCCGCTCGATATCGGCCCAGTCGGCTTGGCGGCAGAAGTCGGCGAAGGCATCGAAACCCTGGGTGTACTGGCCGATGAAGTCGTGATCCAGCAGGGCCGGATTGCCCGCTGCGCGCGCCATGTCATCGGCCTCGATCAGCCATTTGCAGAGGCCGGTGATGGCCGCGAGATCGCCGCCGGTCTTCACCTGATGGTACTGCGCGCTGATCTCGGTGACGTCGGGCGTCAGCATCTGGAACGGTGACTGCGGGTTGCGGAACGCCTCCAGGCCTCGCTCGCGCAAAGGATTGAAGGTGACGATGGTCGCCCCGCGCCGCACCGCCTTCTGCAGGTCGTGCAGCATCCGGGGGCTGTTGGAGCCGACGTTCTGGCCGAAAAAGAAGAAGAAGTCGGTCTTGTCGAAGTCGTCCAGGATCACCGTGCCCACCGGGGCGCCGATGCTCTGGGTCAGCCCCACCGACGTGGATTCGTGGCACATGTTGGAGCTGTCGGGCAGGTTCTGGCTGCCGTACATGCGCGCCATCAGGGCGTACATGTAGGACGTCTCCAGCGACGCCCGGCCCGAGGCGTAGAAGACCGCCGAGGTGGGCTCCAGGCGTTTCAGCTCGGCGCCGATGGCGTCGAACGCGTCTTGCCAGTCGCAGGGCACATAGCGGTCGGTGGCCGCATCATACCGCAGGGGCTCTGTCAGCCGGCCGGCCTGCTCGAGATCATAATCGGTCCAGTCCCGGAGCTCGGTCACGGTATGGCGGGCAAAGAAGGCAAGGGTGGCCCGGCGCGGCGTCAGGTCCCAGATGGTCGCCTTGGCCCCGTTCTCGCAGAACTCCGCCGGGTGCGGCTTGGCGGGCTTGGCCCAGGCGCAGCTGACGCACATGAAGCCGTCGGGCTTGTTCTGCCGCATCAGCTGGCGAACCGGCAGGTCGCCCTCCGCCCCGATCACCTTGGCCATGCCGACCATGGAGCCCCAGCCGCCGGCCGGACCCTTGTAGGGATCGATCTTCACCTGGCCAAAGGTGCGGGGCTTGGAACGGGTCATGGGGTCTCCGCGTACAGCAGGGGTTGGGATGCTAACGGCGCAGTCGCCATCGGGTTCGCCTGTGCGGCGCCCCCGCCCCTTGGGGAGAGTTCACAATGTTGCGCAGTCCAGACTTGCCGGACGTCTCAGACGCCGTGCGCACAAGTTCCCTGCGCTTCCGGGGCGAGGCCAGCGCCCTCACCCCGCGCGAAGTGCCCGAAGAGACCGCCGTGGCCATCGTTCACGACGCCTCCACGACGGCGGTCATGATGGCCACGCCGTCAGATCTTACGGACTTTGGCCTGGGCTTCAGCCTCACCGAAGGGATCATCGCCGACCCCTCCGACGTGCGCGACATGGAGGTGATCGCCGCCGAGGACGGGATCGAGGTTCGGATGTGGCTCAAGCCCCGCAGTTCGGCGGCGGCGGCGGCGCGGCGGCGGCGCCAAGCTGGCCCTACCGGCTGCGGCCTCTGCGGCGTCGACAGCCTCGCCCAGGCTCTGCGCGCGCCGCCCATGGTGGCCAGCGGCCTGACCCTGTCTCCCCAGGACATCCACGCCGCGCTGGAGGCGCTGCCCCAACTCCAGAGCCTCGGCGACCTGACGCGAGCCGTGCACGCCGCAGGCTGGTGGAGCCCCGCGGGCGGCTACCTCGCCGTGCGCGAAGATGTCGGCCGTCACAATGCGCTGGACAAGCTCGCCGGCGCCCTGGCCATGGCCCCCACGCAGGCCCCGCCGGGCGCCGTGGTGCTGACCAGCCGGGTCTCTGTCGAAATGGTGCAGAAGGCCGCGGTCATCGGCGCCCAGGCGATCATCGCCGTCTCGGCCCCGACCGCCCTGGCCATCCGCACGGCCAAGGCGGCGGGCATGACCCTGATCGGCGTGGCGCGCCGGGACGGGTTCGAGGTGTTCACCGGCCAGGAGCGTCTGGCCGCAGGTGCGCACTTGGTTTCCGACAAGGCCGCCTCCTCGTGCTAGGATGAAGGCCAGCGTCTGCGGACCCACCGCAGCCCAGGCCCGAAAGGCCGCCTTCCATGAAAATCTACGAGTCGCGCCTGCAGGCGCCAGCGCGCCGGGATCTGACCGATCCCCGCTCTACCGGCCCGGTCAATACGCCACAGCAGGCCCCCCGGGTCCTGCTGAACGACCGCCGCAGCACGCGCTGATCCGCCCATGAGTGATCTGACCGAGGGCCAACTTCACGCGCTCAGGAACCTCAGCCGCAAGAAGGCGGGCGGCGACGTGCCCTTTGTGAATATCAGCGACGCCCAGGTCCTGGAGGAACTGGGTCTTGCGGTCCGCAGCCGCCAGGGCTGGGACATTACGCCCGAGGGCGCGCGCCTGCTGGCGCCGCCGCCGAGCTCCGACAACCAGCGCTGAATTTCGACGTTCAGGCGCGATCAGTCGAGGCCCAGCTTGCGGGTCAAGGCCCGGGCGGCCTCGACGGGACGCAGCTTGTCGGCGTCGCGGTCGACGCTGTAGTTGGCGTCGCGCATCTCCTCCACCGGAATGCTCCCGATCATCGGCCGCAGGGCCGCCAACAGCCGGGCGTCGTTCACCCTGTCTGGCGCGATCAGCACCACGGCGTCATAGGGCGGCAGGGCCTGGCGAGGGTCGGCCAGGGTGACCAGATTGTCGGCGGCGATGCGGCCATCGCTGGAGAAGGCCGAGATCACGTCCACATCCCCTGACGTGACGGCCCGGAACATGAAGGTGGGCTGGTAGGAGCGGCGCGCCCGGAAGTCGAAGCCATAGGCCTCATTGATCGCCGTCCACTCGGGCCTTGCGAAGAATTCCAGGTCGCCGCCCATGGTCAGGCTGGCCGAGCGCCGCGCCAGATCATCCAGGCTTTCGATCCCCAGTTCGGCGGCGCGATCCTGGCGCATGGCCAGCGCATAGGCGTTCTCGAAGCCCAGCGAACCCAGCACCAGGACGCCGTCCCGCTCGGCGAGTTCCTTCGTCAGTTCCTCCAGCACCGCCTCGCGCCCGGGATTGTCTTCCCGGTTCAGGACATTGGCCCAGAGCGTGCCGGAATAGTCGACATAGACGTCGATCTCGCCCGAGGCCAAGGCGCGGTAGGCGATGGCGGAACCCAGGTCCTCCTTCATCCGCGCCTCACCGCCCAGGTCCTCGATCCGCTCGGCGATCATCTCGGCCAGGATGTACTGCTCGGAAAAGTTCTTGGCGCCGACCACATAGCTGGCGGGCTTGCCGAAACTGATCAGCGGCGTCAGGGCGACGATCACGCCGATCAGAATGCCCGCCGCGCCGATCGCCGCGCGCCTGACGTCCCGCTTGGCGGCGCCGGCCTCGATCAGCCCCAGCAGCTGGTCGGTGACCATGGCCAGCAGGGCTGAGGCTGCGCAGCCGAACAACACCAGCACCCAGTTCTCGGTCTGCAGGCCTGAGAAAATGTAGTTGCCCAGGCTGGTCTGACCGACCGGCGTCGAGAGCGTGGCCGCCCCGATGGTCCAGACCGCCGCGGTCCGCACCCCGGCCATGATGACCGGCGCCGCCAGGGGCAGCTCCACCTGGAACAGCCGCTGGCGAGGCGTCATGCCAACGCCCTCGGCCGCCTGGATGATGGCCGGACTTACCGAGAGGATGCCGGTGGTCCCATTCCGCACAATGGGCAGCATCGAATAGAGGGTGAGCGCCAGGAGGGCCGGCAGGAAGCCGAGCGCGGAGAAGCCGTGACCGATCAGGTCCTCGCTCGCCGCGGAGATCACCAGCAGCAGCGGGAAGAAGAGCGCCAGCAGGGCGAGGCTGGGAATGGTCTGGATCAGGCTGGCGCCGGCCAGCACCGGCCAGCGGATATGGCGGTTGCGGCTGGCGGCCACGGCCAGCGGCAGGCTGATCAACAGGCCAAGCCCCAGCGCCGAGGCGCTGAGCAGGACGTGCCAGGCGAGATATTCCGGCAGGCGGGCGAAGGCCGCCTCGACCTGCGAGCTCATGCGGTTTCTCCCAGGCGGGCGCGAAGCCGCTCGGCCTGCCGGCGCGGGGCGGCCAGCAGGGCGGCGACCTCGGGCTCGGTCGAGGCCGCGAGCGCCTGCGGCGTCCCGTCGGCGATCAGGCGGCCCTGCGCCACCACCACGATGCGGTCGGCCAGCAGCAGCGCCTCGGTCATGTCGTGCGTGACCATGACCGTGGCCAGGTTCAGGCGCTCATGCAGGGCGCGATAGTCCTCGCCCAGCGCGTCGCGGGTCAGCGGATCAAGCGCCCCGAAGGGCTCGTCCATCAGGACGATGTGCGGCTCCGCCGCCAGGGCGCGGGCCACGCCGACCCGCTGCTGCTGCCCGCCTGACAGGGCGGCGGGGAACCGGCTCCCCATCTCCCGCGGCAGGGCCACCAGATCGAGCAGTTCGGCGGCCCGGGCGGCGCGACGGGCCTTGTCCCAGCCCAGCAGCTTGGGCGTGATGGCGATATTCTCGGCCACCGTCAGGTGGGGGAAGAGGCCGACTTCCTGAAAGACGTAGCCGATGCGCCGGCGCAAAATGTGCGGCGCCAGAGCCCCGACCGCCTCGCCCTCGATCCGCACCTCGCCGGCGTCCGGCGCGATCAGGCCGTTGATGGTTTTGAGCAGGGTGGTCTTGCCCGAGCCAGAAGCGCCCACCAGGGCGACAAACTCTCCGGCCTCAACCGTGAGGCTCGCCTCGGACAGGGCGACATGCGCGCCATAGGTCTTGGTGACGCGCGCCAGCGCGATGCGGGGTTCAGCCATGCGCCAGACCTAACACGCTCACCGTCCTTGGGCTCCCCCGACGACGCCGGGCTTCACCGGCATGTGTCCCACAAGCCGCCGCTCAGAGGCTAGGCTCGACCGACCGCATAGTGAGGGATGACGCCGTTGGGCTTTCTCAGTGACGACGACAAGGCGGGGCTCGAGCCGGCGGAGGCCGCCTCGCCGCGCACGCCGATCCCGGTCCAGATGGTCGCCAGCGATGAATATGCGCCCCAGGCCCAGACGCCCCGCCAGCGCGAGGTGCAGGCGCGGCTGATGGAGATGGGGGCCGATCTCTCCCGCCATCAGGGCCTGAGCCGCCGCCGCTTCTTCCAGACCTCGGCTGGCATGGCGGCCGCCTTCGTGGCGCTGAACGACGTCTATGGACCGGTCTTCTCCGCCAGCCGGGCCGAGGCCGCGACGCCCGACATGGCCCAGGCGCGATCCGACGCCCTGCGCGGCCAGTTCATCATGGACATGCACACCCACTTCCTGCGGGACGACACCCGGCTGACTGGATTTGTGCGGATGCGCGAAGCCGTGGGCCGCCAGGGCTGGAACCCGGACCTTTCGGGCAAGCCTCAGTCCCTCGAGGACCTGAAGTTCGACAACTACATCAAGGAGGTCTTCCTCGACAGCGACACCAAGGCCGCCCTGATCTCCAGCGCGCCCTCGGACATTCCTGAAGACTGGTTCCTGACCAACAGCCAGATGGCCAAGGCCCGCGAGCGGGTGAACGCCGAGGCGGGCGGCCGGCGCCTGTTCACCCACGCCATCTTCACGCCGGGCGCGCCGGGATGGCTGGATGACCTGGACGCGGCCCTGGAACTGCGCCCGGACTCCCTCAAGGGCTACACGGTCGGCGACAACACCCACAAGGCCACCAGCCGCTATCCCTGGCGGATGGACGACGAGGCCGTGGCCTACAAGGGCTATGAGAAGATGGCCGCGGCGGGGTCCAAGATCGTCTGCGTCCACAAGGGACTGTTCTCGACCGAGGTCGAGGCGCAGTTCCCGCACCTGGCGCCCTTCGCCGACGTGCGCGACGTGGGCAAGGCGGCCAAGGACTGGCCCGACCTCACCTTCGTCATCTACCACTCGGCCTATCGCCTGGGGGACCCGGCCAAGGCCCTGGCCCAGTTCGAACAGACCGGCCGCCTGGACTGGGTGAGCGACTTGGCGGAAATCCCGGAAAAATACGGCGTGGACAACGTCTATGCCGACCTTGGCCAGGTCTTCGCCCAGACCATGGTCGCCGAGCCGCGGGTGTGCGCCGCCCTGATGGGGATTCTGATCCGCGGCCTGGGCACCGACCACGTGTGCTGGGGGACCGACGCCGTCTGGACCGGCTCGCCCCAGTGGCAGATCGAAGGCCTGCGCCGGCTGGAGATTCCTGAGGACATGCGACGCGCCCACGGCTTCGCCGAGCTGGGCGCCGCCGATGGGCCGGTGAAGACCGCCGTCTTCGGCGGCAACAACGCCCGGCTCTATGGGGTGGGGCAGGACGAGGTCGCAGCCCTGGCCGGCGACGGCCTGGCGCAGCGCAAGAGCGCCTATCTGGCGGCCGGCGGCAGGCCAAGCCTCAGGCGCTATGGCTATGTCAGATCGGCATCCGCATGATTTCCTGATAGGCGGAAATCACCTGATCGCGGACAGCCATCACGGTTTCCAGGCTCGCCTCGGCGGCGGAGATGGCGGTGACCACGTCGACCAGCTGGGCCTTGCCCTGGACGTGGGCGGCCATCTGGGTCTCGGCGGTGCGCGAGGTCTGCACGCTCTCTTCCATGACGTTCTTCAGCATGGCGCCGAAGTCGGTCCCGCCGGTCGCTGCGCCTCCGCCCACGGAGGGGAGCGCGGCGCCTTGGGTGGCGGCATAGGCCTTGGCGGCGGCGAGCGGGGTCATCATGGCCTAGCGTCCGTCCTTAGCGCTTGAGCAGATCGAGGACGCGCATCTCCATGGCGCGCGCGGTCTCGATCACATTGAGGTTGGCCTCGTAGGCCCGCTGGGCCTCGCGCATGTCCATCGCCTCCACCAGGGTGTTGACGTTGGGCAGCTTCACATAGCCCGCGGCGTCGGCCGAAGGGTGGCCCGGCTCGTACTCGGTGCGGAATGCGCTGGGATCGGCCTGGACCTTGGCCATCCGCACCCCCTGGCCGGCATCGATGCGGCTGGGCTCGAACACGGGCACCTGCCGGCGATAGGGATCGCCGCCGGCCTCGCGGGAGGTGGAGTTGGCGTTGGCCAGGTTCTCGGCGATGACCCGCATCCGCGCCTGATGCGCCCGCAGCGCTGTCGCGGCGATCGCCTGGGCCGCGCCCTGGGTGGTTTTGATCTCAGCCATGATCGGTCATCCTCCGCAGATCAGCGCCCGGGCGGGCGGGCTGCGGTGCGCAGCAGATTGAGGGATTTCTGGTAGAAGCCGACGGCGGCGTCATAGGCCATGCGCGCCTCCGACATCTTCATCATCTCTTCTTCCAGAACCACCGAATTGCCGTCGAGCGTGGTCTCGGAATCCTTGGTGCGGATCGACTTGAAGGTCGCCGAGGCCGCCGTGCGATTGACCGTGCCGCTGAGATGCGCAGCCTGGGTGCGGGCGGGCGCGCCGGCCTGGGCCATCTGCACGCCGCGGACCTGGGCCTGGAAGCTGTAGGCCTTCACATCCTGGGGCTGGTAGCCGGGCGTCTCGGAGTTGGCGACGTTCTGGGCGATCAGCCGCTGGCGCTCGCCCAGATGGCCCATACGGCCACGCAGCATCGAGAACAGGGGGATGTCGGCCAGGTTCATACCCAACATGGTGAATAAACAGGGTTAATCGCTCCTTAAGAGTGTCTGCGGCAAACCAGGGCCAGACCGACGCCCGTGCGCCGGACAGGTACGCCCATGGATTTCGCCAGTTTCGCCCGGGCGGTCTTCGCTCTCGCCATCACGGTCGGCCTCATCGGCCTGGCCGCCGTGGCCATGCGCCGTTTTGGCCCCGACGTCATGAGCCGCCTCGCCCCCCACCGCGCCGAACGCCGGCTGGCGGTGGTGGAGACCCTGGTGCTCGACCCCAGCCGTCGCCTGGTCCTGGTGTCCTGCGACGGGGACGAAAAGCTCCTGCTGCTGGGCGAGGGTCAGGTTCTGACATCGCAGCCGGTCAGCCCCGCCGCGGTCGCGGCGACGCCCACGTCCGTCCGCCGCAAGGCCTCCAAGCCCAAACCCAAGGCCGACGCCTGATGCGCGCATTTCTTCGCAGCCTGACCGCCCTGCCCACCGCCGACTGGCGCCGCGCCGCCGGCCTCGCCGTGCTGGTCACCCTGGTCAGCATGCTGGGTCCCACCCTGGCCCACGCCCAGGCGCTGAACATCGACCTCGGAACCGGCGCGGGCCTGACCGAGCGGGTGGTGCAGCTGGTCGGCCTGTTGACCGTGCTGTCGCTGGCGCCGTCTATCGTCATCATGACCACCTCGTTCGTACGGATCGTGGTCGTGCTGTCGCTGCTGCGCACCGCCCTTGGCCTTCAGCAGAGCCCGCCCAATGCGGTGATCATCAGCCTGGCCCTGTTCCTCAGCGCCATCATCATGGCGCCCACCTTCGAGCGCTCCTACGAGGACGGCATCCGCCCCCTGCTCGACCAGGAGATGGAGCTGCCCCAGGCCTTTGAGGCCGCCGGCGCGCCGGTGAAGACCTTCATGCTCTCCCAGGTCGATCGCGAAGACCTGGCCCTGTTCGTGCGCCTGTCGGAGATCGAGCAGCCGGCGACGGTCGCCGACCTGCCCCTGCGCATCGTCACCCCGGCCTTCATGATCTCGGAGCTGAAACGGGCCTTCGAGATCGGCTTCCTGCTGTTTGTGCCCTTCCTGGTCATCGACCTGGTGGTGGCCAGCGTGCTGATGAGCATGGGCATGATGATGCTGCCGCCTGTGGTCATCTCGCTGCCGTTCAAACTGATCTTCTTCGTCCTGGTGGACGGTTGGCGACTTGTCGCCGGCAGTCTGGTCGAGAGCTTCCAGCGCGGCGCCGGCGGAGGATAGGGTCGCCAAGCCTAGCCGCCTGACTTGGCCGGGCCTGGAGCGCGTTCCGATAAGTGGGAACCGGTTATCGGGGCGAAACGCGCTCAGGACTTAGGATTTAGAGCCTGATTCAACGATCAGACGGCCCGTCTGATCGCATCAGGCTCTAGCCGAACAGCGCCGCGAGCGAGGTTGTGAGCCGCTTGGCGAGCCAGGCCCGCCGCGCCGACGGCTCCAGGGCATAGGCCGAACGCATGGCGCCGGTGGCCACGATGGACAGGATATGGGCGTCCAGGCCATCCACCGGATCCGTCGCATGGTTCATCCGCAGGAGCAGGGTCGCGGAATTTTCGCCACGCGAAGCGCGCAGGTCCTCGGCGTCCCGGCGCAGGTCCGGCTCCCGGATCGCCGCGGTCAGCAGTTCATCAAGCGCCAGCAGACCCGGGGGCGCCGCCCCGTCGGCGTCGAACAGCGCTTCGGCCATCTCCACGGCCAGTTCGGCTATGGGCCGCCGAACGCCGGGATCGGGCACAACGCCGCTGCGCACGGTGTGGATCGAGGCGATCAGGTGATCGAAGGCGGCGCGGACCAGGCCGGCCCGGGTGGGGAAGGCGCCGCTGACAGCCGCAAGGGAAAGTCCGACCTCCGCAGCGACGGCCCGATGGGTCAGCCCCGCCAGGCCCTCTCGCCCCAGCACCTCGGCGGCGGCCGCGGCGATGCGCCCCGCGCCCCCGGCCAGCCTGGCCTCGGCGCGTTCGGCCAGGCCCGACCGGGCGCGGGCGAGCTGACGCCAGCCGTCCCATCCCCGCGTCGGCCCCCGCGCCCCGCCCAGTCGGGCACAGTGGCGGTGGACGGTTTCGATCAGCCAGGCGGTCTGATCGGGATAGTCCGGCGCGCCGCCATGAATGCCCAGGATCGCCTCGGCGAAGTCGGCGCAGGCTTCTGCGGCGCCGGGCGGCAGCTGGAAGGCCGCCACCGCCTGCCGCCAGAAGGCGTCTGACGCCTCCAGCTCCCGCCGAGCCAGCCCCCGATGGGCCGACGACCGCGCCGCGTCGTGCCGCATTTCACGAAGGACCAGAAAGGCCGGCGCGGCGGCGACCCGCTGCAGGATGACGGCGGCGTACCAGCCGGAGAAGGCCTCACGCGGCGGCGCCGCGGCCAAACTGCTCGCCCATGCCCCGCGGTATTCCGCCGCCTGCGTGGCGGCGGCTTCGAAGGTGGCCGCCAGCAGGCCTTCCCGACCGGCGAAGTGATAGTTGACCGCCGAGGCGCTCTGCCCGGTCAGCTCAGCCAGAGCGCGCGCCGTAACGCTGCGCAGGCCTCCCGTGGCGAGCAATTCGGAAGCCGTGGCGATCAGCCGATCACGGGCGGAAAACGAGGCGGCGTTGGACTGCATGGGCGCCAGCATAGCGCCGTTCGCGATCACCGCCAGCCCTGTACAATCGTTCTAGTTGAGTCCTGACGCCAGCCCCGGTCCGCCGCGCGGCACGGGCTTAAAGGCCGCTTTCGTGGCTCCATCAACGATTGTTCGCGAAAGTTTCACAGGACCTTCAAGCTGTACGTTCGTTCGAACTGATAGGTGAGCGCCACATTTTCTCGGGTGGGGCAACCTCGTGACTCGCAAACACATTCTCTTCGCATCGACCCTGATGGGCGGCACGGTCCTCTGGGCTGGCCTGGCTCAGGCGCAGGACGCACAGGTGGACGAATTGATCGTCACCGGCTCAATCGTCGGCAGCCAGCGGGCGGCCATCGCCGAGCAGCGCAACGCCGATAACTTGGTCAGCGTCATCGCCGCCGACACGGTCGGCCAGTTTCCAGATCAGAATTCCGCCGCGGCCCTGGCCCGCATTCCCTCGGTCGCCGTCCAGCGCGACCAGGGCCAGGAACGCTACATCCAGGTGCGCGGCGCGCCGAACCGTTGGACCAGCGTCTCCATCGACGGGATCAACGCCATCGGGGTGGATGAAGGCGGCGGCCAGCGCGCCTTCCGCTTCGACGCCGTGCCGGCGGTGATCCTCAGCGCGCTCGAGGTCAACAAGTCGCTGACGCCGGACATGACGGCCGAGGCCATCGTCGCGCGGGTGAACCTGCGGACCTTCTCCCCCTTCGACAAGGCGGGCTTCGCCCTCACCGGCGATGTGGGCCTGGGCGAGATGAACCTGGGCGGCGGTCAGCAGGAGCAGTACGCCGCGCGCGCCTCCTGGTCCGGCGACCAGTTCGGCGTGATCATCGCCGGCTCGCACTACAGCCGCGAACAGGTCACCGACAACCGCGAATTCGCCTATGACGACATCGGTCCGACCATCCTGGATATCCGCAGCTATCGGCTGGTGCGCGAGAGCAATGGCGGCCTGTTCGGCGTCGAATATCGCCCGAACGACGATCACCGCCTGTTCGCCAAGAGCCTCTACACCGAGTTCAAGGACAACGAGCAGCGCGACCAGTACGTGTTCCAGCTGAGCTCGGCTCTGAGCGGGACCCGCGGTTTCGACAGCGGCGACCTGGTGGGCGTGCCCTATCGCGGCACCTTCAATGACGGCTACTACGGCAATTCCAACTGGCTGAACACCATTGGCGGCGACCACCAGCTGAACGACTGGAGCGTCGAATGGCGGCTCAACTACACCGAGACTGAGAACACCACCGAACTGCCGCTGATCCTCGCCCAGCAGGGCTCTAACCTCCAGCGCGCCTCGCTGACCTACGACAAGACCGACGCCAAGTTCCCGACGATTTCGCTGGCCACGACCGTGCCCGGCGCGACCGCCGGGACGTTCGCCAGCGGCGCGCCGCTGAGCGCCCTCAACCAGACCGCCTTCCCGGTGAACATCGCCCTCCCGCTGGAAGGCGCGGTGACCTCGGAATCCTACGTCTACAAGATCGACGCCGCGCGCGACGCGATGTTCGGCGCCACGCCGGTCACCGTGCGTCTGGGCGCCGAGTATGATGACCGGACGGTGAGCGGCAATCTGCTGTCGCAGAGCAACACCCTAGTCCTGCCAGCCCTGCTTCCGCGGATCGGCGCCACGTTCAGCGCGGCCGACTATGTGACGGACCAGCGGTGGACCAGCGGCTTCGCCCGCGGGTTCGACGTGAACTATGTGGACAACAAGGCCATGCGGCAGGACCTCATGGCCCTGCTCGACCGGCTGGAAGCCGCCGGCCTCTACAATCCTGCGGCCAACAACGCCCCCGATGGCCGCTACGAAATCACCGAAAAGCTCCTGTCGGCCTATGGTTCGGCCAAGTGGGAGATCGGCGCGGCCCAGATCGTCGCCGGCGCCCGGGTCGAGCGGTTCGAACAGACCATCGACGGGTTCGTGACCGTGGGAACCGCCACCACGCCGGCGGCCTATGAGAACGAAGACACCTCGATCTTCCCCAGCATCAATGTGAAGTACGACCTGGACGCCGACACCGTCCTTCGCGTGGCGCTCTCGACCGGCATCGCCCGCCCGTCCTTCGGCACGGTCCGCGCCGGCGCCTCGATCAACGACATCGGCCGCAGCGTCACCGGCGGCAACCCGACCCTGGAGCCGGAACGCACCATCGGTCTCGATGGCGCCTATGAGCGCTATCTGACCGGCGCGGGCCTGGCCTCGGTCAGCGCCTTCTACCGGTCGGTGGACAATGTGCTCTACGACGCGGTCTCCAAAGTCACCGACGACCGCTTCGACGCCACCGGGGTCGACCGGACGGGCTATGACTACACCACCACCCTCAATGGCGGCCGCGGCAAGCTCTATGGCCTGGAGCTGGCCTATCTGCAGCAGTTCGAGTTCCTGCCCGGCGCCTGGAGCGGCCTGGGCTTCCAGGGCAATGTCACCTTCCTGAAGGGCGATTTCGAAACCCAGGACGGCCGCACCGAGCAGTTCCCCGGCACCTCGGAGCGGATCCTCAACACCTCGGTCTTCTACGAGAAGTATGGCCTGTCGGCCCGCCTCAGCTACCAGTGGCGCGACGACTGGCAGGACACCATCGGCGGCCTGGGCTCGGGCGAGTTCCGGGCGGCCACCGAAAGCCTGGACCTGTCCCTGCGCTACGCTGTCAACGACCGCCTCAGCCTCTTCCTCGACGCCAACAACCTCACCGACGAAGTCTATGTCGCCTATGAGGGCTCCGAGCAGTTCCCGACGGAAGTCGAACAGATCGGCGCCCGCTGGATGGCCGGCATCCGCTTCACCTACTGATCTGGAGATTCCTCATGATGCGATCGACCGCCCGCCGCGGCGCCCTGATTTCCGCGCTCTGCCTCTTCGCCGGAACAGCCCAGGCCGCCATCGTCAACGCTGAGGCCCACCGAGGTCCGGACGGCGCCCTGGCCCTATCCTGGACCGAGACCAACGGCGCGGCGGTCGACGTCTTCATGGGCCACGACCCGAAGGCGTCCCTCGAACAGATGACCCTGATCTCGTCCGCCGACGGGGACGGCCGCCACAGCGTGGCGCCGGCCTCCCCTGAGGCCCGTCACTACTTCATGCTCCGCGCGGCGGACGGAACCCGGTACCGCCTGGCCGAACGCTTGGTGCCGCTGGCCGGCGCCATGAACTTCCGCGATGTCGGCGGCTATGAGACCCAGGACGGCCGTTTCGTGCGCTGGGGAAAGATCTACCGCTCGGCGGCGCTGTCGGGCCTCAACCCCGACGACTTCGCCAAGATCCAGGATCTGGACATCCGCTATGTCTACGACCTGCGCTCGGTCGGTGAGCGCCAGGACGAGCCGACCCGCTGGCCGCAGACCGGCGCCACCATGGTCAGCCACGACTATGAGATGGACATCTCGGCCTTCATGGCCGCCTTCGCCGATGGCCCCAGCGCCGACAAGGTGCGCGCGGCCATGACCGCCTTCTATCCGGCCGTGGTGGACAGCCATAAGACCCAGTTCCGCGCCGTGTTCGCCGAACTGCTGGAGGGCGACGACGGCGCCATCCTCTATCACTGCTCGGCCGGCAAGGACCGCACGGGCGTGCAGACCGCCCTGATCCTCTCGGCCCTGGGTGTGCCGCGCGAGACGGTGATCGAGGACTTCCTGCTGTCGAACCAGCACCACCGGATCTCGGGCGACTCCGGCCCTATGGCCGGGATGCCGGCCGACGTTCTGGAGGTCCTGGGCGGCGTCGAGCGCCCCTATCTCGAGGCCTTCTTCGCCGAGATCGACAGCCGCTATGGCGGCGTCGAGGGCTACTTGGCCGCCGAACTGGAGGTCGATGCGGCGGACATCCAACGCCTGCGCACGCTCTACACCGAAGACGTCAGCGGCTCCTGAACGCCAAGGCGCGTCAGCGCTGAGACGACGACAGGACACGAAGGGCGCAAAGGACACAAAGGGTCTGGCGGCTCCGCTCTTCGTGGCCTTCGCTGACCTTCGTGTCCTTTGTGACCCCTTGTCTGAGCCAAGGGCCAGACGCGCCTAAAGCCGCCGCACGCCCTCGCGCCTCAGGTCGGCCAGGGTCGGCATACCGTTCACGGCCATGAAGAGATCGGCCTCGGCCAGGATGCACTTCAGGACGTGGGCTGCGCCGGCCGCGCCATCCAGGGCCAAGCCGTAGACGAAGGGGCGCCCTACGCCCACGGCCGCCGCGCCCATGGCCAGGGCCTTGACCACGTCGGAGCCCGAGCGGATGCCGGAGTCGAACCAGACGGGCACGTCCCCGCTGGCCTTCACCACATCGGGCAGCATGTCGATGGCCGCGATGCCGCCATTGGCCTGCCGGCCGCCGTGGTTGGAGCAGTAGATGCCGTCGGCGCCCATATCGACGGCCTTCCGCGCGTCGTCCGGATGGCAGATACCCTTCAGGATGATCGGCAGCTTGGTGACGGACTTCAGCCAGGCGATGTCTTCCCACAGCATGGGCCGGCCAAACAGCGAGCCCCACAGGGCCACGGCCTCGGCCGGCGACTCCGAGGCGTCCTTGCCGAGCAGCTTCTGGAAGACCGGATCGGCGGTGTAGTTTTTCAGCACGTGGCCGCGCAGTTGGGGGAAGTTGCCGGCGTTCAGGTCCCGGGGGCGGAACCCGGTCACCCAGGTATCCAGGGTGACGATGATCCCGCGATAGCCGGCGGCTTCGGCGCGTCGGATCAGGCTCTCGGCCAGGTCCTTGTTGCGCGGGGTGTAGAGCTGGAAAAAGCCAGGCGTGTCGCCCAGGTGCGGGGCCACATCTTCCAGGGTGTCATTGCCGAGGGTCGAGACCACCATGGGCACGCCGGTCATGGCCGAGGCCTGGGCCGCAGCGATGTCGCCGTGCTGGTCCTGGCTGCACATGGCCGTCACGCCGATCGGCGCCATGAATAGCGGGGAGTGATAGGTGTGGCCAAACAGGTCGGCAGACAGATCCCGCACGCTGGTCTCGACCATCATGCGCGGGACCATGCCCCAGTGGTGGAAGGCCGCCGCGTTCTGGTCCTGGGTGAACTCGTCGCCGCAGCCGCCCTGGACGTAGTTGAGCACATGACCTGGCATGGCCGCCGTGGCCCGCTTGACCAGGGTCGCATAGTCCACCGGCACGCCGGGCAGCACGCCGCGCAGGCCCAGCCCATAGATCTCGTTCTGATAGCTCCCGAACTGCGCCATCGCCCAGACCTCCTCCGATATGCTGTTTGCCGAACGAAGCCACGGCGCACGGCGGCAGGTCAAAGGATTCGTGGCTTCAATACCGATGTCGTCAGGTGTGCTGACCCAGGATCGAACCCCCGTCGATGCGGCTGATGAAGATCACCGAGGGCCGGGGCGCTAGGGCCGGATCACGCTCTGGCCAGCGCTCTGTGACCTCCGCCAGCGAGGCCGCCCCTTCGGCGGGGTGCTGGACCGCCAGGAACAGACCCGATCCATCCGGCGTAAAGGCCGGACTACAGCACTCAGCCCCAGCGGGCGGCGAATAGAAGAGGCGCGGCCAGGCGCGGGCCTCGCCGTCTGTGGCCATCACCCAGAGCCCGTCGTGGTCCCGGCGTCCGGGTCCGTCTGTGCAGACCCAGAGGCGGCCGACCGCATCAAAGGCCAGGTTGTCCGGCGCCTCGAACCAGTCTTCGGGCCCAGCCGCGGGATGGAAGCGCGCCCCCTCCCCCGGCTTGGCGGGGTCGCCGCAAAGGGCGAAGATGGTCCAGGCGAAGCGATCGGCGGCGTGGTCTGGTCCCAGGCCGGTATCGGGCGGGACAAGCTCCAGCAGATGGCCCGCGGCGTTCTCGTCCCGGGGATTGGCGGCGTTGGTCCCGGCGGTCCGAGCCTCGTCGGCGCCGGTCAGGGCGATGATGATGCGCCCGGTCTTCGGGTCCGGCAGATAGCCCTCGGGCGAATCCATCGGCGTGGCGCCCAACAGGTCCGCCGCGCGGCGGGTCTCGACCAGCACGTCGCCCTGGCTGTGGAAGCCGTTCTCAGTCGTCAGCGGTCCGACGCCGTAGACCAGGGGTAGCCAATCCACCGTCCCTTCGGCCGAGAAGCGGGCGACGCTGAGGACGCCCTCGTCGAGCAGGTCGCGGTTGGCCGCACGGTTGTTCGGATCGAAGGGCTGCGCCGTGACGAAGCGGTAGCAGTACTCATATTCCCAGTCGTCGCCGAGATAGACGACCACCCGGCCGTCCGGAGCCAGAGCGCATTGGGCGCCCTCATGGGCGAAGCGGCCCAGAGCCGTGCGCTTCACGGGCGCAGCGTCAGGGTCAAAGGGGTCGATCTCCACCACCCACTCGAAGCGGTTCGGCTCGTTGGGCTCGTGATTGATGTCGAAGCGACGATCGGCCCGGGCCCAGCCGTATCGGCCGTGGGGCTCCAGGTCGGCATAGTGATTGCGCGCCAGATGCGCCGGGTCGGGATGGCGGCTGACATCACCGCCGAAGAAGTCGGCCGAACCCTCCTCTCCTGACAGCACCGTCCCCCAGGGGGTGACGCCGCCATTGCAGTTGTCGTGGGTCCCCAACACGGCGCGCCCGCTGGGATCGGCGGCCGTCCGCAGCCTGGGATGTCCCGCCGCCGGGCCGGAGATGCGCACAGGCGTGGTCGCCGTCACCCGGCGGTTGAAGGGGCTGTCCAGAACAGCCTTCCAGACACCATTTGCGCGGCGGAGCTCGACCACCGACATCCCGCAGGCGGCCATGGTGACGCGCACCTGCTCCAGGCTCATCTCCGCTGCGGCGGACGCCTCCTGAAGAGCGCCGAACATCAGGTGCGGGTTCGGGTATTCGTGATTGACCACCAACAGGCCGCGGTCGGGCTCGCCGTCCTCCAGGGGCAGGAAGGCCGTGTAGTCGTTGTTAAATCCAAACTGCCGCGCCGCAGCGTCAGAATCCGGGCGGCTCGGGTCGAAGGGCGCGGCGTTCGACCAAAGGGGGTCGCCCCAGCGCAGGACGATGTCGCGGCGATAGCCCGCCGCGATCGCCTCACGCGGACCGATCGAAAGCGAGAGCGGCGGGAAGCCCAGCCCGCCCGCCGCCGACGCCGCGACGGGCGCCAGGGACAGCGCCGCCGCCCCCAGCAACAGGCGACGGCGGTCAATGAGCGCGGAGATCGGCTCCCCTCGCCCTGTCCGCGCCGGAGCGGCGCGCCCCTTGTCGTTAAACACCCGCTCCGGCCAGTCCATCACCATCTCCTCAGGCCCTAGAAGCGATAGTTGACGCCGAATGTGACGGTGCGCCCGCTATAGGTGGCCCCCTCCAGGTACCGCGATCCCTCGCCATAGCGTTCATCGACGATGGGCTTGTCGCCATCGTTCAGCAGGTCGACCGCATTGACGAAGATCCTGGCCTTGGACGTCAGGGCGTAACGGAACTGACCGTCCAGCGAGCCATAGGGCTCCTCGACAATCCGGGTCCCGTAGCTGGAGAACCGCACCGCCTGGCTGTCGCGCCAGCCATAGGCCAGCGTCGCTTCGACCCCGTGCTTCTGGTAGGTGACCGCGCCGGTGAAGATCGTTTCCGGCGCATTGAAGAAGTCGCCACCCTCAATGCCCTCGACGCCCGTATCGGCGTCGCTCCTCTGGAAGGTGGCGTTCGCGTAGGCGCCCAGGCCGTTCCAGGCGCCCGGCAGTTCGATGAATTGCCGGACCAGGTTGAACTCCGCCCCATAGACCGTGGCGTCCTCGCCATTGGCATAGGTGACGATGTCGTCGATGACCTTGCCGGCCAGGCGGGGATCGTTCTCGAAACGCGCCCGATCGCCCTCGGCCTCGATGGCGATGCCGCTGAAGATGAAGCGCTCGATCCGCTTGTAGTAGACGCCAGCCGAGATCACCCCGATCGAGCCGAAATAGCGCTCCACGCCCAGGTCGAAATTATAGGCGTAGGCCGGTTTCAGGCCCGGATTGCCAATCGTGACATCGACCTCGCCATCATCTTCCTCGATCTCCGTCGCGCCGGAGATGAAAAGCGGTTCGGGCCGGGCGATGGAGGTGAAAAAGGCCCCGCGGAACACCAGATTGTCGGACGGGCGATAATTGACCTGAACCCGCGGCAGCCAGCTGGTGTAGTCGGCCTTGCCGGTGATGCGGCGGAACTGCGGATCGGCGTCTTCGAGTTCGACCGCCTCCCAGTTGTCCGACTCGACCTTGGTGTGATCCACGCGAAGGCCGCCGATCACTTCCCAAGCGCCCCAGTCGGCCTTGGCCATGGCATAGGCCGCGAAGACGTCCTCGCGGCTCTCATAGCTGTCGGCGTCCAGCGGGATCACGCCATCCTCGACATAGGCGTTCTCGAAGTCGGGATCGGTGTCGACCAGCATCTGAGAATAGGCGCGCCAGGCTTTCACCTGGTCGATGTTCAGCGAGAGATACGGCGCGTAGGGCGCCCCTGTGGCCGAGACATCCACCAGCGGGCCGACGCCGAAGTCGGTGAGGCTGAGCGGGCCTTCCAGCTCCATCACATTGCCTTCGGTCAGGACGCGCTTGGAGCGCTCGGCCTTGGCGCCGACCTTTACGCTGCGCAGCAAGTCGGACGCCGGCTCATAGGTGATGTCGATGTGCGCGGCGTAGCGGGTGTTCTCTTGGTCATCGATATCGATGTCGTTGTAGCCGAGCTCATAGTTCGCGGGATCGGCGATGCGGGCCAGATCGGCCGCCGACAGGTTGGGCCGCGGAAAATCGCCCGACAGATCATAGTCCAGCAGATTGCTGTCCAGCTCGACCTGGAAGGCGACTTCGTTATCAAAGGGCTCATTGCGCACGCCGGTGGAGAAGCCCAGGCCGTACTCGTAGGTGAAGGCCCCGCTATGGGTCACGCCGCTCAGAACATAGGACTGCTGGGTAAGCTCGGTCTCTTCATACTGATTGAAGATCGAGGCCGTGCCCGGCTCGGTGAGGATCAGGGCGCCGTCGTCATCGTACTCGTCGGTCCCGGCCTCGAAATAGAGGGCGCGGCTGAGTTCCTGGTCGTAAAGCCGATTATAGCTGCCCTTGAAGGTCAGCTCGGTGGCGTCCGAAACCGCCCAGTTCAGCGCCAGATTGGCCGAGATATTCTCCCGATCATCCTCGTACTGGGTGAGGTGAAACTGCAGGGGCGTGACCCCTGCGCTGGGATCGTCCTCCACATAGGCCAGGTAGTCCTCGTCATTGTAGAAGACGAAGCCCTGGGTCTTGCGCTTGGACCAAGCGGCCGAGACCAGGACGCCGAACTGCTGCTGATCGCCGAACCGGCGCGCCGCCGTCGCCTGGATCATCGGGCTCGTCTCGCCCGCCAGGTCGTGATGAAAGCCGCTGAGCGTCAGGTCGATGACGTTTCCGGCGAAGTCGAAGGCAGTCGCCGTCTCCAGCACCACCGCGCCGCCGATGCCGTCAGCCTCATGGTCGGGCAGCAGGGTCTTGTGCACGGTGATCGAAGACAGGGCCGCGGTCTGCACCATGTCCAGCGGCACCCGCCGGTTTTCCTTCTCCGGCTGAGCGGCGTTCATCCCGTTGATCTGGGTGTTGTTCAGGCCGCTGTCCAAGCCGCGGATGGAGACGTAGCGGCCCTCGCCAGCGACAACCTCCCGCTGCACCGAGACGCCGGGCATGCGACGCAGGGACTCCGCGGCGTTCAGATCGGGGAAGCGGCCGGCCTGGTCGGCCGAAACGATATTGCTGATATTATCGGCTGCGAACTGACGGCTGAGCGCCTGGGCCTGGGCGGCGCGCTGGCCGACGACCACCAACTCCGTCACCGTGCCCGCGCCCAGCACCGAAACTTGCTCGGCGCTCTCGCCGCCCGCGAGGGTCAAGGTTTCACGACCGGTCGGAAAGCCCAGATACTGCAGGGTGAGATTGTAGGCGCCCGGCGTCAGGGCGCCGAACCGGTAGCGGCCCTCGGAGTCCGTCACGGCGGTCCGGCCCGTCTCCTCGATGCGCACCAGCACGCCCGAGAGCGGCGCGCCGGTCTGGGCCTGGCGCACGACCCCGGCGAGTTGCGCTGCGGGCGCCTGCGCCCACGCCACCGGCGCGCTGAAGGCGGCCACCAGGGCGGCAGTTGTCAGTATGAGGCCCCGAGGCCCCGTCGAGCTGAATCGAACCATAGTCGTCCCCCACCCGCCGCGCGGGCGCGGCGGCTCAAGCGGTCACACCGCGGATTTGAGTCTGATGCAGCCTCTAAGCCCTGGTTCAGGAACGTCCGCGATAGCGCTCGCAGGGGAGCGACTGGCCATGCGGCCAGGCGGGCGGCGAAAGTTGCCGGTAAACTGCCCGGCGGCTTTAGCCGAAGTCCATGTCGTCTTTGTGAAGCTTGCGAGACATGGCTCGCTGCTGTCGCCTAACCTTGCTTGGGCGCAGCGCCGGCGTCGGCGGTCTTGGCCGCCGCTGGGGCGGCTTGGCGGAACTTCTCTTTCATGCGGCCGACCCAGCCGGCAAAGGCTTCATTGTCGGCGGTCATGCGGCCGAATTCGCCGACCCCGATGCGGCCTGTGGCCACGCCGGTCAGCGCCACACGAAGGGCTTCGGGATTGCGCGCCTTTTCGAGGAAGGGGGTGTAGCGCGTCTCCAGGCGGGCGAGCGCCTCATCGTCGCCGGCCAGGCTGAAGGCGACCCCGGCCCGCAGCAGCTTGCCCTCATCCTCGATGGAAAGCGGTTCCTGGCTCTTCCAGCGCTCGCCCAGGGAGGCTTCGAACAGCTTGCCGGCTTCGGGCCAGTCCTTCTGCTTCCAGACGATCTCGGCGCGCAGGTCGCGGGCCTCGGCGGAGTCGTCGCGGGCCAGCACCTCCAAGGCGTGGTCGAGCCGGCCAAGATCCGACAGCGCGCGGGCCTCGATCAGCCGGCGGTCGCGGTTCAGGGCGGTGGGCAGGACGGTGGAGCGCGAACCGTTGATGGCGATCAGGGCCTGCTCGGGCCGGCGGTCCATCAGATAGATCAGGGCCAGGTCGGTAGCCACCTGGGCGCGGGGCACGCCGTCGAGGCGGTTGTCCACCTGATAGGCCAGCAGATCGGCGGCCTGGTTCAGCAGGTCCACATCCACCAGGCGGCGGACCAGACGGCGGACCATCATGTCGCCATCGACGCCCAGCGGGGTCAGATCCTTGAAGTCGAAGAACAGGGCGAGCGCCTGCACCGGCTCCAGCCCATCGGCCAGGCCCTCCAGGAACAGCGCGCGGAACGAGGCTGACAGGTCGGCCTGCAAACCGATAGCTTCGGGCAGGTCGGGCAGCCGCTGACCGGCCGAGCGCAGGGCCTCCAGCGCCTCGCGATAGCGCCCCTGAGTCAGGTAGAGCCGGCCCAGCGCCCGGATGGTGGCCAGTTCGGTGGCGTCGCCCCGCCAGCGGAATCGCAGGCTGTCATAGGCCGCCGCCGCCTGGATCGGGGTGATGGCGCCTTCTTCGAAGCGGATGCGGGTGGCGGCCAGCAGGGCCGGCGCGGCGATATGGTCCAGGGGTGCGGTGGCGACGGCTTGGTAGATACGCAGGGCCCGTCCCGTCTGGCCCTCCTTCTCCGACAGTTGAGCCTGCAGCAGGCGCGCCTGAAGTTGTTCGACCGCGTCGGTCTCTTCCTCGAGCGCCATGCGGATGCGGGTGTTGGCGCCATCCAGATCGCCCAGGGCCAGCGCCGCCTTGGCGTCGGCCCGGGCGAAGCGGGATCGCCATACGGCGGGAAACTGGTTGTAGGCCGCAGCCCCGGCCGCAAACTCCCGCCGCGCCTCAGGCCATTGGGCGGTTTCCGCCGCCAGATAGGCGCGCCACAGGGCGGCCGAAGAATCGTCAGCCAGGACCGGCGAGGAGAAGTCGGCCGCCGCCTCCTTGTAGCGCCGCGCCATGACCCGGGAGATCCCCCGAAGGCCGCGGAACTCCGCATCGTTCAGCAGCTGCGGGTGCTGGCGCGCCACGTCGTTGAGCACGCCGATGGCTTCGAAGGCGAGGTCCGAGCCCACCAGGAAGCGGGCCAGGGCCATGCGGGCCGCGACCTTGCTCTCGGCGCCCTCGATCCCCTCATCGGCCGCCGCCGTCACCAGGGCGTTGTAGCGCGCCAGGAAACCGCCCGACCCGGTCTTGGGCCAGTTGTCGTAGTCGATCAGGGCCGGTCGGCCGGCGGGCTGCGGGGCGCCGCTGGGGACCTCCCGGCGGTTGGCTATGGCCGACGGCGAGGACAGCGCCAGGCCCGCCGGCCGGCCGATGGCCACCAGATCGCCCTGGCGCGTGAGGGTGATGTCCTCGGCGAAGCTTTCCATCGCCAGACCCTGCACCGAGGGCAGGAGAGACATCTGCACGAACTCGCGCCGCGACAGCAGCCCCTTGGGCGGGCCCAGCGCCGTGGCGACGGTGAGGGTGTCGCCGACCATGGGGTCGGGGATCCGGACGATGCGCGTGACGCCGGAGACCGCCGCCGTCAGCGAGGCCGGGCCGCCGGTCTCGTCCCGGCGCACGCGGATCGGCGTCGGCTGGGCCTGGGCGCCCGGACCCAGGGCGATGGTCCAGGTGGCGCCCTCGCTGATCACGAACACCGGGGTGTTCACGGGGCTCGAGATACGGACGGCGGAATAGTCGGGACCGCGGAAGGCCTCCATGCGCCCGAACTGGCGCAGGCCACGAGGCGCGCGGGCGACGTCCAGGCGTGCGGGCGCGTCGAACACCACCCAGACCGCGTCGCCCCGGCGGAACACCGCCGCGCCCGCGGGCGCAGCCCAGGGAAAGCTCAGCAGAACCTGGCTGCCCTGCAGCTTGGCGTCCAGGCGCACGACGCCATCGGCAGGGACCGGATTGGGCCGGACAGGCTCGGGCTCCGCGGCCGCCGTCGGGGCTGGGGCCGGCAGGCCCAGGGCGGGCGCAGCGGGCGCCTCGGCCACCTCGGCGGGCGGGAAGATGTTGACGAAGGCGACGCCGTCGGCCTGGCCCGTCCGGGCCTGCGCCCCCTCCTCCAGGATCAGGTCCAGCTCCAGGACGCCGCCCACATGACGAGCCTCGGCGCCCTTCAGCCATTTGGGCGGGGAGACGCGCAACCGCGTCATGTCCGGTTCGGCGTCGCGGCTGAACCGCAGGGTCAGCACCTGGCCGGCCTGGCGGCTGGTCATCCGAGCCTGGCCGCGCCACTGGAACTCGATGCGCGAGAAGCCCCGCGCCTGGGCGACGCGCACCTGAAGGGGATTGGCGCTGGGCGCAGACGCCGCCTTGGCTGGCGCGGCCTTGGCTGGCGCAGTTTGGGCCGACAGACCTGCCGGGGCGGCCGTGGCGGCGATACACGCCGCTGCGACGCCGGTATGGAGGGCCCGCCGGAGATTCATGGGGTCAGGCGCCCGCCTTGGTCGCAGGCGCAGCGGCCGGCGCCGCGGCGGCGGCCTGAGCCTCGGTCTTCTCCAGAGCCTGTCCAAGGGTGCGGGCGGTGTCGAAGCGGCTGGCCAGGCTTTCGGTCAGCTTCTTGGCCTCGTTCGGCGGCATGGCCGCCAGCATGGCCGAAAGCGCACGCTCCTTCATGGCCGCGGCGATGGGCAGGCGCACGGAGTCGTCGAGCACCGTCATCCGCGCCGCGGAGTCCTTGGGCTTCATGCCTTCGAACACCTTGACCATCCGGGCGACCTCGGCGTTTTCCGCCGCGTCGGCCTGGCCCATCAGGCCCTCGATATCGCTCTTCAGGCCGTTCAGCGCCTTGACCTTGGCGTCCAGCTTGGCCTCGGCTGCGGCCATCAGGGCCAGTTGCGTCTCCATGGACTGTTCGCGGGCGTCCAGCTGACCCCGCCGCTCGCCAAGGCTCTGCAGCACCTGCAGCTCGGCCGGCGACAGGCCCGCCTCACGGGCGAGTTCGGCCGCCGTCGGCGCGCAGGCCTGGACCGGCTTGGGGATCGAGGTGGTGGCCGCAGCGTCGGCGCCCTCCCCCGTCGGCGCGACGGCGGTCTCGGACTTCTCGGCCGGCGCCTGGCCGACGGCCTCTTCGGCGAAGGCCCGGGCTCCGGAGACCAGCTCCGGCAGGGACTGGGCGCCGGCGAGCGCATTGACCAGCAGGACGCCGCCGATGGCGACGCCGACGATGGGCAGGATGCGGGGAATAGACTTCATCGGCGGGCCCTGCGCAGGTCGCCCGCGCCGGCGGCGTCGGGACTGTCGAACAGATCGTCTTCCAAGGCTCGGGCCATGCGCGACACCGGCTGGCCGATGGGACGCGACAGAGGCCGCGTGGGGCGGTCAGGCTCGGCGCGCGGACGGGCGGGGCGCAGCTCATGGGCGCCCGAGAGCAGCGAGCCCAGACGGCGGTCGGCGGCGCGCTCGGCCTCCTCGGCCTGATGCAGGGCCGGACCTTCCTTGATCTGGCGCTCCAGTCGGGTGGAGAGCTGGCGGGCCTCCGACACCCGGTCGCCCAGGGTCTCTGCGGCCTCGTCGGTGGCGGCGCGCAGATCGGCCAGGCCCTGTTCGGCCCGCCGGGCGGCGGCGTCCAGTTCGGCCACGGCCTGGGCGAAGCCCTCATGGCTGTCGCGCAGGGCCTTCAGCCGGCGGTTCAGCCGCCAGCCCATGACCAGGGCTGCGGCCAGAAGCACCGCCAGAAGCAGGTTCATCGAGATCGCCACCAGACTCATCAGATCCTCTGCACGGCTTTGCGGGCCTGCGGCGAGAGCGGAGCCTCGACGCGGACAGCGATGTTGTGATTGCGGCGGCCCATATGGCCGCGGGTCAGGGGGATGGTGCCGGCCCTCAGCTCCACCGGCGATTCCGGCGTGGCGTTGAGGGTGATGGTGTCGCCGACCTGCAGGTTCAGGAGCTGCTGCAGGGGAATCTGCAGCTCGTCCAGGACGCAGCGGACCTCCATCTGGGTGGTCCAGAGTTCGGTGGCCAGGTGGCCTTCCCAGATATTGTCGCGGCCGAACTTCTCGCCCATGAACTGCTGCAGCAGCATCTTGCGGATGGGCTCCAGCGTCGCATAGGGCAGCAGGAGCTCGATGCGCCCGCCGCGGTCTTCCATGTCGATGCGCAGCTTCACCAGGATGGCGGCGTTGGCCGGCCGGGCGATGGCGGCGAACCGCGGATTGGTCTCCAGCCGGTCGAGCACGAACGAGACCGGCGTCAGGGGCTCGAAGGCGGCCCGCGCATCGGCCAGCACGACCTCGACCATCCGCTGGACCAGCACCCGCTCGATGGTGGTGTAGGGGCGGCCCTCGATCCGCATCGCCGCCGTGCCCCGGCGTCCGCCCAGCAGCACGTCGACGATGGAATAGATCAGGTTGGAATCGACCGTCAGCAGGCCGTAATTCTCCAGCTCCTCGGCCTTGAAGACCGCCAGGATGGCCGGCAGCGGGATGGAGTTCAGATAGTCGCCGAACCGGATCGACGAGATGTTGTCGAGGCTGACCTCGACATTGTCGGAGGTGAAATTGCGCAGGGACGTCGTCATCAACCGCACCAGGCGGTCGAAAACGATCTCCAGCATCGGCAGGCGCTCATAGGAGACCAGGGCCGAATTGATGATGGCGCGGATGCCGGTGCGCTCCGACGACTCGTCGTCGGACAGATCGAAGCCCAGCAGGCTGTCGATCTCGTCCTGATTGAGGATCCGTTCGGCCCCGGCGAAGGGATCGGGTTCGGCGCCGCCGCCACCCCAGGCGTCGGGTCCGTTGTCCTCAGTCATGTCGCTGTCGTCTGCCATGGCGAAAGCTCAACCGTCCGCAAGCTTGCGGATCAGTTGATGAGCATCTCCTCGATCAGGACGGCGTTCACCTTGGCCGGCGCAATCACCAGATTGACCCGCCGCAGGATCTCCATGCGCAGCTGATAGCTGCCCTGGCTGCCCGACAGGTCCTCGGGCCGCAGTTCGCGCAGGAAGGTCTGGAACATGTCCTGCAGCCGCGGCAGGTTCGGATCGAGCTGCTGGGTCACCGCGCCGTCCGGCAGTTCCAGGGTCAACTTCAGCTTGAGGAAGGTCGCCTTACCCTCGGCGGTCTGCATGTTCACCACGATGTCGGGCAGGGTGTAGAAAACCACGCCCTCAGGCCCCGGGCGGATCACCGCCGGGCTGGCCGGGGCCTCCGCATGATCGCCCTCCTTGCCCTTCTTCTCAGGCTTGGCCTTGGCCTCGGCATGCTCGCCCTCGGCCGCCGGCTTGGGCTTGAGGAACATGAAGGCCGCCGCGCCGCCGCCGCCCAGGACGACCAGCGCCGCCACGCCGCCGATGATCAGCAGCTTGAGCGGCAGCTTCTTCTTGGCAGGCGCGCCTTCGCCGTCTTCAGCGCCGTCGGCGCCGTCCTCGGGGGCTTCCTTGACCTGTTTCTTGGCCACGCGCGCGGCTCCTTAGAATCTTACCCCTCAGCCATGCCAGAGCGGTGGTTAAGGATAGGTTTTTACACCTGTTAACGACGGCCGATCCTGCCCGGCAGAAACCGCCACAGGGCCAAAATTAACCTTCTTAACATTTGTATTTATTGGGTTTTCTAACTGGCCCGAAGCTTGCAGGCGCAAGGTGGACAATCATGTCGCACCCAGGGAGGCGAGCGGATGGACAATGCAGTTTATGTCGGCCTGTCGCGCCAGATGGTCCTGCGGCGCGAGCTGGACATCATCGCCAACAACGTGGCCAACGCCGACACGGTGGGGTTCAAGGTCGAGTCCCTGATGGCCAAGACCGAGGCTGCGGCCCCGGCCTCCAACGACGGCGCGCCGCGGCCGGTCAAGTTCGTCCTCGACGCCGGCGTGGCTCGCGACTTCGGCCAGGGCGGCCTGTTCACCACCGGCTCCGATCTGGACCTGGGCATCGAAGGCGAGGGCTTCTTCGAGGTCCTGACCGACGACGGCCCGCGCTACACCCGGGACGGCCGCTTCCGTCTGGACGAGCTGGGCCGCATCACCACCCAGGGCGGGCAAGCCGTGGCCGGGGACGGCGGCGGCGAGATCGTCATCAATCCCGAAGACGGCAAGGTCACCATCGCCAAGGACGGCACGATCAGCCAGGGCGAGAACATCATCGGCCGGGTCGCCGTCGTGCGCTTCGACGATCTCTCGGTGCTGGAAAAGACCGGCGACAACCTGCTGCGCAACACCGCCAACCTCGACCCTGCCCCGGCCCCCGACGTGCGGATGCACCAGGGGATGCTGGAGGGCTCGAACGTCAAACCCATCCTGGAGATCACCCGGCTGATCGAGGTCACCCGGGCCTATGAGAGCATCACCAAGATGATGGAATCCTCCGCCGACCTGTCCCGCCGCGCTGTCGAGCGCATGGGCCGCGCGAACTAGAGTTCTTAGAGAAGGTCTTCACCCATGCAGGCACTTCGTACCGCCGCCACGGGCATGTCCGCCCAGCAGCTGAACGTCGAGGTCATCTCGAACAACATCGCCAACATGAACACGGTGGGCTTCAAGAAGCAGCGCGCCGAGTTCCAGGACCTGCTCTATCACACCATGGAACGGGCCGGCGCCCAGTCCTCCGAACAGGGGACCATTGTCCCCACCGGCGTGCAGATCGGCGGCGGCGTGAAGGCCGGCTCGGTCTATCGCATCACCGAACAGGGCGCGGTCACCCAGACCGGCAACCCCTATGACATCGCCATCGAAGGCCGCGGCTTCTTCCAGGTCCTGCTGCCCTCGGGCGAGATGGCCTATACCCGGGCCGGCAACCTGTCGCTGAACGCCGACGGCCAGCTGGTCACCGAGGACGGCTACGAGATCCAGCCGGCCATCGCCGTTCCCAATGACGCCGTCTCCATCGCCGTCTCCAAGGGCGGTCAGGTCCAGGCGGTCCGCGCCGGCCAGACCGAGGCCGAGGTGGTCGGTCAGATCGAACTGGCCAGCTTCGTCAACGAGGCCGGGCTGAACGCCATCGGCGACAACCTGCTGATGGAGACCGCGGCGTCCGGCCCCGCCAACGTCGGCGCGCCTGGCATCGACGGCTTCGGCAACCTGCTGCAGGGCTATACCGAGGCGTCCAATGTCGACGCGGTTACCGAGATCACCGCCCTGATCGTGGCCCAGCGCGCCTATGAGATGAACTCCAAGGTCATCTCGGCGGCCGACGAAATGCTGCAGGCCGCCAATTCGGTGAAATCATGATGAGCCTGCGCCGTCTCAGCCTCGCCGCCGGCCTCTGGCTCGGCCTCGCCGTCGCCGCCCAGGCGGGCCAGGCCGTCAGTCTCAAGGCCGAGACCACCGACTCCGACGGCGTCGTGACCCTGGGTGACCTGTTTGACGGGGCCGGCTCGGCCGCCGATGTCCGGGTGGCCGCCAAGCCTGGCCTTACCGTCGTGCTCGACGCTGGCGCCGTCCAGCAGCTGGCCCGCCGGGCAGGCCTCGACTGGGCCAACGCCGAGGGCGTCCGCCGCATCATCGTGCGCTCCGGCGCCGACGGAGGCGCCTCGGCCTCCGTGGCGCGCACCGGCAATGTCGAGGTGCTGACCTATGCCCGCAGCCTCTCCACCGGCGAGATCGTCCAGCCGGAAGATCTGATCTGGGCCAAGGCCGCCATGACGCCCAGCGACGCGCCCCATGACGCCGACCAGATTGTGGGCCTCTCGGCCCGTCGGCCCTTGCGCGCCGGTTCGGCCGTGTCGGGCCGCGACGTCAGCGCCCCGCAGGTGATCTCTGCGGGCGACATCATCACCCTGACCTATGAGGCCGACGGCATGGTGCTGAGCGCCAAGGCCAAGGCCATGGGCCGCGCCACGATCGGCGAGGGCTTCGCCGCCCAGAACCTCAGCTCCAAACGCACCATCCAGGCGGTGGCCACCGGCCCTGGCCAGGCCGCCGTCGGCCCCGCCGCCGACCAGCTCCAGGCCGCCCCGGCCGCCCGCTACGCCCTGCGTTGACCCGCAAAGAGAGAGATCGCGCCATGCGCCTCGCCACCCTCGCCGTCCTCGTCCTGCTGCCCCTCGGCGCCTGTTCCACCGTCCAGGAGGCCGTCGCCGGCCCCGACCTGACGCCAGTGCGCTATCCCGCCGCCCTGGTTCCGCAGCAGCAGGTCATCCTGGCCTCGGCCAACCAGCCCATGCCCACGCCGGCCTCGGCCAATTCCCTGTGGCGCAGCGGCGCCCGGGCCTTCTTCCTGGACCAGCGGGCCAACCGCGTCGGCGACATCGTCACCGTCCAGATCGAGATCGACGACCGCGCCCAGACCTCCAACTCCAGCAGCAGCAGCCGCAGCGGCGGCGTGTCGGCCGGCGTGCCCAACTTCCTCGGCCTGGAGTCCAGCCTGGGCCGCATCCTGCCCGGCGGCTTCGACCCGGCCAACGCCATCTCGACCAACTCCTCGTCCAGCAACACCGGCTCGGGCTCGGTTTCGCGGTCGGAGAAGATCAACCTGACGGTGGCCGCGGTGGTCACCGCCGTGCTGCCCAACGGCAACATGATGATCCAGGCCACCCAGGAAGTCCGGACCAACAACGAGGTCCGCCAGCTGTCGGTGGCCGGCATCATCCGGCCCGAGGACATCACCTCGTCCAACACCATCCGCCATTCCCAGATCGCCGAAGCGCGCATCAGCTATGGCGGCCGCGGCGATATCAGCCGCGTCCAGAAGACCCCCGCCGGCCAGTCCCTGGTGGAGACCTTCTCGCCCTTCTGAACCCAAACTGGTGAACCCGGGGCCAGAACCGGCGTTGTCTTTTTCGAAGGAGACGCCGGACCATGCGCACCCGTTCGATTTTCGGCCTGTCAGCCGCCCTGGTGATCGCCGCCGCCTGCGCCCATCAGACGACGGAAACCCGCGCCGACATGTCCTGGGCGCTCAATCAGACCCAGAGCGAGGGTCTGAAGCTGGTCTATGGCGAGCCTCGGTCGGACAATGTGCTCGTCATGCTGAGCTGCCAGCCGCAATCGGGCCAGGTGGAGATCGCCATCACCACCTCTGACGACGCGACGGGCGATGTCGGCCTGACCTCCCGCCAGCAACGCGTCGAATTGACGAGCCCTGTCGCCCCGACGCCGATCGCAGGGGTCGGCGTGGTGATGGAGATGGCGGCCTCGACCACGCCAACCCTGGCCGCCTTCGCCCAGACCGGCGACCTGGAGGTGCGCACCGCCGGTCGCACGGTGGGCGCGCCGGCCCGCGGCGAGGATCGCGCCATGGTGGACGACTTCTTCGGTCAGTGCGGCCAGCCTGTCTGAGCTTGAAGCGGCTGGAGCCGACGGCGGCGCGAGGCTAAGCTCTTCGCCATGATCCGCGCCGCCAAATATCTGCTCGCCCTTGGCCTTCTGGCCGTCTCTCCATCGACTGGGCTCGCCCAGGAAGGCGGCTGGGTTTACCGCGCCGACGCAGACCCCGCCGAACTCGGCTATGCGGGCCCCGATGGGCAGGGCGTCCAGCTGGTCCTGAGCTGTTCCAAGGACAGCCGCCAGATCACCGCATACTTTCCGACCAGCCGGACCCTTGCGGTTCGCAACGAGAATGGTCGCTGGTTCGACGATGTCGGCCGCCCGGCGCCCTGGCCGGTCAGTGTCACCCTCCGCTCGGGCGAGGCGGCCACCACCATTCCTGGCGAGGCGAGCCCGGGCCCTTCGCCCGAAGGATCGGCGGTGCGCGTCGAGTTCGCCGACCGTGCGCCGGTCGCCGAGAATTTCGCCCGGAGCGGCGAGTTCAGCGTGGCGGCCTTGGGCAGCGTCATCGCGCCGCCGGCGGCGCCTCGTCGAGACGTCAGAAGCTTCCTGCGCTATTGCCGCTGATCAGACGGGTCTGATCAGGCCCTGCGGCCGGCGGCCGCCACGATGTCGGCGCCCAGCGCCGACAGGGCCGTCCGCACGATCCCCTCGGCGTCGAGACCGGCCTGGGCGTACATCAGTTCCGGCTTGTCATGATCCTGGAAGATGTCGGGCAGGGTCAGGGTGCGGACCTTGAGGCCGGCGTCCAGGGCGCCATGGCGGGCCAGGGCCTCCAGCACGAAGGCGCCGAAGCCGCCCATGGCGCCTTCTTCGATCGTGATCAGGGCCTCGTGCTCGCGGGCCAGGCGCAGGATCAGGTCGATATCCAGGGGCTTGGCGAAGCGGGCGTCAGCGACGGTGGTCGAAAGCCCCCGGGCGCCCAGCATGTCGGCGGCCTTCAGGCATTCGGGCAGGCGGGCGCCGAACGACAGCAGCGCCACGGCCGTGCCTTCGCGCACGACGCGGCCCTTGCCGATCTCGAGCGGCGCGGCGAACTCAGGAATGGCCACGCCAGACCCCTCCCCGCGCGGATAGCGGAAGGCGCTGGGGCGGTCATCGATAGCCACGGCGGTGGCCACCATCTGGGCGAGTTCAGCCTCGTCCGAGGCGGCCATCAGCACCATGCCGGGCAGCGCGCCCATGAAGCCGACATCGAAAGAGCCGGCGTGGGTCGGCCCATCGGCGCCCACCAGGCCCGCCCGGTCGATGGCGAAGCGCACCGGCAGACCCTGGATCGCCACGTCATGGACCACCTGGTCATAGCCGCGCTGCAGGAAGGTCGAATAGATGGCCGCAAAGGGCTTCATGCCGTCGGCGGCGAGGCCGGCGGCGAAGGTCACCGCATGCTGCTCGGCGATGCCGACATCATAGGTGCGGTCAGGGAAGGCCTGACCAAACAAATCAAGCCCCGTGCCCGAGGGCATGGCCGCGGTGATGGCGCAGATGGTCGGATCGCGCTGCGCCTGCTTGACCAGCTCGGTGGCGAACACCTTGGTGTAGCTGGGCGCCTTGGCCTGGGCCTTGGCCTGCTGGCCGGTGACCACGTCGAACTTGACCACGGCGTGGTGCTTGTCGGCGGCGCTCTCGGCCGGGGCGTAGCCCTTGCCCTTCTGCGTCACCACGTGAACCAGAACCGGCCGGTCGGTGATTTCGCGGGCGTTCTTCAGCACCGCCACCAGGGCTTCCATGTCGTGGCCGTCGATGGGGCCGACATAATAGAAGCCCAGCTCCTCAAAGAGGGTGCCGCCGGTGACCATGCCGCGGGCGTATTCCTCAGCCTTGCGGGCGGCCTCCTGGATCGGCCGCGGAAAGGCCTTGGCCACCGACTTGCCGAGATTGCGCAGGGACTGATAGCCGCCGCCGGACACAAGCCTCGCCATATAGGCGCTCATGCCGCCCACCGGCGGGGCGATGGACATGTCGTTGTCGTTGAGGACGACGGTCAGCTGCTTGGTCGTCTCGGCCGCGTTGTTCATGGCCTCATAGGCCATGCCGGCGCTCATGGAGCCGTCGCCGATCACGGCCACCACGCGGTTGTCGCGGCCGGCCTGGTCACGGGCGGCGCAGAATCCCAGCGCGGCGGAAATCGAGGTCGAGGCGTGGGCCGCGCCGAACGGGTCGTACTCGCTCTCGGCGCGCTTGGTGAAGCCCGACAGACCGCCGCCCTGGCGCAGGGTGCGGATGCGGTCGCGACGGCCGGTGAGGATTTTGTGCGGATAGGCCTGGTGGCCGACGTCCCAGATCAGGATGTCCTTGGGCGTCTCATAGACATGGTGCAGCGCCACGGTCAGCTCGACCACGCCCAGGCCAGCGCCCAGATGGCCGCCGGTCTGCGAGACCGCGTCGATGGTCTCGGTGCGCAGTTCGTCGGCGACCTGCTGAAGCTGGGCCACGCCATAGCCGCGGATGTCGGCGGGCGACGCGACCTGGTCCAACAGAGGTGTCTTTGAGGACATGAAGTGAGGCAAACAACTGATGGGGAGACTAGTTTCGGCGCTTTAGCACGAAATCGACGCTCGCCCGCAGGAAATCAGCCTGGGGACCGAAGGCGTCGAGATGCGACTTGGTCTGCTCCACAAGGAGGTTCAGCCGCTCGCGCGCAGCGCCCGCTCCCAGTAGCGTCACATAGTTGGCCTTGCCCATGGCCGCGTCCTTTCCGGCCCGCTTGCCCATCAGATCGGGATCGCCCTCGGCGTCCAGCAGATCGTCAACGATCTGGTAGGCCAGGCCCATATCCTGGGCGAAGGCCATGAGCGCGTGACGTTCGGCCTCGCCGGAATGGGCCATAGCCAGGGGCAGTTCGAAGGCGCAGGCGATCAGGGCGCCGGTCTTCATCCGCTGCATCCGCGCCACAGCGCCGAGGTCGTCGCGGACCCCCAGCAGGTCGATCATCTGGCCGCCACACATGCCCCGGGCGCCGCTGGCCAGGGCCAGGCGCATGACCATCTCCGCCCGGACGGCGGCGTCGGGGTGGCTGTCAGGATGGGCGAGGATCTCGAAGGCCGCCGCCTGCAGGGCGTCCCCGGCCAGAATCGCGGTGGCCTCGTCATAGGCCTTGTGGACGGTGGGCCGCCCATGCCGCAGGTCGTCGTCGTCCATGGCCGGCAGGTCGTCATGGATCAGGCTGTAGGCGTGGACGCATTCCAGAGCGCAGGCGGCCCGCAGCAGGGGCCGCTCCTCGAGCTCGAACATCCGCCCGGTCTCGATGACGAAATAGGGTCGAAGGCGCTTGCCCGGGCCAAGGGCGGCGTAGCGCATGGCTTCGGTCAGGCGTGCTTCGGGGCCGTCGGCCCGGGGCAGCAGTTCGTCGAGGGCCACGGTGACCAGGTCTGCGGCCTCGGCCACGCGGCGCTCGACGGACAGGGCCATCAGCTGAACTCGGCCGGCTCGGCTGAGGGCGTCCCCTGGGCGCCCACCACGATCTTTTCCACCCGCAGGCGGGCGGCCTCAAGGCGCGACTCGCAGTGGGCCTTGAGCCGGGCGCCGCGCTCATAGAGCTTGATGGAGTCGTCCAGGGCGGCCTGGCCGGACTCCAGCTTGGCCACGATGCCTTCCAGCTCAGCCAGGGCCTGCTCGAAGGTCAGGGTTTGAATGTCGTCGATCTCGGCCATTTCGCTCCTCGGGAGAAGCGCCAACCTAGAGAGGCGAGGCGGCGCCCGCAACGGGCGAGCCGGCGGTTCGGCTCAAGGGCGCTCGAAGCGGCGCATGGACCAATACTTGAAGCCCTCGTTCATCACGACCTGCCAGCCCCGCTGGCGCAGCGCCCGGCCGATCATGAAGTTGAAGAAGCCGTGGGCCAGCAGCACCACGTCACGGCCGTCTTCGGCCGCCGCGATCAGCCGGTCCGCCGCCCGATCAGCGCGGCTCTCCGCCTGCCGACGGGTCTCTTCGCCTTCGTGGTGATTGAGGAACCACCACCAGACCCGGGCGAGAAAGCCCCAGATCGATGGCGTCAGGCGGATGAAGCCCGGCAGATTCGGCGGCGGCAGGGGCGCCTCGACAAAGATCGCATCGCTGTCGAAAGCGCGCCCGCGGGTCAGGGCGATCGCCGTCTCGATGGACCGCTGACGGGTCGAGGAAAACACCAGGCCGGCGTCGGCGACGAAGCCCACCAGGGCCTGGGGCGGGATCTGGCCCGGCATGATGCCCAGCACCTCGTACTTGGCCCAGAATTGCCGATAGCCCTCGGCGTTGATCCAGATCTTTCGGCTTATGGCCGGCTCGCCGTGGCGCGCGAGGATGATCGCGCCAGGGCGCCGGGGCGCGGCGGCCTCCGAAGGCTGAGACTCGACGGTCAATGAATCGGCCATGCCATCCCAGGGTTCGCACCAGATCAGCGGCGCGCCCTCATTCCCCCTGCAGGGCCAAGACGTGCGCGACGGCCGACCGGCCTAGAGCCTCAAGGTCGTATCCGCCCTCGAGCGCCGACACAACCCGGCCCCGGGCGCTGACCTGCGCGACGGCGACGATCTGCTCGGTGGCCCAGCCATAGTCCTGCGCGTCCAACTGCTGGCCGCCCGCGCCGCCGCCGAGGGGATCGTCACGGTGGGCGTCGAATCCGGCCGAGACCAGGATCAGGTCGGGCGCAAAGATCGCCACCCGCTCCAGCAGGCCGGTGAAGGCCGCCCGCCACCCCGCCGAGCCGCCGCCGGCCGGCGACACCGCGTTGACGACATTGGCCGACACCACCTCGTCGGGATGGCCCGTCCCCGGCCAGAGCGGCCATTGCTGAAGCGAGACAAAGAGAATGTCCGGGCGTCCGGCGAGGGCCGCCTGGGTTCCGTTTCCGTGATGGACGTCGAAATCCACCACCGCCACCCGCTTCAGCCCCTCCGCCTGGGCGATCAGGGCGCCGATGGCCACATTGGAGAAGATGCAGAATCCCATGGAGGCGCCCGGCTCGGCATGATGCCCCGGCGGCCGGACCGCGCAGAAGGCTCGGGTGAACTGGCCTGCGGCCACGTCGCGAACCGCCGCCGCCACGGCGCCGGCCGCCCGACGCGCCGCCAGCAGGGAGCCCGGCGACATCACCGTGTCCTCGTCCAGCCGCATATGACCGGCCCGGGGCGCCCCGGCGAAGATCCGCGCCACATAGGCCTCATCATGGACCCGCAGCAGGTCAGCCCGCTCAATCAGCGGGGCGTCGCGCGGCTCGATATCCAGGCCCGCCGTCGCCTCCAGGGCCTCGATCACCGCGGCAGGCGCTCGGGGCGCTCGGGATGATCCTCCCCCGGGCGGTGGTCGAGCATGTCCTCATGCGTATAAAGGCCGATCATGGGACTATTCTAACGGCCGACAGAGGCCAGGAATGCAAGACGTGATCATCCGCCGGGCGCGAACTTCCGACGCCGAGATCCTGGCCAGGATCGGCCGGGAGACCTTTACCGAGACCTTTGGCCATCTCTATCCGGCCCACGACCTGGCGACGTTTCTGGACGACGCCTACGGCCTGGAGGCCACTCGCCGCGCCCTGGAGCATCCCGACAAGGCCGCCTGGCTGGTGACGCAGGCTGACGGCGAGGTGGTCGGCCACGCCCTGGCCGGCCCCTGCGATCTGCCCCACCCGGACGTCACGCCGCAGGCCGGCGAGGTCAAGCGCCTCTATCTCCGCGCCGGGGCCCAGGGCGGCGGACTCGGCGCGCGGCTTTTCGAGACCATGATCGCCTGGCTGGAGGAGACCGGACGCACGGATATATGGTTGGGGGTGTGGTCGCTAAACCATGGCGCGCAACGCTTCTACCGAAGGTACGGGTTCACGCCGGTCGGCGAATACGGGTTTCCCGTCGGCGCGGTGGTTGACCGAGAGTTCATTTTTCGGCGGATGGCACAGATTTTCTAATCCGCCTGTCATATTTGCTCGGCACATGCCTCTGACATGGCCTCAATCCCGCGCCATTGGCGGATTATTGCCGAGATTTAACAGCAAGCGCTTTGACGCAGGGTCCGGCTTCTGGGATTTTGCGGCGCTGTCATCGTTGACCCAAGGGGCGTCAGTTGGATGCTGAGAATTGGTTATGTCCGTCTGCGCGACGCTCGGTCGTCGGAAGATACCGCGACGTTGAAAGCGCGGGGTTGCCACGTCGTCCGCGCCGAGGAGCCGGCGCCCCCCGGGGGCGATGAGGCCGCCGTCCTTTATTCCATTCTGGATTTCATCGGCGAGGGCGATCAGCTGGTGGTCACCCGCCTCGACCAGCTTGGTCATTCCACCCGCAATGTCCTGCGGGTGATCGATCGGCTGGAGGCGCGCAACGCCAGCCTCTTCGTGGTCGAACCCGACATCACCAGCGATGGCGAAGGCGGTCGCGCCCTGCGTGCGGCCCTGAAGGCGGTGGCGGCTGTCGAGCCCTCCTGGGCCGGCCGCAAGCGGCGCAAGGCGCCGGAGGCCGAGGACATCCGCGCCCTGCAGGAGGCTGGCGTCGGCCCGGTGGAGATCGCGCGGCGGCTGGGGGTCTCGCGGATGACCGTCTGGCGCAAGCTCCGCACCCTGGAAGCCTGATCAGGCCTTTTCGCGACGCGCGCGCAGGAAATCGATGAAGGCGCGCAATGGTCGCGGCGCCTGCCGGCTGCTGGGATAGTAGAGCATCGGTCCGGGGAAGCTTGGGGTCCAGTCCTTCAGCAGCCGGACCAGCCGCCTCTCTGCGATCGGCGCTCGCACATAGGCCTCGAACGTCGCCAGATACCCCACCCCATCCAAGGCCGCCTGGAGCTGCAGGGCGATGGAATTGGTGGTCAGGGGCCCCTCAGGCGCCACCTTCAGCACCCGGCCATCCCGCTCGAACTCCCAGGCCGGGACGTAGCCGCTGGGGAATTTCAGTCGAATGCAGGGCCGCCCCAGCAGGTCTTCCGGGTGTTGCGGCAGGCCGTCCCGCGCGATGACCTCCGGGCTCGCCACCAGGGCGTATTCCTGCCGCCCTCCCAGGGGCACGGCCACCATGTCCAGCGCCAGGCTTTCTTCCCACCGGACGCCCGCGTCAAAGCCATCACGGACGATGTCGACGAAGCCCGGCTCGGAAGCGATCTCCAGCCGCACCTGCGGATAGGCTTTCAAGAAGTCGCCGATCAGCGGCGCCAGGGTCAGCTCCACAGCCGGCTCCGGCGCATTGATGCGCAAAGGCCCCGCCACCGCCCCCTGACTCTCCAGCACCTGATCGAGGGCATCGCCGATCTCACCCAGGGCCGGGGTAAGCCGGTCCAGCAGGCGCAGGCCCGCATCGGTCGGCGCCACGCTGCGGGTCGTTCGGTTGAGCAGGCGCACCCCGAGCCGGTCTTCCAGACTCCGCACCGCCTGGCTCAGCCCCGAGGCGGAGACGCCGTTCATCGCCGCGGCGCGGCGGAAGCTGCGATGGGCCGCGACCCAGGCGAAAGCCTGAAGCTCGGCAAGTGGCGGCCCCTTCATTGTGCACAATCCCGAACAGCTTGATCTGGAAAAACCAGATTATCACGCACAGTCCATCGGCGCATCCTGGCGACATCAACCCCTCGCTCGCCAAGGAGCCCCGCCATGCAGACCCGCCAACCTGGACCCCATAGCCCCATCGTCTCCGCCCTCGGCCTCGGCGCCATGGGCATGTCGGATTTCTACGGCCCCGCCGACCGTACAGAAGCCCTCGCCACCCTGGCGGCGGCGTTCGAGGCCGACATCACCCTGGTCGACACCGGCGACTTCTACGGCATGGGCCACAATGAGATGCTGATCGGCGAAGCTCTGGCCGGCCGGCCGCGCGACGAGGTCGTGCTCAGCGTCAAGTTCGGCGCCCAGCGCGGTCCCGACGGCGCCTGGCTGGGCTATGACGCAAGGCCTCAGGCCCTGAAGACCGCCTGCGCCTACAGCCTTCGCCGGCTCGGCGTCGATCACATCGACATCTATCGCCCCGCCCGCCTGGACCCGGCCGTGCCCATCGAGGAGACCGTCGGCGCGCTGTCGGAGGTGGTGCAGGCCGGATACGTCCGCCACATCGGCCTCTCGGAGGTGGGCGTCGAGACCTTGCGCCGCGCAGCCGCTGTCCACCCGATCAGCGATCTGCAGATCGAGTATTCCCTGATCTCGCGGGGGATCGAAGACGCCATCCTGCCCGCCTGTCGCGAGCTGGGGATCGGCGTCACCGCCTATGGCGTGCTGTCGCGAGGCCTGATCAGCGGGCACTGGACGCCCAGCGGCGGCCCAACCGGCGACTTCCGCGCCCACAGCCCGCGGTTCCAGGGGGACAATCTGAGCCAGAACCTGCGGATGGTGGACACCTTGCGCGAACTGGCCGCCGCCCGCGGCGTCACGGTGGCGCAACTGGCCATCGCCTGGGTCCTGCACCAGGGTGATGACATCGTGCCCCTGGTCGGCGCGCGGCGTCGGGATCGGCTGGCCGAGGCCCTGGGGGCCCTGGCGATCAGGCTCAGCGCCGAAGACCTCGCCGCCATCGCGGCCGCAGCGCCGGCCGACGCCGTGGCCGGCGCCCGCTACCCCGAGGCCCAGATGGCCATGCTCGACAGCGAGCGCTGAGGGCCAGCCCATAGACGACATTCGTGGCGGGGGTGCTGGACATCGCGCCCCTGCCGCCCCATCCTCGGCAGTCAAACGTCTGTTCGTCCCGCTGTTTGGGAGGCCTGCCCATGTTCATGCAGTTTTTCACCGAGCTTCGCCAAGCCAAGGTCCCGGTGTCCTTGAAAGAGTACCTCATGCTGATGGAGGGGCTCGACAAGATGGTCATCGACCGGTCGGTCGAGGATTTCTACTACCTGTCGCGGGCTGCGCTCGTGAAGGACGAGAAGAACATCGACCGGTTCGACCAGGTGTTCGGCCACGTCTTCAAAGGCCTGGAAAAGGTGGATGGAGTCGGCACGGCCGACATTCCCGCCGAATGGCTGGAAAAGATCAGCGAGAAGTTCCTCACCGAGGAGGAGAAGGCGCAGATCGAGGCCATGGGCGGCTTCGACAAGCTCATGGAGGCGCTCGCCGAGCGCATGAAGGAGCAGAAGGAGCGCCACGAGGGCGGCAACAAGATGATCGGGACCGGGGGCACCTCGCCCTTTGGCGCCAACGGCTATCACCCCGAAGGCATCCGCATCGGCCAGGACAAGGGCCGCCACGGCAAGGCGATCAAGGTCTGGGACAAGCGCGAGTACAAGAACCTCGACGACTCCGTCGAGCTGGGCACCCGCAACATCAAGGTCGCCCTGCGTCGCCTGCGCAAATGGGTTCGCGAGGGCGCGACCGAAGAGCTGGACATGTCCGGCACCATCCGCGGCACCGCCGAGAAGGGCTACCTCGACATCCACATGCGGCCCGAGCGCCGCAACAAGGTGAGCGTGCTCATCTTCTTCGATGTCGGCGGCTCGATGGACAGCCACATCAAGATCTGTGAGGAGCTGTTCTCCGCGGCCCGCTCAGAGTTCAAGAACATGGAGTTCTACTACTTCCACAACTGCCTCTATGAGACGGTCTGGAAGGACAATCGTCGCCGGCACGCCGAGAAGCTCAACACCTGGGACGTGCTCCACAAGTTCTCCAGCGACTACAAGGTGATCTTCGTCGGCGACGCCACCATGAGCCCCTATGAGATCACCTATCCGGGCGGCTCGGTGGAGCACTGGAACGAGGAAGCCGGGGCGGTGTGGATCGATCGCGTGTCGCAGATCTTCGAGCACATGGTCTGGCTGAACCCCACGGCCGAGCGCCACTGGCAGCACACCCCCTCGGTCGAGGTGATGAAGCAGCTGGTCAATGACCGCATGTATCCCCTGACCCTCGAGGGTCTGGACAAGGCCATGCGGGAGCTGGCGCGCTAGAGGAGCGCCATAACCTGCGGCGCCGTCCGTCTGCGGCTGATATGCTGCTAGGCGGACGTTTGAGAATCGCATGACAGAGCCCGTGATCCCCCCGCCGCAGCCTCAGGCGGAAATGCAGGAAGCCGCCACCAAGGCGGCGGTCTTCTGCGCGGCCGAGCGGTTGTTCGCCCTGCACGGGTTTCAGAACGTCTCGGTGCGCGACATCACCGCCGAAGCGGCGGTGAATCTGGCCTCGGTGAACTATCACTTCGGCTCCAAGGACGGCCTGCTGTTCGAGATCTTCCGTCGGCGCACCGCCGAGCTGAACCGCGAGCGGGCCCGCATGCTGCACGAGGCCAATGACCGCCACGGGGGCAAGCCGCCGGTGCGCGACATCCTGGAGGCCCTGTTCGCCCCGCCGCTGAAATGGGCCGACCCGGCCGGCGACCGGCGCATCTCCGTCCAGTTCATTATCCGCGCCCGCAGCGAGGGCACGGCCCAGATGCGCGACGTGCTGCAGAACGATGTCTCGCATCTTCGCCGGTTTGCCGACGCCCTGATCGCCGCCCGACCGGAGCTGGCCCTGGAAGACGTCTACTGGCGGCTGCACTTCTGCCTGGGCATGGTGCACAATAACCGCTTCGCCGAGTTCGATCGCCTGAACCATCTGTCCGACGGCCTGACCCGCGAGCAGGATTCCGATGGCCTGCTCAGCCGCATGCTGGATTTCGCCGAAGCCGGGTTCCTGGCTTAGCCCGCGGCGCCTTAAGCCTCGACCGCGGCGTTCGCCAGCGACCAGGCGAACCTCAGATCCTCGATGAACTCCGCCTGCGCCTTGGCCTTTGCGGCGCGGTCCGGCAGCCGCAACAGATAGGACGGGTGCCAGGTGACCACGGCCTGGGCCTGGTCCTCCAGTTGCAAAGCCTGGCCGCGGAGCTTGCCGATGGGCGTGGCCTTGCCCAGGACGCTGCGGGCCGCCGTCGCGCCCATGGCGATAATGACGCGGGGCCGGACGATCTGGCGTTCGGCGTCCAGCCACCAGCGGCAGGCCTCGATCTCCGGCGCCTCAGGCGTCTTGTGCAGCCGCCGCTTGCCGCGAAGCTGGTGCTTGAAGTGCTTCACCGCATTGGTGACATAGGCCTCATTCCGCGGCACGCCGGCTGCAGACAGCGCCTCGTCGAAGACCTGACCCGCCGGACCGACGAAGGGACGCCCCGCCAAGTCTTCCTGGTCCCCGGGCTGCTCGCCGACAATCATCAGCCGCGCCTCGGCAGGCCCCTCCCCTGCGACGCCCTGGGTGGCGTCCCGCCAGAGCGGGCAGCGCCGGCAGCCATCGACGCCTGCGGCGACCGCCTCCAGACTGGACGGTGGCCCATCACCCGCGCCCAGCGCTGCACCATCGGCCCGCGGCGCGCGCACGATGCGGCGGGCGGGTTCGGAGGGGGCCTTTTCGACCATGGCGGTGGTCCGGTCTCCTGCGGCGCGGGTCATTTCCGGAATGAGCGAGGCCTCGGGCAGGTTGCGCCAGTAACGCTTGGGCATTTCGCGCACCATGGCCGCGGTGCGCAGCCGCGCGGGATTGAAGGTTGAGGCGAAATAGGTCCGCCAATAGGCCTCCAGATCGTCCCCGGCCGGCGCATCGGCGGGATCGGCGCCAGGGGTGAAGCTCAGCGCCTGCGTGTCCCAGTGGGCGCAGACATCCGGGGTCAGGATCGAGAAGGCCATGTTTGAAAACCGGCGCGTGAAGAAGGGCGCCGTGGCCTCGGTCACCCGATGGGCCGGCTCGAACCAGGCGACGAAGGTCTCCAGACCACCCTGCGCCTCCACCTCGCGGAAACGGACAAAGGCCTTCATCTTGTGGACCGCCCGGTTCACCTGGCTCTGCATGTCGAGCGCCAGGGACACATCGGGGTCGCTGGCGATCTCCAGTAGGCGGGGCGTCGCCTCCAGCCGCCAGAGCAGGCGATAGAGCAGGTCGAAACGCTCCGGCGAGCGGTGCAGCGCCACCCGGCCGGCCAGGTCCACAAAGGCCCGGCTGACCTTGAAGCCCCCCGTCCCGGCCTCAGGGCTCTGCGGCGCATCGGCGGGAAACAGGCTCGCCTGGCCGCCATCCACCGTCCACAGCGCCTGGGCGGGCTCGACGGCCTCGGCGCGCAAGGTGCGGGCGGCGACTCGCCAGCCCTCGAAATCGGTTTCGGACGCCAGCCGAACGACGCGCATCAGAACAGGCTCAACTGCTGCGGCGGCGGGGCGAAGCGGTCGCGCAGATCGGCCCGGTCGGCCAGGGCGCCGGGGCTCCAGTCGCTGGTGATGACGAAGGGCTTCAGCTTCTCGATGCTGCGGGCCAGGCGCTTCACGTCGGCGAGGTTGAGCCGCGTCAGTCTCCGGGCCGCGATCATCCGATCGACGCTGCGGGTTCCAAGACCTGGCACCCGCAGCAGGGTTTCGCGCGACGCCGTGTTCACGTCGACCGGAAAATCGGCCCGGTTCCGGAGCGCCCAGGCCAGCTTGGGATCGATGGCCAGATCGAGATCTTCCCCCGGCCCGACGATCTCGTGGGTCTCAAAGCCATAGAACCGCATCAGCCAGTCGGCCTGATAGAGCCGATGCTCGCGCATCAGGGGCGGGCGCTGGGCCGGCAGGGACTTGGCCACATCCGGGATCGGGCTGAAGGCTGAATAATAGACCCGCCGCAGCCCATAGTTTCCATAGAGCGTATTGGACCGCGCCAGGATCTCCCCGTCGCGGGCGCCGTCGGCGCCGATGATCATCTGGGTCGACTGGCCGGCCGGCGCATATTTCGGCGGCCGGGTTTTGCGGGCCGGTTCCTTGCCCGCCTCGATGCCCAGGCGCACGGCGCCCATGGCTTTGCGGATGACACCGGCGTCCTTCTCCGGCGCAAACGCGGCCAGACTTTCCTCCCGCGGCAGCTCCACATTGATCGAGACCCGGTCGGCATAGAGGGCGGCCTGGTTGGTCAGCTCCGGCGAGGCCTCGGGGATCAGCTTCAGGTGGATGTAGCCGCGGAAGTCGTGGTCGGCGCGCAGGGCCTTGGCCACCGCGACCATGGCCTCCATCGTGTAGTCGCTGTTGCGGATGATGCCCGAGGAGAGGAACAGCCCCTCGATATAGTTGCGCTTGTAGAAACCCAGGGTCAGGTCGACCACTTCCTGGACGGCGAACCGCGCCCGCGGCGTGTTGGACGACACCCGGTTCACGCAATAGGCGCAGTCATAAATGCAGTAGTTGGTTAGCAGGATCTTCAGCAGGCTGACGCACCGCCCGTCCGGCGTATAGGCGTGGCAGATGCCCATGCCCTCGGTGGAGCCTACGCCCTTGCCGCCTTTGGAATCCCGCTTGCCTGCGCCGGATGAGGCGCAGGACGCGTCATACTTTGCCGCGTCGGCGAGGATGGAGAGCTTTTGCTTCAGATCGAGAACGGCCATCGGGCCAGTCTAAAGTTCTCATTTTGTTCTGCAAGCGCGGCCGTGATGATTGCGGGAATTGGGTTGCGAGGCCTGGCGCGATCGGGGCGTAGTTGGCGCTCCAGCTGATGGGGGTCTGATGGACAACGACCTGATTGACCGGATCTACGAGTGTTCGGTGGCGCCGGAGCTGTGGCCCTCGGTGCTCGACGATCTGGCGGCGCGAACGGAGTCCCGGGGCGGCCTGCTGTTCTCGGCGCGGCGGTCGCTCTGCTGGACCGCCTCAGGGTCGATCCGCGAGGTCTTCGAGGCCTATGTGAACGATGGCTGGTTCCATCGTTGTCCCCGCCGCACCTGCATCATGAGCCAGGCCGATCCCGGCTTTTTCGTGGAGCAGGATTTCTGGAGCGAAGACCAGATCAAGATCGATCCCATCTATCGGGACTTCTTCCACCCCCGCGGCCTGGGCTGGTCGGCCGGCACGGGCCTGCAGGTGCCCACCGGCGATTCCATCGTCTTCAGCATCGAGCGCACGCTGGAACGCGGCCCGATCGAGCCCGAACACGTGGCCATGCTCAACAGCCTGCGCCCGCACCTGGCGCGAAGCGCCCTGGTCAGCGCCCGCCTGGGCCTGCAGCGCGCCCGGGGCGCCACCGAAGCGCTGAGCGGCCTGCGGCTGCCGGCCCTGCTGCTCACCGAGGGCGGCGTGGTCGTCGAGACCAATGAATGGATGGCGCCGCTGGGCGACGAGGTGCGGTTCGGGGCAGGCGGTCGGCTGACCCTGAGCGACAAGGCCGCCCAGCAGATGTTGAGCGACGCCCTGAAGACCATCGAGGCCGCGCCGGACCAGGGGCGCTGCACCTTTCCCCTGCGCGACGAGCTCGGGCGCGCGACCATGGTGCTCCACCTGATCCCCATCAAGCGCTCGGCTCACGACATCTTCGGCCAGAGCTTCGCCCTGCTGATGATGACGCCGGTCAGCAGCGAGCGCGCCCCGTCGCTGGGCCTCATGCGATCGTTGTTCGACCTCACCGCGGCCGAAGCCCGCGTGGCCCAGGGGATCGCTGCAGGCAAGACCCTGGAAGACCTGGCCCTGGCCGGCGAGGTCTCGATTAACACGGTCCGTAACCAGCTGCGCCGCGTGCTGGAAAAGACCGGCTGCGCCCGCCAGGCCGAGCTCGCCGCCCTCCTCTCCAGCGTCGCTGTCGGGGTGGCCGACTAGGCGGGCGTCTGCCCTGGCGCGAGGGGCGAACATCTGAGTTTCGCCACATTGGCGCCCTAGCTGCCCAAGGTGGAGCTTCGGGGGTGAAGGATGAAATCAATTGGCCTGGCCGCCATCTCGGCGATGGCGATCCTTATCTCGGCCTGTGCCGAAGGGGCCGACGCCCAGGCGCCGACGGCGCCCCCGGTCCCCGAGGCTACGTCCTCCGAAGGCGCGCCCTATGTGCTGAAGGACACCCAGGTCTGGACCGTGCCCGATCCCGTCTCTGGCCGCGACTATGAGGTCTTTGTCAGCCTGCCGCCCAGCTACGAGGCCGAGCCGCAGCGACGCTATCCCGTCCTCTATGTCACCGACGCCGACTACGCCTTTCCCATCATTCGCCAGATCGCCCGGCGGGTGAATCTGGATGGGCCTGTGCTGGAGGACTTCATCCTGGTGGGCCTCTCCTACGCCAAGGGCGAGGGCGGCGCGGCGTCCCGCAGCCGCGACTACACGCCCATCCCCTGCAATCCGGCAAGCCGTTGCGCCCTGGCCCATGGGGGCGGCGGCGCCTATCAGGCCTATCTGAAGTCCGAGGTGCTGCCCTTCATCGAGGGGCGGTTCCGGGCCGATCCGGACGCCCGCGTGCTGCTGGGCCATTCCTATGGCGGCCTGCTGGGCGCGCAGATTCTGTTCACCGATCCGACGATGTTCCAGGCCTATGTGCTGGGCAGCCCCTCGTTCTGGTTTGGCCAGCGCCATATCATGACGATGGAGGCCGACTATGCGCGGACGCATACCGATCTGCCGGCCGAGGTCTTCATGTATATCGGCGCCTTCGAGACGCCTGGTCCCACGCCACGCCACGCCTCGCGCTACGACATGGTCGGCGAGATGGCCGCCATGGAGCAGGTCCTGAACTCCCGCAACTATCCGAGCCTGAGCGTGCGCTCGACCGTCCTGGCCGACGAAGACCATGTGACTGTCGCCCCGGCCGGCTTCACCCGCGCGCTGCTGGCCGTCCTGCCGGCCAAGCCGTGACGGCGGCGGCCGTCTAAACCTCCAGCGGCACGGGTCCGCTGGCCCTCAACCGCGCGGCGTCACGGGCCGGCGGGGCGCCGAACAGGCGGGCATATTCCCGGGAGAACTGGGAGGGGCTGTCATAGCCGACCTGGAAGCCGGCGGCCTGGGCGTCGGCGGCCTCGCCCAGCATGAGGCGGCGGGCCTCCTGCAGACGGATCTGCTTCTGGTACTGCAGCGGGCTCATGGCCGTCACCGCCTTGAAGTGCAGGTGCAGGGCAGAAGGGCTCATCCGCGCCTCATGCGACAGCCGCTCGATGCTGAAGGGCTGGTCGTAATTGGCCCGGATCCAGGCGATGGCGCGGCTGACCTGGGAGAGCCGGCTGTCCGGGGCGCCGATCTGGCGCACGATGCCGGCCTGATCGCCGGTCAGCAGCCAGTAGTGGATTTCCCGGCGGATGATCGGGGCCAGAACCTCGACATCCTGCGGCCGGTCCAGCAGGCGCAGGAGCCGGGCCACCGCATCGGTCAGCTCCGGCGTGTTGCGGCTGAGATGCAGCCCCCGCGAGGTCTCGGCGCCGGCGGCGGGCGGCCGCTGCAGCATCAACTCCCGGAGCAGCGCCGGATCGAGATCGACGCGGACGCAGAGATAGGGCCGCTCAGGGCTCGCCTCCACCACCTGCCCGGTCAGGGGCAGGTCGACCGACACCACCAGGTGGCTGGCGCCGTCATAGCGGAACGTCTCGGCGGCCAGGGTCACCACCTTGGCGCCTTGCGCGATGATGCAGACCGCCGGCTGGTGCAGCACCGGGACGCGGTCGGTGGGACCGCCGTAGCGTATGACGGCCAGCCCAGGAACAGGCATGTCGTACATACCGTCCTGGGGCGCGTGCCGGCTGATCAATGAGGCGAGAAAGTCCATGACGCTTGCTCCCACGCCCCATGGCCAGCCGCAAGGCCAAGGGTCGCCTCCAGGAGTATCGTGCAAGAACCGCGGAGGACTGGTCTAACGCACGAGGCGCCTCATGCCGCATCTCTGATCTCGCCAAGACATAGGAGACGGCGATGACTGAGATTGCAAACAAGGTGGTGCTGGTGACCGGCGCGAGCAGCGGCATCGGCGAGGCTACGGCCCGCGAGCTGGCGGCCGCCGGCGCAACCGTCGTGCTGGGCGCGCGCCGGGTGGAGCGCCTGGAGGCCCTGAAACGCCAGATCGAGGCCGATGGCGGCAAGGCCATGGTCCGCGGCCTGGACGTCACCTCGCGCGACGACGTGAAGGCATTCGTGGAGGCGGCGCAGGCGCAGTTCGGCCGCGTCGATGTGATCGTCAACAATGCCGGCGTCATGCCGCTCTCGCCGCTCGCCGCCCTGAAGGTGGACGAGTGGGACCAGATGATCGACGTGAACATCAAGGGCGTCCTGCACGGTATCGCTGCGGCCCTGCCGATCATGGAGGCCCAGGGCCACGGCCAGATCATCAACATCGCCTCGACGGCCGCCCACCAGATCCTGCCCACCGCGGCGGTCTATTGCGCCACCAAGTTCGCGGTGCGGGTGATCTCCGAGGGTCTGCGCCAGGAGACCGACAAGGTGCGGGTGACGGTCGTCTCGCCGGGCGTCACCACCTCGGAGCTGGCCGAGACCATCACCCATCCGGAGACGGCGGCCTTCATCGACGACTATCGCAAAAAGGCCATTCCAGCCGAAGCCATCGCCCGGGCGGTCCGCTTCGCCATCGAACAGCCGGCAGAGGTGGATGTGAGCGAGATCATCGTGCGTCCGACCGCCACCACCGTCTGACCGGCCACGAATCTGGCGGGACGAGGAACCTTCGCCTTCAGGACGTGTTAGCAGCGCGCCCATGTCCCGCCTGATCATCCGCCACGAAACCCGCTACGCTTACGAGCGCCCGGTCGCCTTTGGGCCGCACCAGCTATTGGTGCGGCCTCGGGGCGGCCACGCCCTGCGGGTGGTGAAGGGCGCCCTCACCTTCTCGCCCCGGGGCGAGACCCGCTGGCGCTACGACGCCTATGGCAACTGCGTCTGCCAGTTGAACGTCAGCGAAGAGTCCGACGAGTTCTTCATCCTCAGCGAGCTGGAGATCGAACGCTTCCCCGCCCCCCTGGAGCCGCAGGAGGTGGACGACCCGCGCACCGCCACGCCCATCGTCTATCCCCCCAGCGACCGGGCCGTGCTGGGTCCCTATATCGAACCCGTCACCCTGGACCCCGAGGGTCTGCTGCTGCGCTGGCTGCACGGCCTGGCGCCGACCGTCGGCGAGCCGGCGCTGGACTATGTGCTGCGCCTCAACCGGGCCATCCATCAGCAGTTCGCCTATGAGGCCCGCCACGAGGAGGGCACCCAGGCGCCGCACGAGACGGTGAGCCTGGGCCGCGGCACCTGCCGCGACTTCGCCTGGCTGATGGTCGAGACCCTGCGCCGGGTCGGCTTCGCCGCCCGCTTCGTCAGCGGCTATCTCTATTCGCCGGGCCTGGAGAGCGTCCGCGGCGCCGGCGCCACCCACGCCTGGTGCGAGGCCTTCCTGCCGGCCTTCGGCTGGATGGACTTCGATCCCACCAACGGCCTGGCCGAGGCCGCCGACCTGATTCCCGTGGCCGTGAGCCGCACGCCAGCCGAGGCGGCCCCCATCAGCGGCTCCATCCTGGGCGATCCGGGCGCGAGCCGCATGGTCGTCAAGGTCGACGTCACCCTGGCCGCCCCCCTGGCCAGCGCCGCCTGAAGCCGCCCGAGCTTGGCCATTCACCAATTTTGGCGCGAATGAGAAATCGGCTTTTCAGGTCCAAGGACTCTGCTAGGACGGAGCTATTGTTTTAGCAGATCATAATTTTGGGGAGCCGCCGCGCGACCCTTTGCGACCCCCGCGCGGCAGGGACGCTATTGGAAAAGATCAATGAGGACGCCGCGGTCGCCGATGAGGCGGTCGTGATCCATGCTGACGACGACGGCAAGACCCTGGCCGAGCGCGAAGTCGAATACGAAAAGTTCGTCTGGGCCAATCTGAAGCGCAACTACATCGCCCACTACCTGCACGGCATGCTGGGCATGACCGGCTTCCGGCTGGTCAATGCGCCGACCTTCCTGCCGGCCTATCTCTACCTGATCTCCGGTTCCAGCTTCATCGTCGGCCTGGGGCTCGCCCTCCAGCAGGTGGGCGGGATGATCTCGCCGATCTTCGGCGCCACCCAGATCGAGCATCGCAAGCGGGTCATGCCGGCCGCCGTCTGGATGGGGGGCCTGGCGCGGGTCCAGATCCTGGGCATGGCGCTGGCCGGCTGGTTCCTGTCGGGCCAGACGCTGGTGGTCGCGATCCTGGCCTTCATGTTCATGTTCGGCCTGTTCATGGGCACCCAGCGGGTCGTTTTCTCCCTGCTCATGGCCAAGGTGATCCCCATCAGCCGGCGCGGCCGGCTGCAGGCCTGGCGCAACGCCACCGGCGGGGTGATCGCCGCGGCGCTGGCCTGGGTGGCCGGCAAGTATTTCATCGAAGGCAATCTGCTGGGCAACGGCTACGCCTCGACCTTCCTGTTCGCCACCATCCTCACCTCGATGGGCCTGTGGGCGCTGCAGTTTCTGATGATCGAGCCCGAGCCGCCGACCACCCGGGCCCAGACCCCGTTCTTCGAACGCCTGAAGGACTTCCCGCGCCTGATCTCGCAGGACCGCGGCTACATGTTCTTCCTGATCGTCCAGATGCTCAGCATCACCGGGCGGATGGCGACCCCGTTCTACATCCTCTATGTCAGCACCACGATCGAGCTGACGGGCGCCAATATCGGCCTGCTCAGCCTCGCCTTCCTGGGCGCCGACACCCTGTCGAACCTGGTCTGGGGCTATCTGGGCGACAAGACCGGCTTCCGAGTGGTGCTGGTCAGCTCCCTGGTAATCTGGATCGCGGCCACGGTGTTGCTGATGAACGTCCACGACGTCGCCGCCATCTTCGTCGCCTTCTTCGGCCTCGGCGCCGCCCAGTCGGGCTACATGATGAGCGCCCAGACCATGATCCTGGAGTTCGGATCGCGGGACGACATGCCCATGCGGATCGCGCTGTCCTCGACGGCCGAGGGGATCATGGCGTCCGCCGGCCCCCTGGTCGGGGGCATCATGGCCGCCACCCTGGGCTATGAGAGCGTGTTCGGAACCTCCATCGCCTTCCTGGCGGCGGGGCTTCTGCTGCTCCTGTTCATGGTGCGCGAGCCCCGCAAGGACCGCATCGCCGCGGGGGGGTGAGCCCCTACTGGGCGGCCAGGGCGCTGGGCCCGCGGGCGATCCGCTCGCGGGCCATTTCCCCGGCTACCTCGTGGGTCGGGCGACGCTCGGCGATGGAACGGTCGAGGACCTCCTCCAGGGTGAGCATCAGGCGCGAGAGCTTGCCCTCCACCCAGGCGGGATCGAAGGCCTGGCCTGAGTCCAGGGCGCGGATCTCGCCGGCCACATTGATGATGCCACCGCCGTTGATCACATAGTCGGGCGCATAGAGCAGGCCGAGGTCGAACAAGGTCTGGCCGATGACCGGGTCGGCCAACTGGTTGTTGGCGCCGCCGGCGATAATCGGGGCCCGCAGCCGCGGCAGGGTCTCGGCGCTGATGGCCCCGCCCAGGGCGCAAGGCGCGAACACATCGGCCTCGACATCGAAGATCTCGTCCGGCGCCACGATCATCGCGCCGGTCTGCGCGGCCACCTGAGCCAGGGCCTCGCGGTTGACGTCCGTTATCACCAGCCGCGCCCCGGCCGCGCTCAGCTTCTGAGCCAGATAGGCGCCCACATGACCGACGCCCTGGATGGCGACCGTGACGCCCGACAGATCCCGGTCCATCGCCCGGCGGACGCACAGGCTGATGCCCCGGAACACGCCCTCGGCGGTGACCGGGCTGGGATCGCCCGAGGCCGCCGCATGGCCTTCCAGGCCCGCCACGAAGCGGGTGTGACGGCGCGCATGCATCAGGTCCGTCGGCGAGACGCCCACATCCTCGGCGGTCCAGTAGGCGCCGCCCACGGCTTCGACCGCCCGGCCGAAGGCCTCGAACAGGGCCGGCGACTTCTGGGTGCGGGAATCGCCGATGATCACCGCCTTGCCGCCGCCCAGGTCCAGGTCGGCCATGGCGTTCTTGTAGGACATGGCTCGCGACAGCCGCAGGGCGTCCTGCAGAGCGTCGGCCGAGGTCGGGAACGGCCACATGCGGCAGCCGCCGGCCGCAGGACCCCGGGCCGTGGAATGGACCGCGATGATGCAGCGCAGCCCCGTGGCCTCGTCGGAAAAGGCGTGAACGGCCTCGTGGCCATCGAAGTCGGGGGAGTCGAACAGGGTCATGCGCTCACGAGATCGTTGCGTTTGAAACCAATTTTGTCGGCTCTAGCCTGCAGGCTGCGCCGTCACAAGCCCGCCGTCGCATGCGCGGCGCGCGGCGTCCAGTCGTCGCCGCCCGGCGCGGTCGGAATGGGCGGAGCCCCCGATGGCAGGGGCGCCTCGGGATCTTCCACGAAGGCCAGGATATCGGCCATCACCGCCTGGCCCTGCAGGTCGCGGGTCAGCAGATGCCAGCCCTCTGCGTAATAGGCCGAGCGGTCGGTGGGCTTGATCCGGGCGGCGGCCTGGAAGGCCGGGCGTTCGGGAATGATCTCGTCGTTCTGGCCGTAAAGATACAACACCGGAACCTGCAGGCGCTCGATGTCCCGCCAGGCGTTCTCCATAAGGTTCACCAGGCCATAGAGGGTGTCGGACCGCGCGCCCCAGATCATCAGCTGGTCGGCCCCCATGGCGCGCAGTTCGGCCAGGTTGTCGGTGGGCTTCACCCGGTCGGTGACCCAGCTGGGCGGCGTATAGACCTTGGGGCCCGTGACGTGGGCGGCGAACCACAGGGCCGTCTTGTAAGGCAGGGGCTGGGTCGACCAGCCCCAGACCGCCGGCGCCATCAGCACCAAGCGGTGAGCCGCAGGCGGCCGCTGCGAGGCGAAGGCGCGGATCGCCACAGCCCCGCCCATGCTCTCGCCGGCCACCACCACGAGGGCGTGGGGATGGCGGGCGCGCACGAGGGAGACGAGCGTGCGCAAATCCTCCTGCAGCACCTCATCGTCTGGCCAGACCCCGCGGTTGGGCGACCGGCCAAATCCCCGCTGGTCATAGGCGTAGGTGGTCACCCCTTGCTCGGCCCAGTAAGGCGCGGCCAGGTGGAAGGCGTTGGCGTAGTCGTTCATGCCGTGAACCCCCACCACCACGGCCTTGGGCGCGCCCTCCTGCGCCTCCCAGGTCGTCAGGCCCAGCCGTGCGCCGTCGAAGCTGACAAAGCGGTCCCCGGCCAGGCGCGGGCCTTCGAAGCCCAGGGGCGGCTCACCCGCGGTCTGGACCATGAGCGGCGTACAGGCGCCGAGCATGAGGGCGGCGAGAAGGACGGTCAGACGGATCATGTGCGCAAAAGAGCCTCCACCCTTTGGCGAAGATAGGGCGTGACCTCGGCCTCGAACCAGGGATTGCGCTTCAACCAGGCGGTGTTGCGCCAGGATGGATGCGGCAGGGGCAGGATGCCCGGCCCATACTCAGCCCACGCGGCCACGGTCTCCGTCATGGTGGCCTTGCGCGCCGCGCCGAGCGCCCAGGCCTGGGCGTACGAGCCGACCAGCAGGGTCAGCTCCACCTTGGGCAGTTGCGCCAGCAGTTGCGGCCGCCAGAGCTGGGCGCAGCGGGCCGGCGGCGGAAAGTCCCCGCCCTTGGGATTGGTCCCGGGGAAGCAGAAGGCCATGGCCGCCACGCCGATCGCCGGGTGGTCATAGAAGGTGTCCCGGTCGATCCCCATCCATGTACGCAGGCGAACGCCGGAGGGATCGTTGAACGGCAGGCCGGTCTCATGCACCAGCCGGCCCGGCGCCTGGCCACAGATCAGCAGCCGGGTCTCCGGGCTGACCCGCACCACCGGCCGCGGATCGGGCACGAGGTCGCCGGCGCAGGCCCGGCAGGCGGCGATGTCGGCGAGCAGGGTGTCTAGCGCCATGGAAGGCCAGATAGGCGCCCGCGGCGGCCGTTGCGAGCCTACGGCTCTTCGGCTGGCGCGGTGGGCGCGGCCAGGACGCCCGGCAGGACCTCCCCCTCCATCGGCAGACGCAGCCGATAGACGCCCTTGAACTGATTGGGATCGGCAGGCTTGCCGTGGCGGGTGATCACCAGCCGGCCTTCCCGGGCCAGGCCCACCGACACCGTGCGCACCCGCGACAGCCAGCGATGCCAGCCTTCAGGATCGGCGGCCCGGGCCGCCTGTTCCGGCGAGATGGACTTGCCAGGCGCGAGCGGGGTCAGAAGCTCAAAGATCGCCGTTTCGATAGGATCGGACATCAACCGCCACGCTTCAGGGTTTCGCGGGCGATGACCACCTGCTGGATCTGACTGGTGCCCTCATAGATGCGGAAGATGCGCACGTCGCGATAGAACCGCTCGATCCCGTAATCGGCGACATAGCCGGCGCCGCCGAAGATCTGCACCGCCTTGTCGGCCACCCGGCCGACCATTTCGGAGGCGAAGTACTTCGACGCGGCCGCCTCCATGGTCACGCTGTGGCCGGCGTCACGCTTGCGGGCGGTCTCCATGGTGAGCGCCTTGGCGGCCAGGGCCTCGGTCTTGCAGTCGGCGATCATGCCCTGGACCAGCTGGAACTGGCTGATGGCCTGGCCGAACTGCTTGCGCTCGCTGGCATAGGCCACGCAGTCGGTGATCAGCCGCTCGGCCACACCGACGCAGACCGCCGAGATATGCAGCCGGCCGCGATCGAGCACCTGCATGGCCACCTTGAAGCCTTCGCCCTCAGCGCCCAGGCGGTTTTCGACCGGTACGCGGACATTGTCGAAGGTCACGTCACAGATATGAGCGCCCTGCTGGCCCATCTTCTTCTCAGGCTTGCCCACCGACAGGCCGGGCAGGTCGCGGGGCACGAGGAAGGCCGAGACCCCGCCGCCGCCCGGCTTGGACGGATCGGTGCGGGCCATGACCGTAAACAGGTGGGCCTTGTTGGCGTTGGTGATGTAGCGCTTGGACCCGTTCAGCACATAGGCGTCGCCGTCCCGGGTCGCCCGGGTCTGGACGGCCGCGGAATCCGAGCCGGCCTCCGGCTCGGTGAGGGCGAACGACGTGATGATCTCGCCGGACGCGATGCCCGGCAGGTACTTCGCCTTCTGCTCATCGGTCCCGAACATCACCAGGCCCTGGCTGCCGATGCCGACATTGGTGCCGAAGGCCGAGCGGAACGCCGGGCTGGTGCGGCCCAGCTCCATGGCCACCAGGCATTCGTCCTCCATGGAGAGGTCGAGCCCGCCGTATTCGGCCGGGATGGACAGGCCGAACAGGCCCAGTTCCTTCATCTCGGCGACCACGTCGTCGGGCATGGCGTCGGTTTCCGACACCTGCGCCTCCAGGGGACGCAGCCGTTCGGTGACGAAGCGGCGGACGGTGTCGATCAGCTGGTCGCGGGTTTCGGCGTCGAGAGCCATGGTCTTTCGCTTTCCTGGAAGGTCTTAGGCTTTGGCCAGCGCCAGGGCCGAACCCTGGCCGACGCCGACGCACATGGTGGCGAGCGCGCGGGTCCCGCCCCGCTCATTCATCGCCCGCGCCGCCGTGAGCGCAATGCGCGCGCCCGAAGCGCCCAGCGGATGGCCGATGGCGATGGCGCCGCCGTGCGGGTTCACATGCTCGGCGTCGTCGACCAGGCCCCAGGCCCGGGTGCAGGCCAGGGCCTGGGCGGCGAAGGCCTCGTTCAGCTCGACCACGTCGAAGTCCGTGGGCTTAAGACCCAGGCGGCCGCACAGCTTGTCCACCGCCGGCACGGGGCCATAGCCCATGACCCGCGGCGGCACGCCGCCGGACGCCCCGCCCTCGATCCGGGCCAGGGGCTCGAGGCCGAGCTTCTGGACCATCTCGGCCGAGGCCAGCAGCAGGGCCGCGGCCCCGTCATTGACGCCGGACGCATTGCCCGCGGTCACCGTGCCGTCGGGGCGGACGATGGGCTTCAGGCCCTGCAGCGCCTCCAGCGTCGTGTCGGGGCGCGGATGCTCGTCCTTGGAGACCACGGTCTCGCCCTTGCGGTCCTTCAGCGTGATCGGCGCGATCTCGCCTTCGAAATAGCCGCGGGTCTGGGCGGCGCCATAGCGCTGCTGGCTGCGGGCGGCGAAGGCGTCCTGGTCGGCCCGGGCGATCTGATAGTCTGTGGCGACGTTCTCGGCGGTCTCCGGCATGGAGTCGACGCCGTAGTCCTTCTGCATCTGCGGGTTCACGAACCGCCAGCCGATGGTGGTGTCGAAGATCTCCGCCTGGCGGGAAAAGGCGCTGTCGGCCTTGCCCATGACGAAGGGCGAGCGGGTCATGCTCTCCACCCCGCCGGCGATCACCAGTTCGGCCTCGCCCACGGCGATCATCCGGGCTGCGGCGATGGTGGCGTCGAGGCCCGAGGCGCAGAGCCGGTTTACCGTCAGGCCCGGCACCGAGCTCGGCATGCCGGCCAGCAGCAGGGCCATGCGCGCGACGTTGCGATTGTCCTCGCCGGCCTGATTGACGCAGCCATAGACGACCTCATCGACCTCTTCCCAGTCGACCTTAGGGAGGCTTGCCATCAGGGCGCGGATCGGATGGGCGGCCAGGTCGTCGGCGCGCACCTTGGCCAGGGCGCCGCCGTATCGGCCGATGGGGCTTCTGAGACCTGCGCAGAGATAGACGGTCCGGCCTTGCATGATCGCTCCTCGACCCCTAGGCCACGCCCCTGGCGCGGCCGCGATTGTTGCGGGCGGGCAAACTACTGTTCGAACGCGCGCGGGGCAAACCCGCCTGAGGTCATTACGAGGGGAAGCTGGCGATGGATGGTGGTGGTGAAGCGCAAAACGGCCTGGTGACGCAGGGCGAATGGGCCGGCTGGCGCACCTGGGAGGGGTCCGATCCCTTCGAGGATCACGCCGGGCCGTTCTATTTCCGCCACGACCCTGACGGCACGCCCCGCTGCGCCTTCCGGGCGGAAAAGAAGCACATGAACGGCGGCGGCTTCATGCACGGCGGCTGCATCATGACCTTCGCCGACTACTGCCTGTTCGTGATCGCCCGCGAGGCCCTGCAGGGCAATCACTCGGTCACCGCCACCCTGAACGGCGAGTTCGTCGGCGCCGTGCCGCTGGGCGCCCTGGTCGAATGCACCGGCGAGGTGGTCAAGGCCGCCCGCTCCATGGTCTTCGTTCGGGGCCTCATCACCACCGGCGGCGAGAACGTCATGAGCTTTTCCGGCGTCATCAAGAAGCGCGGCCCCCGGACCTGAGCCCTTGCCTCCCATCCCCGCGACGCCATGTTGAGAGCCTCGCCCGTCCGTCAGGAGTTCCCATGAGCCAGCCCGCCAAACGCAATCTGGGCCAGATCGCCATGGGGGCGGCGCTGGCCCTGCTGGCTGGCCCCGTAGCGCTCTTCAAGGCGTTCGAACTCGCCTTCTTCCTGACCGGTGTCGCGCCGGGTCAGTGGATGACCTCGGCCGAGCCCACGGCCATGCCGGTCTCCATCGTGGTGTTGATCTTCTCAGGCCTGGTGGCGGCCTACGGGGTGCGCATGGTCTGGCGCGAGCTGAAGACCCCTTCGGCGTGATGCGGCTTTCCGTTCTCGATCTGTCGCCCGTGGGCGCTGGCGTCACCCAGGCCGAAGCCGTTCGCCAGACGCTGGAAGTGGCCAAGGCGGCCGAGCGGCTGGGCTATGACCGGTTCTGGGTGGCCGAGCACCACAATATCGAGGGCCTGGCCTCGCCCGCCCCTGAGATCCTGATCGCGGCCCTGAGCCAGGTCACCTCCACCATCCGCCTGGGCTCGGGCGGGGTGATGCTGGTCAACTATTCGCCGCTGAAGGTCGCCGAAGTGTTCATGGAGCTGGAGGCCCTGGCGCCGGGTCGCATCGACTTAGGGGTAGGCCGCGCCCTGGGCGCAGACGGCCGCACGGGCGCGGCCCTGCGTTCGGCCTCATCGGAAGCTTTCCCGCACTATTTCGCCCTGCTGAACGCCTGGCTGCTGGACGCCTCAGGCAAAGAGCTGATCGGCCCAGATCATCCGGCCCGGGAGATCCGCGCCCATCCCACCGGCCCGTCGCATCCGGACCTGTTCATGCTCTGCTCCTCGCCAGACAGCGCCGAGTTCGCAGGCCGGGCGGGTGTCGGCATGGTGTTCGCGGAATTCATCGCCCGCGCCGACGGCGGGCCGGCGGTGGAAGCCTATCGCCGGGCCTTTGCGCCCTCGCCTTTCCGGCAGACACCCATGGCGGCCATCGCCACCATTGCGCTGGCGGCCGACACGCACGACGAGGCCGTCCGGCTGGACGCCCCGCGTCGGGCCTCCACGCTGGCGACCCTGACGGGTCGGCGGCAGCGATTTCCAATCATCGAGGACGCCCTGGCCTATCTGGCGCCGTTCGAGGGCGACCCCAGACTGACGGGCATTGAGGCGCGCAGCATCGTCGGCGACGCCGAGTCGGTGCGCCGACGGCTCGCGGAAAAGGCGCAGGACAGCGACGCCGACGAGGTCTTCGTCATGGCCTCTGGCCCCAGCCTGGACGCCCGCATCCGCTCCCTTGAGCTGATCAAGCCAGCCTAGGGATCGCGCCTAGAATAGGCCGGCGCGTTGAGCGATCACCACCAGGGCGATGACCACCAGCAGAGCCTGGATGATCCCGTTCAGGGGGCCCGGGATGGGCAGGAGGCGCACGGCGTACAGGGCGAGGCCGAGGACCACGAGGATGATGACGATGGTGATGAGTAATGACATTCCATCCTAACCTCTGCCGTGGGGAAAGGTTCCGGCCGTCGCGTTAATCTCACCCTGGCGAACCGCGGGTTTGCAGCCTAGCTTGTCGGCCATGCCCAGCACGACGAACACCACCAGCCGCGAACGCCTCAACGACGCCAATCTCGGCAAGCTCCCGGGCCACCTGGGACTGGAGATTCTGGAGACCGACCACGGCCGCGTGGTGGGCCGTTTTCGTGTGCGCGAGGACCTGGTCGCCCACACCGGATTTCTGCTGGCCGGCGCGGTGCTGACCGTCGCCGACATCCTCTGCGCCTATGGGGTCTCCACCGCCTGGCCCGAAGGCGCCAGCGGCTTCACCACCGCCGAGGTGAAGTGCAACTTCGTCGGGACCCTGCGCGAGGGCGAGGTGCTGTGCACCGCCACCCTGCTGCATGGCGGGCGCACCACCCAGGTCTGGGACGCGCGGGTCGAGGACGCCGCCACCGGCAAGCTGATGGCCGCCTTCCGCTGCACCCAGATCATCCTCTACCCGCGGGCCTGAGCCCTACTCGGCGATCCGGTAGTCCATGGCCACCACCTGGCGGACGCTGCGCCAGGACTTGATGTCGTCGGCGATCACCAGGCGGCGGGGGCCTTCCCGCTCGGGCAGAGGCTGGCCATCGAGGGTGTCGGCCAGGATGGCCACGTCCTTGTGCAGGTCCTTGTCGGCCTCGACCGCCGAGACCACCGCGGCGTAGCCATCGGCGCCGCGAACCACGAGATAGCCCCGCATCGGGTCCCCGTGGGCGCGCATGCCCACCGGCAGGCCGGCGGCGCGCATCACATAGGCCAGCGGCGGGCCTTCGTAGAGGCTGGGGCCGGCGTCGCCCGGCACGGTCACCTGGGCCCGGGGCAGGTCCGCCAGCGCTGCGGCGCTCAGGGTCACTTCGGTCCCGTCAGCCCGGGAAATCTTCACATCCTGGGCGGCCGCGGGCGCAGCCAGGGCCAGGAGCAGGCCGGCGAACAACAGAGGCTTCATAGGGCGGTCTTTACCGAGTCACGGGTGCGCATGGCCTCAAGCCAGCGGTTCACATGGGTCAGCTCCTCAGGCGGGCGGAACTTGATCATGCGGGCGAAGTCGATGGAGGCGAAGGCGACGATGTCGGCGATGGTCAGCCGGTCGGTGGCGATCCACTCGCTCTCGGCCAGGCGGCGGTCGAACAGCTTCAGGGCGCGGGTTCCGCTCTGGGCATTGGATTCGCCGATGGCCGGGTTCTGCTTTTCGAGCACGCCCAGCGCCGGGTGGGTGTGGCGTACAGCCATCATCAGCGGCGTGGCGACCATCATCTCGGCCCGCCTGGTCCACATCTCGATAATCGCCGTCTCCTTGGGATCGCGGCCCATAAGGTTCGGCTCGGGATAGAGGCTCTCCAGATAGCGGCAGATGGCCAGGGATTCGGTGATGCAGGTCCCGTCGTCCATCTCCAGCATGGGCACATTGGCCAGGCCCGCCTTGGCCAGATAGTCCGGCTGCTTGTGGGCGCCTTCCAGCAGGCTGACGGGGACGATCTCGACGTCCTCGATGCCCTTTTCGATCATGAACAGGCGGACCCGCCGCGGATTGGGCGCGCGCTGCGTGTCATAGATCTTCATGGCGATTCCTCCTGGAGCTCAGGCCTCGGAAAGAGGCGCCCTGACGTGGCGGCGGTCAAGGGTGAGGCCGGCCCCCTACAGCCCGAACAGCTCCCGCGGCATGGCGCCCACCACGGCCGCGGTCATGCAGGTGGCGAGGAAACCGGCCAGCAGGGCCTTCCAGACCATGCCGATGATCTCGGCGCGCCGCTCGGGCATCAGCACGCCCATGCCGGTGACGGTGATCCCCACCGAACCGATATTGGCGAAGCCGCACAGCGCGTAGGTCATGATCATGCGGGTGCGCTCGCTCATGGCCTCGGCCGGCACGCCGCCCAGCTGGATGAAGGCGATGAACTCGGTCAGCATCAGCTTGACGCCCAGCAGGTAGCCCGCCTGGGGCGCCTCGGACCATGGCACGCCGATCAGCCAGGCGAGCGGCGAGAAGACCACGCCGAGCACCCGCTCGATGGTCAGGGGCCCGCCCATCACATCGGGAAAGGCGCTGAGCAGGCCGTTACCGATGGCCACGAAGGACACGAAGACGATCAGGATGGCCGAGATGTTCAGGGCCACGGTGAGCCCGTCCATCGTGCCCTTGGAAATGGCGTCGATGGAGGAGTCGTACTTCAGCAGCGAGCCATAGTCGGCGAAATAGCCCCCCTGCCCCTTCTTCTCCGGCACGATGATCCGGGCCAGCAGCACGCCGGCCGGGGCCGAGACGATGGAGGCCACCAGCACATGGGCCGCCGCATTGGGCAGCACCTCGCGCAGGATGGTGGCGTAGGCGACCATGGTCGAGCCGGCCACCGTCGCCAGACCCACCACGATCATCAGGAAGACCTCTGACCGGGTCAGCTTGTCGAGATAGGCGCGGATGACGATCGGGCTCTCGATCATGCCCAGGAAGATGTTCACCGCCACGGCCAGCGCCGAGGCGCCGCCCAGGCCCATGGTCTTCTGGAACACGAAGCCAAAGCCCTGTGTGATCCACTTCAGGATCTTCCAGTGCCAGAGCAGGGCCGAAAGCGCCGAGATCACCAGGATCAGCGGCAGCACCTGAAAGGCGAAGACGAACAAGGCGCCGGGGTCTGTCACCGGATAGGGCTGGGCGCCGCCGGCCATATAGCCGAACACGAACCGGGTTCCCTCCGCCGTCGCCGCGGCCAGGCCATCGACGCCCGCATTGATCCCGCGCACCACCGAGCGCGCGCCCGGCAGGCCAAAGAGGGCCAGCACCAGCAAAATCTGGACCGTCAGGGCGCCGAGCGCCAGCCGCCATGGGAAGCGCGAGCGATCCTCCGACAGGGCCCAGCAGACCACGAGGACAAGGACGAGGCCCAGAAGGCTCTGGGCGTTTTCCGGTCGGAACATCAAGCCTCCCCAAGCCCGGCGCCTGAGTCGTGGCGCGGTCGCCATGTCCTTGAAGAGCAAGGCCTTGTCCGGCGCAAGGGATGACACGCCGCAGAAAGTTAGGCGCCTCCCCTTGACGCATATTACATTGTGCACAATTTAATTGCTTCAGGTTGAAAAGGAGCTCCCCATGACCCCTCTCTATGAAACCAGCGCCCGCGCCGTCGGCGGCCGTGAAGGCCACGTCGAAACCGCCGATGGTCAGTTCAAGGCCGACCTCGCCATGCCCAAGGCCCTGGGCGGCAGCGGCAACGGCGCCAATCCCGAACAGCTCTTCGCCTCCGGCTACGCCGCCTGCTTCGAGAGCGCCGTGCGCCATGTGGCCCGCCAGCAGAAGCTCGGCCTGAAGGACGCCGCCGTCACCGCTACCGTCCAGCTCTTCCCCAAGGATGGCGGCGGATTCCGCCTGGGCGTCGCCCTGGCCGCCGAGATCGAAGGCCTGGATGAGGCCGCGGCCCACGAACTGGTGGAGACAGCCCACCAGGTTTGCCCCTATTCCAATGCGGTGCGCGGCAATATCGACGTGCAGCTGACCACGACGGTGCGGTGAACCAGGACGCCACCAGACGAGCTTCAGGCGCGGGCCCGGCGACGGGCGCGAACGGCGAAGGGGTCAATCCCCTTCGCCTCGACCTGCAGCTTTGCTTCGCCCTCTATGGCGCCAGCAACCGGGTGATCCGGCTCTACCGCACCCTGCTGGCGCCGCTTGGCCTCACCTATCCACAGTACCTGGTCATGCTGGCCCTGTGGGAGACCGCGCCCCGCAGCGTGGGCGAGCTTGGCCAGGCGCTGGATCTCGACAGCGGCACGCTGACCCCCCTGCTCAAGCGGCTGGAGGCCCAGGGCCTGGTGGTCCGCACCCGAGACCCCCGGGACGAGCGCCGGGTGATCATCTCCCTGACGGATCAAGGCGCGGCCCTGCGGGAAAAGGCCCAACCCATCCCGGGCGAGGTGATCTGCCGGCTGGGCGGCGACCTCGGCGAACTGGGCGCCCTGCGCGAGGCCCTCGGGGCGCTGCAGCAGCGCCTGGACGCCGCACAGACGCCGACGAAGACGTCCGGCTCCTGAGCTCGAGCCATGTGCGCACTTCTGTGGCGCCGCGGCGAAAGCATGACGCCCGAAACGGGCGACCTTTAACCCGCTGACAGATTTTGCCACTAGAATGCCACGACGCCCGGCCATGCCCGCGCCAGACGTCCACGGGAACCCAATATGGAATCCATGCTCGAGCCGGTCGCGGACTTCATCCGCGTCAATCACGGTTGGGCCGGCCTCGTGCTGGGCCTGTTCATCATGCTGGAATCCCTGGTGATTCTGGGCGCTTTCATTCCCGCGACGCCGATGCTGGTGCTGACGGGCGGCCTGCTCGCCACCGGCGTTCTCGACCCCGTCTCGGTGCTGCTGGGCTGCATCACCGGCGCGATCATCGGCGACGCCATCTCCTTTTTCATCGGCCGCAAGCTGGGTATGCGCGTGCTGCGCCACCGCTGGCTGAAGCGCTACCGCCGCCAGTTCGCCCTGACGCGCCTCTATTGCCGTCGGTATGGCGTGATCACCGTCTATGTGGGCCGCTTCATCGGTCCGATGCGCGCCTTCGTGCCCGCCGTGGTGGGCATGGCGCGGATGTCGATCCGCGACTTCCAGATCGCCAATGTGCTCTCGGCGGTGATCTGGGTGTTCGCCGCCCTGGCGCCTGGCTATCTCACCGCCAAGGGTCTGGAGCAGCTCGACATCCTCGACCACGTCGATCCGCTGACGCTGGGCCTGATCGCCCTGGTCGTGGCCGGCACGATTGGAACCGTGGGCTGGCGGCTCGTGCGCAAACGCGCCAAGCGCCGCATTCCGATCCTCGACGCCCCAGGGGCTTGAGTCTTGGCGGACGGGGCAGAGCCCCGCCCGCAGACTTCACCTCAACGATCCAGCAGTTCGTCCAGCAGACCGGTCAGGCCATAGACCTTCTCCAGGGCCTCGGTGGCCGCCGAGGTGGCCGCCACGACCGTGCGGTTGATCGTCCCGTCATAGCCATAGTCGCCGCCTAGGGAGTGGATGTTGCCGTCAAAGGCCGCCCCCAGAACCTCGCCCTGCGCATTGACCACCGGCGAGCCCGAATTGCCGCCGATGATGTCGTTGGTGGTGACGAAGTTGAACACCGTGTCCGGGTTCAGCTTGTCCTGCGCTGCGATCCAGCGCGGCGCCAGGGCGTAGGGCTCGGCGCCCGTCGCCCGCTCATAGAGGCCTGAGAAGGAGGTGGTCGCCGGAATGGTGCGGCCCCTATGGGTCCAGCCCTGAACCTGGCCATAGGAAAGCCGCAGGGTGAAGGTGGCGTCCGGATAGACCTCGTCCCCATAGGCGGCGAAGCGCGCGGCGGCCACACGCTCGGCGGCCCGCGCCGTGGGCGCCTCGACCTGCGTCTCCCAGGTTTCGCGCAGGGACCGCGCCATGGGATCCATCCGAAGGGCCAGCTGGATCAGCGGATCGTCGGAGGCTTCGATGGCCGCCATGCCGCCGCTCCACAGGGCCTCGCGCACCGCCGGGTCATCGAGCCGGGATTGCGCCACCAGCCGTTCGGCCAGACCTTCGGGGCTATCCTTGCCCAGCAGCAGCTGGGTCGCCGGATCGTCGGTGGTCAGATATTCCCGGGTCTTGGAGAGCCAGAAGCTGAGGAACATCTCCTCCAGCGGCTTGTCGATCGGACGGACGTCCAGCAGGCGCTTTTCCACCAGAGGCAGGCGGGCTTCGGAGTACTCGGCCAGGCGCTCGGTATTGGGCTTGGACCGCTCCTGGGCCGCACGCACCAGGGTGCGGGCATAGCCGAACAGGCTCGATCCGCCGCCGGCCGCCGCCTCAATCTGGCGATAGGGCAGATAGTTTTCGGCGTAGGCGCCCTGGGCGGCTTCGATCTCGCTCCAGGGATCGCCGATCTGGCGGGCCAGGGCGGGGTCGGCGGCGACCTTGGCCTTCAGTTCGGCCTCGGCGGCCCGCTTTTCGGCCATGAAGGCCGGGTCATTGAGCGCAAACTGCCGCCCGAAGAAGACCTTGAAGCTGTTCTCGACCCCAAACAGCGGGTCGGTGGCGATGCGCTTGTTCTCCGCGCTCTCCTCCGAGAAGCGGATCAGCCGGCCGCGCAGCTCGGCCCGCTGCAACTGGCTGACCGGAATGGCGAGATCGCGCTGGCTCTCCAGCTGGGCCACGGTCAGCAGGCGGTCGGTGGAGCCGGGATTGCCGGACACGAAGACCGGCTCGCCTTCCCGCGGCGCACGGGAGACCCAGGTCAGATGTTCCGGCGTCTCGACCACCTGGCCGTCCTCGTAGAGGCGGAGGAAGGCCATATCGAGATTGAAGCGCGGGAAGTTGAAATTGTCCGGGTCGCCGCCAAAGAAGGCCGTGGCGATTTCGGGTGCGAACACCAGGCGCACATCGTCATAACGGCGATAGCGATAGAGCTTGTACTGCCCGCCGCGATAGAGGCTCACCACCTGGCAGCGATAGCGCTCATCGCCGGCGCAGGTCTCCTGTTCCAGCCTGGCCACGGCGGCGTCGCGGGCGCGGTTGAAGGCCTGGCCCGACAGGCCCTCGCCAGCCCCGCGGATGGTGTCGGTGACGTCGGTGATCTCGGTCAGGATTTCGGCCTGCTGGCCCGGGCAGGCGCGCTCCTGCTCACGCCCCGTCGTCAGGAAGCCTTCCTGCACATAGTCAGTCTCGGGGCTGGAAAGGTCCTGCACGCACGAAACCACGCAGTGATGGTTGGTCAGGACCAGGCCCTCGCCTGAGACCACCGAGGCCGAGCAACCGTTGGTCAGGCGCACGGACGCCGCCTGCACCCGGTCGAGCCAGGGCTGGTCGATGGTCACCCCATAGGCGGCCTGAACCTTGGCGGCGGGAAAGTTGTCGAAGGTCCACATGCCTTCGTCGGCCTGGGCCTGGCCGGCGCTCAGGGAAAATAGGGCGCCGCAAGCGCTGGCGGCGAGAAGGGCTGCTTTCATCTTGCTCGGATCTCTTTGGGCGTCCCGGGCCCTTTAGGGCCCACCTGTAACCGGGGTAACAGCGCAAGCCCTGGCTGGCTACGGTCGGCGCCCCGCCTTACCTCGAATTAACTTGGGTTGCAGGCTCGGCCCGGCCACTCCTTGCAGGCGAGGAGGGACCGGGATGTCGCTGGCTTTGGCCACATTGATCTATGAATGGCGCCGGTATCTGGCGGCCGTGATCGCGCTGGCCTTTTCGGGCCTGTTGATCCTGGCCCAGGTCGGCATGTTCACCGGGATCGTCCAGGCGGCCACCGCCACCATCGACCGGTCGCGGGCCGAGATCATGGTCCTGCCGGCCAAGTCCGAGAGCCTGATCAATTCCGGGTCCAACGGCCTGCCGCGTCGCCTGGCGCCGGAAATGTACCTGCATCCCGAAGTGGTCCAGGTCGCGAGCCTGGATGGCTCCGGCGGCCGCTGGATGAACACGCCCGAAGCTGGCGAAAAACAGGTCACCCAATGGATTCAGCTCGACATCGTCGATCCGATCCCCGGCGCCGTCACCCTGCCGGTCGACTACCCTGAGGATGTGCGTATCGCTCTGCTGGAGCCCTTCGCCGCGGTGATCGACCGCAGCACCCAGGCCAGGCTCGGCGTGACCCTGAACGACAAGGCCACCATCAACGGCAAGACCGTCACCGTCCGCGCCTTCCTCGACGGCTATCCCTCGATCAACCAGCCTTCGGTCGTGGTGTCCCGCGACACCCTGCGGCTGCTCGGCATGTCCGACGACGGCGAGAAGGTCGGGCCGCTGATGGTCCAGATTAAGGACGCCGCCCGCGCTGTCCAGGTCCGCGACGACCTCAACGCCGTGGCCGAGGGACGCTACCGCGCCTGGACCCGGCAGGAGCTGGCCCAGGCCAATGAGGGCGCCCTGATGAAGGAGCAGATCATCGGCATCATGCTCGGCTTCTCGGTCTTCCTCGGCTTCCTGATCGGGGTTGGGATCACCTCCCAGACCCTGCGCGGGGCGATCATGGCCAACATCAAGGAATTCGCCAGCCTGCGGGCCCTGGGGGTCTCCATGGGCGCCCTGAGGCTGATCGTGCTGGAGCTGTCCTTCTGGGTCGGCCTGGTGGGCCTGGCGGCCACGGCGGTGTTCACCTTCCTGGTCTCGCTGCTGGCCAGGAGCGCGGGCCTGCCCATGGGCTTCCCCGCCGGCTGGGTGATCGGCGTGGCCATCCTGCTGCTCGCCATCTCGCTGGCCTCGGGGCTCATGTCCCTGGGCGTCCTGAAGAAGAGCCAACCGGCGGACCTGCTGCGATGACCTCTGCGCCCCACAAGAAAGACGCCATCCGCGCCACGGGCCTGTCGAAGCGCTTCAAGACCGGCAGGTCCTATATCGAGGTGCTCAAGTCGGTGGACTTCGACGCCCGCCATGGCGACCTGACCATGGTCATGGGGCCGTCGGGGTCGGGCAAGTCGACCCTGGTGGCGGCGCTGTCGGGGCTGCTGCGCCCCGACGCCGGCCAGGTGACCGCCCTGGGCCAGGATCTCTGGTCCCTGCCCACCGGCCGCATCGACCGTTTCCGGCTGGATCACTGCGGCTTCATCTTCCAGGGCTTCAACCTGTTCTCGGCGCTCACCGCCATGGAGCAGGTGACCACCGTCCTCAAGCACACGGGCCTGTCCAAGGCCGAGGCCCGCGAGCGCGCGGCCGTAGCGCTGAAAGAGGTGGGCCTTGGCCACCGGCTGAACCAGCGCCCCGCCGAACTGTCGGGCGGCGAGAAACAGCGGGTGGCGATCGCCAGGGCCCTGGCCAAGGCGCCGCAGCTCCTGTTCGCCGACGAGCCCACCTCGGCCCTGGACGGCGAGAACGGCCAGATCGTCATCAAGCTCCTGCAGCGGGCGGCCAAGGACCATGGCGCCGCGGTGATCTGCGTCACCCACGACCCGCGGCTGGAGGCCTATGCCGACCGCATCATCCATATCGAAGACGGCGAGATCCTGGACGACCGGCGGGTGACCCCGGACGGAGCCGCCTCCCAACCTCAACTCACCGAGGCCTGACCCATGACCGCCCTGCTTCGCCGTCCCGTCCTCTGGATTGCGCTCGTCGCCGTGCTCGCGCTTGGCGGCGGGGGCCTGTTCCTGAAGTCCCAGGCCGACGCCAAGAAGGCCGCCGCAGCCGCTGCGGCGAAAGCCGCCCCGGTCAGCCCCTATGTCGCCATCGCCAACGGCAAGGCCGACGTCGAAGGCGGCCTGATCCAGGTGGCCGCCCGCAGCGCCGGCGTCGTCCGCGAGGTCCTGGTTCAGGAAGGCGATCGGGTGACCGAGGGCCAGATCCTCGCCCGGCTGGAAGACGACGAGCCCCGCCTGTCCGCCGCCCGCGCCCGGGCCGAGGTGGAGCAGGCCCGCGCCCAGATCGCCCTGACCGAGGTGGAGATTTCCACCGCCAACCGCGAGTACGAGCGCCTGCAGAGCCTGGCGCCGTCCAACTTCGTCGCCGGCCAGCGCCTCGACCAGGCCCAGGACGGCATCCGCCAGGCCCAGGCGAGGCTGCGCGCGCAGCGGGCTGCGGTCGCCACCGCCGAGGCGCGCCTGGGCGAGGCCAACTACAATCTCGAGCTCACCATGATCCGCGCCCCTGCAGACGGCGTGATCGTGCGCCGCTACGCCAATCCGGGCTCAGGCGCCTCGACCCTGAACGTCTCCAACATGTTCGACCTTGAGCCGGCCGGGGAGCGGATCGTCCGGGCCGAGATCGCCGAGGGCGCCCTGCCGCACGTGGCGATCGGCCAGACCGTGGAGATCGCCTCGGAGGCCGATCCGTCCAAAAGCTTCAAGGGGCAGGTCCTGCGCCGGGCGGCTGTGTTCGGCGCCCGTAAGCTGGTCTCCGACGATCCCACCGAGCGGGCCGACGAGCGGGTGGTCGAGGTGGTGGTCAGCGCCGACGGCGCCCCCTTCCTGGTCGGCCAGCGGGTCCTGGTGAAGTTCCTGCGCCCTGGGGCTGCGACGGCGAGCTAAAGGGTTCCCTCCGCCGCCCTGCCTGGCGCCAACGCCTTGACGGAGAAGGGGTCAGCCGCGCACAACCGCGCCAATTCCTTCACCTGACTTGGGAGACTTCCATGGCGGACATCCGCTTCGACGGCAAAGTGGCCATTGTGACCGGCGCGGGCGGCGGGCTTGGCCGTCAGCATGCGCTCGAACTGGCCCGGCGCGGCGCCAAGGTCGTCGTCAACGACCTGGGCGGTTCGGTCGATGGTTCGGGCGGCTCCTCGAGCGCGGCCGACGCCGTGGTCGACGAGATCAAGGCGGCCGGCGGCGAGGCCATCTCCAACGGTTCGTCGGTCACCGACGACGCCGGCGTCGCCCACATGATCAAGCAGACCATGGACCAGTGGGGCCGCATCGACGTCATCGTCGCCAATGCCGGGATCCTGCGCGACAAGTCCTTCGCCAAGATGGAAATCGCCGACTTCGAGCTGGTGCTGAACGTCCACCTGATGGGCACGGTCAAGCCGGTCAAGGCCGCCTGGGAGATCATGCGCGAGCAGAACTACGGGCGCATCGTGGTGACCACCTCGTCGTCGGGCCTCTATGGCAACTTCGGCCAGTCCAACTACGGCGCGGCCAAGCTGGGCATCATCGGCTTCATGAACACCCTGCGTCTCGAAGGCGCCAAGAACAACATCCACGTGAACGCCATCGCCCCGGTGGCCGCCACGCGGATGACCGAGAACCTGATGCCGCCCGCGGTGCTCGAGCGCCTGAAGCCGGAATATGTGACCCCCGGCGTGGTCTATCTCTGCTCCGAAGAGGCCCCCACGGGCGCCATCCTGACCGCCGGCGCGGGCGCCTTCGCCCTGTCGCGCATCTATGAGACCGAAGGCGTCTATCTGGGCGAGGGCGGCCTCTCGGTCGAAGAAGTCCGCGACAACTGGTCCAAGATTTCCGACCCCGAGGGCCAGCAGGCCTACAACGCCGGCGGCGAACAGAGCCAGAAGTTCTTCCGCAAGATGTCGGGCGGCTAAACGCGCCGGACAGCTTGGAAATCAAGCGACGGGCGGTCCGCAAGGGCCGCCCGTTCTGCTTTCTGGCCAAGCCTGCGGAAAGCCCTTGCCTTGACCTAGGTGAACGCGCGTAACCTGAAAGTCGGAACTACGCCCGCCAGAGGCGTCGCCGACCAATGGGAGATACGCCAGAGTGGCACAGACCGATGCGGCCGCGCCCGCCCCTGCGCGACAGCTCAAGCTGTCGACGATCCTCGCCTTCGCCTGCACCAGCCTGCCGCTTTCGGCGCTGACCATCGCCATGTCGGTCTATCTGCCGCGGCATTTCGCCAGCGAGATCGGCATCAGCCTGCTGGCGGTGGGCTCGGCCTTCGCCCTGGTGCGGATGATCGACATTCCCCTCGACCCCCTGCTGGGCATGGCGATGGACCGGACGCGGACGCGGTTCGGCCGCTATCGCCTTTGGACCATGATTGGCGCGCCGATCCTGATGCTGGCCATCTTCATGCTGTTCATATCGCCCTCAGGCGGGGTCGGCGGGCTGATCTTCTGGCTGCTGATCCTCTATATCGGCACCTCGATCCTGCACCTGTCCCACGCCGCCTGGGCCGCGACGTTGGCGCCGCGGTACAATGACCGCTCCCGCGTCTTCGCCATCATGACCGCCGTCGGCGTGGTCGGCGCCCTGCTGGTGCTGCTCATGCCCTTCATCGTGGCCGCCCTTGGCCGCGACGAGGCCCAGGGCGTGCCGGCCATGGGCTGGTTCGTCCTGATCCTGACGCCCCTGGCCGTCTGGCTGGTTGTCGCCCTGACGCCCGAGAAGATCTCGCCCGACGTGCCGGGCCAGCAGAAGTTCCAGCTGAAGGAATACTGGCGGCTGATCGCCCGGCCCTCCATGGGCCGGATCGTTCTGGCCGATCTCTGCCTCTCGCTCGGCCCCGGCTGGATGAGCGCCCTCTATCTGTTCTTCTTCACCGACAGCCGCGGCTTCACCACCAGCCAGGCCAGCGCCCTGCTGGCGGTCTATATCGTGGCGGGCTTTGGCGGCGCGCCCCTGCTGGGTCGTCTGGCCATGCGGATCGGCAAGCATCGCGCGGTGATGGTGGCCACCTCCGGCTACGCCCTGTCCCTTGTGCTCCTGCCCTTCCTGCCCAAGGGCGACATGCTGATCGGCGCCTTCCAGATGTTCACCGCCGGCTTCCTGGCGGCCGGCTTCCAGGTGCTGACCCGGGCCATGACCGCCGATGTCGCCGACGAGGTGCGCCTGGAACAGGGCAAGGAGCGCTCGGGCCTGCTTTATGCCATCACCACCCTGACCTCGAAGATCTCGGGCGCGTTTGCGGTCTTCCTGACCTTCACCGTGCTGGACCGCGTGGGCTACAACGCCACAGACGGGGCGACCAACTCGGCCGAGGCCGTGCGCGGTCTGGAGATGGCCTTCCTGATCGGCCCCATCTTCTTTGTCGCCCTGGGGGGCCTCTGCTTCATCGGCTACAAGCTGGGCGAAGACCGCCACAGCGAGATCCGCCGCGAGCTGGACGAGCGCGACGCCCTCTATGACAACGCGCCGGTGATCGAGACCCTGGCCAGCGAACCTTCGATCCCCACGCCCCTGGTCGAACCTCGCAAGACCTGAAAACAACCGCCGTTATATCTTTCACGCCCGCTTGCGCGCCGCCGCAAGCGGGCGTTTGCTTGACTGCATAATCGCGCAGCCAAGCTTGCGCCAAAATGATAGATTTGGAGACGTTCCAGTGAGTGCTTCAACCCTGGGCGCAACCGCGCCCCGCGGCGGCGGCCGTCTACCCCTCATCACAGTCCTGGCCTTTTCGAGCACCGGCATCCCGCTGGCCGTCCTGGCGCTTGCGCTCGGCGTGTTCCTGCCGCGCTACTTCGCCGGCGAGATCGGCATCAGCCTGATCGCGGTCGGCGCGGCCTTCACCATCGTGCGCCTGATCGACATCGCCTTCGACCCCATCGTCGGCGCCCTGATGGACCGCACGCGCACCCCGATCGGCCGCTATCGGCCCTGGGTGATCGGCGGCGTGCCGATCATGATGTTCGGGGCCTACAAGCTGTTCAATCCGCCGGTCGGCGCCGGCGAGGGCTATCTGATCCTCTGGCTGCTGGTGATCTACGCCGCCCTGTCGGTGGTCACCCTGGCCCACGCCGCCTGGGCCTCGGCCATCGCCACCAGCTATGACGAGCGCTCGCGGGTCTATGGCTGGATGCACGCCGTCGGCGTGGCCGGCGCCGTGGGCCTGCTGCTGCTGCCCGCCCTGACCGGCGGCGCCATCGAACCGGGCTCCGCCGACAGCATGCCGGCCATCGGCTGGATCATCATCGTCGGCATTCCCCTGACCACGGCCTTCTGTGTCCTGCTGTCGCCGGAAAAGGTCGCGCCCAAGAACGCCGCCGAAACCTTCGACCTGCGGGAATACTGGCAGGCCCTGAAGCGGCCGGAGATGATCCGCCTGATCCTGGCCGACCTCGCCCTGGCGCTTGGCCCCGGCACGACGGCGGCGATCTATGTCTTCTTCTTCCACGACGCCAAGGCGTTCAACTACGCTCAGGTCTCCATCCTGCTGGTGCCCTTCATCGGGGCCGGCCTGCTCGGCGCGCCGGTCTGGGCCAAGCTCGCCCAGCGTTTCGGCAAGCACCAGACCTTGATGGGCGCCACGGTGGCCTATGCGGTGTTCCAGACCATCCTGATGGCCATTCCCAAGGGGGCCTTCCTGCCCACCGCCATCGGCATGTTCGCCGTCGGCTTCACCGCCAGCGCCTTTGTCGTGCTGGTGCGCGCCATGGTCGCCGACGTCGGCGACGCCATCCGACTGGAGCAGGGCAAGGAACAGGTCGGCCTGCTCTACGCCATGGTCACCAGCACCCAGAAGGTCGGCGCGGCCATCTCGGTGGGGATCATCTTCCCGGTGCTGTCGCTGGTGGGCTACAACGCCGCCGACAACGCCACCAATACGGCCACGGCCATCTTCGGCCTGGAGATGTGCTACCTGTTCGCCCCGATCATCTTCGTCCTGATCGGCGGCGCCTGCTTCTTCGGCTATGGCATGAACGCCGAAAAGCACGCCGCCATCCGCGCCGCCCTGGACGCCCGGGACAACGCGGCGGCCTGACGCTTCGCCTGGCCCGGATCAGCCCCGGGCCAGGCCCAGCCGCGTACGCAGCATCTCGGCGGCCTGACGGAAGGCCCGCGCCGGCCCGCTGTCGGGCGCCGTGACGCCCAGGGGCCGGCCATCATCGCAGGCCTGGCGCAGGGCCACGTCGATCGGGATCTGGCCCAGCATGGGCACGGCCAGGCGCTCGGCCTCGGCCGCGCCGCCGCCCTGCCCGAAGATCGGGATCGGCACGCCCGTGGCCGGATCGGCGAAATAGGCCATGTTCTCGATCACGCCCAGGATCGGCGTGCCGGTCTTCTGGAACATTGAGGCGGCCCGCCGCGCATCGATCAGGGCGATTTCCTGCGGCGTGGTGACGATGACCACCCCGTCCAGCTTCATCTTCTGGATCAGGGTCAGCTGGATGTCGCCGGTGCCAGGCGGCATGTCGACCACCAGCACGTCCAGAGGCGCGTCGGCCTCGCCCCAGGCGACCTCGTGCATCATCTGGCGCACGGCCGAGGACGCCATGGGCCCGCGCCAGATCATCGGCGCGCCCTCATCGACCATGAAGCCGATGGACATGACCTTGATGCCCCAGGCCTCCAGGGGGATCAGCTTCTTCTCGGGATGGTATTCCGGATCGCCATCGACCCCCAGCATCCGCGGGGCCGACGGTCCGTAGACATCGGCGTCCAGCAGGCCGACCCGCAGGCCCAGACCCGACAGGGCGGTCGCAAGACTGACGGACACGGTGGACTTGCCCACCCCGCCCTTGCCGCTGGCCACGGCGATCACCCGGCGCACATGGGCAGGCCTGGCGGCGTTGGGCGGCGGCGAGGGCGCGGCCTGGGGATCATTGGCCAAGCGCGCGCCCTTGCGCACCCGGGTCACGCCCGGCGCCGGCGGCGCCTCTTCGGCCGCGGGCGGCGCGGCCGCGACCGCCCCGCCGCCGGGGCCGTCGAAATTGGTCAGCACAACCTGGGCCTGCTCGACCCCCGGCGCCTGGCGCAGGACCTGCTCGGCCTCGAGGCGGACGGGCTCGTAGAGCTCCAGCAGGCCTGGCGCCACCTCCATCATGAACCCCGCCCGGCCGGTCCGCACCGACAGCCCCTGGACCAGGCCCGCGCTGACCAGCCCCTTGCCGCTTTGGGGGTCCCGGACCCCATCGAGGAGCGCCAGGAGGGCGTCGCGGTCAGGCAGGCGTGATGTGTTCATGTCGGCTTCGGCTTGCTTTGGCGGCTTGGCCGTCTCATATCCGGCTGTAAGCGCCGGTTTACAAGTCCGCCCTGGCGGACCCAACATCGCGGCCGCGCCGAGATACGCCGACACACCCGACGTCCCCCGACGACGCGACCCAGAAAGACGACGCACAAAAAGAATGCCCTGGAATGACAACGTAAACCCCGGCCCCTGGGGAAATCCGCCACAACAAGGTGGCGGTTCCGGCGGGTCGGGCGGTCCGGGAGGCCCAAGGCGCCCCGGAACCGGCGGCGGCCCTCGCGGACCCCGTGGCCCCCAGCCCGACCTCAACCAGTTGCTGGAGCGCCTGATGGCGCGGATGCGCAACTTCTTCGGCGGGCCTGGCGGAGACCAGATCCGCCCAGGCGCCATCGCCGCGGTGGCGGCCATCGCCTTCGCGCTCTGGGCGCTGTCGGGCCTCTATCTGGTCCAGCCCAACGAGCAGGCGGTGATCACCACCTTCGGCTCCTATTCCCGTTCGGCGGGGCCTGGCCTGAACTATCGCCTCCCCTCGCCCATCGAGCGCGTCGAGAAGGTGCCGGTCACCTCGCTGAACCGCATCGACATCGGCGGCACGTCCGAGGCCGCCAACCCGCAGGAAAGCCTCATGCTGACGGGCGATGAGAACATCATCGACCTGAAGTTCAGCGTGACCTGGCGTGTGGCCGATGCGCCGCGCTTCATCTTCACGATCCGCGATCCTGAGGAGTCCGTGAAGGCCGTCGCCGAAAGCGCCATGCGCGAAGTGGTGGGCCGCTCGGCCCTGGACTACATCCTGACCCGCGGCCGCGGCCCCGTTCAGGCCCAGGCCGCAGAGCTGATGCAGCAGACCCTGGATTCATGGGGCGCCGGCGTGAGCGTAGTCGAGGTTCAGATCCGCAACGCTGACCCGCCGTCGGAGGTCATCGCGGCCTTCCGCGACGTGTTCAACGCCAGCCAGGACGCAGAGTCGGCCCGAAACGAATCCGAGGCCTACTTCAATCGGGTGGTCAACGAGGCCAAGGGTGACGCTGCGCGCATCACCCAGGCCGGCGAAGCCTATCGCGAACAGGCTGTCCGTGAGGCCACCGGTGAGGCCTCGCGCTTCGACCAGATCTACGCCGAGTATCGCTCCGCCCCGGCGGTGACCCGCGAGCGCCTCTATATCGAGACCATGCAGCGCGTCCTGCAGAACTCGAACAAGGTGATCGTCGACTCCGACGGCGCGACCGCGCCGATCATCCTGCCGCCGGACGTCTTCCGGCCCCGCACCGGCCCGTCGGCGTCCAGCGCCACGCCCGCCGAAACCGGCTCTGCGGCGCCCGGCGCGAGGAGCAGCCAATGATGGATCGCCGCTATATCCCCTTCATGATCGCCGCGGTGGTGGCGCTCATCGTCCTTGCCAACACCCTGTTCGTGGTGGACCAGCGCGAACAGGCCATCGTCGTCCGGCTGGGCGACCCCGTGCGGGTCGTCAACGCCGGGCCCGAAGCCACCGCCGGCCTCAAGGTCAAGGTTCCGTTCATGGAACAGGTGCTGCGCTTCGATAAGCGCAACATCGCCCTGGAGACCGAGGAGGAAGAGGTCATCGCCGCCGACCAGGAGCGCCTGGTGGTGGACGCCTTCATCCGCTACCGGATCAGCGATCCGCTGCAGTACTACCGCACCCTGCGCGACGATCGGACGGCCGGCGACCGCATCCAGCGGCTGGTGAACTCGTCCCTTCGCCAGGTTCTGGGTTCGGCCACGTCGAGCGACATCATCTCCGGCGCCCGCAGCGGGGTCATGGCCAACACCCTGGCCGATGTTCGCGCCCGGGCCACGTCCTCGCGGCTGGGCATCGAGGTGATCGATGTCCGCATCCGTCGCGCCGACCTGCCGCAGGAAAACATGGCGGCCACCTATCGCCGGATGGAGACGGCCCGCCAGCAGCAGGCCGCCCAGATCCGCGCCGTCGGTGAGCAGCAGAAGCGCGAGCGGATCGCCGAGGCCGACAAGGAAGTGACCATCACCTTGGCCACGGCCCAGGAAATCGCCGACCAGACCCGAGGTGAAGGCGATGCGCAGCGGACGCGCATCTACGCCCAGAGCTTCGGCCGCGACGCGGGATTTGCCTCCTTCTATCGTTCGATGCAGGCCTATGAGGCGTCGATCGGCCAGGGGGATGCGACCATGGTGCTTTCGCCGAACAGCCAATTCTTCCGCTACTTCGAGCGGGGTCCCGGCGGGACGCGATAAGCCCCGACGACGCCAAGACGATCAGCCCTCGATCCCTAGCCGGATCGGGGGCTTTTCATTTGCCGACCATGACGGCCAGCAGGTCGCGGACCTCGTGCAGGTCCCGGGCGATGCGCACGCAGAGGCCGCGCATCTCGTCATTGGGCTCGAGCATGTCAGGCACCATGATGGTCATCATGCCGGCCGCAGCCGCCGCACGGACGCCGTTATGGCTGTCCTCCAGGGCGATGCAGTCGCGGGGATCCATGCCCAGCGCCGCGGCGGCCTTCAGATAGGGCTCCGGGTGCGGCTTGCCCTGGGTCACGCTTTCGGCGGTGATGAAGGCGTCGAACCGCGAGAGCAGTCCGGCGTGACCCAGATGGGTCTCCACCGATCTCATGCGCGACGAGGTGGCCACCGCCCGAGGCGCCCCGACCGCGTCCAGGTGGTCCAGCATCTCGATGACGCCGGCCTTCAGGGCGACGCCGGCCTTGTGCGCCTCGACGAACCGCGCCCGGACATCGGCCACATAGTCGTCGAGCACGAAGCCTTCGCCGAAGTGGTCGATCAGGATGCCGTCGCTCGCCGCATGGGTCAGGCCGACCATGCTCTGGAACACTGGAAAGGGCATGTCCCGGCCGATGGCCAGGGCCGCGCCTTCCATGGCCTGCAGCATCAGGCGTTCGGAGTCGATCAGCAGGCCGTCCATGTCGAACACGACGGCGGCGCAGGGGCGGGGAAGCGTCATGGGCTGGCTCTTAGCCCAGGCCGCGCAGCCAGCGAAATCAAGGTTGGCTTCAGTCGGTGACAAAGTCCGTCGCGGCATAGCCCTGGAAGTAGAGCAGCGCGGTCAGGTCGGCATGATCCACCTTGGCGTGAGCCTGGGCGGCCACAACTGGCTTGGCCCGATAGGCCACGCCCAGGCCCGCAGCCTCGATCATCGCCAGGTCGTTGGCGCCGTCGCCGATCGCCAGGGTCGCGGCCAGGTCCAGGCCCTGACCGGCCGCTTCTTCGCGCAGGGCCGCCAGCTTGGCCTCACGTCCCAGGATCGGGACGCCCACCTCGCCGGCCAGAACCTGGCCATCCTCGATCAGGGTGTTGGCCCGCTGGGCGTGAAAGCCTGCGGCCTGCGCCACCCGGGTGGTGAAGAAGCTGAAGCCGCCGGACACCAGGACGCAGCGCGCGCCGTTCTCCGCCATGGTGCGCACCAGGGTCCGCGCCCCGGGGTTGAGAACCACCCGCTCGTCATAGGCCCGTTGCAGGTCCGTCAGCGGCAGGCCCTTCAGCATGGCCACCCGCTCGCGCAGGGCGGCTTCGAAATCAAGCTCGCCGCGCATGGCCCGCTCGGTGATCTCCGAGACCTTGTCCTTGACGCCGGCGAAGTCGGCCAGCTCGTCGATGCATTCGCAGCCGATGATGGTCGAATCCATGTCGGCGATCAGCAGCCGCTTGCGCCGCCCTTCCCAGGGCTGGACGCAGACATCCACCGGCATCTCCGAAAGGGCGGCCTGGGCGGCGGCCCGCACGGGCTCAAGCGCGGCGGCCTCCACCGACAGGTCGACGGCGCTTGGCCCCAGGGGCCGGGGTTCCTTGACGCGGGCCTGCGCGCCTGCGAGCGCTTGGGTGAGTTGGACGGTGGCCGCGGCGAGCGCGGTCTCCTGCGGACTGACGAGGGTGAGAGCGATTTCCATGGAGCCCCGCATCTGGCTGATCGGCGGGCCGACGGCAAGCGGCAAGACGGCGATCTCCCTGCGCCTGGCCCGGGAAATCGGCGGCGAGATCGTCAATGCCGACTCCATCCAGCTCTATGGCGACCTGAGGATTCTGAGCGCGCGGCCGACGCCCGATGAGATGGTCCAGGCGCCGCATCACCTGTTTGGCGTCGCCGACGGCGCCGAGGCCTGGTCGGTGGGCGCCTGGCGCCGCGCCGCCCTGCCGATCATCGCCGATATCCGCAGCCGAGGCTTAAGCCCGATCCTGGTGGGCGGCACCGGCCTCTATTTCCGCAGCCTCACCCACGGTCTGGCCGACATCCCCGCCGCCCCGCCGGAGACGCGCGCCAGGGCGGAAGGTGACTTCGAGGCCCTGGGCGAGGTCGCCTTCCGGACTCGCCTCGGCGACATCGATCCGGCAGCGGCGGCCCGGATCGCGCCCGGCGACCGCCAGCGGCTGGTGCGGGCCTGGGAGGTCTATTTGGCCGCCGGCCGTTCGCTCTCGGATCTTCAGGCCGCCACCACGGCGCCGCTGGCGGCCAACGACTGGCGGAGCGTCGTCGTCGAGCCGCCGCGGGAGACGCTCTATGCCCGCTGCGACGCGCGCCTGGCCGCCATGTTCGACGCCGGGGCGGCGGACGAGGTTTCGGCCCTGGTCGCCCGGAGGCTCGAACCGACCCTCCCCGTGATGAAGGCCTTGGGGCTGCGGGAGATCGCCGCCTGGCAGGCGGGCGAGATGACGCGGGACGAGGCGCTTGCCGCCGCCCAACAGGAAACCCGCCGCTACGCCAAGCGCCAGGCCACCTGGTTCCGCAACCAGACGCCGGACTGGCCGCGGATTTCGGCCACGACCGCGGAAGACCAATGGAGGCAGTTTCTTGCGCTTAGCGCGCCTTGACGCCCTGCCGCGAGCATGCGAAGAGCGGGAAATCTTATATCTGGAGAACGCGCATGCGCGTCCGCACCGTACTTGAGTGGCGACCTTAGCCGGGCCGATTTCGATCGGCGCGAACGAGGTCGCTTGCACCAAGGCCCCCCGAGGGCCTTTTTTATTGCCCTGAAGGCCAGCCTAAAGAAGGCCACTGCCATGACCGCCCACCAGACCATCACCGCCCCCGAAGCCGACACCGAGATGATGAGCGGCGCCGAGATCGTCGTCCGCTCGCTCCTCGACCAGGGCGTAGAGGTTCTGTTCGGCTATCCGGGCGGGGCGGTGCTGCCGATCTATGACGCGCTGTTCGCCGAGCCGCGGCTGCGTCACATCCTGGTTCGCCACGAGCAGGGCGCCACCCATGCGGCCGAGGGCTATGCGCGCTCCACCGGCAAGCCCGGCGTCGTCCTGGTCACCTCGGGTCCTGGCGCGACCAACGCCGTCACCGGCATCGTCGATGCGCTGATGGACTCCATTCCCCTGGTGGTCATCACCGGCCAGGTCGCCACCCACCTGATCGGCACCGACGCCTTCCAGGAGTGCGACACGATCGGCATCACCCGCTCGATCACCAAGCACAACTATCTGGTCAAGAACGTCGACGACCTGCCGCGCATTATGCACGAGGCCTTCCACATCGCCACCTCGGGCCGGCCCGGCCCCGTGGTCATCGACATTCCGAAGGACGTGCAGTTCGGCAAGGCGGCCTATCAGGGCCCAAAGGCCGTCACCCACGCCCATGACTACCGCCCACAGGTGAAGGGCGACGCCGGCCGCATCGCCGAGGCCGTCACCATGATCGCCCAGTCGCGCCGGCCGATCCTCTATACCGGCGGCGGCGTGATCAACGCCGGCCCCCGGGCGGCGCAATTGCTGCGGGAGTTCGCCGAACTGACCGGCGCGCCGGTGACCTCGACCCTGATGGGCCTGGGCGCCTTCCCGGCGTCCGACCCCAAGTGGCTGGGCATGCTGGGCATGCACGGCAGCTTCGAGGCCAACCACGCCATGCACGACTGCGACGTCATGGTCGCCCTGGGCGCCCGGTTCGACGACCGGGTCACCGGCCGGCTGGACGCGTTTGCGCCCACCTCGCGCAAGATCCACGTGGACATCGACGCCTCGTCCATCGGCAAGAACGTCCGCTGCGATGTCGGCATCGTCGGCGACGCCGCCAGCGTGCTGGAGGACATGATCGCCGCCTGGAAATCCATGCGCCTGTCGGTGGACAAGACCGCCCTGGACGAATGGTGGAAGCAGATCGAGGCCTGGCGGGCCCGCGACTGCTTCGCCTATGCGCCGGACTCCAAGCTGATCAAGCCGCAGCTGGCCGTCGAGCGGCTGTATCACCACGCCAAGGACAAGGACGTCTACATCACCACCGAGGTCGGCCAGCACCAGATGTGGGCCGCCCAGTACTTCCGCTTCGAGGACCCCAACCGCTGGATGACCTCGGGCGGCCTGGGCACCATGGGCTACGGCCTGCCCGCCGCCGTCGGCGTGCAGATCGCCCACCCGGACTCACTGGTCATCGACATCGCCGGCGACGCCAGCGTGCAGATGACCATGCAGGAAATGGCCACGGCCATTCAGTACGACCTGCCGATCAAGATCTTCATCCTGAACAACGAATGGATGGGTATGGTCCGCCAGTGGCAACAGCTGCTGCACGGCGAGCGCTATTCGCACTCCTATTCGGAAAGCCTGCCGGACTTCGTGAAGATGGCCGAGGCCTTCGGCGCGGTGGGGCTGCGGGCCGAGCATCCGGGCGAGCTGGACGACAAGATCGCCGAGATGATCTCCGTCCGCCGTCCGGTCCTGTTCGACTGCCGGGTGACCAAGGAAGAGAACTGCTTCCCCATGATCCCGTCGGGCAAGGCGCACAACGAGATGATCCTGGCCCAGGAAGCCCGCGACCTCGGCTCCATCATCGACGATGCGGGCAAGCGGCTGGTGTGAGGCCTTGCGTCCTTCGAGGCGCAGACATCGAAGTTGACCCCCTCGCACCCTGCGGCAGACTGGGAACGAATGAGAAACACTTCGGCCAGTCCCTGCGTCCTTCGAGGCTCGCTGCGCTCGCACCTCAGGATGAGGGGGGTTTGTGAGGCCGTGAGGCGGGGCGTTCCAGTCGCCCTCATCCTGAGGCGCCCGCGTAGCGGGCCTCGAAGGACGAGGGCGGCCGCATGAGCGCCTGGGTCTACATGCTGAAGTGCGCCGATGGCTCATACTATGTCGGCTCGCACCGCGGCGGCGACGTCCAGACACGCGTCGGACAGCACCAAGCTGGCGAGGGCGGTGTCTATACGCAGCGGCGTCGCCCAGTCGTCCTTGTCTGGTGCGAAGAGTTCCAACGCATCACCGACGCCATCGCCTTCGAGCGGCAGATCAAGGGTTGGTCGCGCGCAAAGAAGGAAGCACTGGTTGAGGGTGACTGGGCAAATGTCAGCGCCCTCGCCCGTCGACGCAATCCAGCTCGCAGTTGCCCTCGGCCTGCGCCTGTGACACCTGAACGGCCGAGCCCAGAGAAGAGACCTTGATGCCCGATCCCCAGCCCGCCTCCGTCTATGACCTCGACCACAAGGCCGAGGTGGAGAACCTCGCCACCTTCGCCGTGCTCGTGGACAACGAGCCGGGCGTCCTGCACCGGCTGGTCGGGCTGTTCGCCGCCCGCGGCTACAATATCGAGAGCCTGACGGTCGCCGAGACCGACCGCAACGCCCACACCAGCCGGGTGACCATCGTCACCCGCGGCACCCCCCACGTGCTGGGCCAGATCGAGGCTCAGCTGGAGAAGATGGTCTCCACCCGCCACGTCCAGGACGTGACCCGCGATCCCAACGGCCTGGAGCGCGAATTGGCCCTGGTGAAGGTCAAGAGCCTCGGCTCCGAGCGGGTCGAGGCCCTGCGGGTAGCCGACATCTTCCGCGCCCGGGTGATCGACACCACCCATGAGAGCTTCGTCTTCGAGGTCACCGGCGCGCCCAACAAGATCGACAAGTTCGCCGAACTGATGCGGCCCCTTGGCCTGGTGGAACTGTCGCGCACCGGCGTGCTTTCCATCACGCGGGGCGCAGACGGCATGTAGGAGCTTTCATGGCGGCGATCACGATGCGGCCGGTCATCCTGGGGCTGGCCCTCAGCCTGCTGGCCGCCAGCCCGAGCTTCGCCCAAACGCCGAGCGAGGGCTCCCCGGGCGCAGCCTGGCCCTACCCGCCGCCAGATCCCAGGGGCTGGTGGGAGGACGAGCGCCCCGCCCCGCCCGACGCCGCCGATCCCATGGCCCGCCGGCGCCTGCCCCGCAGCGGACCGGCCGCGGTCACCAGCCCGATCGAACCCACCCTCTATCGCCTCTGGGGCCTGCCGCCCCTGCAGACCCAGGTGGTCTATGGCGGCGAAGCCATGATCGAGGTCTGGCGAAGGCCCTCCAACAGCGTCGAGCAGATGGTGATCCGCCTGACCGCTCGGCGGGACGGCAAGGCCTTCGTCCAGGTTCGCGCCGGCCGGGCCTGCTGCGAGCCCGATATCGCCCGGCGGGTGGGGTTCGACGCCGAGCTTCCCGCCGGCTATCGCAGCCGCATTCTCGAACTGGCGAAGGCGCCGGCCTGGAACAGCCCCCGGGACGCCGTGGCCCAGGAGGGCGACGCCAGCGTCGGCTCCATCTGTCTCGACGGCGTGGCCTATGATCTGGTCCGGCTGACGGACGATGGCGGCGGCGTGCTGCGGCGCGACTGCGATCCCGCCGAGGTCGGCGAGGTGGCCGACCTGCTGGAGACCGCCATCGGCGCGGCCATGGGCCACGAGCCGCGGATCGACGTGCTGCTGACCCGGGGCGCCGATTTTTCCCGGGAAAAGGCCGCCTATGAGACGCTGATCGCCGGCGGCGGTCGGATCAAACCGGCCGATCGGCCGCCCGCCTCCTAGGCGTCCCGCGCGAAAGCCCTTCAAATCCGCCGGGCGCCGCCCTATATTCAACCTGTCCGGTTCGCCGGACTATGGAGATAAACGCGCACGTCATAAGCGGACTGGACCCGGGTGCGATTCCCGGCGGCTCCACCAAATCCTTCCTCGGGTATCGCCGGGAAGTCTGGGGCCGATCAGCATCGACAGACGTCTAAAGGTGTTGCTTTCTCTCGGCTTGGCCCACCGTTTCGGGCCTTAATCTAAATGCGAACGATAACTTCGCTGAAGAAGTCCGTCTGGCTGCGTAAGCGGTCCGATAGATTTCGACCTAAACTCCTAGTGTCTTAGCAGCGCTAGGCGGGGCCGGGAGGGGGCCTTGCAACAGAACCCCTCCACCTTCCCTCATTCGTTTTCTAGCCGCCATACGTGTCGCCGGCGCGTCAGATCGCCCGGAACATGCCCCAGCCGCGCGCGCCGCCTTGCGCCCCGCGCGCCACGCGCTAGGTTCTGACCTTTGCAGCGCCCACCCCCGGAGACCCCATGGCCCAGGAGCCGCCGGCCCAAGACCAGATGCACTATGAGGCGATGGCCCAGGAGGCTCTGCGCGGGGTGGTCAAGGCCGCCCTGAAGCGCGCCGCCTCGCCCGAAGGCCTGCCCGGAGCGCACCACTTCTACGTCACCTTCAAGACCGACGCGCCGGGCGTGTCCGGCCCTGTGGACCTGCTCTCGAAGTATCCGGATGAGATGACCATCGTCCTGCAGCACCAGTATTGGGACCTGGCGCCGGGCGAGACCTTCTTCTCGGTCACCCTGAAGTTCGGCGGCCAGCCCAAGCGGGTCTCGGTGCCCTATGCGGCGGTGACGCGGTTCTATGATCCGAGCGTGCAGTTCCTGCTGCAGTTCGAGGCTGGAGCCGACGGCGTCCAGCCCGCGGCCGGCCTCAAGCCCGCCGAGCCGGCAGCCGAGGGTGAGCCCACCCCGCCGGACGAGCCCGTCGATCCGGCCGAAAAAGTCATCTCCCTCGACCAGTTCCGCAAGAAGTAAGGACCTCGATGACCGACGTCGCCCCCGAGGCTGAAGCCCTCACCGACGAGGCCATACTGGCGCGCTTCCTGCGCACCAAGAACCAGCCCACGGGCTCCCAGACCCTGGGGTTCCGGATGGTGGCCGTCAGCCAGGCCGAGAAGTCGGTCGAGGTCGCCTTCGACGCCAAGGCCGAGCTGTTGCTCAACCCCATGAAGCAAATCCAGGGGGGCTATCTCTGCGCCATGCTGGACGAGGCCATGTCGGTGGCCTGCATGGTCGCCTCGGGCATGACCCATGTGGCGCCGACCTTGGAGATGAAGACCAGCTTCCTGCGTCCCGCCATGCCCGGCGAGATCAAGGGGATCGGCAAGGTGGTGAAGTGGGGCCGCAGCATCGCCTTCACCGAGGGCGAGCTTTACGACTCCGATGGCCGGCTGCTGGCCAAGGCGACGGGGACGGCCCTGCCCACCCCCTTCAAATCCTACAAGAGCTGACATGGCGGGCCGGCGCGCAGGTCTGATCGTTCAGATTTGCGCCCTGGCCATCGGGCTCGTCCTGGCCGCAACCTCATCGGCGCGCGCCGAGACGCCGAGCCCCTTCGATACCTGGACCGCTGTGGTGGTGGCCGGCGACTGGCGCGGCGCCGGCGGCGGTCCCACCCAGGCCTTTGACAATGCGCGCCGCGATATCGCCGCCGGTCTGTCCGATCGCGGCTTTGATCCTGGCCGCATCATTCAGTTCTCCGTCCGGCCAGAGTCCGATATCGCGCGGAAGGCGACGGCCAAGGCGATCTACGAGACCCTGAGCGCCCAGTCCGCCCAGGCGCCGGGCTGCGTGGTCTATTTCACCTCCCATGGCGATCCCCAGGGCGTTGTCGTGGACGAGGTGATCCTGCCCCCACACATCCTTGGGCTGATGATCGACCGCAGTTGCGGCGCCAAGCCGACCATTGTCGTGGTCTCCGCCTGTTTTTCCGGCGTGTTCGTCCCGGCCCTGGCCAAGCCCAATCGCATGATCCTGACCGCGGCGCGCCCTGACCGCACCTCGTTCGGCTGCGGCGAGGCCGACACCTACCCCTATTTCGACGACTGCTTCCTGAAGGTCCTGAAGGGCGCCGCCCATTTCGCCGTCCTGGCCCCGGAGGTGCGCGCCTGTGTGGCCGCCCGGGAAATCCAGGAGGGCGTCAGCCCGCCGTCCGAACCGCAGATCTGGATTGGACCGCAGCTTCGACCGCTTCTGCCCTTGCTGGCCTTCACCGCGCCCGCCACGCCCTGAACACCATCTTGGAGGCTCCGGCTGGGCGCCCTAGAAGAGGTTTTCGGGGAAATCTGACAGTGAGTCCTGCTTGATGCGCATCTTGCCCAAGGCTGCGGCGGCCGTCCTCATGGCGAGCCTGTGCCTGCCCATGGCCAGCGGGGCCCAACAGTTGCCCAGCGCGCCCATCCCCTATGAGCAGCTGAACCCGAAGGCTGCGTCCCGCGCCCCGGCCCCGGTCCGCTCGACGGTGCGCCCTTCGACAGGCCCGGCGACAGGCCCGACGGCCTCGGCGCCCGGAGAGCTCAGCAGCCCCGCCGGCCAAAACGCTGTGGGACTCGCCGCGCCCACGGTGGCCCCAGAACAGCTGGAAGCCTATCTGGATGGCGTGATCGGCTCGGCCATGGCCCGCGACGGCATCGCCGGCGTCACGGTCTCGGTCGTCCAGGGCGGACAGGTCGTCCTGAAGAAGGGCTATGGCCATGCCAGCTTCAGCCCGGCGCGTCCGGTCGATCCCGACCGCACCCTCTTCCGCATCGGCTCGATCTCCAAGACCTTCACCTGGATCCTGCTGATGAACGAGATCCAGGCCGGGCGAATCCGCATCGACGCCCCGGTCAATCTCTACCTGCCCGAACAGCTCCAGATCCGCGACCAGGGCTTCGCCCAGCCGGTGGAGGTGGCCCACCTGATGGACCATTCGGCGGGCTTCGAGGATCGGACGCTCGGCCAGCTCATGGAGCGCGACTTCAACCGCGAGCGGCCGATCGCCCAGTATCTGCGCCAGGAGCGCCCGCGTCGGGTTCGCGAGCCTGGCCTCTTTCCGACCTATTCCAACTATGGCGTCGGCCTGGCCGGCCAGGCCCTGACCTATGTGACCGGCCGGCCGTTCGAAGAGCTGGTCGAAACCCAGATCACCCGGCCCCTGGGCATGAGCCGCACCACCTTCCGCGAACCCCATCCGCCACGGGAGGGGATCCCCGCCCCCATGCCCGAGACCCTGGCGCGGGACGTTTCCGAGGGTTTCCGCTGGACGCCGGCGGGGGGGTTCGAGGCCCGGCCCTTCGAATATCTCGGCCACCTGGCGCCGGCCGGATCGGCCTCGTCGACGGCCGCCGACATGGCCCGCTACATGATCGTCCTGCTGAATGACGGCGTGTACGGAGAAAACCGCATCTTCGGGCCGGCCGCGGCGCGGGCCTTCCGCACGCCTCTGCGCCCCAACGAAGCCGGGGTGAACGACTGGCCCCATGGCTTCATCGCCTACGCCCTGCCCGGCGGCCGGAAAGGCTATGGGCATGCCGGCGGCACCCTGTCCTTCGCCTCCAACATGGTGGTGGTCCCCGAGCTCGATCTGGGCGTGTTCGTCAGCGTCAACACCGAGAACGGCGCGGAGCTCGCCACCCGTCTGCCCGGCGCTGTGGTCAGCCAGTTCTACGGCCCCGCCCAAGCCCGGCCTCAGCAAGGCTCGCCGGAGCTGGCCCGACTGGGGAGCGTCTATAACGGCCACTACCTCGGAACCCGGAGGGCCTATGTTGGCCTGGAGCGCTTCGTGGGCTTCATCATGGCCGGGACGAGCGTCCGTGTGACCTCTGACGGGCGGCTGACCGCCAGCGGCCTTGGCGGAACCCAGACCTGGGTTCCAGACGGCGCCCCGGCCGAAGGGCGTTTCATCTCCACCACAGGGGCCCAGCGCCTGGTCTTCAATATCGAAAACGGCAAGGCCCACAGCTTCCGGGGGGCGTTCAACGACGCCCGCTTCCAGCGGGTCGGCCTCTGGAGCCAGCCGCAGGTGCTGGCCTGGCTGGCGGCGCTCAGCGTGATCGCGGCGGTCTCCACCCTGGTGGGCCTGGCCCTGCGCAACCGGCGTGACCTGCGCCAGACCCAGATCCAGAGTCAGGCGAGCCTGATCCAGACGATCCAGGCGGTCCTCTGGCTGCTGGCCGTCGGCCTCTTCGTCTCCTGGGTCGCCGGCGCCGGCGACACCGCCCAGGTGGTCTACACCTGGCCTGGCGTGCGGATGATCCTGGCCTCGGCCTGCGCCCTGGTGGCCTCGGCCCTCACCATCGCGACCCTGGCCTCGCTGATCAGCATCTGGCGCGGCGGCCGGCGTCTGGATAGCTGGCCGGTGCTTCGCAAGCTCGGCTTCACCGCCACGACCCTGATCTACGCCGCCTTCGCCGTCGTCCTGTTCCATTGGGGCGCCCTGACGCCCTGGAGCAGCTAGACCCCCGACAGAGACGGGCGCCGGGTGCGACATTGCGCCCCGGCGCCTTTTTCGCCGTTAAGCCTCGCAGCCCGCACTCTTAAACGCCGCGTTTACCATCAACTGGGTAAATCCTGCCTAGCGGGCGGCGCAGTTTGGGCGTCATCCGCACCGTTTTGGGGTGGGACGCGCCTTGAACCAGTTTGTTGGGGCCCTGCAGGGATTCGGGATCGGCCGTCTGGCGGCCATTCTCGGGATCGGCGCCGGCGTGGCCGCCGCCCTGATCGCCCTGACCATGAATCTGGGCCAGCCCAAGGCCCTGCTCTATTCCAATCTTGACATGCGCGAGGCCGGGTCGATCACCCAGGCGCTGGAGCAGGCCCGCGTGAAGTACGAGGTCAAGGGCGACGGCTCGACCATCCTGGTCAACCGTGACGAGGTGGCCTCCACCCGTCTGCTCCTGTCGAGCCAGGGCCTGCCGACGGCCGGCTCGGTGGGCTATGAAATCTTCGACAACTCCAATGCGCTTGGTCAGACCGACTTCGTCCAGCAGCTGAACCGCCAGCGCGCCCTGGAAGGGGAGCTGGCCCGCACCATTCGCAGCCTGAACGGCGTCACCTCGGCCCGCGTCCACCTGGTGCTGCCCAAGCGTCAACTGTTCGAAGAAGCCGCCGAGGAGCCTTCGGCCTCGATCACCATGGGCGTCGGCGGCCGCGCGCCGACCCCCGAACAGGTGCGCGCCGTTCAGAACCTGGTGGCCGGCGCGGTGCCGCGCATGACGCCGGACCGGGTCACCGTCGTCGATCAGCACGGCAAGACCCTGTCGGGCGGCGGCGAGAGCTTCGCCGGCGAAATGGCCGACAGCCGCAAGAGCGAGGTCGAGCAGCGCATCGCCAAGACCGTCAAGGCCCTGGTGGAAAGCGTCGTCGGCCCCGGCAAGGCGCGGGTGAACGTCACCGCCGAACTCGATCTGGCGCGGGTGACCCTGCAGGAAGAAACCTTTGACCCTGACGGTCAGGTGGTGCGCTCCGAGCAGACGGTCGAGGAAAGCGCCAACGAGAACGAGGCCAACAACAACGGCATGGTGACCGCCGACGCCAATATCCCAGGCGGCCTGGGCGGGCCGGAGGCCGGCGCGGGCCTGGCCTCGGCCAGCGGCCGCACGGAATCCACCACCAACTACGAGATCTCCAAGACGGTCCGCACCGAGGTCAATGAGCCCGGCAAGGTCCAGCGCCTGTCGGTCGCCGTGGCCGTCGACGGCGTCCGCCCGCCCGGCGAGAACGGCGCGCCCGGCGAATACGCCGCCCGCAGCGAAGAGGAGATGGCCCGGATCGAGCAGCTGGTCCGCACCGCCGTCGGGTACAACGAAGAGCGCGGCGACCAGGTGACCGTGGTCAACATGCCCTTCGACGCGCCTGCCGAACTCGGCGGGGTGGAGGCCTCCAATCCGCTGACCGACTTCGACAAGAATGACATCATGCGGGCGATCGAGCTCGCCATCCTGGCCATTGTCGCCCTGCTGATCGTCTTCTTCGTGGTCCGCCCCCTGCTCAAGAGCGCCAGCGGCGGCTCGGGCGGGTTGCCGATGCAGACCATCACCCGCGTGGTCACCACCACGCCGGATGGCCAGACCGTCCATGTGGGGGTCGATCCCGAGACCGGTCAGCCCCTGGCCCTGCCGGGGCCTGACGCCCTGGAACAGAAGATCGACATCGCCCGCATCGAGGGCCAGGTGAAGGCCTCGTCGGTCAAACGGGTCGCCGATTTCGTCGACACCAATCCGGAGCAGTCGGTCGCGATCCTGCGTAGCTGGCTGCACGAATCCGCATGAGTCTCGTGGTGCGTGGCGGCGGCCGAAACAAGTCCATTACAGATCCGGCCCAGCTGAGCGGCCCGGAAAAGGCCGCCGTCGTCCTGCTGGCGCTTGGCGAGGATCACGCCACCATCTGGCAGAACCTGGACGAGGAGGAGATCAAGGAAGTCTCCCAGGCGATGGCCAGCCTCGGCACCGTGGCGGCCAATGTGGTCGAGGCCCTGCTGGTGGAGTTCGTGTCGGGCATGTCCGGCGCTGGCACCATCATGGGATCGTTCGAGCAGACCCAGAAGCTGCTGCAGGCCTTCCTGCCTTCCGACAAGGTGGAAGCGCTGATGGAAGAGATCCGCGGGCCGGCGGGTCGGACCATGTGGGACAAGCTCGGCAATGTGAACGAGGCGGTCCTCGCCAACTATCTGAAGAACGAATACCCCCAGACCGTCGCCGTCATCCTGTCCAAGGTGAAGGGTGAGCACGCCGCCCGCGTCCTGGCCGCCCTGCCCGAAGACTTCGCCCTGGAATGCGTGACCCGCATGCTGCGCATGGAGCCCGTGCAGCGCGAAATCCTCGACAAGATCGAGCAGACCCTGCGGACGGAGTTCATGTCGAACCTGGCGCGCACCTCCAAGCGCGACAGCCACGAGATGATGGCCGACATCTTCAACTCCTTCGACCGCCAGACCGAGTCGCGCTTCATGGCCGCGCTGGAAGAGCGCAACCGCGAGAGCGCCGAGCGCATCCGCGCCCTGATGTTCGTCTTCGAAGACCTCTCCAAACTCGATCCGGGCGGTGTCCAGACCCTGCTGCGCGGGGTCGAAAAGGATCAGCTTGGCCTGGCGCTCAAGGGCTCGTCCGACGCCCTGCGCGAAATGTTCTTCTCCAACATGTCCGAGCGCGCGGCCAAGATCATGCGCGAGGACATGGAGGGCATGGGACCTGTCCGCCTGAAGGATGTCGATCAGGCGCAGATGAAGATGGTTCAGGTGGCCAAGGACCTGGCGGCCAAGGGCGAGATCATGCTGGCCGGCGCCGGCGGCGATGATGAGCTGATCTACTGATGACCAGTCCCGCCCCGCGCAAGTTCGACTTCGACACCGTCTTTGACGACGCTGGCGCCGTGGCCCAGGCGTCCGCGCGGCCCAAGCGCATCTATCCGCTGGAAGAGGTCGAGGCCATCCGCGCCCAGGCCTATGCCGAGGGCGAACGCGCGGCCATGGCCCGGGTGGAGGCGCAGCAGGCCCAGGCCCTGGCCCATCTGGCCCAGGCCTGCCAGGCCGCCCTGCCCCGTCTGGCCGAGGTGGCCCATGACCACCGGATCGGGTCGGCCGAACTGGCCCTGGCCTGCGGCCAGGCCATTGCAGATGCGGCCCTCGACGCCTTCCCCCGTGCGCCCCTGCAGGCGGCCTTGGACTCTTTGGCCCGGGAAATCGAAAGCGTCCCGCGCCTGGTGGTGACGGTGTCGCCGGCCCTCGCCGAAGGCCTCGAGCCCCTGCTGGCCCAGGCGGCGCAATCCATCGGTTTCGCCGGCCAGATCCAGGTTCGCAGCGACCCAGGCGCGGCGCCCGCGGCCTTCGCCCTGGACTTCGGCGACGGCGCCGCCCGTTTCGATCCCGCCGCGGCGGCCCAGAGGGTGACAGAGGCGCTGCAAGCGGCCCTGGCCTCTGAGGGCCTGCACGCCGAACCCCTCATTCCCGGCGGCGACGCCTGACCGGAGAAAGGACCAAGTCATGTCGGATCATGAGCTGAAGCTCGAGGAGTTGGGGCCGGGCGACCAGCCCTTGCCGGACTTCGGGCACGAGATCGAGGAAAAGGCCGCCAGCGATCTGGCGCCGGTCTTCGACGTCCCGGTCAGCATCTCGGCCGTTCTCGGCCGCGCCCAGATGTCCGTCGCCCAGCTGCTTCAGCTGGCCTCGGGCAGCGTGCTGGAGCTGGACCGCAAGGTCGGCGAGGCGATCGACATCTATGTGAACAACCGCCTGGTGGCCCGGGGCGAGGTCGTCATCGTCGACGAACGCCTGGGCGTGACCATGACTGAAATCATCAAGGACGGCGACACGCAGGCCTAGGGCGGCCTGACGCGTAAGGAGATTTGAACATGCGGCTTCTGGTCGTCGGAAAACTGGACGGACAGCTCTCCTCGGCGGTGAAGATGGCGATGAGCGCCGGCGCCAAGGTGAGCCATGTGGAGACCATTGCGCAGGCCACCCACGCCCTGCGGGCCGGCCAGGGCGCCGACCTGCTGCTGGTGGACTACGATCTGGACATCGCCGCCCTGATCGCCGCCAACGAGGCCGAGCGCATCCGCGTGCCGGTGGTGGCCTGCGGCGTGGGCGCCGATCCGGTCAGGGCGGCCGCCGCCATCCGCGCCGGGGCCAAGGAGTTCATCCCCCTTCCGCCGGACGCTGAGCTGATCGCCGCCGTCCTCGCCGCGGTCGCCGACGACAACCGCCCCATGGTGGTGAGCGATCCGGCCATGCAGGCGGTGCTGAGGCTGGCCGACCAGGTGGCGGGGTCCGACGCCTCCATCCTGATCACCGGCGAAAGCGGCTCGGGTAAGGAGGTGGTCGCCCGCTACGTCCACCAGAAGTCCCGCCGGGCCACCAAGCCGTTCATCTCGGTCAACTGCGCCGCCATTCCCGAGAACCTGCTGGAAAGCGAGCTGTTCGGTCACGAGAAGGGCGCCTTCACCGGCGCGCTCGCCCGCCGCATCGGCAAGTTCGAAGAGGCCAATGGCGGCACCCTGCTGCTGGACGAAATCTCGGAGATGGATGCCCGACTGCAGGCCAAGCTGCTGCGGGCCATCCAGGAGCGCGAGATCGACCGGGTGGGCGGCGCCAAGCCTGTCCGCGTGGACATCCGCATCCTGGCCACCTCGAACCGCGACCTGGCCCAGGCGGTCAAGGACGGGACCTTCCGCGAAGACCTGCTCTACCGCCTGAACGTGGTGAACCTGCGCCTGCCCGCCCTGCGCGAACGTCCGGGCGACATCCTGGTCCTGGCCGAATTCTTCGCCAGGAAGTACGCCGCCGCCAACGGCATGGCCGAAAAGGCCCTGTCGGAAGAGGCCCGGCGTCGCCTGGTCGCTCACCGCTGGCCGGGCAATGTGCGCGAGCTGGAAAACGCCATCCACCGCGCCGTGCTGCTCTCGGTGAGCGACGAGATCACGGAAGAGGCCGTACGCCTGCCGGACGGCCAGCCCCTGGCGCCGGCCGACGCCGGCGCCCGCACCGCCCAGGCCGCCACCTTCGCCGCCGAGGCCGCCCAGCGCAGCTTTGTCGGCCAGACCGTGGCCGAGATGGAGCAGCAGCTGATCCTCGACACCCTGGAGCACTGCGCCGGCAACCGCACCCATGCGGCCAACATCCTGGGCATCTCGATCCGGACCCTGCGCAACAAGCTCAAGGAATATACCGAGGCCGGGGTCGCCGTGCCCGCGCCCCAGGGCGCCAGCGCCAACGCCGCCTGAGCCCGCCCGAGTAAAGAGAGCAGCTGATGGCCGACCTTCCCAGCGCCCGCGCCCCGGCGCCCACCGCCCGCGAGATGCTGGGCTGGCTGGCCCGCGGGGAAGTCGCCCTGGCGCTTGGGGCGGTGAGCATCATCGTCCTGCTGATCCTGCCGATTCCGGCGATCCTGCTCGACGCCCTGCTGGTGCTCTCCATCACCAGCTCGGTCCTGATCCTGATGACCTCGCTGCTGATCAAGAAGCCGCTGGAGTTCAGCGCCTTTCCGACGGTGCTGCTGGTCACCACCCTCTATCGCCTGGGGCTGAACATCGGCTCCACCCGGTTGATCCTCGGCCATGGCCACGAGGGCACCGAAGGCGCCGGCAAGATCATCGAGGGCTTCGGCAACCTGATGATGGGCGGCAACTTCGTCATCGGGGTGATCGTCTTCATGATCCTGGTGATCGTGAACTTCGTGGTCATCAGCAAGGGGTCCGGCCGGATCGCCGAGGTGGCGGCCCGCTTCACCCTCGACGCCATGCCCGGCAAGCAGATGGCCATCGACGCCGACCTCTCGGCCGGCATGATCGACGAGGTCGAGGCCAAGCGTCGGCGTAAGGAGCTGGAGCAGGAATCGACCTTCTTCGGGGCCATGGACGGCGCCTCGAAATTCGTCCGCGGCGACGCCATCGCCGGCCTGATCATCGTGGCCGTGAACATTCTCGGCGGCATTCTGATCGGTGTGCTGCAGCACGGCCTGCCGGTCGGCCAGGCGGCCGCCTCCTATACGATCATGACCATCGGCGACGGCCTGGTCAGCCAGATCCCGGCCCTGATCATCTCCATCGCCGCGGGCTTCCTGGTTTCCAAGGCCGGCGTCGAGGGCTCGGCCGACAAGGCGCTGGTGGCGCAGCTGGCCATGAACCCGGTGGGCCTGGGTATGGTGGCCGCCTCCTCGGGCGTGCTGGCCGTGATCCCGGGGATGCCGGTCCTGCCCTTCGCCGCGGTGGCGATCGGAGCCGGCGCCCTGGCCTATTACCGCGGGCGGAAATCCCTGGAGCCCGAGCCGCCCCCCGTGATGGAGCAGGCCACCGAACCGCAGGAAGAACCGATCAGCGAGACGCTCGCCATCGACGAGGTGAAGATCGAGCTCGGCTATGGCCTCCTGCCCCTGATCAACGACCTGGAGGGCCGCCGGCTGACCGACCAGATCCGCGCCCTGCGCCGGACGCTGGCGTCGGAGTACGGCTTCGTCATGCCCTCGGTCCGCATCCTCGACAATATGCGCCTGCCCTCCCAGGGCTATTGCATCCGCATCAAGGAACTGGAGGCCGGCGAGGGCGAGGTGCGCCTGGGCTCGCTGATGGCCATGGACCCCCGGGGCGGCCAGGTGGAAATCCCCGGCGAGCACATGCGCGAGCCCGCCTTCGGCCTGCCCGCCACCTGGATCGACGACGCCCTGCGAGAAGAAGCCACCTTCCGCGGCTACACCATCGTCGATCCGGCCACGGTGCTGACCACCCACCTGACCGAGATCCTCAAGGACAACATGGCCGAGCTCCTGTCCTATGCCGAGGTGCAGAAGCTGCTGAAGGACCTGCCGGCCGAGCAGAAGAAGCTGGTGGACGACCTGATCCCGGCCACCGTCACCGCCACCACCGTCCAGCGGGTGCTGCAGGCCCTGCTGCGCGAGCGGGTCTCGATCCGCGATCTGCCGGCCATCCTGGAAGGCATCGGCGAGGCTGCGCCGCACACCAGTTCCGTGGCCATGCTGGTGGAGCAGGTCCGCGGCAGGCTGGCTCGCCAACTCTCCTACGCCTATCGCGGCGACGACGGCGCCCTGCCCATCGTCACCCTGTCGCCGGAATGGGAGAACGCCTTCAGCGACGCCCTGATCGGACCCGGCGAGGAGAAGCAGCTCGCCCTGGCGCCGTCGCGCCTGCAGGAGTTCATCCGCGGCGTGCGCGAGGTCTTCGAGCGCGCCGCCCTGTCGGGGGAGTCGCCGGTCCTGCTGACCAGCCCGGCCATCCGCCCCTATGTGCGCTCGATCATCGAGCGCTTCCGCGGCCAGACCCCGGTGATGAGCCAGAACGAGGTCCACCCCCGCGCCCGCCTGAAAACCCTGGGTACGATCTGAGGCGTGACGTGGGCGCGCCACGGCGGCGCTTTTCCAAAGTTGCCGGGAACGTCTTCGGCTGGTAGCGGTTTGCCGCCGGGACGCGATCAAGTCCTGAAATGCGTGGATGACGAATGGCCAGCAAATCCCGATCGAAGCGCGGCGCCGGCGCGTCCCTGTTCTGGGACCTCCTCACCTTCGACCGGCTGATGACCAATACGGTCATTCACCTGATCTATTGGGCGGGTCTGGGCGTCATCGCCCTGGGGGCATTCGGCACGATCGGCGCGGCCGTCGGCGTGGCCCTGCGCGAAGACAGCGTCATGGGCCTGATGCTCGCCATTCCCGTGCTGGTGGCCGGGCTGCTGGTTGTCGGCGCCCTGGTGCTGCTGTGGCGCTCGTTCTGCGAATTCTATGTGGCCATCTTCCGCCTGAGCGACGACCTGCACGTGCTGCGCCAGCAGGCCGACGCCGAACGCGCCGCGCCAGCCCGCACGACGGCGCCGCGTCCGCCCCAGCCTGGCATGTAAAGCCGCAAGGGGCGGTCAGAGGCCGATCTGCTTCGCCCAGGCGGCCGCTGCGACCTTCGGCTCCCCCGAAGCGGTGAACGGCAAAGGCGTGTCGCTGGCGTCCTCGCGCTTGAGCCAGGACTCGCTGTCGCGCAGGCCCCAGAAGCTGAAAGCGAAACGCTGCTGCGGCGGCAGGGCCATGAAGGCCTCGGCGGCTTCGCCATAGAGCGCCGCCTGGCGCCGCTCCAGATCGGCGCGGTTGGGTATCAAGCCCTGGGCGCGACTGATCGAAACATCGAATTCCGAGACATGGACCAACAGGCCGAACTGGGCGAGTTCGGCCACCGTGCGCGCCATCTCGCCCGGCGTCTGGTCGGCGGCCACGTGGGTCTGGGTGCCGACCCCGTCGAGGGGCGCGCCCGCCGCCAGCAGCCGCTCCACCAGCCGCAGGAAGGTGGAGCGTTTCTTCGGCAGCAGTTCGAGATTGTAGTCGTTCAGAAACAGCCGGGCGTTCGGGTCGGCCTCCCGGGCGTTCTGGAAGGCCAGCACCATGTGGTCGAAGGCGCCGAGCCTCTGGCTCCAGAGGCTGTCGCGCCAGCCCTCGCCGTCCTCGGCGACGGCCTCATTGACCACGTCCCAGCCCACCGCCTGGCCCCGATAGCGCCCGACCACGGCATGGATATAGTTACGATAGGCCTGGGCGAAGCTCACCCGGCCTTCGTCCAGCCGCTCGAAGGCCGGAGAGGTCTGAGCGTACCAGACCAGGGTGTGGCCAAAGAGCCCCAGGCCGTGGGTGCGGGCGAAGGCGGCGATGGCGTCCGGCGCCTCGAAGCGGAAGGTCCCATCGTCGCGGACGATGTACTCCATCTTCATCTCCCACTCGGGCGTGAGCTGGGAGGCCTGGGCGACGATCAGCCGGGCGAGCGCCGGGTCGTTGAGATGGCCCGCCTGGACCGCGGTTCCGACGGGAAAGGGCGCGATGGATTTCAGCGGCGGCAGGGCGGCCACCGGGGTCTGCGACTGGGCGGCCGGCTGGCAGGCGCCGAGCGCCAGGGCCGAGCCCAGAAAGCCCCGCCGGCTGAAGCCATAGAGGGACGAGGGCAGGATCACCGGGCGCCTGCGGCCCGGCGCAGGCCCATCTCGTCCATCACCGCGGCGTCGCGGCGGGCCAGTTCGCGCAGACGCGTCACCCGGATCTCCTCGGCCACCTGCTCGTACTTCTTCTGCTCTTCGAAGGCGCCGTTCAGCGCGTCGCGGGCGCCTTGCTCTTCCAGGGCCAGGTCGGCGAGTTCGGACAGGATGGCGGTCCTGCGCGCCCGAAGGCCGTCCTGGAATCCGATGAGGTACATGCCGGCCTCGGCGCTCATGCGGGCGTTATGGGTCTCGGCTTCGCTTTCGGCCTCCAGCATCAGGAGGCGCATCTCGGCGTCGTTGCGGCGCTGGGCGATCTCCCCCATGCGCTTTTGCAGCACCTCGACCTCATAGGTGGAGAGCTTGACGAGGGACTGGGCCCAACTCATGCGGCGGCGCCTTCCAGGATGTGGGCCAGGGCCGCGAAGGAGTCATCGAGGCTGGTGGTGTCGTCCTTGTCCTGGCCGAGAAAGGCCTCAAGGGCGGGATTGAGGGCGATGGCCATATCCACCTGCGGGTCGGAGCCCGGCCGATAGGCGCCGATGCGGATCAGCTCTTCCATATTGGCGTAGGCCGACAGGGTCTGGCGGGCGGCGGTGACGATCTGGCGCTCATGCGGCTGATGGCAGCCGGGCATGGTCCGGCTGATGGATTTCAGCACGTTGATGGCCGGGAAGCGGCCGCGCTCGGCGATGGCCCGCTCCATGACGATGTGCCCGTCCAGGATGCCTCGCACCGCGTCGGCGATCGGCTCGTTATGGTCGTCCCCGTCGACCAGCACGGTGAAGAGCCCGGTGATCGGCCCAGCGCGCGTTCCGTCCGGTCGGATGGGACCCGGCCCCGCCCGCTCCAGCAGCTTGGGCAGTTCGGTGAAGACGGTGGGGGTGTAGCCCTTTGTGGTCGGCGGCTCGCCGGCGGCCAGGCCGATCTCGCGCTGCGCCATGGCGAAGCGGGTGACGGAGTCCATCAGGCAGAGGACTTCCATATCCTGGTCGCGAAGATATTCGGCGATGGCGAGCGTCATATAGGCCGCCTGGCGGCGCTTCAGGGCCGGCTCGTCGGAGGTGGCGACCACGACGATGGCGCGCTTGAGCCCCTCTTCGCCCAGGGTCTCCTCGATGAACTCGCGGACTTCCCGGCCCCGTTCGCCGATCAGGCCGACGACCACGGCGTCGCAGTCGGCGTTGCGGGCGAGCATGGACAGCAGCACCGACTTGCCGACGCCGGAGCCCGCAAAGACCCCCAGACGCTGGCCGCGGCAGCAGGTGGTGAAGACGTTCATGGAGCGCACGCCCAGATCCAGCCGCGCCCCCACCCGGTCACGGGCATGGGCCGGCGGGGGCGGCGCGCGCAGCGGATAGGCGGCCATCCCCTGGGGCAGCGGCCCCTTGCCGTCGATCGGCTGGCCAAAGGCGTCAATGATGCGGCCAAGCCAGGCCTTGGTGGGGCGCACCGTGGAGCCGCCGGGCTCGATACGGATTTCGGCGCCCGGCGCCACGCCTTCGACGGGGCCGAACGGCATCAGCAGGGCGCGGGCGTCGCGGAAGCCGACCACCTCGGCCGGCAGGGGCGTATCGCCACGACGTTCGATCTCGGCGCGGGCGCCGACGGCCAGACGCGTCACCCCGCCGCGGGCCTCGATGAGAAGCCCGTTCACGGCGGCCACGCGGCCGGAGACAGTCAGAGGATCGATACGCTCGACGGCGGCGACGAGACTACGCAAGGTTGGCCCCCGGAAATCACTGATTTCCAGGGTCGCCTGCTGGGCTTAATCTCGCGTGAAGATTGGTGAACGCCCAGGCTTAACGCTGGGCCTCGCCTGACCTCAGCGCAGGGCGCCGGCGAGGCGCAAAGCCTTGCGGGGATGGCGCACAGCGAGTTTCGCCGTCGTCAACGGGCGGCGCATGGCCGCGCGTGCGACCACGGGCCGCGCCACCCTGGCCGCGAGGGGACGGGCGTTGCGGGCGATGGGGCCACGGCCGAGATAGGCCGCCGTGGCGATCAGGGCCAGGGCGCCGACCCCCAGGACCAGGCCGGGATGCTGCTGAGCCCGGGTGTAGACGCTGAAGCGTCGGCCCCCATAGGCGTCGGTGCGCGAGCGGCCATCGACGCCGGCCTCATAGAGATTGTCGCGCAGCGGCTTCTCGCCCTTGCGCTTGGACAGCTTGGGTATGGCGAAGGCGAACAGCTTGTCGGCCACGCCCGGCGCGCCGCCGCCCAGCAGCGCCATCTGCCGACCGCCCGCGCCGACCGTCAGGTGGCGCACGGGATGGACCGCAGCATAGAGGATCGCGTCGGCCACCACGTCCGGCGCATAGACCGGCGGCGGCACGCGGGGCGCCTTGTCCATGTAGTTGCGCGCATGGTCCGCAAACGGCGTGGAGATGCTGCTGGGCTTGATGAGGGTGACGCTGACAGGGGTCTTGGCCCGGGCGAGTTCCATCCTCAGGGCGTCGGTGAAGCCCTTCACCGCGTGCTTGGAGGCCGCATAGGCCCCCATCAGGGGCACGGCGACGTCCGAAAGCACCGAGCCGACATTAATGATCGCCCCGCCCGAGCGACGGCTCTTGAGATGCTTCACCGCTTCCAGCGATCCATTGACCACGCCGAAATAGTTGGTGCGGAACAGACGCTCGTGATCCTCGATGGGAACCTCGTCCGAATTTCCGTAGAGACCGACGCCGGCGTCGTTGATCCAGGTGTCGAAGCCCCCGAACCGGGCGATCGCCGCCCGGGCGATGGTTTCCACGTCGGCCGGATCGCCCACATCGCCCGCCACCGCATGGGCTCGGCCGCCCGCGACGTTAATATCCTCGGCGATGGCCTTTAACGCTTCCTCGTTCCGCGCGGCCAGCACGACCGCCGCTCCGGCCTTGGCCGCCTTGCGCGCCGTCGCCAGACCGATGCCGGAGGAGGCCCCGGTGATCACGATGACCTGTTCGGACAGGGGCTTCAGCTTGGCGGGCATGGCAAATCCTTGCGTTTTCGATGGGCGGGCTTGCCTGTTCCAACGGCCTGGGTTCGGTCCTGTTCCCCCAAAACGGCGCCAACGCCGGACCAGCGACCGCGATTCAGCGTTCGCCGCCCCCGTCCAATCACGAAAGATTCAACTGGACCGCGACTCGCCGCCGCGGCCGCGGCCTTCCTCTGATTCTGAAATCGGATTAACGAATTGCTCAGAGGCCTTTCACTATTAACCGGTCTTAAATTAACTCGCCCGCAAGATTACCGGGAGGGCTTGAGGTGGCTGTGAATGTGCCGACCATCAAGCTGCGCTGTCGTTCGAGGAGGGACTCATGCGCGTTCTATTGATTGAGGATGACAGCGCCACGGCGCAGAGCATCGAACTGATGCTGAAGTCAGAAGGCTTCAACGTCTATACGACCGATCTGGGCGAGGAAGGCGTCGATCTGGGCAAGATCTACGACTACGACCTCATCCTGCTCGACCTGAACCTGCCCGATATGAGCGGCATGGACGTGCTGCGCACCCTGCGGGTCGGCAAGATCAACACCCCGGTCATGATCCTTTCGGGCACGGCCGAGATCGACACTAAGGTCAAGACGTTCGGCGCCGGCGGCGACGACTACATGACCAAGCCTTTCCACAAGGACGAACTGATCGCCCGAATCCATGCGGTGGTCCGTCGCTCCAAGGGCCACGCCCAGTCGGTCATCCGGACCGGCGACATCCTGGTCAATCTGGACGCCAAGACGGTGGAGGTGAACGGCTCGCGCGTTCATCTGACCGGCAAGGAATACCAGATGCTTGAGCTGCTCTCCCTTCGGAAGGGCACCACGCTCACCAAGGAAATGTTCCTGAACCACCTTTATGGCGGCATGGACGAGCCCGAACTGAAGATCATCGACGTCTTCATCTGCAAGCTGCGCAAGAAGCTGGCCGCGGCGGCTGAAGGCAAGCATCACATCGAGACCGTCTGGGGCCGTGGCTATGTGCTGCGCGACCCGCAGGAGTCCGCCGTCGCGGCCTGAGGCCGAGACCAGCGCTTCTGAGACGTCGCACTTCAAACGCCCGCCGCTCCTCCGGCGGGCGTTTTTGCGTTCGCCTCCCTCGCGGCGGGGGCGAGAGAGCGTAGCCATGCCGCGTAAAACGGCTAGGGTTCCCGCCGGACGAGCGCGAGGACGTGACGCATGGAACGCACCATCGCCCTGGCGGCCTGCCTGGCCCTGGCGCTGGCCTTGGGCTGGCTTGGGGAACAGGGCCCGCGTCCCTTGCCGGCCGACGCCCCGGCCGAGGCCTTCTCCAGCGCCCGAGCCTTCGAAGACATCAAGGTCATCGCACGCGCCCCCCATCCCACGGGGACCCCGGCCAACTTCGCGGTGCGCGATCACCTGACCAGCCGCATGGCCGCCCTGGGCCTGTCGCCCAGGGTCGTCGTGGACCGTCCCTTCAGCTCCCGCGTCTATTCGGGACGGACCAACATGTCGGGCGGACGGGTCGAGAACGTCATCGGCGTCCTGCCGGGACGAGACCCCGCGGCGCCGGCCCTGGGACTGATGGCGCACTATGACAGCGTCGCCGGCTCCCCCGGCGCGGCCGACGACGCCGCCGGCGTCGCTGCGGCGCTCGAGATCGTCCGCGCCTTCCGCGCCCGTGGTCAGCCTGAGCGCGACGTGGTCCTGATCATGACCGATGGCGAAGAGGCGGGCCTGCTGGGCGCCCAGGCCTTCTTCCAGAACGATCCCCTGGCCGCGCGCATCGGCTTCGTCATCAACATGGAGGCGCGCGGCTCGGCCGGGCGGGCCAACATGTTCGAGACCGGCCCCGACAACGGCCCCACCATCGACCTGTTCATCCGCACCTCGCCGGGATCGCCGTCCAACGCCTTGGCGGTGTTCGCCTATGAGCAGATGCCCAACGACACCGATTTCTCGGTTCCGCGGCGTCAGGGAATTCCCGGCCTGAACTACGCCTTTGTCGGCCGCCAGTTCGACTATCACAGCCCGACATCGACCGTTGAGAACCTGTCGGCGCGCTCGGTCCAGGACCTGGGCGATCAGTCATTGGCGGCGGCCGTCGCGGTGGCTTATTCCGACACCCTGCCCGGCCAGGGACCGAACCGCGTCTACGCCAGGACCTTTGCCGGCCACATGCTGGCCTATCCGCCCGTCGTCGGCTGGGCGGTGATCGCCGCCGCGATCCTGCTCCTGACCCTGGCCGGCCTCCAGGCACGGAAAAGCAGTACGCCCTTGCGCTGGCTCGACGCCGGCCAGGGCGTCCTGGCCGGGCTCTATGTTCTGGTCGCCGGCGCGATCGTGCTGCGGTTCGCCCGCCGAGCCAGCGGCGCCGGCTTCGGATTCTTGGAACAGCATCTTCTGCTGGCCCAGGCGGCGCGCTTCGAGGCGGTGCTGATCCTGCTGGCCCTCGGGGTCGTGCTGCTGGCGGCGGCGGCGCTCGCCAAGGGCGGCATGCGCCTGACCACCGCCCTCGCGCCCCTGGCGGCGGCCCTGGGATGTCAGATCTTCGGCGACTGGGACCTTGTGGGCTTGGCCCTGGGCGTGACCGCCGCCGTCATCGCCCTGGCCGCCTTCGGCCGGGCGGCCGAGCGGAGCAGCGCCTGGGTGGGCCTGCTGGCGAGCGGCGTCGCTGGCGCGATCGCTCTCCAGATTCTGGCGCCCACGACCGCCTTCCTGATTGCCTGGCCGATGCTCGTGGCCGCCGGCGCCGCGGCCCTCAGCGGGCTCGGGGAGCGACGTCCCCTGGGGCTTCGCCTGGCCCTGATCATCCTGTGCGGGGCCGGCCTCGGCTGGCTGGCCGGCATGGCCCATGCCGTGTTCGTCAGCCTGGACATGGTTGAGCTGCTGGCCCTGACCGCCTGGCTGGCCGCCTTTTTCCTGTGGCCCTTCGCGCACCCCAAGATCGGCGGCGCGGGACGGGTCACCGCCCTGCTGGTGTTGGGCTCAGGCCTCGCCCTATTGGCGCTGATGCGGGTCGATCCGCCATGGTCCGAGCGCCACCCCCGCGCCACCCTGGCCTACTACCTGGTCGATCAGACCGCCGATAAGGCCTATCGCGTCGAGGCCGCCCCCACCCTCTCCGACTGGAGCCGCCGCGCCTTGAATGCGCCCGACGGCGACGTGCCGCGCCTCGAAGCTCCGCCGCTTCCCCGGGGGCCGGTCTGGGCGACCCCGGCGCCGATGCTGAATCTGCCGTCGCCCAGCCTTGAGCTGGATGGCGGGGGCGGGCGGCTGGTGTTCTCCGCCGCGGCGCCCCCAGCGGCGCGGATCCTGGTCATGGATGTTCGCGTGACAGGCGAAGTCGGCGACGTGCGGCTCAATGGCCAACCCGCCCCCCTGTTCGGCGCTCCCGGGGCCTGGGCCCGCCTGAGCTGGACGGGCGACACCCAGCCCCTGCAGATCAGCTTTACGCCGGTCGCTGCGCAGGGACGGCTGGAGGTGCGCTATGGCGCCATCACCGAGTCCTGGCCCACGAGCGCAACGCCCCTGCCGCCAAGACCCCCAAAGGTCATGGCCTTCGACACGTCGGATTCCCTCATTACGCGAGGCGAAAAGGCGTTTTCCTGGTGAAGCGAAGCTTGGTTCGACGCGCGCGCTCGGCTATCGGTTGAGCATGAGCCGACCCGACGTGGTGATCTATCACAACCCCGCCTGCGGAACTTCGCGTAACACCCTGGCGCTGCTGCGCGAAAAGGGTGTCGAGCCGACCGTCGTCGAATATCTCAAGACCGGCTGGACGAAGGAACAACTGCAAGACCTCGCAGATCGTTCCGGCGGCGGCGTTCGCGCCCTGCTTCGCGAACGCGGGACGCGCGCGGCCGAGCTTGGCCTCACCGATCCGGCCGCCTCCGACGAGGCGATCATCGCGGCCATGATCCGCGATCCGATCCTGGTGAACCGCCCCATCGTCTCCACCGGCAAGGGCGCGGCCCTGTGCCGTCCAGCCGAGCAGGTTCTGAACCTGCTGTGAATAGATTCAGCGTTGAGGCGACCGGGTTCTCCCCTGGCGCGCCAAGACGCGACAAAACGACCAATGTTCCTAAAGTTACCAACGGTTAACCGCATGACACGACCCTGGCGTAGCCTACCACTCGCTGTATCCCGTCGTGTCGGGTCGCTGTTGACCCAGACTGTGGCGTCGTTGGAATCCGGGGGCACGATGCAAGAGTTCGATCCGAGACGGCCTACCCTGCGCTATACGCCCCGCCTGATGGTCGGGATTGGCGGCATCTGCGCCCTGGCGCTGGGCTGGAAGCTGACGGCCGCCGAGGCCACCGCGCCTGTGCCGCAGAAGCTCGACGCCGCCGCCATCGCCATGCTGCAGCACGAGGCCTTCGCCCAGGCCGAGGCCCTGCCCGGCTTCGCCCGCCCGGAGAATGTCGCGGTGAAGGTTCTGCCCGGCGACACCCTCGAGGCGGCCGTGGCCCGCACGGGCGTCTCCTCCGAGGAAGCCCGCCGCGCCGTCCGCACCCTGGGCGAGGCGATGGACACCGTTCACATCAAGGCCGGCATGACCTTCGACGCCGCCATCGCCCGGCCGAGCGGCGAGACGGGCGAGGCCGGCGAGGCCCGCCTGGTCGGCCTGTCCCTGCGCACCGGCCCGGCCACGGCGATCACCCTGTCGCGCACCTTCGACGGCGCCCTGCGCCTGCGCGAGATGGAAGAAGCCATCCGCAACGAGACCACGGTCGCCCAGGGCGAGATCCACGGCTCGCTCTATGAAAGCGCCGCCAAGCTGGGGGCGACCTCCTCGGTCACCTCCAAGGTGGTCAAGCTGTTCGCCCACAAGCTGGACTTCCAACGGGACATCAAGGCCGGCGACGAGTTCAAGCTGGTCTTCGAGCGCAAGGTCACCGAGTCCGGCCGCGTGGTCGAGACGGGCGAGCTGGAATACGCCGAGGTCAAGGGCGTGAAGTTCTATCGCTTCGAGCGCAACAATGGCGACGTCGACTATTTCGATGAGACCGGGAAGAACATCCGCGGCTTCCTGCTGCGCACCCCGATCGACGGCGCCCGCATCACCTCCAACTTCGGTCCCCGCCGTCACCCGGTGCTGGGCTTCCGCCGCAGCCACCAAGGCGTCGATTTCGGGGCCGGCACGGGCACGCCGATCCTCGCGGCCGGGGACGGCGTGGTCGTCGAAGCCAAGCGCTGGGGCGGCTATGGCAACTGGGTCCGCCTGCGCCACGCCAATGGCTGGGAAACCGGCTACGCCCACACCTCGCGCTACGCCAAGGGCATCCGTCCGGGCGTTCGGGTCAAGCAGGGCCAGGTGATCGCCTATGTGGGCTCCACCGGCATGTCCACCGGACCTCACCTCCACTACGAAGTCTGGCGCAACGGCCAGCGGGTCAACCCGATCGGCGCCAAGGTGCCCCAGGGCACCATTCTGGCCGGCGCCGAGCTGAACGCCTTCAAGGCCAAGATGGCCCGCATCGACAGCATGCTGGCCAAGGCCGGCCCGGCGGGCGAGGACGTCAAGCTGGCGGCGGCCAAGACCGACACCGTCGCCCTGGCCGACCTGCGCCGCTAGATTGGGCGCCGTAGCGTCATGCTTTGCGACTCTGGCGTGCGCCCCTAAGGTTGGGTGACGTGTTCGTCGCACTGGGAGGCGCCATGACTGTCGCGACCCGCCCCACCACCCGCGCCCGCTATGCGGCCCGGCGTGACGCCATCCTTGCGGCGGCCTGCAAGGTGTTCATCGACCAGGGCGTCAGCGGCTTCACCCTGGCTGCGGTGGCCAAGCGGATGGATCTCCATCCCGTCAGCCTGACCTACTACTTCAAGCGCAAGGAGGAGCTGGCCGCCGAGTGCATGCGGCTGACCCTCTCGCGGTTCAACGCCATGCTGGAGGTCGCCGAGCAGGAGGCCACGCCGCAGAGCCGGCTGCGCGCCTTTGTCGGGGCCTATTTCGAAACCCGCCGGGACATCATCCTGGGCGAGGCGCCGCGGCTGCTGCCCTTCGGCGAGATCAGCTATATCGCCGCGCCCGAAGACGACGAACTGGTGGAAGCCTATCGCGCCCTGCGCCAGCGCCTGGCCCGCCTGCTCCGCCCCACCGACGCGCCCTGGCTGACGGGACCGCGGCGCTACATGCTCGCCCACCTGATCCTGGACCAGCTCTGCTGGTCCGACACCTGGATCGCCGGCTACGACATCAGCGACCTTGGCCGCATCGCCGAGCGGGTGGCCGATGTGATGATCAACGGCCTGGCCGCGCCGGGTCAGGATCGCCCCGACCGCCCCCTGTTGGAGTTGGGCGCGCCGCCGGCCCTGAACGACGAGGTGACCCGCGACCGTTTCCTGGTGGCGGCCACCGAGATCATCAACCGCGAAGGCTATCGCGGCGCCTCGGTCGACAAGATCTCGGCCTATCTGAACGTGACCAAGGGCTCGTTCTACCACCACAACACCGACAAGGATGAACTGGCCAAGGCCTGTTTCGAGCGCACCTTTGATCTTATCGACGAGGCGCGGACGCGGGGCGGCGCCGAGGAAACCGGCTGGTTGCGCCTGTGGCTGATCGCCGCCTCGCTGACCGCCCACCAGACCAGCGGCGAGCGGGGCCGCATGCTGCGCCACTTCGCCCTGTCGGCCATGCCCGGCGAGTTGCGCCGTTCGATCTCCGGTCGCTTCCAGCAGATCGCCAACGCCTTCGCCGGCATCATCAGCGACGGGATCGCCGACGGCTCGATCCGGCCCGTCGATCCCCTGCTCAGCGCCCATCTGGTGATGGCGATGTTCAATTCGGTGCTGTTGCTGGAGCACTGGGGCGAGGACGCCACCGTCGATACGGTGATGGCCGCCTATGTGCGCCCTGCGCTGCTGGGCTTCTTTACGCCGGAATGATCAGCGCCCGTGGGTGCATGAGAGGCGCATAAGAAAAGGGGCGGCCTTGCGCCGCCCCTTTCTGACGCCCCCAGAATCGTCGCTGGCGAACTGTCGCCGCGCCCGATCTCCCCCCTGGGAACATCGTTGACCGAACTTCAGTTTGCAGAATGTCATAGCCGGGCCTTCAAGCAAGGCCGCACGCCTAATGGGGGAATGGCGGAGGCTCTGCGAACCTCCGCCTGCCCTCAGGGGTGCGTCTAGGCGTCGAAGACGATGACGGAGCGGGCGATTTCGCCGCGCTTCATCTCGTCGAACGCCTCGTTGACCTGGTCGAGCCGCAGGCGGCGAGAAACCAGGTCATCGAGCTTCAGCTTGCCGGACATGTAGAAGTCCACCAGGCGGGGCATGTCGACGGGGAAACGGTTGGACCCCATCATCGAGCCCTGAATGCGCTTCTCGCTGAGGAAGGCCGCGCCCATCAGGCTGATGGTCTGCCCCACCGGGATCATGCCGATGATGTTGGCGGTGCCGCCCCGGCGCAGCATGTTGAAAGCCTGCTCGGCGGTCTTGGCCAGGCCGATGGCCTCGAAGGCGTGGTGGACGCCGCCCTGAGTCATCTCGATCACGGTCTTCACCGCATCGCCGTCGGCGGCGCAGATGAAGTCCGTGGCGCCGAAGGCCTTGGCCAGGTTTTCCTTACCCGGGACCATGTCGATGGCGATGATCCGTCCGGCCCCGGCGATGGCTGCGCCGTTGATGGCCGACAGGCCCACGCCCCCGCAGCCGATGATCGCCACCGTCTCGCCCGGCCGGACGTTCGAGGTGTGGATCACCGCGCCGACGCCAGTCGTCACCGAGCAGCCGATGAGGGCGGCGCGGTCAAAGGGCATGTCTTTGCGGATCGCGACGCAGGCGTGCTCGTGGATCAGCATCTGCTCGGCGAAGGACGACAGGTTCAGGAATTGCGGCAGGCCCGCGCCGTTCTGCATCAGGCGCGGCTCCTCATCCTTGCCGCGCTTGGTGTCAGGCGACACGCACAGGCTCATCCGGCCAGTCAGGCAGGATTCGCAGTGGCCGCAATAGGCCGAGAGGCAGGTGATGACGTGGTCGCCCGGCTTCACGGTGCGGACTTCGGAGCCCACCTGCTCGACGATCCCGGCGCTCTCATGGCCCAGCACCGCGGGCAGCGGGTGCGGATAGGAGCCTTCGATGAAGTGGAGGTCGGAATGGCAGACACCGGCGGCCATGGTGCGGATCAGCACCTCGTGCGGGCCGGGCTTGTTGATCTGGACGTCTTCGATCTGAAGCGGCTTGCCCACTTCGCGCAGAACGGCGGCCTTCATGTCGTGCTTCCCCAATGGAGGGCCCGCTGATCGGGCCGGTTATGAGGAGACCGTGTCCAGCCTCCCTTCAGCACGACTTATCGCCGTTCATCCCGCGGGGGCCAAGTCCCTTTCCCCGTAACGGGCGCCGGGAGGCGGCCAGCTTTCGCGTTGTCAGGTCGCCGCGCGCACAGGATTGATCGAGGCCCACATACGACCCAGGTCCGGAAGGGCGAGCTCAGGCAGGCGAAGACCTTCGGGCAGCAGCGGGCGACGGCGGGGCATGCACGCCTCCAGGGTCGCCAGCAGGGCCTCGGCGGGACCATCATTGATGAAATGGTCGGCGCCGGCCACCGTGGCCAGCCGCATGGGCCGCCGCGAGCGGGTCTCGGCCACCAGACGCTCGGCCGCGTCCAGGGGGGCAAAGTCGTCCTTGTCGCCATGGACCACGTGGATCGGCAGGTTCAGGCGGCGCAGGGCGTCATGCACGGGAGCCAGGCGCTCGGGTTGGCCGCTGACCTCCAGGACGGCGTGGCGAAGATCCCGCGGGATCAGGGCCATGGCCTTGGCGCCGGCCTCCAGCAGCCAACGGGCCGTAGGCCCCGGCTCGCCATAATAGCCCGAAAGCAGCACGAGGCTCTTCAGCCGCCGCGAGCCCCGGCGCGCCATCAGGGTGGCGATGGCCGCCCCATAGGATTGCCCGACCAGCAGAATCCTCTGGCCAGGCGCGGCCTCCAGAAGCGGCGACAGCGCCAGGGCCTGAACCTCCAGGTCCGGCACATGGTCTGCGGGCTCGGACGCGCCAAAGCCCGGCCGATCGACGACGATCATCTCTCGGTCCTGCGGCAGGGCGGCCAGCACCGGCGCCCAATACTCGGCCCAGGAGGGCGAACCGGTCACCACCACGATCTTCCAGGGGGCCGGCGTTTCCCGGGGCGTCTCAAGGGCCGAAATCCGCCAGCCCAGGCCGCCGCCGGCCATGAAACTGGTCCGCCGGACGACGCTTTCGGGATAGTCTTGAGAGGTCGGCACGTGCTCGGTGCGCCCGAGTACGGTGGAGGTCAGGCAGGCGAGGCCAACCCCGACCACGCCCTTAGGTCGCTTGCGCGCCACGCTCATCTTCCTTCAGTCCGGTGCATGTCGGTGGAGGAAACGCCCAAGCCATGAGTCGGTTCGCCGACATGTCGGATTGTCACCGAGATCGCGTCATGAGGATGGCCGCGTCACCGTCATCATGTAGTTCACCTCGCTGTCGCGAGAGGTGGACCACTGGCCGGTCAGGGGATTGAAGACCACGCCATAGGGACCGTCCACATGCACGGGCTCTGAGGCCAGGAAGCCGCGGAGTTCGTCAGGCTTGAGGAACTTGCGCCAGTCGTGCGTGCCGGCCGGCAGCCAGCGCAGGACATATTCAGCGCCGACCTTGGCCAGCGCCAGGGCCTTCAGGGTGCGGTTCAGGGTGGCGACGATCATGATCCCCCCCGGCGCCAACAGCTGGGCGCAGCTGCGCAGATAGGCGCTCGGATCGGCCACGTGCTCGATCACCTCCATGTTGAGGATCACGTCGAAGGGCGCGATCGCCTCGGCCAGCAGTTGCTCGGCCGTGGCGCAGCGGTAGTCGATGACCAGGCCCTGCTCGGCGGCGTGCGTGCTGGCCGTGCCGATGTTGCGTTCAGAGGCGTCGACCCCGGTCACCTCGAACCCCAGCCGCGTCATCGGCTCCGACAGCAGGCCGCCGCCACAGCCGATATCCAGCAGGCGCAGCCCCTCGAACGGACGCCGCGCCACGGGATCACGGCCGAAGTGGGCCAGGGCCTTGTCGCGGATGAAGGTCAGGCGAGTCGGGTTGAACCGGTGCAGCGGCGCGAACTTGCCATGCGGATCCCACCATTCGGCGGCGATGCGGGAAAAGCGCTCGACTTCGTCGGGGTCGATGCTGGAGCGGAGATCGGGAGCGGCGGACATGAGTCACATATAGCGTGTGGCGAGGTTTGCGTAAGGCGCCCGGCCGTCACGAGGCGCCGTCGTCGCCGGCGCGCGATCGTGACCTGTGAATGTTACATTGCAGCGCGGCTTGGCCATCGGTAGAAGAGCGGCCTTCTTTAGCGGGGGTCGATCCGGCGTGGCCCGTCTTGTGATGAAATTTGGCGGCACTTCGGTGGCCGACCTCGAGCGCATCCGGCGCGTGGGACGCCTCGTGGCCGCCGAGGTGGCCGCAGGCCATCGCGTGGCCGTCGTGGTTTCGGCCATGGCCGGCAAGACCAATGAGCTGGTCGCCTGGACCGACGGCGCCGGCGCAGCCGCCCAGGGCCTCGCGCCCTCGGACGACGAGTACGACACCGTGGTCGCCTCCGGCGAACAGGTGACCGCCGGCCTGCTGGCCATGACTCTGCGCAATATGGGCCTGTCGGCTCGCTCCTGGCTCGGCTGGCAGATTCCGATCATCGCCGACGACGCCCATGGCCGCGCGCGCATCGAGGACATTCCGCCCGAAAAGCTGGCCGCCGCGCTGGACGCCGGCGAAGTCGCGGTGATCGCCGGCTTCCAGGGCGTCACCCGGGACGGGCGTATCGCCACCCTGGGCCGCGGCGGCTCCGACACCAGCGCCGTGGCCATCGCCGCGGCCCTGAAGGCCGAGCGGTGCGACATCTATACCGACGTGGACGGGGTCTATACGACCGACCCGCGCATCGAGACCAAGGCCCGCAAGCTCTCCAAGATCTCCTTCGAGGAAATGCTGGAGATGGCCTCGCTCGGCGCCAAGGTGCTGCAGACGCGCTCGGTGGAGCTGGCCATGGCCCAGCACATGCCCGTCCGCGTGCTATCGAGTTTCGTAGAACCCGGAGAGGCGCCCGGCCAGGGCACCATCGTCTGCGACGAGGAGGAGATCTTGGAAAAGCGCATCGTGAGCGGCGTCGCCTATAGTCGCGACGAAGCCAAGATCAGCGTCTTCGGCCTGCCCGACCATCCCGGCGTCTCCTCGGAGATCTTCGGGCGGCTGGCTGACGCCAATGTGAATGTGGACATGATCGTCCAGAGCCACGCCCGCACCCAGGACACGGCGAACATGGAGTTCACCGTGGGCAAGCGCGACGCCGCCCGCACCATCGACATCATGCGCGAGGCCCAGAGCGCCATCGGCTTCGACGACGTGGCGGTGAACGAGGACGTGGCCAAGGTCTCGGTGATCGGGGTCGGGATGCGCAGTCATGCCGGCGTGGCCAAGACCATGTTCGGCGCCCTGGCGGAAAAGGGCGTCAACATCCAGGTGATCTCCACCAGCGAGATCAAGATCAGCGTGCTGATCGACGCGGCCTATACCGAGCTGGCCGTCCGCGCCCTGCACGCCGCCTACGGCCTCGACAAGCTCTAGGCGAAGGCTTCAGCCTCGGCCTTGGGCGTCAGCTTCCAGGCCGTGACGATGGCCAGGGCGGCCACCGGCGTTGCGACGGCGAAGACCGCATAGGCGGCCGAGCGCGCCGTCTCGATGGTCAGGCCTTCGCCGAAGCCGGTCAGGTTGGCGATGGCGCCGGCCACCGCCGCGCCCGCCGCCGCGCCGGTGAACCGGACCGTATTGATCGCCCCGCCGCCCAGACCGCGCTCTTCAGCCGGCAGGGCGGCCAGCACCATCTGGTTCATGAAGGCCGACGACAGGCCAAAGCCCGCCCCCAACAGGATGGCCGCCGCCAGCAGCGACCACAGCGGCCCGTCGGTCAGCACCCAGATGAACATGGCGACGCCCAGGGTGGCGCAGATGGCGCCGGCGCGGACCATGCGGCTGCGCCAGACGCCGGTGAGGTTGGAGACCGCCAGGGCCGCCACCGTCCAGGCCAGGGCCTCGACCCCGATCACATAGCCGGCGGCCAGAGCCGAATAGCCTCGGGTCGCCTGAAGGATGGCCGGGCCATAGACGGTGAAACCCATGGAGGCCGCGGTCATCAGGAACATGGTGGCGAAGCCCAGACCCGCCACCGAGCCGAGGTCGCCGGAACTGACCGGCAGCAGCCGGACCGGCGCGCGGACATCCACCCGCACGCTGTAGACCAGGATGGCGAGGCCGGCGCTCACCAGGACCAGGGCCAGCATGAAGCCGCCCATCAGATCGGCGCCGGCGATGGCCGAGACCCCGACGCCCACCAGCAGCAGTTGCCGCGCCGGAATGGCGCCCCCTTGTCCTTTCTCGCCCCGCGGCAGCAGGACGAGGGCGGCAAGCCCCACAGCCAGGGCCTGGATCACGAAGGCCCCGAAGGCCCAGCGCCAGTGGCCGGCGTCGGCGAAGACGCCCCCCAGCATGGGACCGATCAGTGTGGCGATCCCCCAGATCCCGGTCATGACGGCATAGACCTTAGGCAGGGTCCGGTCGGGGAACAGCAGACCCACCGCCACCGAGGCGAAGCCCGCCAGCCAGCCGCCGCCCACGCCTTGGACCAGACGACCGATCAGGAAGGTCCAGATATCCGGCGCCACGGCGCTCATCAGGCAACCGGCCGCGTAGAGGGCGGCGGAGAAGGCGAAGGCCCGCCGCAGGCCGACCCGTCCGGTCAGCCATCCGGCGCTGGCCCCGGCCACCACCGAGCCGAGCAGGAAGCCCGCCGTGGCCCAGCCAAAATAGGCGTAGCCCCCGAGATCGGCCCCGACGCTGGGCATGATGGTCGCGGTGACCAGGCTGTCGGCCGCATGCAGCCAGACCGCCAGGCAGATGAGGATGAACTGGGCCAGGCGCCCCTCGGCCAGGACGTCCTTCCAACTCCCAGGAACAGCGGCGGCGACGACGGGCGACATTTTTAGCAAGCTCTGGATTGCGAAATCGACTTGACCCTGGCTATCGGCGTCGCGATGATTTCGCAACCTGATAATTGTCAAATTCCGCGAGGCCGATGCCCTCTTCCGCCGACCAGATCCTTCTGCAGCTCAAGACCCGCGGCGAAGCGACCACGGCAGCCCTGGCCGCGCAGCTTGGCGTCAGTCGCCAAGCCGCCCGGCAACAGATGGAGAAGCTAGCCGCCGCCGGTCTCGTGGAGGGCGAGGCCGAGCGCGGCGGGGTGGGCCGTCCGCGCCAGACCTGGGCGCTGACGGCGGCCGGCCATGCCCGCTTCCCGGACGCGCACGCCCAGGTCAGCGTCGAGTTGCTGGAGGCTGTGCGTGAGGAGTTCGGCGCCGCCGGGCTCGAACGCCTGATCGCCCGGCGCGAGGCGGTCAGTGGCCAAGCCTACGCCGCAGCCCTTGAGGGCGCTCAAGACCTGGAATCCCGCCTCACGCGCCTGGCGAGCCTGCGCGCCGCCGAGGGCTATATGGCCGAATGGACCCCGGCCGGTGACGGGACCTATGTGCTGATCGAGAACCACTGCCCGATCTGCGCCGCGGCCCAGGTCTGCCAGGGCTTCTGCCGCTCGGAGCTGGCCCTGTTCCGCACCCTTCTGGCCCCGGCCCGGGTGGAGCGGATCGACCACATCCTGCAGGGCGCGCGACGCTGCGCCTATCTGGTGACGCCCGAAGGGATTGCGGCCGCCTCCTAGGCGCGGTCGACGAACGTACCCCCCGGGGGCATTCCACTCTGTGCGTGGTGGGCTATGTTGACCCTTCCCAACGGAGGCGCCCCATGAAGGACGCAGAGTCCAAGTCCAAACTGGCCAACCGCCTGAGCCGCATCGAGGGCCAGGTGCGGGGGATTTCACGGATGGTCGAGGAGGATCGCTATTGCATCGATATCCTCACCCAGGTGCAGGCGGTGCGCGCCGCGCTGGCGCGGGTGGAGACCGAAGTGCTGAAGGACCATCTGGATCACTGCATCGAAGGCGCCATCGTCAGCGGCGACGCCGAGGAGCAGCGGCGAAAGGCCAGTGAACTGATCGAACTGCTCGGACGGGCGACGCGATGATCGGCCCTGGACCCACGATCGGATTCCGTCTCCGATCCGACGTGCGATACTGCTAGGAAACGACGAGGGAGAGGAGACAAAGCCAAGATGGCGATGACCGGAGCGGTCATTCGGGGTCAGCGGAGCCTGCTGCGGCAGATTCGCGAGGCGGTCCAGCGCGGCGGTCCGGCCCAGGAACGCCTCAACATGGTGGTGCGCATCATCGCGCGCTCCATGGTCGCCGAGGTGTGCTCACTCTATATGCGCCGCGCCGGCGGCGAGATGGAGCTGTTCGCCACCGAGGGCCTCGATCCCCTGGCCGTCCATCTGACGCGCATGCGCCCGGGCGAAGGCCTGGTGGGCGAGATCATGCGCCTGGGCCGACCGCTGAACCTGGCCGACGCGCCCAATCATCCGGCCTTCTCCTATCGCCCGGAGACGGGCGAGGACCCCTATCACGCCTTCCTCGGCGTCCCGCTGCTGCGCGGGGGTCGGGCCATCGGCGTCCTGGTGGTCCAGAACCGCACCGAGCGGGTCTATACCGAGGACGAGGTCGAGGACGTCCAGATCATCGCCATGGTGCTGGCCGAAATGGTCGCCGGCGAACTGATCTCCGAGGACGAACTGTCCGGCGTCGAGATCGCGCCGCACCGCTCGGAGCGGCTGAAGGGCGCCCGGTTCTCCGACGGCCTGGCCTTGGGCATTGCCGTCCTGCACGAGCCGCCGGTGGCGCCCTCGCAGCTGCTGGCCGACGACGTGGTCGCCGAAGAGGCCAAGCTGAAGAGCGCCATCTCCAGCCTGCAGGCCCAGCTCGACGACATGCTGGAGGGCCAGCACGGCCTGGTGGAAGCCTCCTATGAGGTGCTCGACACCTATCGCATGTTCGCCCACGACCGGGGGTGGAACCGCTCGCTGGAGGACGCCGTCCGCAACGGGCTGACGGCCGAGGCCGCCGTCGAGCGCGTGCGTTCGGAGCACCGCGCCCGGCTGGGCCAGGCCCGCGACCCCTATCTGCGCGAGCGTCTGCACGACTTCGAAGACCTGGCCGACCGGCTGCTGCGCCACCTGTCCGGCGACGGCCATGTGGCGCGAGAGCTGCCCGAGGACGCCATCCTCATCGCGCGAAATCTCGGCCCCGCCGACCTGCTGGAATATGACCGCCACAAGCTGAAAGGGCTGCTGCTCGAGGAGGGCTCGCCCGCCAGCCATGCGGCCATTGTCGCCCGCGCCCTGGATATCCCCTGTGTCGGGCGCCTGGATGGGCTGCGCGACCGGGTGAACGAGGGCGACCCGGTCATCGTCGACGCGGAGACCGGCGAGGCCTATCTGCGGCCGCGCCTCGATGTGGTCCAGGCGATCCGGTCACGGATCGAAGTACGCTCCCAGCGGCGGGCCGAGTTCGCCAAGCTGCGCGACACCCCAGCCTTCACTCGCGACGGGGTCAAGGTCACCCTGCTGATGAACGCCGGCCTGGATGTGGACCTGGAAATCCTGGGCGACACCGGGGCCGAGGGGATCGGTCTGTTCCGCACCGAATTCCAGTTCATGGTCGCCGAGGAGCTGCCGCGCTTCAACGCCCAGACCGCCCTCTACAGCCGGGTGCTGGACGCCGCTGGCGGCCTGCCGGTGACCTTCCGCACCCTGGACCTCGGCGGCGACAAGGTGCTGCCCTATCTCGAGGCCGAGCGGGAGGAGAACCCGGCTCTGGGTTGGCGGGCCATCCGCATGGGCCTGGATCGCCCGGCCCTGCTGCGCCTGCAGCTGCGCGCCCTGATCGCCGCGGCCCGGGGCCGCGCCCTGCGCATCATGTTCCCCCTAGTGGCCAGCGTGGACGAGTTCCGCGCCGCCCGCGCCCTGGTGGATCACGAGGTGGCCTGGGCCCAGCGCCGCGGACGGCCCGCGCCCGCTCGCCTGGATGTCGGGGCCATGATCGAGGCGCCGTCCCTGATCTGGCACCTGGACGCCCTGCTGCCCATGACCGACTTCGTGTCGGTCGGCACCAACGACCTCCTGCAGTACCTGTTCGCCGCAGATCGCGGCAACGCCCGCATGGCCGATCGCTATGATCCGCTGTCGCCGCCGGCCCTGCGGGTGCTGGCCGAGATCCAGAAGGCCTGCGCCGATACGGGCACGCCGGTGTCGGTCTGCGGCGAGATGGCGGGGCGGCCGCTCGAGGCCTTCACCCTGGTCGCCCTGGGCTATGAGCGCCTGTCCATGCCGCCGGCCGGAATCGGGCCCGTGAAGCAGATGGTGCTGTCCTGCGACCGGGAGGCGGCCCACCGCGGGGTCAGCGCCCTGATCCGCGGGACCGGCGGTTCGGTGCGGGGCGAAATCGAGACCCTGGCGCGAAAGCTCTACCTGTCGATCTAAGCTTGACCGTGAGGAATCAACGTTCGCTCGACGTTGAACGGCTGCGGCTATCGTGTTATGGGAAAAGAGAAATTAACAGATCCGTGTCAAACGGACGGGGCGGGTGGCGGCTATCTGGCCGCATTTATTTTTCGGGGATGACGAGCAGCCATGGCGCTCGACACTGGGCGGATCACCGACTTCAATCCGAGCCTTGAGGGCGCACACCCCCTCAGCGCCGTTGAAAGCTATATGCCGACCCTGGACTCTGGCCCCAACATTGGCGCCGCCCTCAAGGCGGCCCGGGAATTTCGCGGCCTGTCCCTGCAGGACGTCGCTGATTCCACCCGCATCCGACGCGCCTATCTGGCCGCCATCGAAGAGATGCGGCTGGAAGACCTGCCGTCACGCCCCTTCACCATCGGCTATGTGCGGGCCTACGCCAAGGCGCTGGGCCTTGAGGCCGAAGCCGCCGTCACCCGCTTCAAGGCCGATGAGCCGGCCGGCGACGAGCCCCTTCGCGAACCCGTGGGCGTCCACCGCACCGGCGATAGCCGACTCGGCCTGGCCATCACGGCCGGCGTGCTGGTGATCGGCGCCATCCTGGTCTGGAACTTCGCCCAGCGGGGCATCAACGAGGCGCAGCCCGCCGCCCCGGTCACAGCCCCGGCCAGCACCCCCGAAGAGATCGCGGCCAGCGCCGAGCCGCAGGGTCCGCTGTCCCTGGGCGCGCCCCTGCCTCCGCCGGTGGAATCGACCGTGCCGCAGCTTTACGAAACGCCCGGCCTCGACGTGGCCGCCGCCGCCGGCGGTTCGGCCGATGCGGTGATCGCCTCGAACCGTGAGATCGCCAGGGGGCCGAAGGCCGAGGCCGACCTCAGCCAGTTGCCGGCCACCTTCACCCCCGACGGGACGGTCTATGGCGCGCCAGCCGCGCCGGCCTCCCCCATCGTCCTGCAGGCGCGGGAGTCTGCGGCGCTGATCGTTCGCAGCGGCGACGGCGAGGTCTATTTCGCCCGCCAGCTCTCGGCCGGCGAAGCCTACCGCGCGCCAGATCTGCGCGGACTGGTCATCGATGTCTCCGAGCCGACCGCCTTCCAGGTGTTCGTGAACGGACAGACTCGCGGCCTGCTGCCGGCCGCCCAGACCCCCCTCAGCCGACTCGGCGATTAAACCGTCATGTTTCCCGGCTTGGGAAACGGCGCGCGACGGCTTATTTTGAGGGTCGCATGACCCAGCACGATCACACCCATCTCCGCCCCTGGCGCACGATAGAGCGGCGCGCCAGCCGTAAGATTCGCGTGGGCTCGGTGGAGGTGGGCGGCGACGCCCCGATCACCGTCCAGTCGATGACCAACACGCTGACGGCCGACGCCGCGGCGACCATCGACCAGATTCGCCAGCTGGAAGAGGCCGGCGCCGACATCGTGCGGGTGTCCTGCCCGGACGAGGAGTCCACCGCGGCCTTCTCGACCATCGCCAAGGCGGCCAAGGTTCCCCTGGTGGCCGACATCCACTTCCACTATCGCCGCGGGATCGAGGCGGCCAAGGCGGGCGCGGCGTGCCTGCGGATCAATCCCGGCAATATCGGCTCCCCGGCCCGGGTGCGTGAAGTGATCCAGGCGGCCAAGGACTATGGCTGCTCCATCCGCATCGGCGTCAACGCCGGCTCGCTGGAGCGCGAACTTCTGGAACGCTATGGCGAGCCCTGCCCCCAGGCCATGGTCGATAGTGCCCTGAGCCACGCCCGCATCCTCCAGGACCACGACTTCCACGAGTTCAAGATCAGCGTGAAGGCCTCGGACGTCTTCATGACCGTGGCCGCCTATCAGATGCTGGCCGAGGCCATCGACTGCCCGTTGCACCTGGGGGTGACCGAGGCCGGCGCCCTGCGCACCGGGACGGTCAAGTCATCGATCGGCATGGGCTCCCTGCTCTGGGCCGGCATCGGCGACACCATCCGGGTGAGCCTGGCCGCCGACCCGGTGGAGGAGATCAAGGTCGGCTTCGACATGCTGAAGTCCCTGGGCCTGCGCCACAGGGGCGTGAACATCATCGCCTGCCCGTCCTGCGCGCGGCAGGGCTTCAACGTCATCAAGACGGTGGAGGCCCTGGAGGAACGCCTGGCCCACATCTCCACGCCGATGAGCCTGTCCATCATCGGTTGCGTGGTGAACGGCCCTGGAGAGGCCCTGATGACCGACCTGGGCTTCACCGGCGGCGGCAAGGGTTCGGGCATGGTCTATATGGCCGGCAAGCCCGACCATAAGATGGACAACGATCACATGGTCGATCACATCGTCGAGCTCGTCGAAGCTCGCGCCGCCGAGCTCGCCGCCACCCAGGCGGCGGAACTGGCCGCCGCCGAATAGCCGCGCGCCGTTCCCTGTTCCACGAGTTGCTTCGCCTATGTCCTCACCCTCCGACAACCGTCGCCTGACCGGCCGCCTGATCGCCTACGAGTTCATCGACCTGCTCGGCGACATGGCCCGCCGCCATGGCGGAGATCTGATTTCCCTGCTGGTGTTCACCGGCGTCTGGACCGCCAACACGGCGCATCTGCGGGGGACGACGGACCGCTACGCCTCCCTCCACGACATTCCCCCCGACAGCCAGCGCCGCCCGATCACGGATGCTGACCTGGCTGAGCGGCTCTGCCTGCCCCGCCATATCCAGGATCCCTATGTCGCGGCCCTGATCGATATCGGCGTCGTCGAGCGCCGGGATATGGGCCTGGTGGTGCCCTCGGCGATCTTCACCCGCGCCGAGATGCTGTCTGGCGCCAACGAGACCTATGGCCGCCTGATCGAGATCCTCGCCCGCCTGAGGCAGGCCGGCATCTCCATGGGGGAAGCCGACCCCCCCGCCCGTTGACGTCAGGGTCATGCTTGCGCCGGTTCTCCCGGCTTGGTTAGGTGCCGGCTCCATAAATGGGGAGGACGTCATGTCCGCAGCAGACGGCAACTGGAAGATCACCATCAACACGCCCATGGGCGCCCAGACGGTCGACGCCGTCATCACCACCAGCGGTGACACCTTCACCGGCACCACCTCGGGCCAGATGGGCACGCAGAGCGTCGAGGGTAAGGTCAATGGCGACACCCTGACCTGGTCGACCCAGATCACCCAACCCATGCCCATGACCCTGGAGTTCGAAGCCAAGGTCGAAGGCGACGCCATGAACGGCACGGTGAAGCTCGGCGCCTTCGGCAGCGCGCCGATGACCGGCGTCCGCGCCTAAGAGGTCGACGGGGCTGCGCCTCTGTCCGGCGCGGCCCCTTTCCTCACAATCCGATAGGGTCCCAGCCGACGAACGGCGCGGGACGTTTGTCCCGGACGGCGCGCGACGCTAGATAGGCGTCCCCAGATGTTCAGGTGACGATCAAACGTGCGACTTCCCCAAGCCCGCCTCGACCAGGTGCTCGACCGCTTCCACGAGATCGAAGCGCGGATGGGCGCGGCCGCCGACGGGGCCGAGATCGTCCGGCTTTCCAAGGAACATGCCGAGCTGCGCCCCGTGGCCGAGGCCGTCGAGACCCTGGTCAAGGCCAGGGCCGAGGCGCCTGAGCTCGAACAGATGGCCGCGGCCAGCGACCGGGAGATGGCGGGCCTCGCCCGTGAGGAGCTGGCCGAACTCCAGGCCCGTCTGCCGGAGCTGGAGCGCCAGGTGGCCCTGCTGCTGGCGCCCAAGGACAAGGACGAGAACGCCTCGGCCATCCTGGAAGTGCGGGCCGGCACCGGCGGCGACGAGGCGGCCCTGTTCGCCGGCGACCTTTTCCGTATGTACCAGCGCTACGCCCAGACCCAGGGCTGGCGGGTGGAGATCGATTCCGTCTCCGAGGGCGAGGTCGGCGGCTACAAGGAAATCATCGCCTCGATCACCGGCGACGGGGTGTTCGGCCGGCTGAAATACGAGAGCGGCGTGCACCGGGTGCAGCGGGTGCCCGAGACCGAGGCCGGCGGGCGCATCCACACCTCGGCGGCGACCGTGGCGGTCCTGCCCGAGGTCGAGGATGTCGAGATCGAGATCAACGACGCCGATCTGCGGATCGACACCTATCGCGCCTCGGGCTCCGGCGGCCAGCATGTGAACAAGACCGACTCGGCCGTGCGCATCACCCACCTGCCCTCGGGCATCGTGGTGACCTCGTCGGAAAAGTCCCAGCACCAGAACCGGGCCCGCGCCCTGAAGGTGCTGAAGGCCAGGCTCTATGACCAGCAGCGCGAGGCCCTGGACACCGCCCGCGCCGACGCCCGCAAGAGCCAGGTGGGCTCCGGCGACCGCTCCGAGCGCATCCGCACCTACAACTTCCCGCAAGGCCGGGTGACCGACCACCGGATCAACCTGACCCTCTACAATCTCGCCAAGGTGATCGAAGGCGAGGCCCTGGACGACGTCATCGGCCCGCTGATCGCGGAGGACCAGGCTGCGCGCCTCTCGGCGCTGGAAGACGAGTTCGGCTGATCTAGCCTTCCGGTTCGCTCGGTTTGGCGCGGCGCAGGCGCGCGGCGAGGTTCGCGCCCCGGCTTCGCACCGCTCCGACGGCGTCGGCCAGCGTCGTGGTCAGGGCCAGGCCCACGGTGTCGGCCATGGTCGCCCCCCGCTGACCCAGGGGCTGCTCGGGCCCCGTCGTCGAATCGAGCGCCGTCTGGTGTTCGATCTCGGCGTTCAGCTCGGCGCCCAGCAGCACGACCATCACCGAGAACCAGATCCACATCATGAAGCCGATGATGGCCCCCAGGGAGCCGTATGTGGCGTCATACCGGGCGATGTTGTTGATGTACCAGGAGAAGCCCAGGGAGCCGCCCATCCACACGACGGACGCGAAAATGCCCCCAGGTGCCACCCAACGCCAGCGGGCCAGGGCGCGGCACGGCCCGTAGCGATAGAGAATGGTGAAGGCCATGGCGCCGATGGCCAGCAGGATCATCCACCGCAGCGGCCCCCAGAACACCTCCAGACTCCCGAGGCCAAGAAGCTTGAGCGCGATGGGCGCGGCCACCAGAAGGCCCGTCACCAGAATGAGGAAGGCCAGGGTGGCGAAGGTGGCCGCATAGGTGAGCGCCATCAGCTGGACGATGTTGCGCTTCTCGTTCTCGTCATAGGCGATGTTCACCCCCTCCACGAGGGCGCGCACGGCGTTGCTGGCGGTCCAGACCGAGAGCAGCAGGCTGAAGGCGAAGGCGAGGCTGAGATTGGCCTTCCGCTCCACCGCCAGGCGTTTCATCTGCTCGCCGACGATGTCGACCACGTCGCCGGGAATCACCTGCGACATCTGGGCGAGCTGGCTCTGGACCTGCCCGATGTCGGCGAACAGGCCATAGAGCGAGACGAACACGGCCAGGGCCGGCACGATGGCCAGCAGGGTGTAGAAGGTGACCCCCGCCGCCACCCGCGGCAGCTGGTCCCGATTGATCTCCGCCAGGGTGCGCCAGATGACGTCCTTCCAGCCGTGGGGCGGAATGTCTCGAGGATGACCGGCCAGGCGCCCCCGGCCGGGCTCCTCGGTCTCGATCTGTTGCGGGTCGGCGGCGCCAGCGCGGCTCATGCCGGGGGGCGGCTCGATCAGCCGCCGCTTCCAGAAGGCGAGCGCAGCCAGCGCCACCCATGGCGCTGCGACCAGGCCCTTGCGGGCGAGATCGACGGCGATACGGCGACGAGGAGAGGTCGAGCGGGGCGCAGGCATGTTACGTCCGATCAAACCCTTCACGGCCCACACCGTTCCCCTTGTGACACGGGCCACCTTACGGCAACAGAAGGCCCATGACCGGACAAGTGGCAGCCCTCTATCGGCACCCCGTCAAGGGGTTCACCCCTGAACAGCTGGACAGGGCGCAGCTGAGCGTCGGCGCGCCCTTCCCTTGCGATCGGCTGTTCGCCATCGAAAACGGCCCCTCGGGCTTCGACCCGGCGGCGCCGGTCTTCATTTCCAAGCAGAAGTTCGCCGTCCTGGCGGCGATCCCGACCGTGGCCCGCGCCCGCACCCGCTATGACGACACCTCCGGCGTGCTTCATGTCGAGGCGCCGGGCCACCCCGACCTCACGGCGCCCCTCGGCGACAGCGCCGGACGCCAGGCCTTCGCCGACTGGCTGACGCGGCTGCTGGGGGACGATGTCCGTGGGCCGCTGCGCGTGGTGGAGGCGCCGGGCCACCGGTTCATGGATCATCCCCGGGGAGACGTCTCGATCGTCAACCTCGCCAGTGTCCGCGACCTGGAGCAGAGGCTGGGCCGCGAGATCGATCCCTTGCGCTTCCGCGCCAACATCTATGTGGACGGCTGGCCCGCCTGGGCCGAAAACGATTGGGCAGGACGCGACCTGATGGTGGGTTGGGCGCAGGCCAGGGTGTTCAAGCCCATCGTCCGCTGCGCGGCGCCTGACGTCGATCCGCACACCGCAGAGCGCGACATGGAGATCACCAAGGCCTTGTACGAGCATTACGGCCACATGTTCTGTGGCGTCTATGTCCATGTCACCCGTGAGGGCGCGGTCGCCCCCGGCGACGCCTGCAGCCAGCCCCAGGACGAAACAGCGGCCGCGCCGCGGGCGGGCGTGCTGTGAGCCTGACCCTGGTGCAGGCCTGGGCCAAGGCCAAGGCGCAGCTCGAGGCTGTGGGCCTCGCAGGTCCCGTCATCGACGCCCGCCTGCTGGTGGAGGCCGCGGCCGACGCCACTCGGCTGGATATCGTCACCGATCCCTACCGGACCCTGACGGCCGAACAGGAAGCCACCCTGGAGGACTACCTGGCCCGTCGATCGCGGCGTGAGCCGGTCAGCCACATCCTGGGCCGCAAGGGCTTCTGGAAGATCATGCTGCAGGTGACGCCCGACGTCCTGACACCGCGGCCGGACACCGAATGCGTGGTCGACGCCGTGCTCAAGGCCGGGACCGAGGACGAACGGGTGTCGATCCTCGATCTCGGCGTCGGCTCCGGCGCCATTCTGCTGGCCATCCTGGCTGAGCGGCCCAACGCCCGGGGTCTGGGGGTCGACGTCTCCGAGGACGCCCTGGCGGTGGCCCGGGACAACGCCGCCCATCTGGGCCTGGCCGGCCGCTGCGCCCTGCTGCGCGGGGACTGGGCCGACGGCCTGTCGGACGCCAGCTTCGACATCGTCACCGCCAACCCGCCTTACATCGCCTCGGAGGTGATCGAGACCCTGGAGCCGGAGGTGCGCGTGCACGAGCCCCGCCTGGCTCTGGATGGCGGGCCTGACGGCCTGGACGCCTATCGTCGCCTGGCGCCGGAAATCCTGCGGGTCCTCAAGCCCGGCGGCCGCTTCGCGGTCGAAATCGGCTATGATCAAAAGGCTGCGGTCGAAGCGCTGTTTCGCGAGGCCGGCGCCCATGGCGTCCGGACCAACCAGGACCTCGCCGGACTGGACCGGGTGGTGCTGGGTGAAAAAAGAGCCTTGGAAAATCCGGCCTGAATCGCTACATCCCTAATTGTCTCCACCCAAATCGCCGGTGAAACAGGCTGGACCCCGGAAATCGGGACAGAGGCCACTCCGGCAAGCGCCGCGTTGCAGACGGGCGCTCCCAGATCGGGCGGATGACGGGGATTATTTACGTCTTCAACACGGAACATTGGGCGCTACGCCCATTCCCGAGATGAGGCTAACGCAGCCGCACGCCCTGAAGGGTACGCCCTGGGCGCGGCGCAAGACGGTTACCGCATATGAGAGATTTCAAGGGCATGAAGCGTCAGCGCGGGCGCAATCGCGGAGGCGGCGGGAATAAGCCCCAGCAGCACAACGCGAACCGCGCCTTCGATTCGAACGGCCCCGACGGCGTCAAGGTGCGGGGCAACGCCCAGCACGTTTTCGAAAAGTACCAGCAACTCGCGCGCGACGCGACGTCGTCCAGCGACCGGGTTCTGGCGGAGAACTATCTCCAACACGCCGAGCACTATTTCCGCCTGCTGCGCGCCATGCAGCCCCAGCGCTCGCCCAGCGAGATCCTGGGGCGAGACCAGGTGAGCTCGGGCCTCGACATCGACTTCGAGGACGAGAGCGGCCAGCAGCAGGTGTCCGACGCCCCCGAGGGCGCAGACAACGAGTCTGACAACGACAGCGACCGTAACGGTCGTGATCGCGACCAGAACCGCCGCGACGACAACCGCCGCGATGACCGTTCGCGAGACGACCGCGCCCGTGATGATCGTCCCAGAGACGATCGCCCCAGAGACGATCGCCAGCGTGACGACCAGCCCAGAGAAGACCGGGCGCGGGACGATCGCAGCCGCGACGAGAACCGTCCGCCCCGCCGCGAACGCTGGCGTGACCGCGATGAGAACCGCCGCGAGCGGACCGACCGCAGCGACCGCCCCGAACGCGACCCCCTGGCGGTGGTCGAGCCCCAGGCTGCGCCGCTGGTGGCCGAGACGCCGGCCCCGGATGGCCCGATGCTGCGGGACGCCGAGGGCGGGGCCAGCGAGGCCCCGGCCTTTCTGCAGGCCCCCCGCAGCGCCGAGCCCAAGGCCGAAGGCGAAGAGCCCGTCCGCAAGCCCCGCCGCAGACGCGCCCCGCGCAGCTTCGAAGGCGGCGAAGGCGGCGAGACCGCCCCTCCATCCAGCGAGACCGAGGAAGCCTGACCCGCTCCTCAGCCGAGGACGCAGACAACAAGACCCCCGGAAGCCGCGCTTCCGGGGGTCTTTCGTTTTCCGGCCTTGTCCAAGCCTGGCCGGGCTCGGATCAGAAGCTGTAGCCCAGCCCCAGGCGGAAGGTCCGCCCCGGCAGGGGCGCCAGGTCCTTCAGGAACGAGGCGTGCTCGCGGGCCTCGGCGTCGTTCAGATTGCGGCCTTCGACAAAGATCTTGAACCCGTCGGTGGGACGGACCACCAGGGAGGCGTTGATCATCCGGTAGCCGTCCGTCGGCAACTCGCCCTCGGCGACCCGCTCCTGCTCGCCCACCTGGCGCACCTCAAGCTTGCCGGTCCACCAGCCGCCTTCGAAGACGCCACGGGCCGTGGCCGACCATGGCGGGATGCGGGCCGGCGCCCCCAGATCGGTGTCGCCGCGGACATAGTCGGCGACGCCTTCCAGGGTGAAGCTCCGGTCGCCGGCCTCCCACAGCCGATAGGAGACCTCGGCCTCGCCGCCCCAGAACTCGGCGTCCGTCTGCTGGTAGGCGAAGATGGGCAGCCCGCTCTCGTCATCCTCAAGGCCGGTCGGGCGCAGGTCGATGAAGCCTTCATAGCGCACGGCGAAGGCGTGCAGATCCATGTCCCAGGGTCCGCCGTCATAGTGCAGGGTGGCGTCCACGGCGTAGGACACTTCGGAGTCCAGGCCCACGTCGCCGACTTCGAAGGCGCGGGTGGCGATGTGCGGGCCGGCGGCGAACAGCTCGGCCTCGGTCGGCGCCCGGCCGGCCCGTGACAGGCTGACGCCGGCGAACCAGCCCTCGGCCGGACGCAGGAAGGCGCCGAGGCTCGCCGAGACATTGTCGAACTCGGTCTTTTGTGCGGCGGTCTCCAGGGTGCGGCGGTCGAAACGCAGGCCGCCCTCCAGGCCCCAGGCGTCACGGTCAAGACGCTGCAGGGTGAAGACGCCGGCTTCGTTGATCTCCACGGCCGGCACATAGGCCTCTTCGCCCAGGGCGTCGAAGTCCCGCGTCAGGGCCTGGACGCCGACGGCGCCCTGCCAACCATCACGCTCGGCCTGAACCAGCTCCAGCCGGCCCTCCCAGCCCTCGGACAGGAAACGGGTGGCCGGCTCGCCATCCTCGATCTCCACATGTTCGTAGTCGGCATAGCCGCCGGAGAAGCGGACCTTCTCGAAGGGGCCGAGCGCCAGGTCGAGGCCCCCGCGCAGATCGTAGCGGGTCTGCTTCAGATCGATCCGCACGCCTTCTTCGGCGCCGTGATCCTCGTCGTCATGGTCATGGTCATGATCGTGATCGTGATCGTGGTCGTGATCGTGGTCGTGATCGTGGTCGTCGTGGTCATGTTCATGGGCGTGGCCCGGCACCCCATAGCGGGTGTCAGTCTTCTTGACCGCCACGCCGAGGAAGCCACGGTCGCCCACATAGGAGACGCCGGCCCCATAGGAATCGAGAGCGACGCCGGTGTTCTCCACCACGCTGTCCTGCTTGCCGAGGAACTCTTCGCCCTCGGCGGCCAGCTGGCGTCGGGATTCCGGCAGGGTCGGCACGTCGTAGTCTTCGCTCTGGCGGCGCAGGGCGTCGAGGCTGAACACCCAGGGGCCGACGCCGGCCTTGAGCGCGCCCGAGGCTGTCTCGCCGCTGTCGCCACTGGAGAGGGCGCCCATGATCCGGCCTTCGACGCCGTCGACGGTCGTCTCGGAAATCCGATCGTCGATCACATTGACCACCCCGCCGATGGCCGAGCCGCCATAGGCGAGCGCCGCCGAGCCGCGCAGCACCTCGATCCGCCTGGCCTCCTGGGGATCGACCGCCACCTGGTGGTCGGGCGACAGGGCGCTGGCGTCCACCATGCCGACGCCATTGGTCAGGACCAGCACCCGGGGGCCGGCCAGGCCACGGATCACCGGGCGGCTGGCGCCAGGGCCAAAGAAGCTCGAGCGCACGCCGGGAAGGTCGCTGAGCACCTGGCCGAGCCCGGCCGCCGGGGCCATGTCGAGCGCATCGCGATCGATCACATCGACGCTGGTGGTCACCGAGTCGAGGGAGACCACATAGGGCGCCGCCGTCACCACGACTTCCGATACGCTGGTCGGGCGAGCGGCGGTCTGGCCAAAGGCCGGGCCGGCCGCCGCCAGCAGGGCGGCGGAGGCGAGCAGGATGGATTTACGCATGGGGACGCCCCGTTCTTGAAACCAAGCCGAAGCGTTATGAAATAACATAACTAGGCGTCAAGCCTGTTGCGCCGAAAAAGAGAGATGTTTAGCTGATCTGCATGGGAGCCGATTGTCACCACGCCGAAAGCGCACATCCGGGCCTCGAAGGGGTCGCGCTGGCCGATGCGGTCGCCGCCGCCCAGGCGCAGTGCGAGCGCACGCGTGAGCGGCTGACGCCGCCCAGGCGCCGGGTTCTCGAACTGCTTCTGGAGTCCGACGGGCCGATGAAGGCCTATGACCTGATCGCCGCCTATGGCCAGGACGGCGAACCGGCGAAGCCCCCCACCGTCTATCGCGCCCTGGAGTTTCTCGAACGGCTGGGCTTTGCTCACCGCATCGAAAGCCTGAACGCCTATGTGCCCTGCAAGATGGAAGGCGCCGGCCACCGGGCGGCCTTCCTGATCTGCGAATGCTGCGGGGCGGCCCAGGAGTTCGAACCCGACTTCTCGGCCCAGTTCGCCGCCGCCGAGTCCGCCGGCTACGCCGTGCGCACCGTGACGCTCGAGGCCCGCGGGCTCTGCCCGGCCTGCAAGGTTGAAGGCTAGACCCAGGGCCGCTCGCGTGAGCAGGGCTTCGCTCGCCTAAACCTCTCGTTCTTCAACCGGCACGATCTCTGGTTGTGAATCTCGTTGCCTTGCCGAACGGCGTTCTCTAATATGGGTTAACGGTCGGCGAGGAGGCGTGCATGTGGTTTTTCCGCAAGTGTCTCGGCTTGGTCCTTCTCTTGGCCGTTCCGCTGGCTGCGGCGGCCGAGCCCTGCGGCGACTTCGGGGAAAGCCGCCCCCTTTCCATACCGGTTACCTACGCGTCGGGTCCTGGCGAGCGGGAGCTCTACGCCGAAAGCCATGCGCTGATCCTGGCGGCGAGCGCCTATGAGCATTGGGATCGACTGGGCTCGGTGCCGGCCGAGACCCAGGACCTGGTGGACACCCTGGTCGCCCAGGGCTTTCACGTCCGCGTGGTCTGCGACCCCCGGGGCGGTGAAAACGGAGGACTGGGGGAGGTCGCGCGTTTTCTGAAGGCGTACGGCAAGGCCGATGCGCGGCTGATCATCTTCATGACCGGCCATGGCTGGGTCGAACCCCGCAAGACCATTGGCTATTATGCGGGCGTCGACAGTCCGCTGGCGGGCCAGGACGCCGCGGCCCTTAGCCTTTCGTCCGAACGGGTCATCGCCCTGGCTCGGGGCGCAAGCCCCCTGCACCTGCTGTTCGTGGTGGACGCCTGCTACTCGGCGGCGATCTTCACCACGAAGGGGGGTGAGCGGCCCCTGCGCGCCATCAGTCTGATCGACTACGAGGCGCTGGCCAAACCCACGCGCAGCTTCATCACCGCCGGCTCCACGGACCAGGAAACCCCCAGCCCCAGCATCTTCACCCCGGCCTTCGTCCTGGGCGTCTCCGGCTTCGCCGACCTGAACGGGGACGGTCTGGTCCGGGGCGCCGAACTGGCGGCGTGGCTCAGGGACAAGGTCGCCAACAGCACCGGCAGGGCGACGACGCCCATCGCCGGCCATGTGCCCCTGACGCCTGGCGAAATTGTCAGCGGCGGCGGCGATATCGTCTTCAAGTACGATCAGGCGCTGCGGCCGACGGCGCCGGACCGCCTGCGCAGTCCCGGGGCCGGCTGGATCGAGAGGCCCGCGGCGCCGATCGAAACTCCGCCTGAAGCCGCCTGGCCAGATCCGCGCTACGAGGTGACCTACTTCCAGAAGGCCAGCGACGGCGACAGGGTCATCGCCGCCCTCGACGCCGCAGGAACCCCCTATGCGAGCACCAAGGCGCTGCTGGCCGGACCCCAGCGTGTGACCAACGGGCTGGCCTGCCATCCTGACGCGCCCGTCGAGGTCGTGAGAGCCGCCGCCCGCGCGCTGATCGAAGGCGGCGTGCCTCTGAAGATCATCGATCAGGCCACCCTTCGCCTGCAGGAACGCCGCTTCATGCTGCAGGCCCTGAGCTTCGGCCGCTTCGAGAGCGCCGCCTACCGCCCCCTGACCCTGCAGGATCTGGAGCGTCTCGAGGGCTGCCCCAACGAGTTCGCCTTCCGATCGGCCAGCTAGGCCGGCCAGCACAAGTTTCTGAGAGAAGCGCCATGACCATGACCGCCCCGACGATGCCACGCCGGTCCCTGCTCGCCCTCGGCGCCCTGACGGCGGCGGCCCTCGCCGGAGCCCCTGCCCGCGCACAACCCGTCGACATGGAAGATGGACCAGACCCCGCCGATAGCCTGGTGACGGAACAGCAGTCTGGCGACGCCCGCCTGGCCAGCGAAAGCCTGACCTTTAACCCCGTCGCCCTGCTCCGCGACGTCCAGGGAGCGAGCAAGGCGGCCTTTGAGCCCCGGATTTCGGACTTCGCGCCGACCCTTCTCACGACCCTTGGGACGGACTTTGTCGGCAAGAGCCGCGCGCAGAACCGGGGTGAGATCACGGCCTATCTCGGCCTGTTCGACCTGCCCTTCTCCACACCCCAGGGGCCTGTGCCCTTCTGCGCGGCCGGGCTGTCCTACGCCTCGGCCAGCGTCTATGCGAAGGCCAAGGGCGTGACGGTGTCGCGCTCTTCGCTGCGAAGCCTGCTGGGCGATATCGACCACCATCACTTCTATCCCACCCCGTCGGTCATCGACATGATGTACGTCGCCATGGGCAAGCGGCGATGGGTCCGGCGTCAGGACGCGACGGGCAATCTGGCCGCCCGGCCCGGCTGGATCGTGGTCTTTAACTGGAATCAGGACGGCAAGCCGGACCATGTCGGGATCGTCGAGCGGGTCGCCGGCGCAAACCTCCACACCATCGAGTTCAACACCTCCGACACCGACAACTCCAACGGCGGCACGGTCGCCAGGCGGACGCGCCCGCTGAACGCTCAGGTGCAGGGGTTCATCCGGCCAGAAGTGGTGCGCGCGGTTTAAACCTCGCGCCTTCCGACACGTCCAACAGGCCCGGCCGCGGCTTGCCATCTGGCGCGGAGCGGCCAAGGCTCTAGACTGGCGTGCGGCCGCCCTCTGGCCGTCTGCTGCGCCTGGTCCATGCCCCTCACCGCCATCGTCGCCATTCTACCCCTGCGGGCGCTTACCGACTCCCGCGGCCTGCTGGCGTGGGCGGATCCAACCGGTGGTCTTCACCCGGCCAGACCCCGATGCTGAAGATCACGGACGCCGTCGCCATCGCGGACGACGAGTTCACCGAGCGGATGGTCAAGGCCAGCGGGCCGGGCGGGCAGCACGTCAACAAGACGTCCAACGCCGTGGAGCTGCGCTTTGATGTTGGCAGGTCCAGCCTGGCGGACGATGTGAAGGCCCGGCTGAGGCGGCTGTCGGGCAGCCGCCTGTCGAACGACGACGTGCTGATCCTCTTTTCGCAGGGCTCGCGGTCACTGGAGATGAACCGGCAGGAGGCCCGCGAGCGGCTGGCCGATCTGATCCGTCAGGCGCTGCATCGCCCCAAGGCGCGCCGCCCGACCAAGCCCACCAAGGCATCCAAGCTGCGCCGGCTCGACAGCAAGACCCGCCGCAGCGGGCTTAAATCCATGCGGGGCAGGCCGAGCAAGGACGACTGAGCGCCGCGCGCTGTCGGCGCTTCAGTCCAGCGCCCCGACATAGGGCAGGCCGCGCAGCTGGCCAGCGGCGTCCATGCCATATCCGACCAGGAAGCGCGGCGGCGCGGTCCAGGCGACGAAGTCCGGCTCGATGGCCCGGGGCGTCGGCCAGGGCTTGGTGGCGAAGACGCAGGTCAGCACCTCGGATGCTCCGGAGTCCCGCACCAAACGGGCGGCCTCGCTCAGGGACAGGCCGGTGTCGATCACGTCGTCGACGATCAGGGCGCGGCGCCCCTCCAGGGGGCGTTGCAGGTCGGCCCGCACCTCGCAGCGGCCCAGGCTGGCGCGGGCGTCGCCATAGGAGGCCAGCCACAGGGCGTCGAAGCGTACATTGCGCCCAGCCCGGGCCAGGGCCCGGGTCAGGTCGGCGCAGAACCACAGGCCGCCGGTGAGCAGGCAGATGACCACGGTGTCGTCGTCGATCCGCGGCGCGATCTGCTGGGCCAGGGCCTCGACCCGGCGGGCGACCTCCGCCTCGTCCAGCAGGACCTCCGGGGTCCGCTCAGCCGTCATGATGGGCCTGCGCCTCGTGATCGTCGGCCGGCAGGGGCTTGGCGTCCAGCACCTCTCGGGCCTCGATGGCCGGGTCGGCGGCCTCGGCCGCGCCGCGCAGATCCAGGGCCGCAGGCTCGGCCGGCGGTTCGGCGGCGGCGCGCAGTTCGGCGAAGCTGATCTCCAGGTCGGCCGCCGTGCCGGGGGGGTCGATGATGGCGATGGCGAAGTGGCGGGTCTCGCCCGGCGGAATGTTGGGGTCGGCGGCCCGGGCGACCTTGGTCGCCACGGCCGCGCCGGACTTGTCCAGCAGGCGGATCTGCAACGGCGGGGCGGTGATGGTGCGGTCTTCGATATTGCGGATCATGCCCGAGACCGAAAGCGCGGCATGGCCGTCATGCAGGGCCGGTTCGAACTCGACCCCCTCGATCGCCAGGCCGATGCTGTTGACCGGCAGGCCGACGCTGGCGAAGGCGCCGGCCGAGCTGGGCCACAGGCGGACCACATCCACCCGGAAAACCACCGCCACGGCGATCATCAGGGCCAGGGCCGCCGACATGCCGGCCCAGACGACGCCGGTGGCGGCGGCCTCGCGCAGGCGGCGGTTGTCATCGGCCTTGGCGCGGAACGCCTTGGGCAGGGCCACGCCGCCCTCGGCCGCCGCCGCGGTCTTTTCGGGGTCGGCTTGATCGGTGGAGGTTGTAGGGGTATCGGCGGGGGCGGGCTCAATCTGGGCGGCCGGAAGGGCCGTGTTCAGTTCGATCTCGCGGCGCGCCGTCCACCGATGGCCGCAGCTCGCGCACTTCACGACGCGCCCATCCTCGGGAATCTTCGCGTCGTCCACGAAATAGCTGGTGGAGCAGTCTGGACAGGTCAGTATCATGGCCGCCGTATCGGACCCTCCAGCCCACCGTATCGAGGTCGCCGATTCCGGTCTCCATGTCCAGAAACCCGTACGCCGCAGACGCGACCGACGCCGATGACGCCGTCGTGCGCTTTGACGACGTCTCCATGCGGTACGGGCGCGCGCCAGAGACGCTGCGGGACCTCACCTTTTCCTTGCCGCAAGGGTCTTTCCATTTCGTCACCGGCCCGTCGGGTGCGGGCAAGACCTCTCTGCTCAAGCTCATCTATCTGGCGGCGCAGCCGTCCAAGGGACTCTTGCACCTGTTCGGCCAGAACGTCGCCCAGGCTCCGCTTGATGTCCGGCCTTTTCTGCGCCGTCGCATCGGGGTGGTGTTCCAGGAGTTCCGCCTGCTCGACCATATGAGCGCCTTCGACAACGCCGCCGTGCCCCTGCGCATCGCCGGCGCCAAGCCCGACTCCTATCGCCAGGACGTAGCCGAGCTTCTGACCTGGGTCGGTCTCAAGGACCGGATGCACGCCCTGCCCCCGACCCTGGCCGGCGGCGAGAAGCAGCGCCTGGCCATCGCCCGGGCCGTGGTCGGCCGCCCCGACATTCTGCTGGCTGACGAGCCGACGGGCAATGTGGACCACGAGATGGGCCTGCGAATCCTTCGCCTGTTCCTGGAGCTCAATCGGCTGGGCACGACCGTGCTGATCGCCACCCACGACCAGGATCTGGTGGCCCGGTCGGGCAAGCCGATCCTGCACCTGGAGGACGGCCGGCTGGTCCATATGGGTCCCGTGCCCCAGGGCTTCGGCGGATGAGCGTCATCTTCGATCCCGCCCGCTGGCGCCCCGCCGCCTTCCTGCCTGAGCGGGACACCCGCGACAGCGCCCTGGTCTTCGTGGTCGCCGTCCTGTGCTTCATGGCCTGCCTGACCGCCCTGGGGGTCATCGCCGCCGACCGGGCCGCGCGGGGCTGGTCGGACCAGCTCAGCGGCGAGATGACGGTGATCGTCCGCCCCAAGGCCAATGAGACCCCCGATTCCGCCGCCGGCCGCGCCGCCGAGACCCTGGCCGGCGTCCCCGGCGTGGCCGAGGCCCGGGCCCTGGAGCGGGAAAAGGCCGAGGCCCTGATCGCCCCCTGGCTCGGGGATGTGGCCGACCTCGCCGACCTGCCCGTGCCGCGCCTGGTGGCCGTCACCCTCAGCCGCGAGACCCCCGCCACCGCCGAGGCCCTGGAGCGCGCCCTGCGCACCCGCGGCCTGGACGCCGTGGTGGACGACCACACCACCTGGCTCGCCGACATCCAGCGCGGCGCGGCGATCGCGCGCTGGCTGGGGATCGGGGTCTTCCTGCTGATCTCGGCCGCCGCCGCCGCCGTGGTCGCCTTCGCCACCCGGGCGGGCCTCGCCGCCCGGCGCGAGGTGGTCGAGCTGCTGCACCTGACCGGGGCCGAGGACGCCTTCATCGCCCGGCTGTTTCAGGCCCGCTTCGCCCGCATGGCCGCAGGCGCCGGCCTGGTGGGGGCCGCCGCCGCCGCCGCCCTGGGGGCTGGCCTTCGCCTGGCCGGCGGGGGTCAGGGGCTGACGCCGGTGCTCCCGGTGGCTTGGAGCGATCTGCTGGCCGTTCTACCCTGCCCCCTGGCTGCGGCCCTTGTGGCGGCGGTGGCCGCGCGCCTGACGGCCGCAAACCTCATTCGCGAGCTCGCCTAGCGCCTCCATGAAAACGCTCGCCCTCCTCTTCGTCGCCGCCCTGATCTGGGGCGCCGGGCTCCTGGCCTTCGCCGCGCGCGTGGAAACCTCGACGCCAGCGCCCGAGCCTGTCGCCGCCGACGGCATCGTCGCCCTTACGGGCGCGGGCTCCAACGCGCGGATCGCGGCGGGCATGCGCCTGCTGGAGGCCGGCAAGGGCGACCGGATGCTGGTGTCCGGCGTCAATCGCGAGGCCAGCCGCGAAGACATCCGCAATGTCAGCCGGGCGGTTCAGCTGCTCTATGACTGCTGCGTCGATCTGGGCTTCGAGGCCGCCGACACCTTCGGCAACGCCCAGGAGACCGCCGGCTGGGTTCGGGCGCGTCGCTTTGACAGCCTGATCGTAGTGACCGCCGACTATCATATCCCCCGCGCCATGCTGGAGCTGGGCTCAGCCCTGCCGGACACGACCCTGCAGGCCTATCCGGTGGAGACGCCGGGGTTCGACGCCCGCGGCTGGTGGCGCACCTCCGGCGGCGCCCGGCTGATGGTCACCGAATACATGAAGTATCTGGCCATCCTGGGTCGTGAGACGGTGCTGGGCCTGGGTCCGAAGGACGAGCCAGAGGCGGCCCCGGCGGCCGACAGCGGTTGATCTTTCGATCCGGGCGCCTGAACCAGGACGCCGCAAGACACTGAAGAAAGGCCCCCCGTGACGGCTCTGCGCTCTTTGCTCTTCGTGGCGCTCTTCTATTTGTGGTCGGCCGTGGTGGCGATCAGCATCACGCCGCTGCTGCTGGCGCCGCGGGCCTGGACCCTGCGGGCGCTCGATTTCTGGAGCCGCGGCGTCATCGCCCTGCTGCGGATCTGCGACATCAGGGTGGAGCTGCGCGGGCGCGAGCACATGCCGGTCGGCGCAGCCCTGGTGGCGCCCAAGCATCAGTGCATGTTCGACGTCTTCGCCCAGTTCTCCTGGCTGCCCGACACCTGCTTCGTCCTGAAGAAGGAGCTGATGTGGATTCCCTTCTTCGGGTGGTTCGCCCAGAAGGCGGACATGATCGTGGTCGATCGCCAGGCCCATTCGGCGGCTCTGAAGAAGATGGTCCGCGACGCCAAGGATCGCCTGAGCGAGCCGCGCCAACTGCTCATCTTCCCCGAAGGCACCCGGGGACCGCCCGGGGTGAAGGGCGACTACAAGCCCGGCATCGCCGCGCTCTATCGCGAGCTGGGCCTGCCGGTTCATCCGGTGGCGACCAATTCCGGCGTCCACTGGCCCAAGCATGGCTTCCTGCGCAAACCCGGCGTCATCGTGTTCGAATATCTTGAGCCGATCCCGCCAGGCCTGAAGCGGGCTGAGTTCATGCGCCTGCTGGAAGAGCGGATCGAAACCGCCTCGATGAAGCTGCTGGATCTGTAGGATTAGCCTGGGCTCAAGGCGCGCCCTGTCTTCGGCCCGCCCTCGACCTTGGCCAGCAGGGCCTCCATAGCCCGGTCGCCGACACCTTCCTCCCGCAGATGCGCCACCAGGTCGCGCAGATAGTCCTCGTTCGGACCTGACAGGCCGACCGCGCCAGTGATCAGCTCGGCCTGCCGCTCCAGCGACAGGGCGCCGGCCCACTGCGGATGGCCAGTGTCGGAAAGGAAGACCAGGCTCTCCACCCTTCGGCCGTCGGCCAGCCGGATGGCCCGCCTGGCCTCCACATAGGTCTCGGTGGGCTGCTCGCGCTCCAGGAGATAGGCGTAGACCTCGGGCCAGGCCTGCGGCGCAATGCGATAGGCCGCGCCGCGGACTGCGCCGCCCGGCGCCAGGCCCAGCACCAGGCCCGGCCGCTCATAGGTCCCGCGATGATGGACCGAATAGATGCAGAACGCCCGGCGGCGGCCGTGTAGGGTGGCGCTCGAACGCTCGACAAAGTCGAAGCCCGGCCGCCACATCAGCGACCCGTAGCCAAACACCCAGTATTCTTCGTCGTCCGACATTCCCGATCCGCTAGAAGAAGCCTCGCAAACCCGTCCATGTCTGTGCCCGATACCAAGCCCGCCCGCAAACCCCGCCGCCTCGGCCTCATCCTGCCCTTCGCCCTGCTGATCCTGGCGGTCATCGTCTGGAGCGGCTTCTGGTTCTGGACCCGCATCCAGACCGGCGACCGGATGGACGCCACGGCCGAGACCCTGCGCAGCGCCGGCTATGAGGTGAGCTGGGGCGCGCGAAGCATCGGCGGCTATCCCTTCCGGCTGAACGTCACCCTGACCGACGCGCGGATCCGCGAGCCCTCAGGATGGGCCATCGCCACGCCGCGCCTGGAGTCCGAGGCCTTCATGCACGCCCTGGACCGCTGGGTGTTCGCCGCGCCTGACGGCCTGACCTTCACCCGTCCCCAGTCGGGCTCGGTAAAGGTGAATGGCCGGGTGCTGCGGGCCAGCCTCGGCGACGCCGACCGCAAGCCCCCGAGCTTCGACTTCCAGGGGCTGGACGTGATCTTCGCCCCTGGCCCCGGCGCCCAGCCCTTTGCGCTATCGTCCGCCGAGGAGGTCGCCTTCCATCTGCGTCCCGGGCCTGAGGACCAGGGCGCGGTGTTCCTGGGGGTCACCAAGGGGCAGGCTCAGTTCTCCGGCGCCTTCGCCCGCATCGCCCAGGACGGCGACGTCGATCTGAAGTGGGACGCCGTCCTCAGCAAGATGAGCGCCTTTGACGGCGCCGACTGGCCCTCTGCCGTCCGCAACTGGGCCCTGGCCGGCGGCATGGCCCAGATCCAGGAGGCCGGGCTGACCGCGGGCGAGGCCATGATCGGGGTCAATCGCGGCCAGCTGTTCGTCGGTCCCGACGGCCGTCTGCGCGGAACCCTGGACGTCACCCTGCGCGAGGCGCCTGAGGCCCTCGAGGCCCTGGGCGCTGGTGGAGTCCTGCCCCCGGAGACCGCTGACACCGCCGCGGCCGTCACCGCCGCACGGCAGGGCGCCGACAATGTCGCCCAGGCGGCCATCACATTCCAGGCGGGGCAGACCACCCTTGGCCCCGTGGCTATCGGGCCGGCGCCGCGGGTCTACTGAGGCCGATGGTTTCGGCTGCAACTTTATTGCGTCAAGGCGGACTATTGCGCGCTCTGGCGCAATGACCTAGGTCGCGGCTTTCGTTTCGGGAACAGAAATGGCCGACGCCCCGCACCCTGCGCCTTCGCCCGTCCCCCTGGACGCCGTCCGCGCCCGCATCGATGAGATCGACGCCGGCCTGCTGGCGCTGTTGGACGAGCGTACGGCGCTCGGCAAGCAGGTGGCCGCCGCCAAGGCCGCCGCCGGCCAGGCTGATCGCTTTGGTCTGCGCCCCGGGCGGGAGACCGAAATCCTGCGCCGGCTGCTGGCCATGCCCCGCCAGGGCGCCAGCGACGCCCTGGTCATCCGGGTGTGGCGCGAACTGATGGGCCAGAGCCTGGCCTTGCAGGGGCCCTTCGCCCTGACGGTCTGGGGCGGCCCGACGCCGGCCCGGGCGGTGGAGCTGGCCCGCCTGCGCTTCGGCGCCGCGCCGTCCCTGCGCATGGCCCAGAAGCCCGAAGAAACCCTCGCCGCCGCCAAGCTCAAGGGCGGGGTCGGCGTGGCCATGCTGAGCGGCGACAGCGCCTGGTGGGGCCGCCTGCTGGCCGAGCCCAAGCTCAAGGTGTTCGCCGTCCTGCCCTGCCTCAACATCTGGGGGCCGCCCTCGGCTCTGGCCTTCGCCGAGGTCGAGGTCGAGCCCACCGGCGCCGATGTCACCCTTTGGGTCACCGACGCCCCTGGCCCCGCCGCCCGCACGGCCGAGGCGCTCAGCCGCGACGGGGTGGCCGCCGAACTGCTGAGCGATGCCGGCGGCCTCAAGCTCTTCACCCTGGCCGGCTACTACCAGGCCGATGATGAGCGGCTGGCCCGGGCGCCGGGTCGGCTCAGCGGCGTCATCGGGGCTGCGCCGGAACCGTTCGACGTGTAAGAGCCAGGGCCTGACACGACCAACCCAGGCCTTCCCATGTCCCAGTCCCTCGATCGCGCCGCCGCCGACCGTCCGGTTCCCAAGCCGGGCATCCTCGACATCGCCGCCTACGTCCCCGGCAAGGCCAAGGTGGACGGGATTGAGCATCCGCTGAAGCTGTCGGCCAATGAGAACGTCCTGGGCTGCAGCCCCAAGGCCAAGGCCGCCTTCGCCGCGGCCATCGACCAGCTGCATGTCTATCCCGACAGCCGCGCCACGCCATTGCGCGAAGCCATCGCCAGGACCTTCCGGCTGGAGCCGGACAGGCTGATCTTCGGCTGCGGTTCGGACGAGATCTTCCACATGCTCTGCCAGGCCTATCTGGAGCCCGGCGACAACATCGTGCAGGGCGAGTTCGCCTTCGGCGCCTATGCGATCGGGGCCCGCGCCTGCCAGGCCGAAGTGCTGAATGCGCCGGAGCCGGACTATCGCATCGATGTGGACGAACTCTTGAAGCTGGTGAACGACCGCACCCGGCTGGTCTTCATCGCCAACCCCGGCAATCCCACCGGCACCTATATCGGCGGCGAAGACATCCGCCGCCTGCACGCCGCTCTGCCCAAGAGCGTGGTCCTGGTGCTGGACGGCGCCTATGCCGAGTTCGTCGACGACCCCGCCTTCGAGGACGGGACCGATCTGGCGCGCACCAGCGACAATGTCATCGTCACCCGCACCTTCTCCAAGCTGCACGGCCTGGCGACCCTGCGGGTAGGCTGGGCCTACGGCCCGCCCGAGATGATCGACGCCCTGGACCGCATCCGCCAGCCGTTCAACACCTCCATCCCCGGCCAGCTCGCCGCGGTGGAGGCCCTGGCCGACACCGACTTTCAGAAGGAGTCCCTGGACCTGCTGGCCAAGTGGCGGCCCTGGCTCGCCCAGCAGCTGGGGGGCCTGGGCCTCTCGCCGGTGCCCAGCGCCACCAACTTTGTCCTGATCGGCTTTCCCGCCACCGGCCCCAAGAGCGCCAAAGCGGCCGAGGCCTATCTGGCCGGCCGCGGCCTGATCCTGCGGGGCGTCGGCGGCTATGGTCTGCCTGATCACCTGCGCATGACCATCGGCCTGGAAGCGCATAACCGCGCCGTGGTCGAGGCCCTGGCCGACTTCATGAAGGCCGACTGATGGCCGAGCCCGTCTTCGCCCGCCTGGCCATTATCGGCTGTGGCCTGATCGGCTCGTCCCTGGCCCGCGGCGCGCGCGCGTCCGGCGCCGCCGGCCAGATCGTCATCCATGACGCCAGCGCGTTTGCGCGGGCCCGCATCGCCGAGCTGGGCCTGGCCGACCAGGTGACGCTGAGCGCCGAAGAGGCGGTGACCGGCGCCGACCTCATCATCTTCGCCACCCCGGTGCGCGCCATCGGCGAGGCGGCGGCCGCCTGCGCCCACGCCATTTCGCCCGGCGCCATCGTCAGCGACGTGGGCTCGGTGAAGGCCGCGGTCAGCGAGGCGCTCTCCGCCGCCCTGCCCGACAGCGTCCATATCGTGCCGGGCCACCCCATCGCCGGCACCGAGCAGTCGGGTCCGGACGCCGGCTTCGCCGAACTGTTCCACCAGCGCTGGGTGATCCTGACCCCGCAGGCCCGCGAGGACGACGCCTATCTGGAGGCGGTCCAACGCCTGGCCGACTTCTGGACCGCGCTCGGCGCCCAGGTCGAACGGATGGACGACAGGCACCACGACCTGGTCCTGGCCGTCACCAGCCACCTGCCCCACCTGATCGCCTACAACATCGTCGGCACCGCCGCCGACATGGAGGAGGTCACCCGCGCCGAGGTGATGAAGTACTCCGCCGGGGGTTTTCGCGACTTCACCCGCATCGCCGCCTCAGACCCGACCATGTGGCGCGACATCTTCCTGACCAACAAGGACGCGGTGCTGGAGGTGCTGGGCCGCTTCACCGAAGACCTGCAGGCCCTGTCGCGGGCCATCCGCTGGGGCGAGGGCGACAAGCTCTATGACCTGTTCAGCCGCACCCGCGAGATCCGCCGTGGGGTGATCGAGGCCGGCCAGGAAAGCGCCGAGCCCGACTTCGGCCGAAAGCGGGGCGGCTGATGCCCGGTATGGCCTGGCTGGCCATCGCCATCGTCGCCGAGGTGATCGCCACCACGGCGCTGAAGGCCTCGGACGGCTTCCGCAACACCGCCCCCTCGGTGATCACCGCGGTGGGCTATTCCATCGCCTTCTGGTGCATGTCCCAGGCCATGCGCACCGTGCCCGTGGGCATCGTCTACGCCCTGTGGTCCGGCGTCGGCATCGTGCTGATCACGATCATCGCCTGGGTCCTCTACCGCCAGAACCTGGACCTGCCAGGCCTCATCGGCATCGGCCTGATCCTGGCCGGCGTGGTGGTCATCCAGGTGTTTTCCAAGGCGACGGCTTAAGGTCGGGCGACAACCACCGAAGCGTGTAAGCTCGATCCCGCATAACGTGGGATGGAGTTCGCATGTTGTCCCGTATCCTGGCGACCGTCATTTTCTCGGCCTTGGCCTCGACCGCCAGCGCCGCCGAGTTCCGATGTCTTGGCCGGGCGGAAGCCGAAGTCGGTCAAAGCGTCGAGGCCGTGATTGCGATCGCCGACGATGGGACCAGGACAGCGACCGTCTACTGGAGTCCCCGCGCCGTTCCTGAGGACTCGTTCGGCTTTGTCACCGTCGCCATCTCTCGCTCGGTCGCCGATATTCGCGCCCTGAAGCTCGGCCCGTTCACGGCCATCATCCCGGTCATCGGCGTGAAGGCGGAGGATGCAGTGGGCGACAGCGCGGTGATGATCGCATCGACCGATCTGGTGGCGCCGGTCGCCAAGACCTGGACGCTCTTTGGCCAACTGCTTGGGCAGACCCACGAACCGAATGGGACGGTCGCCGTGGTGGGCGGTGTGCCCTTCACCCGCGACGATGATGAGACCCGCGGGCTCGTTGAGTCCCTGGCCGGCGCACGTTCCCTCATCGTGTCGGCGCACGACATGAGGACGCTGCAGCCATACGCAAAGGGTCTCTTCTTGCTGGATGACGACGCCGCGGTTGAGGATCTGATGCGAGCCGCATTGACGACCGCCGTGAGCAAGGCCGAGACGCCATCGGCAAGCTGCGACGTGAGGCCACCCACTGCCGCGCCGCTTGCGCCCTAAGGCCTCACCCTTGGCGCCAAGGCCCAGCATGAGGTGAGGACGAATAGCCCTCGCCTTTGGTCGCCTCCACTCCGTCATGCTCGGCCTTGTGCCGAGCATCCCTGTCGAGGGCGGGCGCGAGCGTCGCGAGGGATCCTGGGCACAAGGCCCAGGATGACGTGGGAGGAAGAAGAGCCCGCTCCTTTGGTCGTCACCCTCGTGCTTGACCCGAGGGTCCATGAACACCTCGGCTGGTCCGGTGTGCATGGATGGTCGGGTCAAGCCCGACCATGACGGATGGGGGTAGGGGGAGCCTTCGCACGCCGGGGGCGTCAATCCTCCGGCGCGGTGCGCCCGGGCTCGTCCGTCTTCAAGAACGCCGCCGTCGCCTCGATGGCCTCCACCAGGCCCATGCGCTGGATCTCCACCCCCGGCGGCAGGCTGGAGAACAGGCGGGTTGGCGCGGCCGCATCGAGCATGACGAAGACGCCCTTGTCGTCAGCCCTGCGGATGAGGCGGCCGAAGGCCTGGGCGATGCGGCCCCGGGCGATGGAGTCGTCATAGCCCTTGCCGCCGAAGCGGACCCGACGGGCCTTGTGCAGGATATCGGGCCTGGGCCACGGCACCCGGTCGAAGACCAGCAGGCGCAGCGAACGGCCGGGCACATCGACCCCATCGCGCACCGCGTCGGTGCCCAGCAGGCAGGCGTCCTGCTCGGCGCGGAAGATGTCCACCAGGGCGCCGACCTCCAGCGCATCCACATGCTGGGCATAGAGGGCCAGCCCCTTGTCGGCCAGGGGGGCGGCGATGCGCTCATGCACCGCGCGCAGGCGGCGAATGGCGGTGAACAGGCCAAGGCCGCCCCCGCCGGCCGCCAGGAACAGCTCCCGCATGGCCGCGGCCACCTGGCGGGGATCGTCCTTGCCCACATCGGTGACCACGAAGGCCCGCGCATTGGTCGCGTAGTCGAAGGGCGAGGCGAGCTTCAGCGTCTTGGGCCGGTCGGGCAGGCGCGCGGCGCCGGTGCGCATCTCGGCCAGGGCGAAGGGATCATCAAGGCCCGGATCGGCCAGGGTGGCGCTGGTCACCAGCACCCCGTGGGCAGGCGCGATGACGGCGTTGGTCAGGGGCTCGGTGGGATCGACCCAGTGACGGCGGCAGGCGGCGTCCACCACCCGGCCATAGAGGAAGGTGGCGTCGAACCAGTCGACGAAGTCCGGATCGTCCTCGGCGTCCTCGTCGATGGCCCGCAGCATGGAGCGCCAGGCCGGCAGGGTCATCCGCGCGCGACGATCCAGCCCGCGCAACGCTCCTTCGATCCGCGCCCGTTCGCTGGGCCCCAGCGTCGCGGCCTCGGCGTCCAGCAGGTCTTCCAGGTGACGGGCCAGCGCCAGCAGGGGCGCCTCGATGCGGGCCAGGGCTGCAGCCGCTTCCCGAGCGGTGTCGCGCACCAGGTCGAGCGCGGGCCGCGCGGCGCACTCCATGCCCACCTCGGACGGGGCGGCCCGGGCGCGCAACTGCTCCAGCACGGCCACCAGGAAAGCCTCGATAGCGCCGATGGGGTTCACCTCGCCGGTGGCGGGCGCAATACGACCAGACCAGCCCTCGCCGGGCAGGGCGGCGGCGGCCTGCAGGGCGGCCAGCAGGGCGCGCTTGGCCTCATCGGCGTCGCCCAGCACGTCCATCAGCCGGGCCTCAAGCCCCCGCCCCCGGCGGCCGCGACCCTCCGGCCCCCGCAGCCAGCGGCGCAGCTCGGCGGACTCCGCGCCGGAGATGGCGGCGGAGAAGGCGCTGTCGGCGGCCTCGAACAGATGGTGGCCCTCGTCGAACACCAGGCGCTTCAGATGCGCGGTCTCGCTGTCGGCCTTGGAGCCCCGGGCCGCACGTGCGCCGTCAAAGGCCGCCTGGGTCAAAACGAGCGCATGGTTGGCGATCACCAGGTCGGCGCGCCGTGAGCCGCGGATGGCCTTCTCTACGAAACAGGTCCGATAGTGCGGACAGCCGGCGTGGACGCACTCGCCCCGGCGATCCACCAGATTGGCGGCCGAGGCCTGCATCGGCGTGGGCAGCCCAAACAGGGTCGGCAGCCAGGCGGGAAAATCGCCGCCGGTCATGTCCCCGTCCCGCGTCGCCCGGGCCCAGCGGGCGGCCAGCGTCAGGCCCACCAGGTCGCCATTGCCCAGCTGGGCGGCGTTGACCGCGTCCTGCAGGTTCAAGAGGCAGAGATAGTTTTCCCGACCCTTTCGGACCACCGCCTTGCGGGCGCGGGTCTTCTCATCGGGATAGATGGCGTGGCTCTCGCGCTCGATCTGCCGCTGCAGGGCGCGGGTATAGGTCGAGACCCAGACCGCCGGCCCATTGGCCTCGGCCCAGAGCGAGGCCGGCGCGAGGTAGCCCATGGTCTTGCCGATGCCGGTGCCGGCCTCGGCCAGCATCATCCGCGGCTCGCCCTCCTTGTCCCGGGGCTGGAAGGCGTAGGCGGCTTCGGTGGCGAACTCCGCCTGGGAAGGACGGGCTTCGTCGAGACCCGCCCGATGCAGCAGCTCCGACAACCGCAGGGCGGCCTCAGGCCCTGCGATCGGGCGAGAGCCGGCCTCGCCGGGCGGGGCCTGGTCTTCCCACTCCGGAATGCGGCTCCAAACATCGAGCCCCGAACCGCGAAAGGCGTTGCCCACCGGCGCAGAGCGCAGGGCGCCGATCACCGCCGCCCCCCAGGCCCAGCCGGCCCGCGCCAGGGTTTCGGCCTGGGCCAGGGCCTCCTCCCGATTGGGCTGCGGCGTGCGGGCCAGTTCCTCCAGCAGCAGCAGGCAGGCCTGGCGCAGGGCGCGCGCCTGGGCTGGCGCGCCCTTGGGCTCAGGCAGACCGAGCGTCTGGGCGAGGCCCGCGGCCGAGGGCGCGCAGAACTTCGCCGGCCGCACGAAGGCGAACAGCTCCAGGGCGTCGAAGGTGCGCGGGCTGCGCGGCGGCGGATGCAGGGCCAGCCGCCTTGCGGTCATGGCCGCATGGGCCACCAGGACCGGGCCGCGCTCGAACAGGTCGCGGGCGTCGGGCGCCCGCAGAGCCTCGGCCCGCTCGGCGTCGGCCGCGCCGGCGCGGGGTCCCGGCAGGACCACCAGGGCCGGCGCCAGATCGAGGGCGGGGGAAAGCGCGTTCACCTCGCGACTCCTAGCGGGATTTGCCGTGAAACGGAACGGGAACATGTTATGAGACAGGTCTATGGCTGAAGACGCCGCCCTCCCCGCAGACCTGTTGCCGGCCGCCTTTGCCGACTGGTTCGCCACGCGCGGCTGGGCGCCGCGGGCCCATCAGCTGGAGATGGTGGCCCGCGCCCGGGCGGGTCGTGACGCTCTGCTGATCGCGCCGACCGGCGGGGGCAAGACGCTCGCCGGCTTCCTGCCCAGCCTGATCGAACTTTCGCAGCGACCGCCGGCCAATACGCCGCGGGGGATCCACACCCTCTATATCTCGCCGCTGAAGGCCCTGGCCGTGGATGTGGAGCGCAATCTGGCCACGCCGATCCGCGAGATGGGCCTCTCCATCGTGGCGGAATCCCGCACCGGCGATACGGGCGCGGCCCGGCGCCAGCGCCAGCGGGTGAAGCCGCCGGACATCCTGCTGACCACGCCCGAGCAGCTGGCCCTGTTCTGCGCCTGGGAAGGAGCGCGGGCCTATTTCGAGGATCTGTCCTGCATCATCCTGGACGAGATCCACACCCTGCATTCCACGAAGCGCGGCGACCTACTGGCTCTGGACATCGCTCGGCTGCAGACCTTCAGCCCCAGGCTGCGCCGGGTCGGCCTGTCGGCGACGGTGGACGATCCCGACGTCATCCGCCGGTGGATGGGCTTTCATGCCGGCGAGGGCGATGGCGCGCCGCCGGCGGTCGATCTGGTGCTTGGCCCGGCCGGCACGCCGCCCATCGTCGATGTGCTGCTGTCGGAAGGCCGCGTGCCCTGGGCCGGCCACACCGCCCAGCACGCAATGGCCGAGGTCTATGAGGTCATCAAGAAGGCCAGGACGGCGCTGGTTTTCGTCAACACCCGCTTCCAGGCCGAGTTCGCCTTCCAGGAGCTGTGGCGGCTGAACGAGGACGCCCTGCCCATCGCCCTGCACCACGGCTCGCTGGCCGCCGAGCAGCGGCGCCGCGTGGAGGCGGCCATGGCGCGGGGGGAGCTGCGCGCCGTGGTCTGCACCTCGACGCTCGACCTCGGCATCGATTGGGGCGACGTGGACCTCGTCATCCAGCTCGCCTCGCCCAAGGGCGCCTCACGTATGGTGCAGCGGATCGGCCGGGCCAATCACCGGATGGACGAGGCCAGTCGCGCCCTGTTCGTGCCGGCCAACCGCTTCGAGATGCTGGAATGCCAGGCCGCCCGGGAGGCCATCGCCGAGAACCGCTTCGACGGCGATCCGCCGAGGGTGGGCGCTTTGGACATCCTGGCGCAGCACGTCATGGGCTGCGCCTGCTCCGAACCGTTCGATGCGCTCGCCCTCTATGACGAGATCCGCACCTCAGGACCCTATCGGGCGCTGGCCTGGGAGGACTTCGAGCAGGTGGTCGATTTCGTCTCCACCGGCGGCTATGCGCTTAGGGCCTATGACCGGTTCCGGCGGATCGTGAAGGGTCAGGACGGACTGTGGCGAGCGCGCAACGCCGACACCATCCTGCGCCATCGCCTGAATGTCGGGGCCATTCTCTCGCCGGCCGTGCTCAGCGTCCGCCTGGCTGGCCGGGGCGGACGCGCCGGCCGCAAGATCGGCGAGGTGGAGGAAGGCTATCTGGAGGCCCTGGAGCCAGGCGACACCTTCATCTTCGCCGGTCAGGTCTGGCGGCTAATGGGCGTGAGCGCCCTCGATGTGCTGGTGACCCCGGCCCCGGCCAGCGATCCCAAGCTGCCCTCCTGGGGCGGGTCGAAGTTTGCGCTGTCCACCTTTCTGGCCAAGCGGGTGCGCGAGCTGATGTTCGACCAGAGCCACTGGGCGGTGCTGCCGGCCGATGTGCGCGAATGGCTGGAGCTGCAGCGGGACCGCTCGCTGATCCCGGCCGAGGACGAGATGCTGGTGGAGACCTTCCCACGGGGGAAGCGCCACTTCATGGTTTGCTATCCCTTTGAAGGCCGGCTGGCCCACACCACGCTGGCCATGCTGATGACCAGGCGGCTGGAGCGGATGGGCGCCGCGCCGCTGGGCTTTGTCTGCAACGACTATGCGCTGGCCGTCTGGTCGCTCAATCCCATGGACGGGGTCGATCTCGACGCCCTGTTCGCCCAGGACATGCTCGGCGACGATCTCGAGGACTGGCTGGCCGAGAGCTACATGATGAAGCGGTCGTTCAAGGGCTGCGCCATCCTGGCTGGCCTGATCGAGCGACGCTTTCCCGGGGCCGAGAAGTCCGGGCGGCAGGTCACCTTCTCGGCCGACCTCGTCTATGACGTCCTGCGCCGGCACGAGCCCGATCACCTGTTGTTGCGCTGCGCCCGGGAGGAGGCGGCCACGGGCCTTATCGACGTGGCCCGCGTGGGCCATATGCTGGCCCGTATCCAGGGCAAGATTCGCCACGCCGTCCTCGACCACCTCTCGCCCTTTTCGGTCCCCATGCTGCTGGAGATCGGCAAGGAGCGCGTACCAGGGGCGGCCGGCGAGATGATCCTGGCCGAAGCCGCCGAAGACCTGATCGCCGAAGCCAGTTCATGACCGCCCTCGCCCGCCAAACCGCCCCTGCCCCCTACGCCTTCGCCCAGAGCCCCTGCGGCGGGCTGGAGATGGAGATCATGGGCGCGGCCCTGCGCATGCGCGCGTCCGGCGCCCTGCTCGACCTTGCGCACCAGGCCCTGATCGTCGCCGACCTGCACTTCGAGAAGGGCTCGGCCTACGGGATGCGTGGCCAGTTCCTGCCCCCCTATGACACCCGCGACACCCTTGATCGCCTGGAGGCCGAGGTGGCGGCGCTTGAGCCGCGGGTGGTGATCTTCCTGGGCGACAGCTTCCACGACGGCCGAGCCGAGGATCGCCTGTCGCCCGATGACGCCGCAAGACTGGTGGCGTTGGCTCAGGGCCGCACCCTGATCTGGCTGGTGGGCAATCACGACGCCGACGGTCCCCGCCGCCTGCCCGGCCAGGTGGTCGACACCATGACCCTGGGCGGCCTCGTCCTGCGGCACGAGCCGGAAGCCGGCGATCAGCCCGGCGAGCTGTCGGGGCATCTGCATCCCTGCGCCCGCGTCAGTTCGGGCCGGGGCACGGTGCGCCGCCGCTGCTTCGCCACCGACGGGACGCGAATGATCCTGCCGGCCTTTGGCGCCTATGCCGGAGGGCTGAACCTGAAGGACGCGGCCTTTTCCGGCCTGTTCAGCCGCCCGCCCCTGGCCGGCGCCCTGGGGCGCGACCGGGTCCATGCGGTGGGCTGGCGCTCCCTGACCGGCGATTGACCAGCCTGGGCTACCGCCTGCGGAAGACCACCGAGGCCAGCCAGCCCGACAGCAGGGCGATAAGCACCGAGACGACGCCGTACATCCACGGCCGCTCATTGGCGAACAGGAAGAGCCAGCGCTCCAACCCCGCCTTCTCCACGGTGATGGTCCGGGCGCGACGGGAGACCGGCTCGCCGTCCTGGAAGAGGATGATCTCGGTCTGGTACTCGCCGATGGGCGCCGAGGTGGGCAGGTCGATCTCGGCGCGGAACAGGCCGCGATCGACGAAGCGGACCCCCTCATGATCGGTGGCGTAGAGATTGGCGCTTTCCTTCAGGCGGATGACCGCCCGTCGCCACTCGAGGTAGTCGCCGCCCAACCGGCTGACCACCACGTCGCGGACCCCATAGCTGGTCTCGATCCGCTCTTCTTCCGGGGCGTTCATCGGCAGGTGGTCGATGCCGGCGCCCAGGCGGCGCAGGGTCGAGAAGCTGGCGATCTCGGTCAGCGGGCGCGATGACGCGGCCATGTAGAAGCCCGGCGCGCCTTCGAAGACTACGGGCCTGGAATTGATCCACAGGCCGGCCACCCGCACCTTGCGCGCGATGCGGATCGGCTGGTCTGGCCCGCGCACGATGACCACCACGTCCGACGGGCGGGTCTCGGGATCGAACACCGCCCCATAAAGGACGATCTGGGCGCCGGAAAAGGCCGAGGTGACCCGCACATTGGCGTCGGTTAGGGCCGCCGACACCGAGGGCCCAGGCTCGGGCACGAAGATGTCCGGGGGCGGAATGGCGGGCGTGACCATTACTTGCCGCTCCCCACCAGAATGAAGGGATCTTCGGGCGTGATGAACAGGCCCAGCCCCATCTGCAAGCCCATGATCAGCACGATCAGGCCCAGCAGGGCGCGGAGTTCCTCGGCGCGGAACCGGGACGAGGCCCGCGCGCCGAACTGGGCGCCCAGCACGCCGCCGAGCAGCAGCAGGGTGGCCAGAACGATATCCACTGACTGGTTGCGCCCGGCCTGCAGGACGCTGGCGAGCGAGGTGGTGATGATGATCTGGAACAGGCTGGTGCCGACGACCACGCCGGCCGGCATGCGCAGGATATAGACCATGGCCGGCACCAGGATGAAGCCGCCGCCGACCCCCATGATGGCTGAGAGAATGCCGACGAACACCCCCAGGACCACTGGCGGAATGATGCTGATATAGAGCCTGGAGCGGGGGAAGCGGACCTTGAACGGCAGGCCATAGAGCCAGATCGGCCGGCGGTCTCGCCGCTTGGTCGACACCTGGCCGCGACGCTGACGCAGGACCGAACCCAGGGACTCCACCAGCATCAATCCGCCGATGAGGCCCAGAAAGATCAGGTACGAGAGCGAAACGACGAGCTCGGCCTGGCCGAGCAGCCGCAGCCACCGGAACACCTCCACCCCCAACAGGGCGCCGACGGCGCCGCCGCCGGCCATGACCCCGCCCATGCGGAAGTCCACCTGGCGCTTGCGGCTGTACGAGATGACGCTGGAGGCCGAAGAGGCCGCCACGTGGTTGGCCTCGCTGGCCACGGCGACCACCGGGGGAATGCCCATCCACAACAGGATCGGCGTCATCAGGAAGCCGCCGCCGATGCCGAACAGGCCGGAGATGAATCCCACCACCGCCCCGAGCAGCACGAGAATCCCGGCGTTCACCGAGACCTCTGCTATGGGCAGGTAGATATCCACGCCTTTAGCGCCTCACATAAGAACGACGGCGCAGTGCGCCCGGCAGGTCGGGCCGATGCGGGCGGCTCAACGCGTGAAGACGGAAAGCTTCGAAACCGTCGTCGTGTCGAGGACGCCCGTGGCGGCCATGCCTTGATCGCGCTGGTAGGCCGCCACCGCAAGACGCAAGGCTGGCGAAGCCGCGCCATCCATGGGCCCTTGATAGTAGCCGAGGCGCGAAAGCGCCCTCTGCGCCGTTTGAACAGACGCCGGCGTGGCGCCCGTGGGCGCCGCGGCGCTGGCCGTGGCGGCGGGCGCCGTGGGCTTGAAGGCGCTGGCCGAGCGCTCCGCGACGGCCTGGGCGGCCGGCGACAGGGAATCCTTGATGCGTTCAGCGCTGGCGGCGGCGTCGTTGTCGCCCGCCTGGCCGGCGATCAGGAACCACTTATAGGCCTCGGCGGCGTTCTGGCTGACGCCGAAGCCCTCTTCGTAGAGGCGCCCGAGATTGTACTGGCTGTCCACCAGGCCGAGATCGGCGGCGCGACGGAACCACTGGGCCGCGGTGGTGGAGTTCTTGGGGCCGCCCTGGCCTTCGAAATAGTAGAGGGCGAGATTGTGCATGGCCTTGCGGTCGCCGCCCTGCGCGGCGCGCTCGGTCCAGCGGCGGGCCTCGGTCATATCCTTGGCCAGCCCCTCGCCGCCCTGCTCATAGAGCTTGGCCAGATAGAATTGGGCCGGCGCATAGCCGAGATTGGCCACACGCTTCAGGTCGTCCAGACCGCCCTCGGCGCCGGATTCCACATTGCCGACCGCCTCGGCATAGAGGGCGGGCAGATCCTCGCGGGTCTGGGCCGCCGCGCCTTCGGGATCGGTGAGGACCTCTGGCGCCAGGGCCGACGCCGCCCGGGGCGCGCCCGTCTCGGCCAGTTCGGTCTGCAGGCCATCGTCCCGAGCGGCCGAGACCGCATTGGCCACCCGCGTGGGCAGATCGCCAGAAGGGTCTGAGCCGATCAGCATCATGCCGCCGGCCGCCATACCCAGGAAGGCCGCGCCGCCGGAGATCAGCAGGGCCGTCTGCAGGGTGGAGCCCGCGCGCTTCTTGGGGCGCACCGAGAAGGCGCTGAACATCGAGCCGCCCGCCTTGGGCTCGTCGGATGGCTTGATCTTGCCCTTCTTACGCCCCTTGGCCTCGGCTGCGGGCGCAGCGCGGGCCGCAGCGCGAGCCTGGGCGATCACTTCGCGCGTCGAGAGGGTCTGCCCCTCGCCAGGGCGCGGTCGGGCGGCAGGCTCCGGCTCGACGAACTCCGCCTCGTCCTCGAAGCCGAAATCAGCGTCGTCGAGCGCCGTGGCCTCGTGTGGTTCGGCCTCGAAGCTCTGGGCGATACTGCGGCGAGAGACGGGCGGCTCATGCTCGGGCGCGAAGGGATCGGCCGGCGCCTCGACGGCGATCACCGGCGGCGGCGCCGCGCGGGCTGGCGCAGGGGCCGGGGGATCAAAGCCATCGGCGGCTTCGAAGTCTTCAGCCGCCAGCGGCGGCCGCTCGGTCTCGGCGGAATAGGCGCCAGGGAAGCTCTCGGCAGACGCCGCGAAGGCCTGACGGGCGAAGGGCTCGGCCTCGTCCTCAGGCGCAGGATCGGGCTCGGCCGGGCCGAAACCGGCGAAGGGATCAAGATCGAACGGCGAAGCGACGGGCTTGGCCGCCTCGGGGGCGACGGCCACCGGCGGCGGCTCTGCGCTACGCGGCGGCGGAGCTTCGGCCAGACGCCGGTCGATGCGTTCACGGGCCTCTTCCAGCAGGCGGGCGGTGCGCTCTTCGCTCAGGCGAATGCGCTCGGAAAGTTCCTCCGTGGCCCGTTCCTGCCGGTGGCTGATCCGCTCGGTGACGCGGGCCACCTGATCGCCCACATCGTCGATGGCCTGGGCCGATCGGCGTTCCGAGGTGGCGATACGCTCGGCCAGACGCTCGGTGATCTTGCCGATCTCACCGCCCAGACGCTCCAGCGCCTCGGCGTGCAGGGTGTCGGAGCGGCCGAGGCGGGCCTCCATCGCCGTGGCGATCCGCGCGACCTCGCCGCCCACGGTCTGGATCGCCTGAGCGCTCGACTGCTCGGCGCCCTGCACCCGGCGGTTCAGATTGTCGGCCATGCTGAGCACTTCGCGGCCCATGGCCTCGATGGCCTGGGCCGAGCGCTGCTCGGCGGCGCGCACATGCTCGGTCATTTCGCCGAGCCGGCGCTCCATGCGGTCGAAGCGCCCATCGGCCGCGGCGTGCAGCTTCTGGGTCATCTCGACCCGGGCGGCTTCGACCCGTTCGGTCAGACGCGCGGCCATCTCTTCCAGGCGACGGTCGAAGCCCGGCCCCTCGCCGGCCTCCACCGAACCCATGCGCCCATCGAGGTGCGCGAAGGAGGCCCGCAGGCTCTCCAGGGCGTCGGCCGTGCGGGTCTCGGCCTCGCTGAGGCGCTGGGCGACGCGGCCCACCACCTCTTCGATCAGACCAGGGGACTCAGAACCCCCTTGAGCCTCCACCCGCTCCATGCGCGCCTCGATGGCGCCCAGGGCCTCGCGGGTGCGGGTCTCGCCCTCATATAGGTGATTGGCGACCTTGCCGACGGCGCCTTCCAGGGCGCGCAGGGCTTCGGCCGAACGCGGCCCGACGGCCTCGGCCTCCATGCGGCGCAGCCGTTCGGCGACGCGATGCTGCTCGGAGGCGACCTCTTCCACCGCGCCTTCGAACCGGGCGGCCACGGCCACATGCTCGCGCTCGGCGGCCTCGATCCGGGCCAGGGCGGCGCGCACCGAATGTTCGACGCCCGAGACGGCCAGGCCCGTGCGGCTCTCGGAAACTTCCAGGCGCTCGCTGAGACGGTCGAGGGCCAGCGCGATGCGGCCCAGTTCGTCGGCCGGGTGTTCGGCCGCCTCGACCCGGGCGGGCGCATCTTCGGTCCGGCGGAGACTTTCAAAATAGGTGGGGAGCGGACGACGTGAGAGGTCAGCCTCGGAGACGGCGTCTTCCGGACCTTCATCATCAAGAATCATTCGATTGAGCCATTCGCCCAAGGTCATGCCCGACCGCCTGGCCAGGTCCTTTGCGACCTCCCTGGCTTTTGGATCGATGCCCTTGACGCTCCATGGCGCCGCCGCCGTCATTCGAATCGATCTCCTACCCAGGTTCGACGCTAGCCACCGAACCTTGGGGTGTAAACGCAGGGTTAACGCTAGATATAGCGTTGGGGACGATCACCTGTGGACGACCGGCAAAAGTCTGCAACCCCTGACCCGCCAACAGCCTGCGGCAGGGTTAATGCTTCGTTAACGGCCGGATTTGCCCTTGGTCGGCGGCTGCGCTACGGCGTCGCAGATGGAGCTGTCCTTCACCCTCGCCGCCGGCGCCGCCCTGCTGGCCCTGACCCTTTTCGCCGGGTGGAAGGGCGCGCGGCCGCCGGACCTGCGCCGCGGTCCGCGGCTCATTCCCTATCGCTTCGTGATGCTGCTGGGGGCGGCGGGCCTGATCGTCATCCTGGTCCATCTGGTGAACCTGATGGGCGTCTCAACCGGCCCCGACCGGTTCTAGGCCGCAGCGTCGACGGGCTCTCCGGGTCGGGCTTCGGACTTGCGGGGACGCTTGGCCAGACCCGCCATGCCGCCAGAGGACAGCAGGCCCGCATCGGCCAGCAGCAGCGGGATCGCCCACTTGTGCGGCGCGGCCAGATAGCGCGGCTGCCAGAGGGGGTCGTACTTGTCCTTGTACCGCCGCACCCCCTGGAAATTGTAGATCTCCTCCCCCCGCTCGAAGAGCAGCCGGCCAACCCGCGACATGATCGGGGCGAAGGGGCGGTCCTCGAGCCCGGCCAGGGGCGCCATGCCGAACTCGAAGGCCTGGTAGCCCTGCGCCCGGCCCCAGGCGATCAGCTCGATGAACAGATAGTCCATGATGTTCTTCGGCGCGGCGTCCGAATAGCGCATCAGGTCCATCGAGAAGGCCGAGCGTGAGCTGGTGGTCCAGAGGGTGGCGAAGGCGACGATCCGCCCGTACTGCCGCACGATGGCGATGGGGAATTCCGCAACATAGGCCCGGGTGAAGCCCCCCATGGTGAAGCTCTTTTCCCCGCCGGCATGGGCGTCGAGCCACTGGTCCGAGATCACCTGCAGCTCGTCGAGCACCGGGGGCACGTCGGCCGGGGCCAGGACCTCGAAGGTCGCGCCCTCTTCCCCGGCCTTGCGCCAGGCCCGGCGCAGATTGCCCCGCTTGCGCCCCTCGACCGAGAAGGTCTCCAGGGGCACCACGGCCGCCTCGCCGATCTTCTGCAGGGAGAAGCCGAGCTCGACCACCTCGGGCAGATCATCGGCGCCCAGGGCGTAGACGCCCGGCCTCGCGGCATGGGCGTCGGCCATCTCGCGGAAGCGCCAGAACAGCTCCAGCCGCTCGTCCCGGCGGCCGACCGGGGCGCCCAGCGCGATCCAGGAGCGGCCCCGCACCCCGAACATCAGGAACGACTGCCCGCTCTGGGAGAAGATGAACCGCTTGTCGCCCAGCAGGGCCAGATTCGAGCTGGGCTCCACCGCCTGGGCCGAGGCCAGGATGGCGCGGACCTGCTGGAAGTCCTGATCATCCGGCGTGACCACCCGCGGCGTCGCGGCCGAGGCGAACAGTCGCCAGAGCCCGAAGGCGATCAGGGCCAGGGCCGCGCCGACCCAGGCCCGGATCGCGCGCGCGGCGTCGTCCTCGACCATGACGCTGATCCAGCTGCGGTGCCCATAGTCGGCGTTCTGGAAGGACCAGAGGCCGAGCAGGCCCGCCCCGACCACCAGGGCCGCGGCCGAGACCAGCCAGCCTGGGGTGATCTCCATCCGCGACAGCCGCGCCTCGCGCATGAAGGCCGCCCGGAATGGGGCCAGGACCAGCATCAGGGCGGCGAGCCAGGCTGTCTCTTCCCAGACAATGCCCTTCAACAGGGTCAGCGGCAGGGCGACGCCCAGCACCACCATGGTTGCGATCCAGGCCGCGTCGAGCCTGGCGCGCAAGCCAAAGGCCAGAAAGATCAACACCAGGCCCAGCACGCTGGACAGGAAGTGGCTGGCTTCGATCAGGGGCGCCGGCGCAAGCTCGGTGAGCAGCAGGAAGCGATTGGGCACCGACGGCGTGGCCGCCGAAACGACCAGCATGACGCCGGCCGCCAGGGTGAGCACGGCGCCGGTCAGCGGGGCTGCGGACAGGCCGGCGGGCCGCAGTTCGCGCAAGATCCTCATGGGATGGAGCGTCCTGATGGCGAGTTAGAGAGTATATAGACCGGATTCGGCGCCAAGGGGTCCGGCCTCGCGTCAAACAACTGTTCGCAAGGCGGCTTGCCCTGGGGCCGCCCGGCGCTAATGTGGCGCGCAAAATCTGCTTGCAGCATTGGGAGACCGCCATGGCCGACTTCGGCGCCGGAGAGCTCGACACCTTCAGGTCGGATGTCCGCTCGTGGCTGGAGGCCAACTATCCCGCTGAGCTCCGCGATCCGGCCGCCAAGGTCGATCCCGAGGCCATGTGGGGCGGGCGCGCCTTCCAGGACTCCGACGACCTGCAGATCGCCTGGATGCGCAAGATGGGCGAAAAGGGCTGGACCGCGCCCACCTGGCCTGCCGAATACGGCGGCGGCGGCCTCACCCCCGCCCAGGCCCGCGTGCTGGACCAGGAGCTGAACGCCGGCCGCTATCGCACCCCGCTGGCCTCGTTCGGCGTCTGGATGCTGGGCCCGGTGCTGCTGGAATACGCCAATGACGAGCAGAAGCGCGAGCATCTGCCCAAGATCATCAAGGGCGAGATTCGCTGGTGCCAGGGCTATTCCGAGCCGGGCGCGGGCTCCGACCTCGCCTCGCTGCAGACCCGTTGCGAAGACAAGGGCGACCACTGGCTGATCAATGGCCAGAAGATCTGGACCTCCTACGCCGACAAGGCCGACTGGTGCTTCTGCCTGGTGCGCACCGACACCTCGAAGAAGCATGAGGGCGTGTCCTTCGTGCTGATCGACATGCGCTCGCCCGGCGTCGAGACCCGCCCCATCCAGCTGATCTCCGGCGAGAGCCCGTTCTGCGAGACCTTCTTCACCGACGTGAAGATCCCCAAGGGCAACCTGGTGGGCAAGGTCAATGGCGGCTGGGAGATCGCCAAACGCCTCCTGCAGTATGAGCGCCAGAACATCTCCGGCGGCTTTGGCGGCGGCGGCGGGGCTGGCGGCGCCAGCGGCGACCTGGCCCAGGTGGCCAAGGGCTATTGCGGCGTGGACGCTCACGGCGTGCTGGCCGACACAGACCTGCGCACCCGCATCACCCAGAACAAGATGAACATGCAGTGCCTGGGCCTGACCATCGGCCGCACGGCGGCTGAGGCCAAGGCCAGCAATGGCCCCAGCGCCGCGGTCTCGATCATCAAATACGCCGCGGCGACCTTCGCCCAGGAGCGGTCCGAGCTGATGATCGAGGCCATGGGCCACCAGGGCCTCGGCTGGCAGGGCGACGACTACAAGCCCGGTGAAATCCTTGCGACCCGCGGCTGGCTGCGTTCGAAGGGCAATTCCATCGAGGGCGGCACGAGCGAAGTGAACCTGAACGTCATCTCCAAGCGCGTGCTGGGGCTGCCCGACCCCAAATAGGGATCGAGCAGAGCCTGTGGCCGCATTTTCGGCCGTCGGGCGTCCAGACGGGCATTATTTGTAAAGGCGGATTTCCATGGCCGATTTTGGCGGCGATCTCGACACCTTCCGCAGTGAGGCCAAGGCCTGGCTCGAAGCGAACTTTCCCAAGGCCCTGAAGGGCGATGCGGCGGCCCAGACGGCGGCGGCCGGCGGCGGCAAGGAGTCCCCCGAGGCTCGACAGTGGCGCGAAGCCATGGGCGCCAAGGGATGGGGCGTGCCCACCTGGCCGGCCGAGTACGGCGGCGGCGGTCTGTCGCGCCAGCAGGCCCGGGTGCTGGCCGAGGAGATGGCCGCCATCGGCGCGCGCAATCCCATCGGCGGCATGGGCGTCATGATGTTCGGCCCCACCCTGATCGAATACGGGTCCGAGGAGCTCAAGCGCCAGCATCTGCCCGGTATCGTCACTGGCTCTGTCCGCTGGTGCCAGGGCTATTCCGAGCCGGGCTCCGGCTCCGACCTCGCCTCGCTGCAGACCCGCGCCGAGGACAAGGGCGATCACTACCTGGTCAACGGTTCAAAGATCTGGACGTCGGGCGCCAACACCGCCGACTGGTGCTTCTGCCTGGTGCGCACCGACACCAGCAAGAAGCATGAGGGCATCAGCTTCCTGCTGATCGACATGACCTCGCCAGGCGTCGAGGTTCGGCCGATCCTGCTGATCAACGGCACCTCGCCGTTCTGCGAAACCTTCTTCACTGACGTGACCGTCCCGAAGAACCAGCTGTTCGGCCCGCTGAACGGCGGCTGGACCGTCGCCAAGCGGTTGCTGCAATTCGAGCGCGACAACATCTCGGCCGGCCTCGGCGGCGGCTCGATCGGCGCGCCGGTCACGGCCCTGACCGTGAAGCAGGCGGCCAAGGATTATGTCGGCCTGAGCGATGACGGCCGACTGGCCGACAGCGACTTCCGCCGCCGGGTGACCGAGCACCTGATGGAGGTCCAGGCTTTCCAGCAGACCGTGCGCCGCGCCGCCGACGAGGCGAAGGCCGGCAATGGTCCGTCGGCCGCGACCTCGATCATGAAGTACGCCGGCGCCAAGGTGGCGATGGACCGCAACGAACTGATCGTCGAAGCGCTCGGCTCGGCTGGCCTCGGCTGGACTGGCGAGGGCTACGCGGCTCCCGAACTGGCGGCCGTGCGCACATGGCTGCGATCCAAGGGCAACTCGATCGAAGGCGGCACTTCGGAGATCAACCTAAACGTCGTCTCCAAGCGTGTGCTTGGCCTGCCTGACCCCAAGTGATTTTTCACCCCCTCCCGGTGGAGAGGGGGACATGCTACAATATTACTAACATAATGAATAATTAGGGAGATTTTTCATGGCTGATTTTGGCGGCGCAGATTTGGAAGGCTTCCGCACCCAGGCTCGGGAGTGGCTTGAGGCGAATTTCCCCAAGTCCCTGGGCAAGGATGTCGAGGCACAGCAAACGGCTTTGATGAGCCCTGAAAAGCCCGCTGGCGACCTGGCGCTCTGGAAAGAGCGCATGGGCGCCAAGGGGTGGGGCACCCCGACCTGGCCGGCGGCCTATGGCGGCGGCGGTCTTTCCCCCGCCGAAGCCCGCGTCCTGGCCCAGGAAATGGCCGCCGTCGGCGCGGTGAACCCGATCGGCGGCATGGGCGTCGGCATGTTCGGCCCGACCTTGCTGGAGTACGGCACCGAAGAACAAAAGAAGAAGTATATCCCCGACATCGTCACTGGTAAGATCCGGTGGTGCCAAGGTTTCAGCGAGCCGGGCGCGGGTTCCGACTTGGCTTCGCTGTCGACCAAGGCAGAAGACAAGGGCGACTACTGGCTCGTTAACGGCTCGAAGATCTGGACAAGCGGCGGCCAATACGCCGACATGATCTTCTGCCTGGTCCGCACCGACTTCACCAAGAAGCATGAAGGCATCTCTTTTGTTGTCTTCGAGATGCATCAGCCTGGCGTCGAAGTGCGGCCGATCAAGCTGATCGCCGGCAATTCGCCCTTCTGCGAGACCTTCTTCACCGACGTAAAGGTGCCGAAGGAAAACCTGGTCGGCCCGCTGAACGGCGGCTGGACCGTGGCCAAGCGCCTGCTGCAGCATGAGCGCTCGGGCATGAACGGCAGCCGCGGCGCCACCGCCGCCCGCCCTGACGCCCTGGGCGTCGTCGCCAAGAAATATGTGGGCGCCGACGAGCAAGGCCGGCTGGCGGACAGCGACCTGCGCACCCGCATCGTAATGAACGAGATCGACCAGCGCGCCCTGCAGCAGACGGTTCGCCGCGCGGCGCTGGAAGCCAAGGGCAATTCGGGCCCGTCGGCGGCGACCTCGATCATGAAGAACGCCAACATGAAGGTCGCGCAGGACCGCGCCGAGCTGACCCTCGAATTCATGGGCCACCAGGGCCTGGGCTGGGACGGCGCCGAATTCACCGAGGAAGAGCGCACCGCGGTCCGCTCCTGGCTCTCGGGCAAGGCAGGCTCGATCTATGGCGGCTCGAACGAAGTACAGAACAACATCATCTCGAAGCGGATCCTGGGACTCCCAGACCTGACCCAGAGCCACTAGAGTGACGCCAACACTCGGTCGCGCGAGCCAATTAGGCTGCGCGGCCGGGGATGTGCATAACGACTTTCAGACGACCTGATTTTTAAGGAGACGATTTAAATGGCTGATTTTGGCGGCGGCGATCTCGACGCCTTCCGCGCGGAAGCGCGGAGCTGGATCGAGGCGAACTTCCCGCCCGCCCTGAAGGGCAAGGCGAATCCGATGATGCGCGAAGAGCGCAGCAAGCCCAACGCCGACCAGGAAGCCTGGCGCAAGGCGATGGGCGAGAAGGGGTGGGGCGTCCCGACCTGGCCGGCGGCCTATGGCG
>NZ_JAUXVZ010000036.1 GCF_030680185.1 Phenylobacterium sp.
ATTTCCCGCCCGAGCGCCGACCACCGCCGCCCGTCCCTTGCGCGCACTGGAACAGACCGTGGCCACGCAAACCGCACTTCTGAAAGTCATGTCCGACGCCGCCCGCAAGGCCGCGCGCGGGCTCAACCGCGACTTCGGCGAACTGGCCGAACTGCAGGTCTCCAAGAAGAGCGCCGCCGACTTCGTCTCGGCCGCCGACATCAAGGCCGAGCAGACCATCTTCGAGGCCCTGACCGCGGCGCGCCCCGGCTACGGATTTCTCGGCGAAGAGCGCGGCATGATCGAGGGGACGGACAAGACCCACACCTGGATCGTCGATCCGCTGGATGGCACCACCAACTTCCTCCACGCCATCCCGCACTTCGCCATCAATATCGCCCTGGAGCGTCAGGGCGCGATCGTCGCGGCCCTGACCTACAATCCCGTCAGCAACGAGCTGTTCTGGGCCGAGAAGGGCAAGGGCTGCTTCCTCAATGACCACCGCCTGCGGGTGGCCGCCCGCACCCGGTTCGACGAGTCGGTGATCGCCACCGGCATCCCCTTCCTGGGCCACGGCCAGCACGCCAAGTTCCTGAAAGAGCTTCACCAGATCAGCCAGCGGGTGGCGGGCGTCCGCCGCTTTGGCTCAGCCGCGCTCGACATGGCCTATGTGGCGGCCGGCCGGTTCGACGGCTATTGGGAGCGCGATCTCAACCGCTGGGATCTGGCGGCCGGCATCCTGCTGATCACCGAGGCGGGCGGCAAGGTGACCGACGCCGACGGCGGCGAGGACGTGCTGGGGTCCGGTTCGGTCTGCGCGTCCAATCTCGAACTGCATCCCCTGCTGCTGGAGCGCCTGCGCGCGGCCGCCTGAACTCGCCCTGGGAAGCTTGACGTAACCGTCACAAGGGGCGGCTAGATCATGGCCATGAGCGCCCTGACCCGTCGCGCCTTCACGGCGTCCGTCCCCCTGGCCCTGGCCGCCTTCGCCCCTCAGGCGCGCGCCCAGCCCCGCGCCCGCCCCCTGGTCATCGCCCACCGCGGCGCCAGCGGCGAGCGGCCGGAGCACACGCTCATGGCCTATCAGCGGGCCATCGACCAGGGCTGCGACTTCATTGAGCCCGACCTGGTGATGACCAGCGACGACGTCCTGGTGGCCCGGCACGAGAACGAGATTTCTGAAACCACCGACGTGGCCGGGCGGCCTGAATTCGCCAGCCGGCGCACCGAGCGCAGCATCGATGGGGTCAAGGTCGCCGGCTGGTTCACCGAGGACTTCACCCTGGCCGAGCTGAAGACCCTGCGCGCCCGCGAGCGTCTGCCGGCCCTGCGGCCGGCCAGCGCCGCCTTCGACGGCGTCGAGCCTATCCCCACCTTCCAGGAGGTGATGGAATTGGCCAAGGCGCAGAGCCAGCTGACGGGCCGGACGATCGGGGTCTATCCCGAGATGAAGCACCCGACCTATTTCAAGGCCCGCGGCATGGCCATGGGCGAAAGCCTGGCCGCCGCCCTGCGCGACAACGACCTGGATCGCCGGGACGCCCCGGTCTTCGTCCAGTGCTTCGAGCCGAAGCCCTTGCGGGCCTTCCGGGGGATCAGCGCCGCGCCCACCGTCATGCTGGCCGGGGCCGGCGCGCTGTCGGACACCCTGCTCGCCGAGCTTGCCGAGTTCGCCGACGGACTGGGACCGGAGCTGAAGATGGTTCTGAGGCTCGACCAGGCGGGCCTGCCGCCCACCGGCCTGATCGCCCGCGCCCAGGGGGCCGGATTCAAGGTGCATCCCTGGACCGTCCGGCTGGAAAACAGCTTCCTGCCCGCCGCTCTGAGGCGCGGGGAAGATCCCGCCGCTCACGGCGAGGCCGATATCCTGCTGCGCGCGCTGTTCGCCGCCGGCGCCGATGGGGTCTTCACCGACTTCCCCGAGGCCGCCGTGAAGATTCGCGACGCGATGTTCGCCGGCTGAAGCGCCTCAGGCGGCCTGGCCGAACTGCAGGGCCGCCAGCTTGGCGTAGAGACCGCCCCGGGCTGCGAGTTCGGCATGACGGCCCTGTTCGACCACGCGACCCTGATCCATCACCACGATCCGGTCGGCCTTGAGCACGGTCGCCAGCCGATGGGCGATGACCAGGGTGGTGCGGCCGGTCATGGCCTCGTCCAGGGCGATCTGCACCAGCCGTTCGTTTTCGGCGTCCAGCGCGCTGGTGGCCTCGTCCAGCAGCAGGATCGGCGCCTGACGCACGAGGGCCCGCGCAATGGCCAACCGCTGGCGCTGGCCGCCCGACAGGCTGCGCGCCCGGTCGCCGAGCGCGGTGTCGAAACCCTCGGGCAGGGCTGCGATGAAGGCCTCGGCCTGGGCGGCGCGGGCGGCGGCGAGGATGTCCTCCGGCCCCGCCTCAGGACGGCCAAAGGCGATGTTCTGGGCCGCCGATCCGGAGAACAGCGGCGAGTCCTGCGCCACCAGGGCCATGCGTTCGCGCACCGCCCGCGGATCGGCCTGGCGCAGATCCGCCCCGTCCAGGCGGATGGTCCCCTCTATGGGGTCATAGAAGCGCAGCAGCAGGCGCAGCACCGTGCTCTTGCCCGCCCCCGATGGCCCCACCAGGGCCACACGCTCGCCCGGCGCGATGGTGAGCGAAAAGTCGCTCAGCGCCGGAAGATCGGGACGACCGGGATAGGCGAAGGTGACGCCCGTAAAGGCGATCTCGCCCCGGGCCGGACTGGGCAGGGCCGTGGGCGTGGCCGGCGGCGCGATGCCGGGCCGGGCGTCGAGCAGCTCGGCGATGCGGTCCATGGCGCCGGCGGCCTTCTGGACGTCGCCCCAGGTCTCGCCCAGGGCCCCGACGGAACCGGCCGCCATGACCGCCAGGAAGGCGAACTGGAAGAGCGCCCCCCAGCTCATCTCGCCGCGCAGGCCGGCATGGACGCCCAGCCAGAAGATCGCCACCACCCCGCCGAACACCAGGGCGATGACCAGGGCGGTCATGATGGCCCGCGCCGTCATCCGTTTCAGGGAGGTGGAAAAGGCCTGCTCCACCGCGGCGCCGAAACCGCCGGCCGCCGCCGCCTCGCCGCCGAAGGCCTGCACGGTCTCCAGGGCGTCCAGGGTCTCGCCCGCCTGGCCGACGGCGCTGGCGAACTGGTCCTGGGTGGAGATGGTCAGGCGACGCACCTTGCGCCCGAACAGGAACAGGGGCGCCAGCACGAAGGGGAAGATCAGCAGGACCAGGCCCGTCAGGCTGGGACTGACCCAGACCAGCAGGATCAGCGCCCCGATCAGGGTCAGCAGATTGCGCAGGGCCACCGAGACCGAGGTGGCCATCAGGCTTTCCACGATCTGGATGTCGGTGGTCAGGCGCGACAGCACCTCGCCCGTGCGGGTGCGCAGGAAAAAGCCGGGGTCCAGGGTCAGGATGTGGCCGTAGACCGCCTTGCGCAGGTCGGCCACCACCCGCTCGCCAAGTTTGGTGACGAAGAAGTAGCGAAGGGCCGAGGACAGGGCGAGCGTCACGGCCACCGCGCCGATCAGCGCGAACCACAGGTTCACCTGCGACGACGACACGCCGGGCTGGGTCAGGGCGTCCACCAGCAGGCGTACGGCGCCCGACAGGCCGAGCGTCGCCGCCGTGGCGGTCAGAAGAAAGATCAGGGCGCCCAGGGCGTCTCCGCCCCGGCGGCGGGCGAAGGGGACCAGCCGGCGAAGCGCCCCGACATTGCGGCTGCGCGGCCGGCGGGCGGCGGCTTCGTCGAGGTTCTGGGCGAGTTCAGCCCCCAGTCCAGGGCGGCCGTCGGGCCTGGGATCGGCGGCGGCGGGACTGTCGGCGGGTTGGCTCATGAAATCCGTGCGCCCTTGCTTCAGGGCCGCCGTTTCTGTATACGCGCGGCTCGTTTGCGCACCCGGCCCATGGGTTGGGGGCGCATCACCCGCTTGCTCTTACGTCGGTTGTCCTCGCGATGAAACAAGACACCCACCCCGATTATCACTTCATCACCGTGGTGATGACGGATGGCACGTCCTATCAGACCCGCTCGACCTACGGGAAAGAGGGCGCGACCCTGAACCTCGATATCGATCCCAAGACGCACCCGGCGTGGACGGGCGGCGCCCACACCCTGCTGGACCGTGCGGGCCGGGTTTCGCGGTTCAACGCCAAGTTCGGCGGCTTCACCCGCAAGTAGGGCGTCCTGGCCCGCCTCAGGGCGGGCCTTCGACCCCGGGGATCCTGAAAAAGAAGACGCCGCGAGCCCCTCGGCCCGCGGCGTCTTCTTTGTGTCTCGACGTCGAGGCCGCGCTGGCCTCGCGCAGCCTCAGGCCGCGCCGAAGGCGTCCCGCAGGCGGTCGAACTGGGACAGCACCGGATTGGGGGCGTTTTCCTCGGTCGATTCCACATACATCCGCTTGTCCAGATGCCGGACCCGCTCGAACAGGCGCTCGGAGCGGTCCATGAGATCGACGAGACCGCCGGGCAACAGACCGACGCTGGCGTCGGACGGCCGCCGCGCCACTTCGGCGCCCAGGCGGTAGCGGTCCTCGCAGGCGGCTTCGGCGGCCATGTCGCCTTCGCGCACCGCCCGCTGAACCAGCAGCCAGGAGGCCACCTGCATCAGCCGGGTGGTCAGACGCATGCTCTCGGCCGCATAGGCCAGGGCCGCATTGCGATCCAGGCGCTTGGATTCCTGGCGTCCGCCCCCGTCCAGATAGGCGGCGGTCTCCTCGACCAGATCCATGCCCTCCTGGAAGGTCCGCTCGAAAAGCTCGGAGCGGGCGAAGTCGGCGATGACGTCGGCGCGCCAGGGATTCGCCAGTGCGGTGAGTTCGCTCATCAATTCCTCAAGCCCTTGCCAGCCATTGCACGATCGGTTCGTCCGAGGTCTGGCGACCTGCAACCCCCATGCCATAGCGGGCGGTCCCGCCCGGAGTCACGCCCCAGAGTGGGCGTTGCGACCCTATGGCCTAAATAGCGCATCGGCCGCGGCGCGCCCGGCCTTCTTCTTGTCGATAAAGGTCTGGGTGCGCGCCTTTTCGGCGTCCAGCGCAGCGATGCGGGCCTCCAACTCCTCGACGGCGTAGAGCTCCAGGTCTTCGCGCGCGACCTCGGCCAGGCGCTGCCCCCGGCCCAGGCGGATATCTGCAGGCTCTTCCATGTTCGGGCTTCCCTTTGCCATGGCTCCAGAGCGGTTTATCCAACCCCCTACGCCGCTCGGGCGCAAGCATGTGGAGCTATGACGATGGCGCAGGCCGAGACTCTTCCCCCCCAGATGACCGCCATCGCCATCGAGGGCGGCAAGGGCGCCGCCGAGGCCCTGCACGCGGTCACCCTGCCGACGCCGGAGCCTGGCCCCGGCCAGGTCCTCATCCGGGTGGAGGCCGCCGGCGTCAATCGTCCCGACATCGCCCAGCGGCTGGGCTTCTACGCGCCGCCGCCCGGCGCCCCGGACACCATGGGCCTGGAGGTGGCCGGCGAGGTGGTTCGCGCCGCCGGGCGCTGGCAGGTCGGCGACAAGGTCTGCGCCCTGCTGGGCGGCGGCGGCTATGCGCAATACGCCGTCTGCGACGCCCGCCACGCCCTGCCCATCCCGGCGGGCCTCAGCCCCCTGGAGGCGGCGGGCCTGCCCGAAACAGTCTTCACCGTCTTCGCCAATGTGTTCGAGCATGGAGCGCTGAAGGCGGGCGAGACCCTGATGGTCCATGGCGCCACGTCCGGCATCGGGACAACGGCGATCCAGATGGCCAAGGCCGCTGGCGCTCGGGTGATCGCTACGGCCCGGGGCGCCGACAAGGCCCGCCAGGCCCTGGAGCTCGGCGCCGACATCGCCATCGACGCCACCGCCCAGGACTTCGCCGAGGTCGCCCGGGCCAATGGCGGCTGCGACGTGATCCTGGACATGGTCGGGGGCGACTATTTCGCCAAGGATCTGGCCGCCCTGAACACCGGCGGCCGGCTGGTCTTCATCGCCGCCCAGGCCGGCGCCAAGGTGGAGCTGAACATCGGCGCCCTGATGCTGAAGCGCGCGGTGATCACCGGCTCGACCCTTCGCCCCCGCAGCGCCGACGAGAAGGCCCGCCTGGCCGCCGCCGTCGAGGCCACGGTCTGGCCGTGGATCGCCGCAGGCAAGCTGCGGCCCCAGATCGACAGGACCTTCCCGCTCGCTCAGGCGGCCGAGGCCCACGCCTATCTCGAGGCCGGCGGTCATTTGGGCAAGGTCATGCTCACCGTCTAGCCGCCCGCCGTCGCTCGCTCTGTACTGCAAACAAGAATGGCGGCGCCGAGGCTTCGATCCTCATCCGCGGGGGAGGACGAGGCGGGTCCGGGGCGCGACCCGGCCCGCGACCGCGGCGCCGGGCACAACCCGTTGTAGGCCAACGGTTAGTTTGTGTCAGACTTGTAAGATCATAAGCATTGACGCTGCGATAAGCCTCGCCCACGCTTGTCCGCGACCGTGTCTGCTTATCGGCGCCATATGCGCCGCGACGCAAACGCGAGACAAGAATGACCGCGCCCGCAAAGAGGCGCGGCAGGGAGGACCGCGCAGTGACCCGCAATTTTCTTGCGGTTGAGCCTGGGGAGCTAGGGTCCGTCCCGTCCAGGCGTGAGAATCTTGATTTTGCTTCAGCGGCGCAGCCTGCGCCGGGGCGTGCGCGTGCGCCCGCATTTGACCGTTTTGCCGCCCGGAGATTTTGATGACGGCGATTCCCTCAGAGATTCCTCCTCTGAAGCTGCACACCAAGTTGCTCTATTCCTTGGGCTCGGTGGCGAATGCGGTGAAGTCGCGCGGTCTCGCGACCTTCCTGATGCTGTTCTACAATCAGGTGGTGGGGCTGCCGCCGGCCACGGTGTCAGGCGTCCTGATGCTGGCCCTGATCTTCGACGCCTTCGTCGATCCCGTCGTGGGACAGGTGTCCGACAACTTCCGCTCCAAGCTGGGGCGCCGCCACCCCTTCATGTACTTCGCCGCCCTGCCTGTGGCGGTGGCCTATTTCCTGCTCTGGAATCCGCCCACCGGGTGGAGCGATGAATCGATCGTCGTCTGGCTGGTCGCCTGTCTTCTGACGGTGCGCCTGTTCGACACCTTCTTCGAGCTGCCCTCCTCGGCCCTGGCTCCGGAACTCACCCGCGACTACAACGAACGCACCAGCCTGGTGTCGATGCGCGCCTTCTTCACCGTGGTCGGCGGCCTGGGCATGACCGTGGCGGCCTACCAGTATTTCCTGGCGGAGAACCCCGACGGGTCCGGCGGCATCCTGTCCCGGGACGGCTACATGGCCTATTCGGCCGTGTCGGCGATCCTGATCTTCATCGTCATTCTGGCCTCGACCGCCGGCACCCACAGCCGCATTCCCTATCTCGTTCAGCCGCCGACGCGGAAGATCACCCTCAAGGCGATGACGCGGGAGGTTCTGCACACGCTCAACAACCGCGCCTTTGTGATCGCCACCCTGACCGGCATGTTCATCGCCGTGGCCGCGGGGTCAAAGAACGGGCTCGAAATCTACTTCGCCCTCTATTTCTGGGAGCTCACCCAGAGCCAGCTGGCCATCCTGACCACCGTCGGCGTCGCCGGCAGCCTGTGCGGGGTGGTCGTCGCCCCCCATATCGCCCGGGCCATGGGCAAGAAGCATGGGGCGATCCTGATGTTCGCCAGCGCCCTGGCTGTCGGCATCACCCCGATCGCCCTGCGTCTGGTGGGCGTGATGCCGCCCAATGGCACGGACCTCCTGTTCTGGATCCTGCTGACCGAAACCTTCTTCAACTCCGGCATGGCCGTGGCGACGGGGGTGATGCTGTTCTCCATGGTCGCCGACGTGGTCGAGGACGCCGAGGTCAAGACCGGCCGGCGCTCCGAAGGCCTGCTGATGTCGGCCGACAACCTGTTCAAGAAGATCGTTTCGGGCGTCGGCATCTTCATCGCCGGCGCCGTGCTCAGCATGGTCAGCTTCCCCGAAGGGGCGCGGCGCGGCGAGGTCTCGCCGGAAATCCTGCAGAATATGGGGCTGATCTACCTGCCCCTGGTCACCCTGCTCTACGGGCTGGGGATCGTTTGTCTCTCTCTGTTCAACATCGACAAGGCCAAGCACGAGGATAATCTCCGTATCCTCGACGAAGCCGGCGCCAAGGCCACGGCGGCCGCCCACGAGGCGACCGACACCACCGCTGAACCCTTGCCCGGCGGCCCCTCGCCCATTGGCTCAAAGGCCTGAGGATCCAAACACATGACGGCCCCTTCGACCCCGGCCTCGGCTGCGGCCTCGGCTGACCGACGTCTCAGCCTCACCACCCGCATCCTCTATGGGGCGGGCGGCGCAGCCAGCGCGATCAAGCAGCGCGGGCTCTCCACCTTCCTGCTGCTGTTCTACAATCAGGTCATCGGCCTGCCGCCCCAGATGGTCTCTACGGCCATCATGTTCGCCCTGATCTTCGACGCCTTCGTCGATCCGATCGTGGGCCAGGTGTCGGACAATTTCCGCTCTCGCTGGGGCAGGCGCCACCCGTTCATGTATATCGCCGCCCTGCCGGTGGCGATCGCCTTCTTCCTGATCTGGAACCCGCCAGAAGGCTGGGAGCACGCGCAGATCTTCGCCTACATGCTGACCTGCCTGCTGGTGATCCGCCTGTTCGACACCTTCTTCGAACTGCCGTCCTCGGCCCTGGCGCCGGAACTGGCCAAGAACTACGACGACCGCACAAGCCTCATCGCCCTGCGCGGCTTCTTCGGCGTCGCCGGCGGCCTGGGCATGACGCTCCTGGCCTATCAGGTCTTCCTCCGGGAGAACGCCGACGGGACCGGCGGCGTCCTGGCTCAGGAAGGCTATTTCAGCTACGCGCTCTGCGCCGCGATCCTGATCTTCATCATCATCCTGGCCTCGACCGCCGGGACCCACAAATACATCCCCGAGCTGCGCAAGCCGCCGACCCGCAAGATCACCTTCATCGGCATGGCCCGGGAAGTGGCCCACACGCTGAACAACCGCTCCTTCGTGGTGCTGACCATCTCGGGCGTGTTCATGTCCATGTCGCTGGGGGTGAAGGGCGGGCTTGAGCTCTACTTCTTCCTGTATTTCTGGGAGCTCACCCAGAACCAGCTGTCCCTGCTGACCGTCGCCGGCGTGATCGCCAGCGTCATGGGCGTATCGCTGGCGCCGAAGGTGGCGGCCAAGATGGGCAAGCGCAACGGCGCCATCTCCATGTTCGCCGGCGCCGTGGTCGCCCTGCTCGGCCCGATCGCCCTGAGGCTGATCGGCTGGATGCCGGCCAACGGCACCGACTTCCTGTTCTGGATCCTGTTCGTCGACGTGATCGCCAACGGCGCGATGGCGATGATGACCGGCGTCATGCTGGCCTCGATGATCGCCGACGTGGTCGAGGACTCCGAGGTCAAGACCGGCCGCCGCTCCGAAGGCCTGCTGTTCTCCTTCGACAACCTGTTCAAGAAGGTGGTCTCCGGGGTCGGCGTCTTCGTCTCCGGCGCGGTGCTGGCCTTTGTCTCCTTCCCGCAGAGCGCCGTCCGTGGCGGGGTCGATGAAGAGGTCCTGCGCAACATGGCGCTGATCTATCTTCCGACCCTGCTGTTCTTCTACGCCATCGCCATCGGCTGCCTGTTCATGTTCAAGATCGACAAGGCGGCCCACGAGGAAAACCTGCGCAAGCTGGAGGAGACGGCCCTGAAGGCGCAGGCCGAACGGGACGCCGGCCCGACCGGACCGGCCTCGCCCCCGGTCACCGGCGCCTGAGGCCTCCGCGGCGGGCGCCCGCCGGCCCGGGAGACGATTTCCCGGGCCGCGCCCTTGTCTGAAAGCTGAAGCGTCACTTAGATGCGCCGGCCTGTTCGCAGGCCGCCTTCAGTATGCGTCGCCGGCCCTGGCGCCGCCTTCGGCCAAGGATCGACCGTGACCGCCAGCGCCGTGCGTCCCCCCCGCAAGAAACTCAGCCTGCCCACCAAGCTGTTCTACGGCTTCGGCACCGTCGCCTTCGGGGTCAAGGACCAGGGCTTTTCCTATCTCCTGCTGATTTTCTACAATCAGGTGATCGGCCTGCCCGCGCACCTGGTCGGGCTGGTGATCATGATCGCCATGATCTTCGACGCCATCTCCGATCCGCTGATCGGCCAGGTGTCGGACAACTGGCGATCGAAGTGGGGCCGGCGTCACCCGTTCATGTACGCCGCGGCCCTGCCGGTGGCGATCACCTACGGCCTGTTGTGGAATCCGCCGGAGCTGTCCCAGACCGGCATGTTCTTCTACCTGCTGGCCGTGGCGGTGATGATCCGCACCTTCATCACCCTCTATGAGATCCCCTCCACCGCGCTCGCCGCCGAGCTGACCACCGACTACGACGAACGCACCAAGGTGCTGAGCTATCGGTACTTCTTCGCCTGGTGGGGCGGGCTGACCATGGTCCTGCTGGCCTTCCAGGTCTTCCTGCGGCCGACGGCGGAGTATCCCGTCGGACAGCTCAATCGCGACGGCTACGTCACCTATGGCCTGGTCGCGGCCGGCATCATGCTGTTCGCCATCCTGGTCTCAGCCATCGGCACCCACCGCCATATCCCCGACCTGGTGACGCCGCCTCAGCGCAAGCTGACCTTTGGCCAGGTGATGAAAGAGATGGCGGGCACCCTGTCCAACCGCTCCTTCCTGGTCCTGATCATGGCCGGCCTGTTCAACGCCATGGCCGGCGGCCTGACCCTGTCGCTGAACCTCTATTTCAACACCTATTTCTGGGAGCTGTCGGCCGCCGAGATCTCGCTCTTCGCCATCGGCAACTTCATCTCCGCGGCCCTGGCCTTTGGCCTGGCCGCGCCGCTGTCCAAGCGGATGGGCAAGAAGGGCGCGGCCCAGCTGACCAAGGTCGCCGCCTTCTTCATTGGCGCAGCGCCCATCACCCTGCGGCTGCTGGGGGTGTTCCCCGACAATGGCGAGCCGATCGTCGTGCCCCTGCTCTTCCTGCAGACCACCCTGTCGACGGGCCTCTCGATCACCGCGGCCATCCTGATCTCCTCGATGATCGCCGACGTGGTCGAAGACTCCGAGCTGAAGACCGGCCGCCGCTCCGAAGGACTGTTCTTCGCCGCCGCCAGCTTCGTGAACAAGGCGGTGTCCGGCATCGGCATCTTCGCCTCCAGCATGATCCTGCTGGCCATCGCCTTCCCGCAGAACGCCCAGCCGGGCCAGGTGCCCGAGGAGGTGATCTTCAATCTGGGCCTGCTCTATGTGCCGCTGCTGGGCTTGCTCTACGCCGCGGCCATCGCCTTCGTGGCCTTCTACGCCATCACCCGCGACAAGCATGAAGCCTCGGTTCGCCAACTGGCCTCCGAAGCCGGGGCCGACGGGATCGAGACGCCCGGGCCGCAATAGGCGCCAGACGCTAAGTCTTGAGCGCGTTTTGGTCCGATAACCGGTCCTCACCTATCGGAACGCGCTCTGGGCTCAGGGCTTGAAGACGCCCATCAGCATGGGGCGGACAAACACCGCCGGCGCCGCCTTCTGCCGCAGCCCAGGCACCCAGAAGGCGAGCTCGGCGCCGGCGTTGAGGGTGGCGGCCAGCATCTGGGCGGCGATGAACGGGTCCACCGGCCGGATGGAGCCCTCGGCGATCCCGTCGGAGATCATCGAGGCGAAGCGGTCCGACACCCGGTTGAAGTCCTGGCCCATCTCCTTGCGGATCGGCTCGGGCAGGGCGCTCAGCGCCGAGGATCGCAGCAGGGGGCCATAGTCCGAGAGCTGGTATTCGGCCAGCGCCGCCGCGGCGCTGGAGAGCTTGCTCCACTGGTCGCCGTCGCGGCCCATGGCCAGCCGCTGAACCCGGCGCATGACCTCGAAGCTGCGCTCGAAGCAGGTGACCACCAGGTCGTCCTTGGCCTCGTTGTGGTGATAGAAGGAGCCCTTGGTGACGTTGAGCTCGGCCGAGATCCGGTCGACCGAGGCGCCCTTGTAGCCGTGGGTGTTGATCAGCCGGGTGGCGGCGCGCAGGAAGGCGTCGCGGCTCATCTCCAGGCCCTCGCCCGGCGCCAGTTCCGACATCGACGGCAGCTTCGGGGCCCATTCGGCGCCGGGAACAGCCAGGCCGTTCAGCAGGATGTCGCACATGCGCTCACGGATGCGCGGATAGTCCTCCGGATCGTACTTGGGCAGCCAGGAAGCCGACCAGAAGATCTGTTCCAGCAGCATATGGGTCCGGGCCGTGCGGCGGCCCCGGGTCAGCCAGGCCAGATCCGGCGCCTCGAAGATCTGCCGCATGCGACGGAAGGCCTTCATATAGGCGGCGAACACCTCGCCCCGGCGGGGCTGGTTCAGGGCGCGGATGTCCGACAGCACCGGCAGGGGCGGCGCCTGGCCCGTGGCCGTCAGGCGCAGCCGCTCCAGGTGAAGATCAAACACCAGGGTCAGGCGCTCGGTCGGATCACTGGTCGTCTGGGCGCTCTCGGCCAGATGGGCCAGCCAGTCGACGCCGCGCATCAGGCAGGCGGCGGCCAGGTCGTCCTTGCGCTTGAAATAATAGGTCACGCTGGTGGTCGACAGGCCCACGGCGCCTGCCGCCACGCTCAGGGTCAGGCCTTTGACCCCCAGTTGATTGAGGATCACCGTCGCGGCGTCGAGGATGTCCTCGCGCTTCTTTTCGTACCGATCGGTCGCGCGCGCGACGTTCCGTTCGCCCATGGGGATGACGGCTCCAATCCTCGCTGGCCCTGCGTGGGGAGACCCAGGAACCGGCGCAGCCCCCTCTCTATCTACACCTTGACGCAAAGGTAAAGCGAAGGTCGCGCCGGTCCTCAGGCCAGGCCCACTCAGCCGATGGCGCCGACCGTGGCCAGGGCCACGCCGCCGTCGACGGCGATGGTCTCACCGACCACATAGTTGCCGGCCCGGCTGGCCAGATAGATGGCGGCGCCAGCCATGTCCTCATCGCGACCGATGCGACGGGCGGGGATCGCCTTGGCCACCGCGTCCCCATGGTCGCGGGCGGTGCGGTTCATCTCCGAGGCGAAGGCGCCGGGCGCAATGGCGCTGACCACGATGTTGTCGGCGATCAGGCGGGCCGCCAGCCGGCGGGTCAGATAGATCAGACCCGACTTGGAGGCATGGTAGGAATAGGTGTCCTGGGGGTTCAGGCGGATGCCGTCGATCGAGGCGATGTTGATCACCTTGGCCGGCTGGTCATGGGTCCCGGCCTTCTTCAGGGCCACATGCAGGGCCTGGGTCAGGAAGAAGGGGGACTTGAGGTTCAGGTCCATCACCTTGTCCCAGCCATGCTCGGGAAACTCTTCGAAGGGCGCGCCCCAAGCGGCGCCGGCGTTGTTCACCAGGATGTCGAGCTTGTCCTCGCGCTCCTCGATGGCCTTGGCCAGCGCCTGGCAGCCGGCGACCGATGAGACGTCCTGCGGCAGGGAGATGCAGGTCCCGCCCCCTTGCGACAATTCCTCGGCCGCGGCGTCGCAGGCGTCGGCCTTGCGCGACGAGATATAGACCTTGGCCCCCTGGGCCAGGAAGCCGGCGGCGATCATCTTGCCGATGCCGCGCGAGCCGCCGGTGACGAGCGCCGTGCGCCCCTGGAGGGTGAAGAGATCGAGCGCCATGAGAGGCTCCTTTGACTGTGCGTTTCCCTTGCCCCGCCTGCCCTTGCGTCAGGCCGGCGGCGCCTTGATCGGGGGTGAGGCCGATTGACTCAGCCCCATCCTGTCAGGCCTATAACACGCGTTTGAATCAGCCAGGTCGCCCGTCCGAGAAGCGGCCCCAACGAATTCCGAGGACGCGCATGAGCCAGATCAATCCGGTCACCGACCTGACCCTCGACGGCGACGTCGCCGTCATCACCCTGAACTCGCCGCCGGTGAACGCCCTGTCGGCCGCGGTCCGCCAGGGCCTGTTCGAGGCCTTCAAGCAGGCCGACGCCGACGCGGCCGCCAAGGCCATAGTGCTGGTCTGCGAGGGCCGCACCTTCATCGCCGGCGCCGACATCACCGAGTTCGGCTCAGCCATGGCCGATCCCCAGCTGGCCGATGTGCAGGACGTCATCGAAGGCGCCGCCAAGCCGGTGATCGCCGCCATCCACGGCACCGCCCTGGGCGGCGGTCTGGAAGTGGCCCTGTGCGCCCACTACCGGGTGGCCACGCCCTCGGCTCGCCTGGGCCTGCCGGAGGTCAATCTGGGCCTGCTGCCCGGCGCCGGCGGCACCCAGCGCCTGCCCCGGGTGGTCGGCGTCGAGAACGCGCTCGCCATGATGACCTCGGGCCGCCACGTGCCGGCCAAGGAGGCCGCGAGCCTCGGCCTGGTCGACGAGCTGGTCGAGGAGGGCAAGCTGCGCGAGCAGGCCATCGCGTTCGCCCGCAAGGTGGTGGCCGAGGGCCGGCCGCTGGCCAAGATCCGCGACCAGAACGAGAAGCTGGAAGCCGCCAAGGGCAAGCCCGAGATCTTCGAGAATTTCCGCAAGGCCAATGCGCGGAAGTTCCGCGGCTTCCTGGCGCCGGAATACAACATCCGCTGCATCGAGGCGGCCGTGAACCAGCCCTTCGAAGAGGGCCTGGCCACCGAGCGCAAGCTGTTCAACGAGCTGATGAGCGGCTCGCAATCGGCCGCCCAGCGCTACGCCTTCTTCGCCGAGCGGCAGGCCCAGAAGATCCCCGACGTGGCCGACGACACGCAGGTCATCCCGGTCAACAAGGTCGGCATCATCGGCGCCGGCACCATGGGCGGCGGCATCGCCATGAACTTCGCCAATGTCGGCATCCCGGTGGTGCTGACCGAGGTCAAGCAGGAGGCCCTGGACCGCGGCCTGGCCACCATTCGCAAGAACTATGAGCGCACCGCTTCGCGCGGCGGTATTACGGCCGAGCAGGTGGAAGAGCGCTGCGCCCTGATCACCGGCTCGCTGGAGATGGAGTCGCTGGCCGACGTCGACCTCGTTATCGAGGCGGTGTTCGAGCGCATGGACATCAAGAAGGACATCTTCACCAGGCTGGACGCCATCTGCAAACCCGGCGCGATCCTGGCCACCAACACGTCTGGCCTGGACATCGACGAGATCGCCGCGGTCAC